>CAVAPB010000005.1:0-92113 GCA_963590415.1 Anaerovoracaceae bacterium | reverse complement strand
CTTCCTCTGACGGGCAACATATGCGACCGCCGCCTGTGGCGGATAAAGGGAGCATCTGTTGGCGTAGCACAAAATTGACCGTAACAATAAAATTGCATTTTATATTATATCGTAGGGGCGAACTGTGTTCGCCCGCTTTTTTATTGCTGAAATTGACGGGCGACCGCAGGTCGCCCCTACGGGTTGTGCGTTGCATACCGGTAGGGCGGGGGCTTGCTCCCGCCGTTAATAAATATCAAATTGCCGTAGGGACAGGGCTTGCCCCTGTCCGACAATAAATATAAAATTTCCCAAGAAGTTTCGCTCCCTCGTCAGAGGGAGCCTGTGTTTGTTAATGCGGCTTGGAGCGTCGCATAAAATCGACCGACACAATAAAATTGCATCGAATATCATATCGTAGGGCGAACTGTGTTCGTCTGCAAATCGGTTAATAAAAAGCACAGCGCCGTTCACTCTTTCGGGTGGGCGGCGATGTGCTTTAAGGTATTTATATAGATAGGGATTAGGTAAAATTAAGCATCCATTTTCTGTGCGTCAATGTTCGACTTTTCGTCTGAAACCCAGGAATGAATCTGTGCGGGGTTCTCGAAAATATCGTCAAGCCTTTCAAGGAACGGTACTATATCGCCGAAGTCGAGCGCTCTGTGGTCGAACGCTATGCAGATGGGAAGCACCTGTCTTGCCTCGACATCCTTTTTGCCGAAAGCGTCGGTAACGACAACGGGTTTATCCTGAACCGCGCCGACAGCAAAAGCTGTAACCTGTGGCGGGATAATTTCAAGCAGGCAGGTTGAGCCTCTCTGCTGACGGTAGGTTGAGCCGATATTTGAAACGGTTGTTGTGCCCTGCTCAATGTCGTGCTTTGTAAGTCTGTCCTCAACGGGAATTGCCTCGTACTCTTTCTTGGCTTTGCCCTTGAGAGTTTTAACCTTGTGCTTGCCCGTCTTTGAGCCGATAAGTCTGCAAAGAGTCTGCATAATTTTTCCGTGCTTCAATGCGGTAAGAGTGTTGTCGAGCGATACATCAAACATAACCTCGTTGAGGTCGGAGTTTTCCGCACGGCGTGCAACATCTTTTATTTCCGCCGTCATTTCGTCAAGATTTTTGTTTTCAAAATTGTGAAGATTAACCGTCATCATCTCGCCGTTGGGGAGTATCATCGGCATTGAAATGTTGATGTCCTCGAAGGTGTTCAGTTCTCCTCTGACGAGCTTGCGGTTGAAGTTGATGTGCGAGTTGAGTATCGGAGCAGCCTTGAGACCTTCTGTGATTACCTTTAACATAAGCGTGTTTACGGTTATCTTGTCGTCCTTGCTTCTGCCGATATTAAGCTTCTTATATTCACGCATAAAAGCAGTTACATCGGGTTCGTAATTATAGGTAACGTGAGGGATTGTTTCCCAGCTTTCAGCGGTCATATTTGAAACGATTTTTCTCTGAATTCCGAAGTGGATTGTGTTTGTCTTTTTCATTGTTGTGTTCTCCTTTGTGTGTGATATTTTTTATTTTTGATTTGGATGATTTTTTTGTTTTTGTCCGAGTCCCGACTCCCGTCCGCTCGGTACGCCTATATCTTACGAAAAAAAGTGCGGTTGCGCTACCAACTCTGGTTTGCAAGTGCGATTTTTCGGGGAAACCTTCGGTTGCGAAGCTCCGCAACCACGCATTATCAAGGCTTTTCGGACTTTGCATTTTGTGTTGAAAAATATGTAAACTTATATTAAAATAGACTTAAACAATAAATTTCGGACGGTGCTCAAATGGAAATCAAGGAAAAAATACTACTCGGAAAAACAAGCTTAGGTATCGAGCTTGGCTCGACAAGAATAAAAGCGGTGCTCATTGACGACACAGCAGCACCCGTGGCTTCGGGCAGCCATACATGGGAAAACAGGCTTGAAAACGGCGTGTGGACTTACTCGCTCGACGACATTCATTCGGGGCTTCACAAGTGCTATAACGACCTTAAAAAAGATGTAAAAGAAAAGTACGGAATTGAACTTTCGACAGTCGGTTCAATCGGCGTTTCCGCAATGATGCACGGATATATGGCATTCGATAAGGACGGCGATTTGCTCACGCCTTTCAGAACCTGGCGCAACACCTCGACCGCCCGTGCGAGTGAGGAGCTGACGGAGCTTTTCGGCTTCAACATTCCTCAGAGGTGGTCGATAGCGCATCTTCGTCAGGCAATGATAAACGGCGAGGAGCACCTTAAAGATCTTGCAAGGCTTTCCACGCTTGCCGTGTATATCCATTCGAGACTTACGGGAGAATTTGTCGCAGGCGTAGGCGAGGCGAGCGGTATGTTCCCCATTGATTCCGAAACGAATAATTATGACGAAGGAATGATGAAAAAATTTAACGCCCTGATAAAAAAGGACGGATATGATTTTTCACTTTGCGATATTTTGCCGAGGGTGCTCACGGCAGGAGAAAACGCAGGGACGCTCACCGAGAGCGGAGCGGAATTTTTGGACGAGAGCAAAACGCTCAAAGCGGGTATTCCCGTCTGTCCGCCCGAGGGTGACGCAGGCACGGGTATGACCGCCACAAATGCCGTCAGGGAAAAAACGGGAAATGTTTCAGCGGGCACGAGCATCTTTTCAATGGTCGTACTTGAAAAACCGCTCAAGGGCGTTTACGGGGAAATCGATATTGTTACAACGCCGACGGGAAAGCCCGTTGCAATGGTACACTGCAACAACTGCACGGGCGACATTGACGCCTGGGTAAAAATGTTCTGCGAGTTTTCGGCTCTGGACGGACACCCTGTCGAAAAATCAAAGGCATACGACCTGCTCTATTTTGAAGCGCTCAAAGGCGCAACCGACTGCGGCGGCATAGTTTCCTACAACTGCCTTTCGGGCGAACCCGTTTTGGGACTTTCGGAGGGCAGACCCATGCTTTTAAGACTTCCCGACTCAAAGCTCACGCTTGCCGACTTTATGAGAAACGAATTGTACTCGGCATTTGCGGCGCTAAAAAACGGTAATGATATTCTCCTTAAAAAAGAGGGCATAACCATTGACAATATTTCGGGTCACGGCGGACTTTACAAAACAGAGGGCGTGGGGCAGAAAATTACAGCGGCGGCTCTCAACACAAAGGTTACCGTTATGAAAACCGCAGGCGAGGGCGGACCGTGGGGCATGGCGGTGCTGGCGCTTTATATGCTCGAAAAGGGGAATGAGAGCTTAGAAGATTATCTTGACCGCAAGGTGTTTGCAAATGCGGAGTCCGTGAGCGTCGATCCCGACCCGAGAGATGTTGAGGGCTTTGACAAATATATGGAAAGATACAATTGTGCAATATGTGTTGAGAAGCTCGCCTCGGAAAAGCTCAAATAAATTTTCATTGTATATTATGACAAAAACAGCCGTACAATTTTGTACGGTTTTTTTGTCGGCGTTTGTTGACAAGCGAAGCGGATAAAATGTAAAATATAATTGATTAACGCAGTTAAATAATTATGTCGGGAGAAGTCTTATGCTTACCTTTCAGTTAAAAGACAATGCGGTTAAAATAATCAGAAACGGCACTTGCGTTTATTCGCTTGCAAAAGGGGATAAGCCTCTTTGTGTCGGTAACGGCAAAAACACCTACGCAATGAGCCACGGCACATTCAAAATAAAGGAGACTGCCTCGAAGCCCGTAGCGCTTGAAGTCAAGAGTCTTAATGTTGAAGGTGATACGCTCAAGGTCGGTTTCGGAAAATGCGGCGCCGAGCTTTCGCTTGACGGAGACAGGCTGTTCGTTCATACAGACGGCTTACAGGATTATAACAGGCTTTACATTAAAATCCCCGCCTTGCCCGACGAGCATGTTTACGGCACGGGCGAAATTTTCTCGGAGTTTGATTTGAGGGGCAAAAGGGTCAACTGTTGGGTTGCCGAGCATATAAACGCAATGCAGGTTGCAAAGAAGCTTGTAAAGCAAGTTTTCGGCTTGCGTGATTCAACGCATAAGCAGCGGTTCTCGAATTATGAGACCTATTACGCTCAGCCGACCTTTTTAAGCTCGCGAAAATATTTCTTCCACACCTTTGCCACCGCTCGGTGTGAATTTGATTTTACCGACAAATGCAGTCATACCGTTAAAATTGATGAAATTGCCGATTTTTGTTTCGGCTTCGGCGACACATTTGAAGATGTTTTATCGGAGCTTTCGATGACCCTCGGCAGACAGCCCGAATTGCCCGATTGGGTGTATGACGGCGAGATACTCGGCATACAGGGCGGCACGGATGTTATGATGAAAAAGGTCGATACCGCGCTTTCAAACAATATGGCGGTAAACGGCGTGTGGATTCAGGACTGGGAGGGTAGGCGCGTTACGGCAGTAGGCAAACAGCTTTTCTGGAATTGGGAGCACGACTCGGAGCTCTATCCCGACCTGCCCGAAAAGATAAAAGAGCTGAACGGAAAAGGCATAAAGGTTCTGGGCTACTGCAACACCTTTTTGGCGGTCGAAAAGCCGCTTTACAAATACGCAAGTGAAAAGGGATATTGCGTCAAGGACAAGGACGGCAAGGATTATTATGTTACGATTACCACTTTCCCCGCGGCGATTGTCGATTTGACCAATCCCGAGGCGTGCGAATGGCTCAAGGGCATTATAAAGAAAAATATGATAGACTTCGGCTTCTCGGGCTGGATGGCTGACTTTGGCGAGTATCTTCCCACCGACGCCGTTCTTTACAGCGGCGAAGATGCGCAGCTCGTTCACAACACATGGCCAGCTCGGTGGGCAAGGCTCAACCGTGAGGCTGTCGAGGAGGCAGGCAAGCTCGGCGAGATTATGTTCTTCACCCGTGCGGGCTACAGCGAAACGCCGAAGTATTCAACAATGATGTGGAACGGCGATAATCATGTTGACTTTTCGATTGACTTCGGGTTGCCGTCGGTAATTCCCGCAATGCTGTCGCTTACATGCAGCGGATACGGGCTTTCACATTCTGACATAGGCGGATACACCACATTTTTCAATCTCAAGCGCAGCGAGGAGTTGTTTATGCGTTGGTGTGAGATGAACGCCTTTTCGCCCGTGCTGCGAGGACACGAGGGCTTAAATCCCGACCTCAACGCCCAGTTTGACGCAAGCGAACGGGTGCTGTCGCACGGAGCTATGTACAGTAATATTCACAAAAAGCTCAAGCCGTATCTTAAACAGGCGGTAAAATACAACACCGAAAAGGGTGTGGGAGTTGTAAGACCTCTTTTCTTCTATTATGACGAGGAAAGTGCTTATACCGAGGCTTATGAGTATCTTTTGGGACGGGATATACTTGTCTGTCCCGTTTTAAGACCCAAGGCGCACAACAGAAAGGTTTATTTGCCCGAGGACAGCTGGATACACCTCTGGTCGGGCAGAGAATACAGGGGCGGCGAGCATACCGTTCCTGCCGAACTCGGCGAAATTCCCGTATTCATCAGAAAAGACAGTCCGTTTAAGGATGAATTTCTGAAACTTAAAAATATTTAACGGAGGGCTTTGTAATGGCTGAAAAATCTTCAACTCACGGTATAGGCGTAAAAGACCGTATAGGATACGCTCTCGGCGACACGGCGGGACTTCTTACATTTGCGCTTATATCCTCATTTTTGCAGGTGTTCTACACAGACACACTCGGTATCTCACCGGCTAAGGTAGCGGTACTGTTTATGATTGCAAGAATTTGGGACGCAATAAACGACCCGATGTGGGGCGCCTTTGTCGATTCGAGAAAACCCACAAAACACGGCAGGTTCCGCCCGTATATTCTCGGTGCGTCAATTCCGCTTGCAATTTCGGCGCTGTTTATGTTCACGGATTTGCCGCTTGTCATAAACAACTTTTTTGGAACGAACATCGTATGGAGCGAGGGTCAGTACCTTGCATATGCGTATGTTACCTACATTTTCTACGGTATGATGTACACGGGCACGAACATTCCTTACGGCTCGCTCGCATCTGTAATCACGGATGATGAAATCGAGCGTTCCTCGCTTTCAATGTGGCGTTCGGTCGGCGCAGGCATCGGCGGACTTCCCGCACAGATACTGATGCCCATGCTCGTTTATACCACCGTTGCGGTCGGCGACAGCACGGTGAAAAAGCTTGACCCGATGAAGGTGTTTTATGCGGTGCTTATCCTTGCGATACTTACGGCAATAACATATTACATTCACTTTAAGTGTACCAAGGAAAGAATTGCGCCTCCGCCCAAGCAGAAACAGGAGGGCTACAATGTTTTCAATACCGTAAAATTCCTGCTTAAAAACAAGCCCTTCCTTGCGCTCTGCGGCGTTTCAATGCTTCTCATAGCATTCCAGATGTACACGCAGACCAACTATAACTATCTTTTCAAGAACTATTACGGTAAGCCCGGACTTTATTCATTCGTAACCGTTTGCACATATCTTCCCATGGCAATGTTCCTGCCTGTGATGGGTAAGCTTATACGCAAAT
The DNA here is from genome assembly GCA_963590415.1 of Anaerovoracaceae bacterium. Lineage (GTDB taxonomy): Bacteria > Bacillota > Clostridia > Oscillospirales > Acutalibacteraceae > Fimenecus. The sequence continues at coordinate 85,663 of CAVAPB010000005.1, read as the reverse complement.
ACGGCAAAAAGGAAATCTGCGCGGTAGGTCTCGGCTTTGCGGCTGTTGTCAATCTGCTTATGTATTTCCTCAAATTCACACCTTTTGCAATGAATCCGTACGCTTTCCTTGTGCTCACATTCTTCAGCGGTATGGGTCAGACCTTTTTGGTGCTTGAGGTATGGGCGCTTGTTATGGATGTTATCGACTATCAGGAGCTGCTTTCGGGCAGAAGAGAAGAGGGAACAAGCTACGCATTCTTCTCATTTACGAGAAAGCTCGGTCAGACGGCTGCCGGAGCAGGCTCTTCGGCTTTGCTTGCTCTTATCGGCTACGATGTAAGCAAGGTTGACATAGGTCAAAATCAGCAGGTTCTTGAGCGCCTTTATGATATAACGACGCTTATTCCCGCAATAGTGCTTTTAATTATGTTTATAATTTTGACATTCGGATATAAGCTCTCAAAGAGCAGACTTGAAGAGCTACAGGTTCAGCTCGCTCAAGAGAGAAATGCCGAATGAATAAGGAGATACAGAAATGAAATACTTTTTGGACAGTGCAAAAATCGATGAAATCCGTGAGGCTTACGATACCTTCGGAATTGACGGCGTTACGACAAACCCCAACCATATTATGAATTCGGGCAAGCCGTTTTACACGGTAATCGGCGAGCTTGCCGATTTCGTCAAGGAAAAAGGAATTGAGGGTTGGGATAAGTTCCCGATTTCCGTTGAGATAAATCCTCATCTTGACGACGCCGACGAAATGGTTGAAATGGGCACAAAAATCGCTTCGATGTGCAAAAACTTCGTAATTAAAATTCCCTGCACCGAGGCTGGAATTGCAGCCGCAAGACGCCTCGAGCAGCAGGGCGTGAGAACAAATCTTACACTTGTTTTCTCCCCCTCACAGGCTCTTATCGCCGCAAAGAACGGCTCACTCTTTGTTTCACCGTTTATCGGCTGGAAGGAGAACAGCGGAGAGGACTGTACGCAGTACATTCAGGATATAGTCGATATTTACTCGAATTACGGCTTCTACGGAAAGACCGAGATAATCTGCGCCGCGGTTCGTAACGGCAAGCAGATAGTTGACTGTGCCGTTGCCGGTGCCGATATTGTAACGGCAGGACTCCAGGTGTTCAAGGACAGCTTCTATCATCCTTATACCGACTTCGGTCTTGCAAAGTTTCAGGCGGCTTGGGATAATACGGTAACCGAATAAATTATAAGGGGCGGTGTGCTGTGAGTACGCCGCCTTAATAAAGAACGGGAGATAATTATGAATATAGGCTTTATAGGACTCGGCATTATGGGCGAGTCAATGTGTGAAAATATTGTAAAAAAGCATGACGGAAAGGTTTTTGTGTCCGACCTCAACCGTTCGCAGGTTGAAAAGCTTGCCGCAGTCGGCGCAGTACCCTGTGCGGACAACAAGGAGGTTGCAAAGAATTCGGATGTGATAATCACCATGGTTCCGAAGTCTGAACACTCAAGGGCGGTTTATACGGAAATTCTGCCGTTTTTGTCAGACGGCAAGCTCTGCATTGATATGAGCACCATCGATCCGGATGTTTCGGTTGAAATTTCAAAATTCGTAAAGAAAACGGGCGCCGATTTTGTTGACGCTCCCGTCGTAAAGAGCAAGCCTGCAGCAATTTCGGGTACGCTCGGAATTTATGTCGGCGGCAGCGATTCATCTTACGAAAAGGCGCTTCCGATACTTTCCTATATGGGCAACAATGTAATCCATATGGGCGAAAACGGCAAGGGGCTTGTGATGAAAATATGCCACAACACGCTTGTCGCACAAATTCAGAACGGCGTCAACGAAACCCTTGCACTCGCAAGAAAAGAGGGTATTTCGGTTGATGATTTCGCAACCGCAATTTCCTACGGCGGCGGTCAGAACTTCTACCTTGACGGTCAGGCACAGAACATCAAGAGCGAAAACTGGACAACCGCATTTTCACTCGAAAATATGCACAAGGACCTCGGAATTTGTCAGCGTCTGTCAAAGAGCGCAGGCTTCCCGATGCCCGGTATGGAAAACGCAAAAGCCGTTTACGACGAGGGTATGAATGAGGGAATAGGCAAGGAAGATTTCAGAGCTACATATAAAATTGTAGAAAAAAGGTAATAAGATGTTAGAAAGATTAAACAAGGTAAACGATTTAAGGGTTTATTCGGTATTTTCCGAGACTTTTGCCCCGTACGGCAGGGTGGTAACAGGCTATGACTTTTCGCTTCTTGAAAAATATATGCGTGAGCACACCGAAATCCCCGAAAACGGCAATGTCTATGTGCCGTCCGTAGCGGAAATGGAAAAAACCGAAACAGCCGAAAAAATAAAAAACACGGTTTTCGGTGAGAGCGAGATACAGATAGGCTATTGCAACGGCAGGAACACAACCTATAACGGGTTTGAATACCATAAATCGCCCGAAATAAATGTCGCTTTGACAGATTTTATGCTTGTGCTCGGCCACAGCTATGACATAAAGGACAACACCTACCGTACAGAGCAGGCAAGGGTGTTCTTCGTCCCCTGCGGCACGGCGATAGAAATGTACGGCACAACGCTTCATCTCTCCCCGTGCAGGACGGATGACCGAGGATTTATGGACATTGTGATTTTGCCGAGGGGTACAAACACACCGCTTGAAAACAAAACGGTTACCGACAGCGAGTCAAAGCTCCTTTTGCAGAAAAACAAGTGGGTTCTCGCACACCCCGAGCGTGAGCCGCTTATAAAGCAGGGCGCCATTGCGGGCGTGATAGGCGAAAACAAAGAATTGAAATATTGAGAGGCTGGAATTATGACAGAATTTAAGGCGGCATATGTGCCGATTGGCGTGCCGACATTTCATCTTGAAAGCGCACAGATACAGTTTGAAAAATCCGCAGCTTTGTTAAAGTCGCTTTCCGACTCGGTGGACGTTCCCGACGAAATGCTCTTGTCGATAGATAAGCTTAACGCATTTTTGGACGGCAAAGCCCCCGATTTGATTATTTTGCAGAACATAACCTTTGCAAATTCCGCTTACACAGCGGAAATAATGCGTAAATTCGACTGTCCCGTGCTGCTCTGGACTCTGCGTGAGCCCGTAATTGACGGCGGCAGGCTTCGTCTCAATTCCCTCACGGGAGCTTATTCGGCGGCAAACACAATAAAGCAGTTCAGGGACGAGCCCTTGCAGTATGTTTTCGGCTCACCCGACGAGGACGCCGTTAAAAAGCAGATAAATTCTGTTATCCGTGCGGCAAAGATGAAAAAACAGCTGCGCTCGCTCAACATCGTATCGGTAGGTCATACCCCGCAGGGCTTCGGCTTCGGCAGGGCGCTCGACAACGAGATGTTAAAAACCTTCGGTTCAAATCTCATATCCGTTGAGGCAAGGGAGCTTATAGATACCGCAAAGAGCTATACGGACGAGGAGGTAAACGAGTATCTTCTTGACGCCGAAAAGCGTACTGTTGGGCTTGAAAACACGCCCGAAAAGAACCGCAGAGATTTTGCACGGCTTTATAAGGCTTATGCGCAATTCGTAAAGGATAACAATATCGGCGCGCTCTCCTCACGCTGTTGGCCCGATTTCTTTACAGCATTCGGAACCCCCGTGTGCGCCGTGCTTGCCATGCTCAACGATTTGGGCGTTGCGGCTTCGTGCGAGGCGGACACCTACGGAGCGCTTTCTATGTATATCGGTTCGCAGCTTACGGAATCTCCCGTTTTCTTCGGAGACCCCGTTTCGCTTGACGAAAAGGAAAATTCAATAACTTTTTGGCATTGCGGCACTGCGGCTTGCTCGCTTGCGAGGGAGGATACGGGCGCCGAGATAGGCGTTCATTGCAACCGCAAGATAGGACCGACTATGGAGTTCGGCTGTAAGCCCTCAAAACAGGTAACGGTGTTCAGAATAGGTAAGTCGGCAGAGGGAAAATTCCGTGCCTTTGTCTGTAAAGGCGAATCCCTTGACAAACCGAAGCAGTTTAACGGAACATCGGTTGTCGTGAGAACTCAAAACAATGCGGAAAGCATCGTAAAATCAAGCGTTAAGGCAGGTTTTGAACCGCACTTCGCAGTCGCTTACGGCGACATTTACGATGAGCTTGTATCGCTCTCTCAGATGCTCAACATTGAGATCTGCGAATATTGAGGACTGATATGTTACGAAAAGCGATTTTTTTACTTATAGTCTTTCTCACAAACATAATTCAGGGTATAACGGGCTTTGCGGGAACGGTTCTCGCAATGCCCCCGAGCGTGCTTGCTGTCGGCTTTGATACGGCGAAGCCCATATTGAATTTAATCGGAATTTTGGCAGGCATTTATGTCGTTGCGATTTCATATAAGCATATCGACAAAAAGGAATTTATCAAATGTATGGGCGTTATGGCCGTCGGAATTATAGCGGGTATATTCCTGAAATCCCTCTTTACGGGAAATGCGGGTCTGCTTTATAAAATCCTCGGCGGTATAGTAATGCTTGTCGGCTTTTCGGGAGTGTATAAGACCTTTTTTAAGAAAAACGAGACGGAGAAGCCGCAAAACAAGGTTGTATCGTATTTGTTGCTTATCTCCTCCGGCGTCGTTCACGGTATGTTCGTTTGCGGCGGACCGCTGCTTGTAAGCTATCTTACGGGAAGACTCAAGGACAAGCAGACCTTCAGAGCCACGATTTCGGCTATATGGATAGTACTGAATTCAATAATCCTGATTTCGGATGTCAGGGACGGATATTTCACCCGTGATACGCTGATTTTGGCGGCTGCGGCAAGCGTTGTGCTTTTTCTCGGAATGGCTGTCGGCAACCTTTTGTACAAGAAAATGAGCCGTGAGCTGTTTATGAAAATTACATATGTTTTGCTTGTGATTTCGGGTGCGTCGCTGTTCATAAAATAAGAAAGGGGCGGAATATGAAACCGACGGGAATAAATCTTAACGATGTAAAAAACGCTAACCGTGCCGCGGTTTTGTATCTGCTCAACCGTGAGGGAACGCTCTCACGCAAGGACATATCGGAAAGGCTCGGGCTTACGCCTGCCGCCGTAACAAAAATAACCCGTGAGCTTTTGTCATGGGGGCAGATAATCGAAATAGGCGAGGCGGAGGAAAACCAAAAGGCAGGCAGGAAGAAAATTTTGCTCTCACTCAATTCCGACGGCATTTTTGCGCTCGGAATAAGCCTTGAAGCCGATTTCTGCACCTACGGTGTTTTCAAAATTTCCGGCGAACGGGTGTTGAGCGAGAAAATTAAATTCGACCACGAAATACCGCCGGAAGAATTTCTGCTGAGAATTTCCGACAGAGTTAATGCAGTTATTGAAAAATCGGGCGTTTCCCGTGAGAAAATAATCGGCGCAGGCGTCGGAACGGTCGGTTCGGTCAACGAAAACGGCGAGACCGTCGGGAAATACGGACTCTGGCACTCGGGCGTAAATATAAAATCGGTGCTCGAAAACGCTCTCGGAGTAAATGTTAGGGTGGAAAACAACATCAAGGCTTTTGTACTCGCGCAGACCGTTTTTGCAGGCGAAAACGAGGACAAAAATAAGCTGTTTATCAAATGGGGACCCGGCGTCGGTTCGGCAATCGTTATTGACGGCGAGGTTTTTTCAAGCAACGGAAATTCCGAGGCGGAGATAGGACATTATATCGTCCATCCGAACGGAACGCCGTGCCGTTGCGGTCGCAGAGGCTGCCTTGAAACCCATGTCTCAAAGAGTGCGATACTCGGCAGGATAAGGCAGAGTTATTCAAAAGAGAACACGCCGAGGCTTTATAAAATGACGGACGGCAATGCGGAAAATATCACCTTTGATATGATTTTCGACCCGAATATCCGTCTTGATAAAAGTGTCAGGGAAATAATCGACCGCCGCATAAACCGAATGGCAAGGGCTGTGGTCAACGCCGCAACGCTTTTTGACCCCGACGGCGTAATGCTTTTCGGCAATATGTTCACGGACAAAACAGTTGAAAAATTTATTGCGTATTGCAAGGGATATTACGAGGAGTATTCGGAAAAATTCATTTCCGTCGCACCTTTGCAGGATAAGGCGGATTATATCGGACCCGTTGCCCTTGTTGTGAAATATATGTTTTTGAAATAGAAATCAATATGAGCGCTTATTTACCCTTGCTGGCGAGGTAAGAGTGAATAGTGAAGAGTGAAGAAGTGTGGGTGCAGCGCACGGCGTCGTCGTTTGCTTCGTATCGCTCGCAACAGCCTTTGGCTGTCTCTCACTCGCTACGCAACTCCTCCTTTTCCGCAAAAATCACGCTCGGCTCGCCTGCTCGGTTGTAAACGCCCTCCCGACGGCTCACTGTCGCTATCAACTTTTGCGGATTTTTCGGCGGGAACAAGTCCCCGCCCTACCGATACGACAACGCACAATCCGTAGGGACAGCCCTTGCGGCTGTCCGAAAATCCGGCAAAAGTCGGTGGAGATGACACAGTAGGGCGGGGGCAGCGCCCTTGCGTGCGAGTGAAAAATGAATAATGAAGAATGAAAAATTTCGGGTGCTTCGCACGGATTATAATTTATATCATATCGTAGGGGCGAACTGTGTTCGCCCGATTTTAATGTCTGTGGAAAATTGACGGGCGACCGCAGGTCGCCCCTACGGGTTGTGCGGGGGATTGCTCCCGCCGCTAATAAACATCAAATTAAAATGTTTGCAGAACTAAGCCTTCCTCTGACGGGCAACATATGCGACCGCCGCCTGTGGCGGATAAAGGGAGCATCTGTCGGCGCAGCGGTCGATTTTGTGCGGCGCTCCAAGCCGCATAAGCAAAATCGGGCACCGCAAGAGGGCAATAGGTGGCACGCCGCAGGCGTGACGGAAGGAGAGAGGCAATAAACATCAAATTCTCGGTATCTCTCCCTCAGTCATTTTTCAGAAGAAAAATGACAGCTCCCTCGTCAGAGGGAGCCCGGTTTTATAGAGTTTGAAAATTATAGTGAACCGTAGGGACAGCCCTTGCGGCTGTCTGCAGTGGGATATATAACAAATTCGGACAGGGGCAAGCCCTGTCCCTATGGGATATGGTGTTTTATTTTCAATCCCATATTAACCGTAAAAATAATAAATCAACAACAATAAAAGCCACGGTTTTCCGTGGCTTTTGTACATCATTGTTTCGCTTTTAATTCGGTGTATAAAGGTTTGCGTAGGGTCTTGATGTGGTGGGAACGAGCTTCGTAAACGGCACGGACATAATCTCGTCCTTGTCTGCACCGAAGCGCTTGCAGTATTCGCCGACCAATTTTTCGATTTCCGCAAGGTCATCACTGTCGGGAGCGCATGCCGTTATGTGCTCGCTGACATTTTCGCTCGGAACGCCGCCCCTTATGAAAATCTTTCCGCCGTGCATACCCGTAGCGCAGTGTATTCCCACATTGTTACGGTTCAAGGTGTTGTAAAGACCGAGCACGATAAGTGTGCCGCCTGCCATATATTCGCCGAGAAATGCGCCTGCCGTTCCGCCGATAACCACCGTCGGGTGCATTTCCTCAAATTCCTTCATATGAATACCTGCTCTTGAGCCTGCGTTGCTTTCGACAAAAATCTCGCCGTTTCGCATAGCGTAGCCGAGGGTGTCTCCGACATGACCGTGAACCGTGATACTGCCTGCGTTCATCGTGTTTCCGATAGCCTCTTGACCGTTTCCGAACACCTCAATCGTCCCGCCGTCGAGGAACGAGCCCATATCATTGCCGGGAGTTCCGTGTATTTCAAGCCTGCGTCCGTTCGGCATGGCGCAACCTAAATATCGTTGTCCGTTTACATCCAAAAGCACGGTCTGTGTGTTGCCGTCAAAGCTGTTTCGCACATCCTCGTTGACCTGCCGAAAGCTTCTTTTTCCTGCTATAACGGTTTTCATTTAATTATCCTCGCTTTCGCTTTATTCGCCTGCGTGGCTTATACCGAGAATTTCGAGCTCTTTTTCCGTAAGACCGATTCCCCTGAGCATAAGTCGGTTTCCGCGCAACGAATCTATTGAGTTCAAGCCCATACCGCCGAGCATTTCCTTGATTTCGTGGTTCCACGCCGTTATTAGATTTTCAACCCTTTCGGATGCCTCGTCCGGGTCGAGCCTCTTGACAAGCTCGGGGCGTTGAGTTGCAATACCCCAGTTGCACTTGCCTGTATGGCATTGCTGGCACATATGACAGCCCATTGCTATAAGCGCCGCCGTGGCGATATATACCGCGTCTGCACCAAGAGCGATTGCCTTGACAATGTCTGCCGAGTTTCTGAACGAACCGGACGCCACAATCGACACGGAATTCCTTATATGCTCGTCACGCAGCCTTTGGTCTACTGCCGCCAACGCCAATTCAACGGGAATACCCACATTGTCTCTTATCCTTGTCGGAGCGGCGCCCGTGCCGCCTCTGAAGCCGTCGATAACCACGATGTCCGCACCCGCTCTTGCCGCGCCGGAAACTATTGCGGAGCAGTTGTGTACCGCCGCAATTTTAACCGCAATCGGCTTTTTGTACTGCGTTGCTTCCTTGAGTGACCATATTAGCTGGCGCAAATCCTCAATTGAATATATATCGTGATGCGGAGCGGGGGAGATAGCGTCCGAGCCCTCGGGAATCATTCTTGCGTTGCTTACCTCCACGGTAACCTTTTCTCCGGGAAGATGACCGCCGATACCGGGCTTTGCGCCCTGTCCGATTTTTATTTCGATAAATCTTGAGCTGTCAAGATAGTCCTTGTATACGCCGAAGCGACCCGACGCAACCTGCACCGCCGCACAGTCGGAGTATTTCCGAAGTTCGGGGTGCAGACCGCCCTCTCCCGTGTTGAACACGGTACCGAGCCTTTCTGCCGCCATGGCAAGAGCTTTTTGTGTATTGAGGGAAACCGAGCCGAACGACATTGCCGAAAACATAATCGGAGTTTCAAGTTTAATTTGAGGGGGAAGGACCGTTTTCATATTTCCGTTATCGTCGAACTCGATTTTGTCGGGCTTGCTTCCTAAAAAGGTGCGTATTTCCATCGGCTCACGCAAAGGGTCGATGGACGGGTTTGTAACCTGGCTTGCATTGAGCAGCATTTTATCCCAATAGATAGGATAGGGCTTGTTGTTCGACATGCCCGAAAGCAACACGCCGCCCGTGCGAGCTTGTTTGAGAATTTCCTTTTGAATTTGCGGCGTCCAGTTTGCGTGGGAATTATACGCCGTTTCACATTTTTTTATTTTAATTGCGTTTTTAGGGCACATTACCGCACAGCGGTGGCACGCAACGCATTTTTCCTCATCGGCAATAAGTATCTTACCGTCCTGAGAGAAATGATGAACGCCGTAGGAGCACTGTTCAACGCACACGCCGCACATAACGCAACGGTTCATATTTCTGTCTATTTCAAATTCGGGAACTGTGTAATTCATTGCTTATCCTCCTCGGCAAAGGGTATGAAAATCGGAATTCCGCCGTCAACCGCGGAAATTTTCTCGGGCTCGGGGCAGATGATTCTGATAGCCGACTCCTCGGAGGCGAAATATACCTTGTTTCCCTTTTCGGCAGTTATGAGCGAACGAAGCTTCAGCCTGTCGTTGAGTGCGAGCAAGCCGTGCTTTGAGCCGACGATAATTGAAAAAGGACCGTTGATAAGCGCACTCGAATAAACCGTACGCAAAGCCGTGTATATCTTCTTTTTATCCTCAGGCATATTGTCGATAACATCCCATTCGGGAGCCGCTAAAATCCATGCGGCAGTCTCCAGTTTTAATCCCTGACGCCTTACAAGGAAGTCGAAAAGATATGTGATAACCTCGGTATCTGTCTGAAGATTGCAATGATAATGGAACTGCTCGATGTATCTGCGGTTGGCGTCATAGCTTGATATTTCGCCGTTGTGAACGATTGACCAGTCAAGCAGCGTAAATGGGTGAGCGCCGCCCCACCAGCCGGGAGTGTTGGTGGGAAATCTTCCGTGCGCCGTCCAGGTGTGCGCCTTGTATTTGTCGAGCATATAGTATTCTCCGACATCCTCGGGAAATCCTACCGCCTTGAAAGCGCCCATATTTTTACCGCTGGAAAAGACAAAAGCGCCGTCAATTTTGTTGTTTATTTTAATAACGCAGCGTGCGGTATACTCGTCCTCATCATAGTCGTTCTTTTTCATCTTGCTCTGCGGAACGGCACCGAAGTATCTCCAGATAAGAGGAGCACGCTTTATTGATTTTACCTTTCTTGTGGGAATTTGCTCAAAGGTTTCGACATCAAAATGACGGAACAGATATTCCTCGGTTCTTATTCTTGCGTCGTTGTTATCATAAAATATATGAAAAGCGTACAGGTCCTTGTATTCAGGATAAATACCGTAAGCCGCAAAGCCGCCGCCGAGACCGTTTGAACGGTCGTGCATAAGGGCAATGCTCTCAATAATATCGTTACCGGAAAAGCATTTACCGCTTCTGTCGGTTATAGCGGAAATTGCGCAACCCGACGGAATTCTGATTTCGCCCTCTTTTTTAAGCATAAAAACACTCCTGACATCAAATTTGCAAGTTTTGAAACTGTAAATTGCAAAATTCGATACGAATATGTCAAATATTTTATAACAACGGGTCGAATTTTGCAAGAAAAAAACACAACATTTTTAATAAAAAGCAGATTGTCACAAGCAAACGGACACACTGTCGTATGATTTATGCAATTTGACGGAAATTTTCGGAGAAAACGCAAAAGTGAATTTTTACTCACTCTTTTATGCGAAATCACGGCAACTTTAATTTGAATTTTTTGACGCCGTAGGGGGCAGCGCCCTTGCGGGCGAGGTAAGAGTGAAGAGGTGTGGGTGCTTCGCACGGCGTTGAAATATATATCATACCGTAGGGACAGCCCTCGCGGCTGTCCGTCAATATGACTTATATGAAATTTCTTGCGGACAGGGGCGAGCCATGTCCCTATGAGTTGTGCGTTGTTATATCGGTAGGGCGGGGGCTTGCTCCCGCCGCCATGTTGTAGTTGATTTATCAGAATTTACGGATAATATGGAATTAAAATTAACCTACGACCCGTAGGGGCGACCTGCGGTCGCCCGACAATTCATAGTGAATTAAAAACGGGCGAACACAGTTCGCCCCTACGGTATAATAACCTCACGAAACGGTCAAAATCTTTGATTTTGACCGTTTCGGAGAATAAATTACAGCTGTCGCAGCCGTCACTTCGTTCCGCTTGTGCTGTTTTACAAGTTATTTACGATATGATATAAAATTGTAACCGTTGATTTGTTATGATTTAACGGCGGGAGCAAGCCCCCGCCCTACACCGTCGGTAAAAATATGCAATCATCCAAGAAATTCCGCCCCCTTTAAGATGGGGCGGAAGTACTAACTAAATTTGATATAAAATTCGGCTTGGAGCTCCGCACAAAATCGACTGCCAAAACAAAACCCACCGCTGACAACGGTGGGTTAATATTGTGCTGTTTTTCAATTATATGCTTTCAATAAATCTCATAAACGCTTTTCTGCCGTCCTCTGTACACTTGTAAACGCCTGCGTCCTCAAGCACTCCGACAAACACCTTGCCAACCTCGGCTTTGAGTATATCGTCAACATTTTCAGCCGTGATTTCGCCGTAATTCGGCTTGAATTCGTCAACCCAGTCTGCGTGCTTTTTAATTTTTTCGTTTGAGCGTATGTCCTTGCCGTTTACAATGTAATCCGAGAGAACGGAAAGCTCCTCTTTAAGCCTCGACGGAAGCACCGCAAGACCCATAACCTCGATAAGACCGATGTTTTCTTTCTTGATATGGTGGTACTTGTCGTGCGGATGGTAAACGCCGAGTGGATATTCCTCGGTCGTAATATTGTTGCGCAACGCAAGGTCAAGCTCAAAGGTGTTGCCGACCTTTCTTGCGATAGGCGTTATCGTGTTGTGCTTTTCGCCGTCTGTCTCAGCAAATATAAACGCTTCTTCGTCCGTGTAAGCTCTCCACTTTTTGAGAATTATATCCGCAAGCTCAATAATTCTGTCGCTGTTTTCGCTGCGAAGCCTTATGACCGAAAGCGGCCATTTTACAATACCTGCCTCGACATCTTTGAAATCCTTTATTGTAAAGTGCTTTTCAATCGGAGCCTTAGCCATTGCAAAGGTGTAATGACCGCCCTGATAATGGTCGTGAGAGAGGATGGAACCGCCTACAATCGGCAGGTCTGCGTTTGAACCGAGGAAGTAGTGCGGGAACTGCTTTACAAAGTCAAACAGCTTTATGAAAGTAGCCTTTTCAATCTTCATCGGCGTGTGCTCGCCGTTAAAGACTATGCAGTGCTCGTTGTAGTAAACATAGGGCGAATATTGGAAGCCCCACGCCGTATTGTTTATGGTTACGGGGATAATCCTGTGGTTCTGCCTTGCGGGGAAATTAGCCCTGCCCGCATAGCCCTCGCACTCCTTACACAGCAGGCATTTAGGGTAACCGCTCTGCTTTTGAAGCTTGGCTGCGGCAATGGCTTTCGGGTCCTTTTCGGGCTTTGAAAGGTTTATTGAAATGTCAATATCGCCGTACTCGCTCGGAACCGACCAGCGCATATCCTTCTTAATTCTGTACCTTCTTATATAGTCCGAATCTCCGCTTAATTTATAGAACCAGTCCGTGGCTTTTTCGGGGCTTTCGCCGTAGAGCTCACGGAATTTCTTTATAACCTCGTGCGGCATAGGCATAAGGCAAGCCATAAGCCTTGCGTCAAACAAATCACGGTAAACTATGCTGTTTTCGATTATTCCGTTCTCTGCGGCAAAGTCGAGAAGCTCCCTGAGCGTGCTCTCAAGCTCGACATTCTCAAACTTCTCTGCCGGCTCCTCGTACTCGTCAAGGCGCAGAGCCTCAAGAATCCTGTTGGTAGCATAGATTTTGTCGCAGTCTTCTATAAGACCGCGTTCAAGTCCGTAAGTTACTAATTTTTTAATGCTTTCGTATATCATTTTCATTCCCCCGTATAGCATTTTTTATATTCTAACATTGCTTTTGTCCGTTTACAATAGAGAGTGTTATTTTTCTTGGCTTTTTCTGTCCTTTACCCACTTTATAATAAGATATATCGCACTTATCGGCACGGCGAAGATTATTAGCCCGATAATCAGCTTCATAGGTATATAATCGTATGCCGCGTCGCCGAGCACCGTGAAGAGTATTACCCTCGGCGCAATTCCGAGAAGCGAAGCGAGAAAATATTTTGCAAACGGTATTTTCATCGAGCCGAAAAACAGGCTTGCAAAGTCTATGGGAAACACGGGCAAAAATCTTATAACAAAAATCGAGGCAAACTTGTTCTTGTCCTCAAGCGCAAGTATTTTTTCTCCGCCCTTGCTCTTTTTCAAAAGATTGTTTACATATTCGCCGCCGACAAGCAGCCCGAAAAGATACGACACCGTTATTTCTATGCCTATTCCGCAAAGGTTGATTATTACCGCCTGAACTGTCGGAAACGCCATTCCCACCGAAATATATACGAGCGAAGCGGGGATTACAAACACCGCTCCCTTAACGCCGTAAATGCTCAGAACGCTCAGCACCGCAAGTGCGACCGACGGCGAGTTTGCGACAATGCTTCTTATGTCTATGTTTGAAAGCTTGTCATAGTTTATGATTGCAACCGCCGTGACGGTAAGCGCCAGAGCAAGGCGCAGTATAAGCTTGACGGTTGATTTTTTATCTTTATTCAACGGTATCACTCCTGACGAGGGAGTATTGTATCACAATTACCGAAAAAAGACAAACGGGAACAGTAAAAAACCGTTCCCGTCTGCCTGTGTGTGAAAAAATTTATTATGGAAAGAGAAAAAGCAAAATAATTTCTTACGCCGCCTTATGCGACATCGAAAGAATGAGGGTTGTTGTCCGTATGCGGCTTTCTGCCGTTTACAACACGGAAATCTCTGTTCTTCCTCATCTGTTCGAGTTTCTTTCTTTTTTTGTATCTGCGATAGTTTACAACGATTACCATCTTGACATACCGTTCAAATTTGATAATCTCCTTTTCGTGAATAAAACCGTATATAAGAAGTAAAACAACCGCCAGTTCAATGCCTGTTTTTGCGAAAATAGCCAACATAATAATTTCCTCCGTTCACTGCCGAACATTCGTTCTTGCTGATTACACCCTTATTATAGCATGCATTTTTTATTTGTCAACACAAATGTTCGAATTTTTTTATAGCAGAGTACCGATAAATGGACTTTGTTTATATTTTTTTGAAAAATCTAAAAAAATCTTATTTTCATTATATGACCTGTCCTGAAAGTATAATACCACAACATATTGTGCTTGTCAACTAACACAAACACAAATTGTGCCGAATTTATAAATTTTTATAACTTTTTTTGCCTTTTCTGTTTATAAATGCGCCGATATTTGATATAATATCTTGATAAAATTTTTGTACTTTTTGTTCGCCTTTTTCCGAACAAAAAGCTGTAAGAAAAAGTAAAGGAATTTCCGATATGTTTGTCGATAAAGCAAAAATACTTATAAAGGCAGGTAACGGCGGCGACGGTGCTGTCGCTTTCCACAGGGAAAAATATGTCGCGTCGGGCGGACCCGACGGCGGCGACGGCGGCAGGGGCGGCAACATCGTCTTTCAGGTTGATGACAATATCTCGACCCTTGCCGATTTCCGTTATAAAAGGAAATACAAGGCGCAAAACGGCGAAAACGGCAGAGGAAGCCGTTGCAACGGTAAAAAAGCGCCCGACCTTATAATAAAAGTTCCGAGAGGTACCGTAATCCGTGAGGTTGAGAGCGGTGCCGTTATGGCGGATATGTCCTCGGACGAGCCGTTTATTGCCGCAAAGGGCGGTAACGGCGGCTGGGGAAACTGCCACTTTGCCACCCCCACAAGGCAGACTCCCCGTTTTGCCAAAAGCGGCGCTCCAGGCGAGGAGTGGGAGGTAAGCCTTGAATTGAAACTTATTGCGGATGTCGGACTTTTAGGCTTCCCGAATGTCGGCAAGTCGTCGTTCCTCACCGTTGTCAGCGAGGCTAAGCCCATTATCGGCGATTATCACTTCACGACAATAATACCCGTGCTCGGTGTTGTTTCAATGGGACCCGAAAACAGCTTTGTCATTGCCGATATTCCAGGACTTATCGAGGGCGCGGCAGACGGCATCGGCTTGGGTCATGAATTTCTGCGTCATGTCGAGCGTTGCCGTATGCTTGTGCATATCGTCGATGTTGCGGGCAGCGAGGGCAGAGATCCGATAGAGGATTTTGAAAAGATAAACGATGAGCTTGTCAAATTCAATCCCGAGCTTGCGAAATGTCCGCAGATTGTGGCGGGCAACAAGATTGACCTTGCCACGGACGAACAGCTCGAAACCTTCAGAAATTATATCGAGGGCAAGGGCTACGAATACTATGAAATTTGCGCCCCCATCCGTCACAATACCAAGGAACTTATCAACGCCGTTGCCAAAAAGCTTGCAACGCTTCCGCCCGTCAAAAAGTATGAGTCGGAGGAAATACCGCTTGAGGTTATGGCACAGAAGAAAAACAGCGGCTTCAAAGTTACCGTTGAGGACGGCGTTTACATTGTCGAAGCCGAGTGGCTCTACAAAATTCTTCTCAAAACCGACCCCGACGACTATTCTTCTCTTCAATACTTCCAGAATGTTCTTCAATCCAGCGGCATAATCGACGAGCTTATTAAGCAGGGTATTCACGAAGGGGATACGGTATCGATTTACGACCTCGAGTTCGATTACATCCCTTGATTTAGGCGATTTTTGTGTAATACTGCGTTGCCGCGTGCTCGGAGTATTTTCATACGCCGTCGCACTTGCGCCTTGTCTTACGCAAAAATCGCACTAAATCAAAGTGGGGTTTCGCATAGTGTCTTGTTATGCATAAAAAATCACTCGAAATTTAATTTTGGGCTTTGTGTAATACTGCGTTGCCGCGTGCTCGGAGTATTTTCATACGCCGTCGCACTTGCGCCTTGTCTTACGCAAAAATCACACTAAATCAAAGTTGTGGATTTTCGCATAGCGTCGTGTTTGCGCCTTGCTCTGCAAAAAAATCACTCGAAATTTAATTTTGGGCTTTGTGTAATACTGCGTTGCTGCGTGTTCGGAGTATTTTCATACGCCGTCGCACCGTTCCCTTGCGGGCGAATGAAAAATGAATAATGAAGAATGAAGAATTGTGGGTGCTTCGCACGGATTGAAACTTATATCAAACCGTGTAGGGCGGGGGCTTGCTCCCGCCGTTGTTACACATCGAATTATATCAGAAGTTCCGATTCATCCCCGAGGGAGCTGTCAATGCGAAGCGTTTGACTGAGGGAGTTTACGCCCTTTGGGCGAGGTAATAGGTAATAGTGAAGAATGAAGAGGTGTGGGTGCTTCGCACGGATTGAAATATTACCGTAGGGACAGGGCTTGCCCCTGTCCGCAATAATCACATGCAAGCTATATTGACGGACAGCCGCAAGGGCTTGCCCCTACGGGGTATGGCATCGTGTTTTAACGCACGACCCGTAGGGGCAACCTGCGGTCGCCAGCCAATTCATAGCAAATTAAAAACGGGCGAACACAGTTCGCCCCTACGATATAATAATCTCACGAAACACTGACAAAATCAAAGATTTTGATCGTTTCGGAGAACATTGAATGACTAAATTGCGGCGGTCGCATATGTTGCCCGGCGATGGGGCGGACTTCTAAGGAATTTTCGTATAAAATAAATAACCTATAAACAACCTATTTTTTATATCAGGTGAAAAATGGACAATAATAACACTGTAAACAAAAACAACATATCCGATTACAGCCCGATGGCCATGGCATTTCTCGGCGATGCGGTTTATGGCATTATGGTGCGTGAAAAGCTTGTGCGAGAATGTAACCGACCCGCGGGAGTATTACATACGCTTTCGATAAAGCAGGTAAACGCCGCCGCTCAGGCAAGCGGTGCGAAAAAGATTTTACCTGTTCTGACGCAGGACGAATCGGATGTGTTCAGGCGTGGCAGGAACACGCACACCAACCACACCCCGAAAAATCAGACCGAAGGCGATTATCATTACGCCACGGGTCTTGAAACGCTTTTCGGCTATCTGTACCTTTTGGGAGAAAATGAAAGACTCCGTGAGCTTTTTGAAATAATCAACGGCGACGGGGTGCTTGATTCTGAAACGGACGGCGGCAAGGGATAATATAAAAAACGCATTAAAGGACTTATTCTGGTGGACTCTCGGCAGTATGCTCTTTGCGGCGGCAATAAACATCTTTACCGCTCCGAACGACATTACCGTCGGCGGCTTTTCGGGTATTGCAACTGTATTAAATTACCTTTTCGGCTTCCCGATAGGTCTGTCGGTATTCGTTCTTAATGTGCCGTTCTTTGTTGCGGCGTTTATAAAATTAGGATATAAATTTGTTATAAAAACCGTTATAGCAACCTTTGAAAGCTCGTTTTTCATAGACCTGTTTGCTACCTTTATGAAAGGCTATTCGGGCGACAGGCTTCTAAGCGCCGTTTTCGGCGGAGTTTTGCTCGGAGCGGGGCTCGGGCTTATCTTCCTGCACGGGGCTACCACGGGCGGAACGGATATAATCGCAAAGCTCTTGCGGCTTCGCTATCCGCATCTGTCAATGGGCAGGCTTATTTTCATAATTGACCTTGCGATAGTTTTGCTGTCGTTTTTTGCATATAAAAGCGTTGAGGCGATACTCTATGCGCTTGTGACTGTCTTTGTTTCCACGCAGGCGGTTGACCTTGTAAGCTCGGGATTTTCGCACTCGAAAACCGTGCTTATTGTCACGGAGTACGGCAGGGAAATGGCAGGGGAAATTCTTTCCTCCCTCGGCAGAGGCGTAACCTCGGTTAGTGCGCAGGGTGCATATACGGGCAATGAAAAGCAGATAATTTTCTGTGCCGTCAGGGCAAACGAGGTTCCGTATTTTTCAAGGCTTATCGGGAAAATCGACCCGAATTCATTTATGATAGTTACCGATGCCGATGATATTCTCGGCAACGGCTTTAATAAAGAAAAACTGTGAATTTATATAAGAGGTAGTTTATGGCAAAAAAGGAAAACATCAGAAATTTCTCTATTATCGCTCATATCGACCACGGTAAATCAACTCTTGCCGACAGGCTTCTGGAGCTTACCGACTCGGTTGCAAAGCGAGATATGGAGGATCAGCTTCTTGACAATATGGACCTTGAGCGTGAAAGAGGCATCACAATAAAGGCTCACGCCGTAAAGCTTGATTACAAGGCAAAGGACGGCAAGACATACGAGCTCAACCTTATCGACACTCCCGGCCATGTCGATTTCAACTATGAGGTCTCCCGTTCGCTTGCGGCTTGCGAGGGTGCTGTGCTTATCGTTGACGCCTCGCAGGGCGTTGAGGCGCAGACTCTTGCAAATACATATCTTGCGCTAGACCACAATCTTGAAATCGTACCTATAATAAATAAAATCGATCTGCCTGCTGCCGACCCCGAGCGTGTTGCTCACGAGGTAGAGGATGTAATCGGTATTCCGTGCCTTGACTCTCCTAGGGTTTCCGCAAAGACGGGCGAAAATGTCGAAGCGGTTTTGGAGGAGATTGTACACCTCATTCCCCCTCCCGAGGACAGGGATTCGCAGCCGCTGCGAGCATTGATTTTTGACTCCGTTTATGACAGCTACCGTGGCGTAATTGTCTATGTCAGGGTTATGGACGGCAAAATAAAGCCGGGCGACACCATGCGTATGATGGCTACGGGCGCTGAATTTACCGTTGTTGAAACGGGCTATATGCGTGCGACTTCGCTTGAACCTACAAAAGGACTTTCCTCGGGCGAGGTAGGCTACATCACGGCTTCGATTAAAACCGTGTCGGACGCGCGTGTCGGCGACACCGTAACAACCTCCGAAAGACCCGCCGAAGAGCCGTTACCCGGTTACAGAAAGGTCAATCCCATGGTGTTCTGCGGAGTTTATCCTGCCGACGGAGCGGACTATGAAAACCTCCGTGACGCACTTGAAAAGCTTCAGTTGAACGACGCCGCACTCTCCTTTGAACCCGAGACCTCGGGTGCATTGGGCTTCGGCTTCCGCTGCGGCTTTCTCGGACTTCTCCACCTTGAAATCATTCAGGAACGCCTTGAAAGGGAATACAACCTCGACCTTGTGACCACAATCCCGAGCGTTGTATATAAAATTCATTTGACGGATAAGTCCGTGGTTGAAATCGATAACCCGTCGAACTATCCCGACCCTGCGACTATCGACTATTCGGAAGAACCCGTCGTGGAGGCTCACATTTACGCTCCACCCGAATATGTCGGCGCAATTATGGACTTGTGTCAGGACAGGCGCGGCACCTACGAGGGTATGACCTATCTTGATGCGGACAGGGTTGACCTCAAATATATCCTGCCGCTCAATGAAATTATCTATGATTTCTTTGATGTCCTCAAATCAAGAACCAGAGGCTACGCTTCGTTCGACTATGAGATGAAGGGATATGAAAAATCACAGCTTGTCAAGCTGGATGTGCTCCTCAACGGCGATGTGATTGACGCTCTTTCGTTTATCATCCATTCCGACAAGGCATATGCGAGGGCGAGGAAGATAGCTGAAAAGCTCAAAGAAAATATCCCGAGACAGATGTTTGAAATTCCCATTCAGATAGCTGTCGGCGGCAAGGTAATCGCCCGTGAGACCGTCAAGGCAATGCGCAAGGATGTCCTTGCGAAGTGCTACGGCGGCGATATAACGAGAAAGAAAAAGCTTCTTGAAAAACAGAAGGAAGGAAAGAAGAGAATGCGTCAGTTCGGTACCGTAGAGGTTCCGCAGGAGGCGTTTATGGCGGTGTTGAAATTAGATGAATAACAGAGAGAATATTTTAGCGAGATTAAAAGAGCTTTCCGTTGATTATGAATTAAAGGAGCACCCTGCCGTTTTCACAATGGACGAGCTCGACTCCTTGAAGCTCAACGAGAACAACGAAATCTGCAAAAATCTGTTTTTGCGCGATTACAAGGGTAAAAGGCACGCTCTTGTAATATTGAGAGGGGATAAGCACGCCGATTTGGCGCTTATCCGTGACGAAATCGGCTCATCAAAGCTGAGCTTTGCCTCGGACGAAAGGCTTCTTAAATATCTTGATGTCAAAAAGGGCTCGGTTTCCCTGCTCGGCATAATCAACGACACGGCGGGAGCGGTCGAGGTGTATCTTGACGAAGATTTGAAAAAGCTTCCCCGTCTCGGTTTCCACCCGAACGACAATACCGCAACGCTGTTTTTAAGTTTCGACGACGCCGTAAGATATGTTGAGAGCACCTCGCACGAGGTTCACTTTATAAGGGTATGAAAAAGGCAATAGGGCTCTACATTCACATTCCGTTTTGCGACTCAAAATGCCCGTACTGCGATTTTTATTCTTTCCGCTGCAAAGAGGACGAAAAAGAGCGGTATGTAACCGATTTGTGCCGTGAAATCGAGAGGCAATCAAGGCAATTCAGCTGTAAAGTCGATACGCTTTACATAGGCGGAGGAACCCCGTCCTGTATAGGCTTTGAGCGCATTTGCAAAATCATTGAATGTGTAAAATCGAACTTTTTTCTCTCAAGCGGCGCAGAGGTAACAGTCGAGTGCAATCCGCACTCCGTTTCGGCTGAATTTTTCAAAAAAATTGCTGCTGTCGGCGTCAACAGGGTGTCGCTCGGGCTACAGTCTGCAAACGATAACGAAAGAAAAAAGCTCGGCAGACTGTCGGGCAAAAAAGATGTCGAAAACGCCGTTTTGTTTGCAAGAGCGGCGGGAATAGAAAACATTTCGCTTGATGTTATGCTCGGTATTCCCGAAAGCACCCGTCAAAGCCTTGAATCCACGCTCGACTTCTGCATAGCGCAGGAAGTGCCGCATATCAGCGGATATATACTCAAAATTGAGGAAAATACGCCGTTTTATAAAATGCAAAACTCGCTCTCCCTGCCCGACGACGATGCCGTTGCCGATATGTACCTGTTTATGTGCGAACATCTCGAAAAGCACGGATATAATCAGTATGAAATTTCAAATTTCTCAAAGTCGGGGTACGAGAGCCGCCACAACCTTAAATATTGGAACTGCGAGGAATACCTCGGCATAGGCTCCTCCGCTCATTCGTTTATGAACGGCAAGCGTTTTTACTGTGAAAAGCGAACGGATAAATTCGTATATGTCGGGGACGGTACGGGCGGAGATTTCTGCGAGTACGCAATGCTTCGTCTCCGGCTTAAAGAGGGTATAACCGAGGCTCGGACGAAAGAGCGATTTTCCTTTCCGATACCCGAAAAAATGCGCCGCGAAGCGGAATTTCTGCAAAAAAACGGACTTGTCGTTTCCGACCCCGAGGGAATAAGACTCACACGAAACGGATTTTTGCTTTCAAACACGGTAATTTCAAGGTTGATATATTAAAAAGATTGTGATAAAATAATTTTCCGAAATTCTAAAGAAAGAAGGTGGACCGATGCCCATTAAAATAGACAACCAATTGCCCGCAAGGCACAGTCTGGAGCTTGAAAACATTTTCGTTATGCCCGAAAACAGAGCAATAACGCAGGACATTCGTCCGCTTCATATCATCATTCTTAACCTTATGCCGACCAAGGTCGAGACCGAAACGCAGATTTTGCGTCTTTTGAGCAATTCTCCGCTTCAGGTCGATATTGAGCTTTTGCAGGTTAAATCGCATATTGCGAAAAATGTTTCGCAGGAGCATATGCTCAAGTTTTACAAGACCTTTGACGATGTTAAGAACAGAAAATTCGACGGTATGATAGTCACGGGCGCACCCGTTGAAATGATGCCGTTTGAAGAGGTTGACTATTGGGACGAGCTCTGCGAGATTTTCGACTGGGCAAAAACCAATGTATATTCAACTTATAATATATGCTGGGGCGCACAGGCCGCTTTGTATTATAAGTACGGCATCCCGAAGCATATGCTTGACGAAAAGCTCTTCGGCGTGTTCAAGCACAGACCGCTTGACCTGTATCACCCGTTGTTGCGAGGCTTTTCAGATATTTACTATGTGCCGCATTCAAGGCACACCGAGACGCGCAGGGAGGACATTGCCGAGGTCAGGGATTTGCAGATTTTGTCCTATTCCGACGAGGCGGGCGTGCATCTGATTTCCGATATGGCTTGCAGAAATTTCTTCTGCACGGGTCATTCGGAGTATGACAGCGACACCCTTGCGAAGGAGTATTTCAGGGATTTGAACAAGGGTCTGGAAATTAAAATGCCCTATAACTATTTCCCCGATAACGACCCCAAAAAAACTCCGCCCATCACATGGCGCGGCGTGGGCAGCCTTTTGTTCCAGAATTGGCTCAACTATTTTGTTTATCAGAAAACTCCATACGACCTCAACACGCTGTTTGAATAAAGCGAAAATTATTGCCCGAAGAGTCTTGCTTCTCTTCGGGCAGCTTTATAATGTTTTGCTTTTTGTCAGATAAGTCCGCCTGCAGACATATTACAGATTATCTGCGCCATTGTCGCACGGTTGACATTGCCTGCGGGGTTGAGAGTTGACGAATTGTTGCCGACAATGCCGTTACCGACAGCCCATGTGACAGCGTCCGTTGCCCAGTAGCTGACGAAAGCCCTGTCAGTGTAGCAGGCAAGCGGTTCGTCCGTTGACTTTGAAGTCGAAGTGTCGGCACCGACATAATTTTTAATGTAATTGTAAAGTATAGTACAGACCTGTTCGCGCGTAATGGGGTCGCCCACGCCGAAGCCTCCGTACTGATAACCGCTGACAATTCCTTTGTTAACCGCCCATGCTACGGCGGCGGAATAGTATTCGCCGACCGGCACATCGCTCATACCGCCGTTCTGACCCGAATACGGTGTAAGGTCGGCTTTTGCTATCTTCGACAATACAACGACAAAGTCTTGCCGTTGTATGTTATCGGCAATTCCGAAAAAGCCTGATCCGTATCCTCGGAAGTAGCCGTTTTTGAAATTGTGCTTTATGGCAGCAAAGTACCATTCGCCGTATGATACATCGGGGAACCAATTGCAGCGGAAGGCAAAGCCGTGCTCTGCGGCGTAGTCCTGAGCTGCAGAGCCGTATGCGCTTGCAATTTCGAGCGTGGAATATTTCATAATGTGCCCTTCATCATCCTCGCAGCCGTAGCCGAAGGCACGATTGCCGATTTCCTCGGTTTCCGCAGGAATTTCAACGCTTGTGAGCGACGGACATTCGAAAAACGCCACAGCGGCGATTGAATGAAGCGTATCGGGAAGAGAAATATAAGAAAGCTGAGGCAGGACGGCAAATGCCGCGTCACCGATTGCTTCAAGACCTTCGCAGATGGTTACGGAGCTTAATTTGTCGCAGTCGGCAAATGCGTAGGCGTCAATTTGCTTTATGCTCTGCGGTATAATTACGGATTCCAGCGTATCACAGTCATAGAATGCCTTTTTGCCTATTTCCGTTACGCATTTTTCGTCTATTACAGACGGAATTTCCAAATGCTCTTCCGTTCCCGTATATTTCGTGATTTTAACATTACCGTCCGGGCACACGGAATATGTGAAATCCCCGGAACTCTCGGCAAACGAGTTTATGCCGAAGCACAAAAGATTTGCCGCAACCGTCAGTACGCTCAGCAGTACCGACAGTGTTTTTGTGCCAAATTTCATAAAAATCCTCCTCAATATGTTAATGATAACCCGATTTCATACGGGCTAAAGCAATAATATCATAACATTTTGAAAATGTCTAACCTGTTTGATATATGATTTGACAAACGGATTTCTTTTTCGTAATACCGTCGGACGCCACCCGTAAACCGTAAAACGGCTCGTAACATACGGCGTAACACTTTTTGAAAAATTTTTTCTTGACTTACTCTGTCGTTTATGGTATAGTACTTGTACCTCTGAAAGAGGGTTATTTTTTTGTGCCCGCTTTTTTGAGGTAGGCTAAACAGGCGTATAACGCTAATAACGGAGGTGCCGAAAAATGAGAGTAAAGGTTACATTGGCTTGCACAGAGTGCAAACAGCGCAACTACAACACAATGAAAAACAAAAAGAACACACCGGACAGGTTGGAGATGAACAAGTACTGCAGATTCTGCAAGAAGCACACTCTCCACAGAGAAACGAAGTAAGCGGAGGTAAAAACTATGGCTGACGAAATTAAAAAAGATTCTGCCGCAGCTCCCGCAAAAAAGTCCAAGAAAGAAGACAAGTCCGATAATTCCAAGAAGAAAAAGAATGTTTTTGCCAACATCGGCAAGAGCATTAAAAAGTTCTTCAAGGATTTGAGAGGCGAGTGCAAAAAGGTCGTATGGCCGGACGCCAAAACCGTTTGGAAGAGCACAGGCGTGGTTTTACTCTGTGTATTTGTTCTCGGCTTGGTTATCTGGGGTATCGACACAGGTCTTTCGGAGCTTATTAAGCTTCTTGTGAAAGCCGCTGAAAATGCGTCGGCTGACACGGAAACGACAACAGCCGTTGCAGGTTCGATTATTTCCGGATTCTTAGGTTTATAAGGGGGATGTCTAATGGCAGAAATCTCCAAGTGGTACGTTGTTCATACCTATTCAGGCTATGAGAATAAGGTTGCAGCAAACATCGAGACGGTAGTCGAGAACCGCAAAATGCACGACTATATTCTTGACGTTCAGGTGCCGACCGAGCTCGTTACCGAGATTAAGGACGACGGAACCAAGAAAGAAATTGAAAGAAAAATTTTCCCCAGCTATGTTATTGTTAAGCTTGCCGTCTTTGAAAACGAGGACACGGGCGAGCTTGAAATGACAGATGACACTTGGTATGTCATTCGCAACACGAGAGGTGTTACGGGATTTGTCGGTCCCGAGGGTAAGCCTGTTCCGCTTTCGGACAGTGAAATTGCCGCTCTCGGCGTTGAAAAGCGTGTTATAGAAGTAAACTATGCAAAGGGCGATATGGTTACCATTATCGACGGTGCCTTTGACGGCATTATCGGTGTAGTTGACGAAGTAAACACGGAAAACAATATGGTCAGAGTTATCATTTCCATGCTCGGCAGAGAAACGCCGGTTGAACTTGAACTCGACCAGGTTGAAAAACAACAGTAAAAACGGTATTAAGCGACTTGTTCGCTTTTTATAGCGCATATGCGCTGTGGGAGGGATAAGCGAAGCCACTTATTCCGCCACTACCACGATTTTTGGAGGTGCTAAAATGGCTCAGAAAGTAATAGGCTTTATTAAGCTTCAGATCCCTGCCGGCAAGGCAACACCGGCACCGCCCGTAGGACCGGCACTCGGTCAGCACGGCGTTAACATCATGGCGTTCACAAAGGAATTCAACGAACGCACAAAGAACGACGCAGGACTTATCATCCCCGTTGTTATCACTGTATATGCAGACCATTCGTTCACATTCATAACAAAGACTCCTCCTGCAGCAGTCCTTCTTAAAAAGGCTTGCGGCATCGAGAGCGGTTCAGGCGTACCGAATAAGACAAAGGTTGCAACCATCACGAAAGAACAGCTTCAGAAGATCGCAGAGCAGAAAATGCCCGACCTCAACGCAGCTACTGTTGAAACTGCAATGAGCATGATCGCAGGTACGGCTCGTTCAATGGGCATCACTGTCGAAGACTGATGCTCCTTCGTGGGAGGAAAAATCCGATTAACCACTTAATAGGAGGAAAGTAAATTATGAAACACGGAAAAAAATATAACGAGAGTGCAAAATTGATTGAAAAAACAAAGCTCTACGATACAGACGAAGCATTTGATTTGGCTTGCAAGTCGGCAACTGCCAAGTTTGATGAAACTGTTGAAGCTCACATCCGTCTCGGCGTTGACTCAAGACACGCTGACCAGCAGGTAAGAGGCGCTGTTGTTCTTCCCAACGGTACAGGTAAGGATGTAAGAGTAGCGGTTTTCGCTAAGGGCGACGCTGCTGATGCGGCTAAGGCTGCAGGCGCTAACATTGTCGGTGCTGAGGATCTTCTCGCTGACATTCAGGGCGGTATGCTTGACTTTGATGTATGTATCGCATCACCCGACATGATGGGTCTTGTAGGCCGTCTCGGTAAGGTTCTCGGTCCCCGCGGCTTGATGCCTTCACCCAAGGCAGGTACCGTAACACCCGATGTTGCTAAGGCAGTTACCGAAGCAAAAGCAGGTAAGATTGAGTACCGTCTTGACAAGACAAACATCATCCACTGCCCCATCGGTAAGGTTTCATTCGGTGCGGAGAAGCTTGCTGAGAACTTCAACACTCTTATGGACGCTATCGTAAAGGCTAAGCCCGCGGCTCTCAAGGGTCAGTACATCAAGTCCTGTGTTGTTGCAACAACAATGGGCCCCGGTGTAAAGATTAACTCAAACAAGTATTCTGTTTAATTACAGTGCTTGACAAACCCGAAAGGGTATGTTAATATAATATCCGCTTGCCGAAGACAGTAGGTGCATTTATGCGTAAAGTTTTTGACTGCCTACCGAGGGAATGGAACTTATTATTGAAGTTTTGAACCTCTCTGTCTTTTGCGGAGAGGTTTTTTAATCTCATAAAGCAAGCGTAACATTTTTATAGGAGGTGAATTCGTTTGCCAAGTGAGAAAGTTTTAGAAATCAAAAAGCAGCAGGTTGCAGACCTTAAAACAAGATTTGACAATGCCTGCGCAGGTGTAATCGTTGATTACAAGGGTATCTCCGTTGCCGATGATACGGTTCTCCGTAAGGAACTCCGTGAAGCCGGCGTTAAGTACACCGTAACAAAGAATACACTTATCCATCTTGCTATTGACGGCACTGATCTTGCAGAGCTCGACGGCGTTCTTGAGGGAACAACAGCTGTCGCTACATCTGATGACGATTATGTTGCAGCAGCAAGAATTCTTCAGAAATTCGCTGACAAGAATGAGAATTTCAACATTAAGGGCGGTTTCCTCGACAATGAGGTAATTTCTCTTGAAAAGATTTCAAGCCTTGCAAAGCTTCCGTCAAGAGAAGTATTGCTCGCTACAGTTTGCAGTGCGTTCAACGCACCTATCGCAGCTTTTGCACGCGCTATTCAGGCGGTTGTTGACAAGAGCGGCGAAGCTCCCGCTGAGGAGGCTCCCGCAGCAGAATAATTTTTGCTGTACAACTTAAAAATCATTTCATTATTATTGGAGGAAAATAAAATGGCATCAGAGAAAATTGCAGCTATGATTGAAGAAATCAAAGCTCTTACAGTTCTTGAGCTTTCAGAGCTCGTACACGCAGTTGAGGACGAATTCGGCGTATCTGCCGCAGCAGCAGTAGCAGTTGCAGCTCCCGCAGCAGGCGACGGCGCAGCAGCAGCTGAGGAGAAGACAGAATTCGACATTGAGCTTACAGAAGTAGGCGCAGAGAAGATTAAGGTTATCAAGGCAGTTCGTGAAATCACAGGCCTCGGTCTTGCTGAAGCTAAGGCTATGGTTGACGGCGCTCCCAAGGTAATCAAGGAAGCTGCTTCCAAGGACGATGCTGAAGCTGCAAAGGCTAAGCTCGAAGAAGTCGGCGCTAAAGTTACTCTTAAGTAATTTCAACTTACCGAATTTCAAATCCCTGTTCTTTCTTTTCGGAAGAACAGGGATTTTTTCTGCTGTTTTGTTTGATATAATTTCATAAGTGTGTTATCATATAAGACAGTGAAACTTCGGAGGCGATACTATGTCAAAACATTCCAATAGGGCGCTTGAGCTCTTCAAACAGGGATATAATTGTTCACAGGCGGTATTCTGCGCTTTCTGCGATGAGTTCGGTATGGACGAGGAGACTGCATTGAAGGTTTCCGCAGGTCTCGGAGGAGGTGTCGGAAGAATGCGAGAGGTGTGCGGCACAATAACCGGTGCGGCACTTGTTGCGGGCATGTTATACGGCACTGCCGACGGCAAGGACTCGCAAAAGAAAGCCGAAACTTATGAAAAGGTTCGGGAAATTGCCGACGAATTCAGAAAGGACAACCCGTCTATAATCTGCCGTGAACTTTTGGGACTCACAAAAGAAGCGCAGGCTAAGGAAACGGCAACTCCCGAGGCACGGACGGAGCACTATTACAAAAAGCGTCCGTGTTCGGAGCTCGTTGAGAATACGGCAAAGATAATCGATAAAAAATTTTTTAAGGCGGAAGATTAACCTATGACTTACATTAAAAACGACGGCAAAAACGCAGTTATCGGAAATGAATATATCGAGAGAAGTTTTTCTGTTGAAAACGGCAGACTTTTGCCGGGGATAATTACAAACAAAAGACTCAAGGAGTCAGCGCCGTTTGTTTCTGGAAGCGGAAGCGAGGAATTTGCGGTAATCTTCTTAAAAAGATTCGGTAAATTTGAACTAAAGGCGTCAATGCTCACCCTCGACAAGGTAAACTCGTATGAAAAAGAGGACTCCTCAATTCTGGAGTTTGTTTTCAAGCCTGCGATTTACCGAAATACAACAATAAACTTCCGCTTGGTATATAAGCTTGGAAACGATGATTTCTTTATGAAAAAACAGCTTTGCTTTTCGGCTTCGGGCGATCTCAATCTGCGTATAGATACCGTTGACAGCGAATTTTTAAGACTTTCGGACGGAATTGTGCAGAAATGGACTCATCCCGAGATGGACAAGGCGTTCATTGACGGCTTCCATGCTTCGCTCGGTCAACCCGTTTATATCAACGGTATGTTCACAGGCTCGGAATTTCCTATGAATGATAATAATATAGTCGAAAACACTCTGCGGCTTCGCTATTACAGCGGAAAAAGCCTTGCCGAAATCCTTGACGGAAAAAAAGAACACTCGTTCCATAAATCTGTTTTCGGCAGTGCGCAGACAATGTCGTTTGATGTTATAAGGGCTGATTTTCTCGAATATATCAAGACCGTTTCGCAGAAAACATATCTTCGCACCCAGTACAATTCATGGTACGACCATATGCTCAACATCACGGAGGAAAACATCACGGGCTCTTTTTATCAGATTGAAAAGGGCTTGACGCAGAATTTTGTAAAGCCGCTTGACGCCTATGTTGTCGACGACGGCTGGACCGATTACGAAAGCGACTTCTGGTGCTTTAACAAGAAATTTCCGCACGAGCTTTACAGTTCCTCACGCCTTGCGAATAATTTTTCCTCGCATTTCGGGCTTTGGCTCGGACCGAGGGGCGGCTACAACTATAACAGACCGTTTGCAAAGCGTATGCAAAAGCACGGCAAGGGCGGATACAACAGGAGATCATACGATATCTGTATTGCGGATGAAAAATATGTCCGCAATGTTGAATTGCTTTTCCTTGATTATATGAACCGTTTCGACATAGACTATTGGAAGCTTGACGGCTTTATGCTCAAGCCGTGCCGAAGCAAAAGGCACGGACACCCGACGGGCGGCTATAAGGATATGTATGTTATGACCGATGCATGGGAAAAGTGGATTTCCATTTTCCGTGATATGCGTAAATTCAGGGCGGAGCAAGGCAAGGAGCTTTGGATAAACCTTACCTGCTATGCGGTTCCGAGCCCGTGGTTCCTGCGCTATGTCAACAGTGTTTGGATGCAGAACAGCGGTGACATCGGCTTTACCGACAAATCGTTGAGCGGCGAGAGCTTAAACGGTAAGGACTATGACCGTATGCTCACATACAGGGATGCCCTTTATTACGATTTTCATAAAATCAGGCAGTATCAGTTCCCGAACTCCAATATGTACAATCACGAGCCCATATACGGTCACACCGCAAAGGTGAAAATGACCGACGACGAGTACCGTAAATATATGTATATGATTTCTTCAAGGGGTACTGCGTTCTGGGAACTTTATTACAGCTTTGACCTTTTCAATGACAGTATGTGGCGAATCAATGCGGATGTGCTGAAGTTTGTCCGTGAGAACTTTGAAACACTAAGAAATTCAAAGCTTATCGGCGAAAGAGCCGACTCGGGAAAGATTTACGGCTACAGTGCGTGGAACGGAAACGAGGGTATTATTTCGCTTCGCAATCCGTCCGATAAACCGCAGAAAATTTCCGTAAAGCTCGAAAAGGAAATAGGCGTAAACGAAAATGTAAAAAATCTTACACGCATAAACATCATTCCCTATGAAACCGAAAGGTGCGAAAGGAAGTATTCGTTCGGCGATACCCTTGACGCAGAGCTTGCGGCGCATGAGATTGTAATATACAAGTTCGGCGGCGAAAAAACTACCGCTCCCGTGTTAAAGCGTGCCAAGTTTGAAACCGAAAGCACGGCGGTATTCTCCTTTGACAGGCACATTGCCATTGATGAAAACAGCTTTACCTATATGGGCAAGCCTGTAAAGGCTGAGTTGCTTGCCGATTACAGCGAGGTGCTTTTGACCTTTGAGAACGCACAGGCAGGCTCAAAATACA
Source organism: Anaerovoracaceae bacterium (assembly GCA_963590415.1). Taxonomy (GTDB): domain Bacteria; phylum Bacillota; class Clostridia; order Oscillospirales; family Acutalibacteraceae; genus Fimenecus. Next base: position 55,308 of record CAVAPB010000005.1, on the reverse strand, counting down.
CCGTTGAATACAGCGTGCGCGACCTCTACGGTAATCGCCTCAATTCAAAGAAAGCTCTTGTCTGCTACAAGGACGGAATTTTGTATTCCGACAGAGAAGCACCCTGTGAAATTGAGGACGACTTTACCCTTACAATGACCGTGAATACAGCAACCAAGGAAACACTTTTGTTCTCACAGGGAAATTCGCTTGCGGTTTCGCTCATAAACGGCAATGTCCGCTTCAACTGCTGTTCGTTAAAATGCGTCGGCAACACCGACATTTGCAACACGGGTGACAGAAAAATTACCCTTGTCAGGGAAAAGAACGCAATGCTCAAGGTCTATATCGACGGAGTGCTCGACGCCTCGCATTACGATGAGCGCGTCGGAAATATGATAATCCCGAAAGCCGACATCAAGCTTTCAACCTCGGTAAAGGGCTTCGAGGTGCGCAACAAAGCACTTGCGTTTGACGAGGTTTGATTGTATAATTAAATGATAAGATGCGTTTCGGAAAGGAGAGAATGTATGAAAACACTTGAGCTTATAGTTCCGTGCTATAACGAAGAAGCGGTTCTTGATGTGTTTTATACCACCGTCTCTCCGATATTAAAAGGACTTAACGGAATAGATGCCTCTTTCATTTTTGTAGATGACGGAAGTCGGGACGGCACGGCTGAGATTATAAAAAAACTTGCCCGAAAGGACGGAAATGTAAAATACATTTCATTTTCAAGGAATTTCGGCAAGGAGGCGGCAATGCTTGCGGGGCTTAAAATGTCCTCCGCCGATTTGGTGGGGATTATCGACGCAGACTTGCAGCATTCTCCCGAGCTTATCCCCGATATGGTCAAAAGCGTTACTGAAGAAGGCTTTGACATAGCCGCCGCAAGGCGCACCGACCGAAAGGGCGAGGCAAAGCTAAAAAGCGCATTTTCGAGGAGCTTTTACAAGCTTATCAATCGCATTTCGGACGCCAACATCGAGGAGGGCGCACAGGATTACCGCATTATGACCCGAAAGGTTGTAAACGCAATACTCTCAATGCCTGAATACAATCGCTTTTCAAAGGGCATATTCAGCTGGGTGGGCTTTAAGACAAAGTGGTTTGAGCACGAAAACCGCGAGCGTGCGGCAGGCAAGACCAAGTGGTCGTTCTGGAAGCTGTTTGCGTACGCTGTTGACGGCATAATCGGCTTCTCCACCGCTCCGATGAAAATTTCGCTTTTCTGCGGAATTGCAACGAGTATGGCGGGCTTTATATATGCGCTTTATACGATAGTAAAAACCCTTTGCTTCGGACCCGATGTAAAAGGCTACCCGTCGCTTGTTTGTTCGATTTTAATAATCGGCGGGCTTATTTTAATCTCAATGGGCGTAGTCGGCGAGTACATTTCAAGGATTTATCTTGAGGTTAAGAACAGACCGAATTACATCATCAACGAAACCAATATATTACCCGGAACCGTTGATAAATCAGCGGATTCGGGCAACAAATAAATATATAAAGTCAACGGAGGTAGAAAACAATGACTTCAATAACAAAGGATATGACAATCGGCGACATCCTTGACGCTGAAAGAGAAACCGTTCCTTTCTTCCTTGAGATGGGAATGCATTGCCTCGGATGCCCCGCTTCAAGAGGCGAGACCGTTGAGGAGGCTTGTGCCGTTCACGGAGTTGATGCGGACGAGCTTGTTAAAAAAATCAACGATTTTCTTGCAAGCAAATAAAGAAAGCGGCGGGGTCGGTTGAGTGTTTAACTCTGCCAACCCCGTATTTTTTTGATTATGATTAAATTGACACCGAGACTTGCCGCCGTGGCGGATACGGTAAATAAATGCGACTGTTTCCTTGATGTGGGAACTGACCATGCGTATCTTCCGGCGTATATAGTCGAAACAGGAATTTCAAACAGGGCGATTGCCTCCGACATAAATCCGAATCCTCTCAAGAATGCTCAAAAGACGCTTGAAGAATACGGAATGGACGGAAAAATCGAATTGCGCCTTTCCGCAGGCTTTGAAAACATAAAGCCCTGCGAGGCGCAGGAGATAGCCGTTTGCGGTATGGGCGGAATTATGATTGCGGATATGATAAACGCAACCGATTGGCTGAGGGACGGTAACATCCATCTTATTTTACAGCCCATGACGCATTTTGAAGATGTACGGCATGCGCTCTTTGATAACGGCTTTTCGATAGAGACGGAAAAAACCGTTTGTGAGGACAGGCATGTTTATCTTATCGTTTCCGCAAGATATACGGGCGAAAAATCGGAGCACGAGCCGTATGAATACTATGTCGGAAATCTGCCGAAATCGGACGGAGAAACCGACAAAAGGTTTGTAGAAAAGGTATTGAAGAGCCTTTACAACAAATACAACGGCACAAAGGACGAAAAAACTCTTGAACTGATAAGGAGTATCGAAAATGCCCAAGGCAAAGGAAATATATGAATACATTGACAGCTTTGCCCCGTTCTCCGCACAGGAGGAGTGGGACAACAGCGGTTTTCTCATAGGCGACGAAAACAAAGAGATTACAAAGGTGCTGATGGCTCTTGACTGCACAAACGAGGTGCTTGAAGCCGCAAAAGATATGGGCTGTGAGCTTGTTATTACGCACCACCCGATAATTTTCGGCGCAATAAAGCAGGCAAAGTACGGCAGTGAGGTCTACACCGCAGTCAATAACGGACTTTCCGTTATATGCGCTCACACTTCGTACGATGTGGCTTCGGGCGGCGTCAGCGACATTTTGGCAAAGACTCTTTCGGCGAAAAACACAACCAAATCTCCCTCGGGCATATTCACTCTGGGCGAGGTCGAAAAAACCACGGTCGGCGAATTTGCGGAATTTATCAAAAAGACGCTTTCGGCAAATGTCAGAGCCTGCCTTACCGATAAAGCCGTATCAAAGGTTGCTTTTTGCGGCGGTGCGGGCAGCGATTACCTCTGCGAAGCCAAGGAAACGGGATGCGATTTGCTTGTTACGGGCGACGCGGGTCATCACGACTTTCTTGACGCAGTAACCCTCGGCATAGGTCTTATAGCCGCAGGACATTTTGAAACCGAAGCAATTTCCGTAAAGCCGCTTTGCGACAGGCTTCAAAAGAAATTTGAAAATGTAAAATTCACGGTGTTTGAACAGAAAACACCGATAACTTATATCTGAGGAAAATATGGCACTTGACGGAATAACATTAAGATTTATAAAAAACGAAATAAGCGAATATTTGCTCGGAGCAAAGGTGGAAAAGGTTTATCAGCCGTCAAAATGCGAGCTTGTGTTCTTGATGAGAACCCGAAGCGGAGCTTACAGACTGTATATGTCGGCACAGGCAATCTCGCCGAGGATACACATTACCTCGCAGTCGCTTGAAAATCCGCAAAAGCCGCCTATGCTCTGTATGCTTTTGAGAAAACGCCTTGTCGGAGCAACGCTCACGCAGATAAATCAGGTGTCGCTCGACAGGGTGCTTGAATTGTGCTTTGACGCCATGAACGAGATAGGCGATAAGGTCAAGCTCAAGGTGTTTATCGAAATTATGGCACAGCGCAGCAATATAGTGCTTGTAAACGAAAACGGCAAGGTCGTTGACGCCGTCAAAAGGGTAGACGAAACCAAATCGACTTACCGTGAGGTTCTCCCGGGCGGCACATATCTTTTGCCGCCGAGCCAAAACAAGCTTGACATCTCGCAGTGCTCGGCAGGGGAGATAGTAAAGGCGGTCTGTGAAAAGAAAAATCAAAAGCTCTCCTCGGCAATTCTTTCAAGCGTGCTCGGCGTTTCTCCCGTCGTTTGCCGTGAAATCGCCTTTGCCTGCTCGGACAAGGCTGTTGAGGATATGACGGTTATAGACGAGAGCGTCTTGTATGATAAAATCGTTGAAATTCAGGATATAATTTCCCAAAACAAGCCCTCTCCGCAGGTTGTGTTTGACCCCGAGGGCAATCCCGTTGATTTTTCGTTTATGAATATCACGCAGTACGGCGAAAATTATCCCGTGAAGAAATATCCTTCGTTTTCCGAGTTGCTTGACGAGTTCTGCTTTGAAAAGGACAGAACTTATCGAATCAAGCGCCGTGCGGGCGATATGCTCAAGCTTTTGAACAATGCCTCGCAGAGGGTTGCCAAAAAGGTCAATCTTCAGAAAATGCAGCTTGAAAAGTGCGACGACAAGGAAACTCTGCGTATTTATGCGGAGCTTATAAATTCCAATCTTTACAGGCTTGAAAAGGGCTCGGCGTTTTACGATGTGGAGAATTATTACGATAACAACAATGTTGTTAGGATAAATGTAAATCCCGCACTTTCTCCCGTGCAGAATTCGCAGAAGTATTATAAGGAATACAAAAAGGCGGTTACAGCCGAAAAAATGCTTGCCGATTTAATCGAGAGCGGCGAGCAGGAGCTTTTGTATATTGACTCCGTGCTCGACGAGCTTTCGAGGGCAGACAGCGAAGCGGAAATTGCCGAGATTAGGCAGGAGTTGATTTCGGGCGGCTACATTCGCCACAAAAGTAAGGATAAAATAAAGCTGCCGAAAACGCTACCTCCGTATGAGTTTACAACCTCGGACGGCTTCCGTGTACTTGTCGGCAGGAACAATGTCCAAAACGACAAGCTGACCTTCAAAACGGCAAAGAACTACGATATGTGGCTGCACACCCAAAACTTTGCGGGTTCGCACACTGTGATTGTTTCGGACAACAGGGAAATTACCGACACCGCAATCGAGGAGGCGGCAAGGATAGCCGCACGGTTCAGCTCTGCGGGCGATGCAGACAAGGTGCCCGTTGACTACACCTTGATAAAAAATGTCAAGAAACCCAACAACGCAAAGCCCGGCAAGGTCATATATCATGTTTATAACACGCTGTATGTGACCCCAAACAGGGAAATTCAAGTGTAAAGCGAATTTGCTTTACATAAAAATTCGGGTCGGATATTGACCGAAACGCTAAAACATTGTATTATATTGAAGATAAACATAAAAGGCGGTTTAATCTATGAAGAAAACTATATCCGTAATGCTGATAATAACCATGCTTGTGTCGCTTTTATGCCTCACCCCGTTTGCGGCGTCCACCTCGCTCGTGGCAGCTCCGTCAACGGCAAATAAGGGCGACACCGTTACGATAAGCGTAAATGTCGGAAGCGGTCTTTCCGGAGCAAAGCTTGTGCTTGAATACGACACCTCGTATTTTTCGCTTGTCAGCGACAGTATAAGCGAGGGCTCAAACTTTATGGTTTCGGTAAATGACAAAACAGCCGGGAAGCTTACGGCAGCGGCGGTCGCGATGACTGAACAGCCTGCCTGTACCGTGTATTCCGCTAAGTTCAAGGTGCTCAAAACAGGCGGAAAAATGACTCTTAAAGTAACGGAAGCCATCGACGGCAACAATAACGACATAACCTCAACCGTTACGGGTACGGTACTTACAATAGCCGAGAGCACGGGCTCCATAACCGAGGAGACAATCGCTCCGCAGCCTCAGACGACTGCGGCGGCTAATGTTACAAAGCCCGCTTCCGGCGGTAACAGTAAGGCAACTACAACAAAGAAAATCGAGGGAATAACAGGAACGGCAGTCGCTCCGGCACCCGACGAGACTCTGCCTGCGGACATAATGCCCACAGAGCCCACAACAGCGGATTCAGCTTCGGAACAGACCGAAAAGAACCATACTGCGGCAATTATCATAGCTGTTGCGGCAACTCTTCTCGTTCTTGCGGCGGCAATAATCATCGCCCTCGTCATCAAAAAGAAAAAACAGCAGGACGAACCCGAAAATTTGACCGAAACAAACGAAAATATTGACAAAGATAAATAAAATTCTGTTGACAATTCAACTGAATTATAGTATCATTAGTCATATAGTAAAGGCTTTATGCGCTTTTCTATCATAATATCGACTCGCGTTAAAGCGAAAATTATTAAAAGGCGGTAAAAAGATATGAAAAAAGTTCTTTCAGTTCTCGTAGCACTTCTTCTTATTGCTGTTGCCTGTGTCCCCGCATTTGCGGCAGACACATACAAGGTTGACCTTGAGTCATCGGCAACCACCGCAGCAGTAGGCGACGAAATCACGGTTTCTTTCAAAGTAAGCAGCGGTCTTTCGGGCTTCAAGGGCGTTCTTGAATACAACACTGCTAACTATCAGTATGTTGCGGGCTCGGCTCAGGCTACCGACCTCTTCACTTCCGTAATCAATGACACTGTTGACGGCAAACTCACAGTTGCAAGCGTTGCTACAGAAGCTAAGGATGAAGGTGTAGTTTTCACAGCTAAGTTTAAGGTTCTCAAGAAGGACGGCGTTTTCACAGCTTCCGCAACGGACGCTATTGACGGAACAAACACAGCTGTTACGGTTGCTGGCGATGAGCTTGCTATTGAAGTAACCGATAAGGATACAACAACGAAGGCTGCAGAAACAACAACATCTGCTGATAACGGTAAGTCCGACAGCAACAAAAAGAATTCAGTTGACATCAAGAAAACAGGCGGTAAGCTCTATGTTTCAACAGCAGCGGCAGTTGCAGTTTGCGCAGCGGCAGTTGCAGTTACAATGAAGAAAAAGAACGAAGACTAAGGAATTTACATTTCTGATATTCGGCGCTCACACATCAGTGTGAGCGCTTTTTCTTGTGTATTGCTATATCGGGTAGGGCAGGGGCAGCGCCCTTGCGGGCAAACGAAAAATGAATAATGAATAATGAAAAATTGTGGGTGCTTCGCACGGGTTAAAAATTATAGCGAACAATGTAGGGCGGGGGTGATTCCCCTGACAGGGAAAATGTCTGCGTAAGCAGACAAAAGGGTGCCTGAATTCGGGAGAATTTGCTCCCGCCGAAAGGAATATTGCAAATTAACCGCTACAATCAAATTATATTTCATATCATGCCGTAGGGACAGGGCTCGCCCCTGTCCGCAAAAAATCACATATACATCATATTGACGGACAGCCGCAAGGGCTGTCCCTACGGTATAAATTATAATTCGTGCATATATATAGGCTCCCTCTGACGAGGGAGCCGTCATTTTTTTCTGAAAAATGACTGAGGGAGAGATAGGGAAAATTTGATGTTTATTGCGGTCGCTCCTTCCGTCACGCCTGCTGCGTGCCACCTATTGCCCTCTTGCGGTTGGAGTGCCGCACAAATTGACCGTAATAATCAAATTGTATTATATATTATACCGTAGGGGCGAACTGTGTTCGCCCGCTTTTTTGTTACTGCTGAAATTGTCGGGCGACCACAGGTCGCCCCTACGGGTCGTGCGTTAATTTTAGTTCCATATTATCCGTAAATTACATAAAAGACAATAACCTAGCGGCGGGGGCAGCGCCCTTGCGGGCGAATGAAGAATGAATAATGAATAATGAAAAATTGCGGGTGCTTCGCACGACGTCGTCGTTTGCTCCGTATCGTTCGCAACAGCCGTTGGCTATTTCTCACTTACTTTACAACTCCTCATTTTCCGCAAAAATCTCGCTTAGCTCGCCTGCTCGGTTGTAAACGCCCTCCAGACGGCTCACTGTCGCTACCAATTTTTGCGGATTGATGGACAGCCGCAAGGGCTGTCCCTACGGGTTTTATCAAACAGAAAATTTGCAGAACTAAGCCTCCCGTGTAAAGGGAGGTGGGTTGCCGTGAGGCAACTCGGAGGGATTGTAAGATTGATTTTATATGTTTTTATAAAAATCACTCAGTCATTTTTTTCTGCGAAAAAAAGACAGCTCCCTTTACAAGGGAGCCTGTAAAAAACAAAAAAGAACACTTCAAATGAAGTGTTCTTTCGTCCCGCCCGACCGCAGTCGGTGAATAATAACCTGCAAATAAAAGCAGGTGGGTACCTCGCCTTCGCCTTTGTATGCTCCCAGCGTCCGTAAAAACGGGAGGTCTGCTCCCGGCATCGGTATAACGGTTCCCTTTTAGAAAGTGTTGGGTTAATATCAACCGAACCGTTTATCGCATCGGGCAGGAATAATATTTTATGCCGTGCGCATAATTTTATTCTTCTTCGTCGTCAAAATCGTAAAGCTCCGCAATTCTTTCCTCGAAAAGATTGCCGACTTCATCAAATTCAACGCTGTCCTCAATGGGCTCGAGATAAGTCTCGCCGTCCTCTTCGACAACTCTTAAAATAATAAGCTCGCCGTCGTCCTCTATAATCTCTTCCGCATCGTCAAAAACGGGGGTAAGAGCCACATAGCGACCCTTGTCGGTCTCTATTCTGTCAAGCTCTTCAAAAACATGCTCCTCGCCGTTTTCGTCAACGACGGAAACTATATCGTTACCGTATTCGTCGCTCATCGGATACACCTCCTAAACTCTATCTATATTTTACAATGCAATGCGATTTCAGTCAACAGATAAATTGTAAACAATATTTTCCTATTCAAAAAATTCGGCAGTCCACGAAAAGGAAAATTCCCCGTTCGGATTTAATTTTTCAATTCCGCGCTTTTCCGAAATATCCGATTTTTTATCGTATCCGTCATTTATTCCGTGCCAGGGTTCAAGGCATACAAACGGTGCATTCGGCTTTGACCAAACCGCAAAGAACGGTGCGTCGCCGAGCGTGAAAACAATCCGCCTGTCGCTGTTTCGGCTTTCAAGCGTTACCCTGTCCGACTCAGGGCTTTCAAAAATGAGCGCGTCCTTGTCAAAGGTGTGCTCACGCAGAACTATTTCGTTTGAATTGTCAAGGATAAGGTCCTTGTCTCCCGTGATAACGGAGTCATGGTCAATCCTTTCGCTGTAAAGGGTTTCGTCCTTTTCAAAAACGACCCTGTCGCCTATTTCACAGTTGAAAGCAGGGTGTGCGCCGATTGAAAAATACATAATGCGGTCGTTTGTGTTCTTTACGGTGTGAGTGACGGTGAGCGCATTGTCTTTAATTTCAAACTTTACTTTGAGCGAATAATTATACGGATAGCTTTTGAGCGTTTCTTCGTTCTGCGTCTGCTCAAAGGTCATTAAATTTTCGTCCTTTTCGATAAGAACAAAGTCATAATGCCTTGCAAGACCGTGGCGTATCATACCGTATTCACTGCCGTCGAGGCAGTACTTGTCATCTAGCATTTTGCCGATGACAGGGAAGAGTATGGGCGACTGTCCGTTCCACACTTCGGGGTTGCCCTGCCAGAGAAATTCGTGCCCGCTCTTTTGCGATTTAACGCTTGTGAGCACCGCGCCGAAGTCCTTTACGCCGATTTTAAGATAACCGTTTTCAATAAAGTTTGTCATTTTATCACCGCTTATTCCTTGCTCTTTTTTGAGCCGATTTTTCTTTCTTCTCCGTTCTTTATACGCTCAATATTCGAGCGGTGCATAAAGATTACGAGCGCCGCAATCAGACCCGTGCAAACGGTGGGTATTTTCCAGTCTCCGCGCAATGCGGGCGGATTTAGAAACGGGAGAAACCTGTATATTACAAATGTAACGACGGGCACGCAAACAGCCGATATAATCGACGAGAGCGACACCATTTTAGACGCCTTCAGCGTTGTGAAAAACGGAATTGCAAGAACTGGGACGGATATCGGGGTCATAACTGTTGTAACACCGAACATCGAAGCGACGCCTTTACCGCCCTTGAAGCCGAAAAACACAGGGAAAATATGCCCGATAACAGCCGCCGTGCCGGCAATATATCCGCAGCCGACAGCGTCAGTCATTCCCGAAATCAAGAAGACGGCAATCAATGCGGCAATCATAGGTTTTATAAAGTCGCCGATAAAAACCGCCGCCGCGGCTTTTTTGCCGAAGGTTCTTGCGGTGTTTGTCATTCCCGCATTGTTTGAGCCGTAATCCCTTATATCCTTTTTGTACTTTGTTTTTGAAACGATAACGGCAAAGCTCAACGAGCCGAGGAGATAACCGACAATCGCACTTAGTAAATAGTGAAGCATTATATTTCAAACTCCGTGATATTATATTTTTTCATAATTATAGCCGTGTATCTTATGTTTGTCAAATGCTTCGGAGAGGATTGTCAAATATGAAAAAATTATGAACTTTTTTGTAAAAAACGGTTTACAAGAACGGTGCGTTGTGATATTATATTGCCAATAAAAATGTTTACCTTTAATTCGGTACGGGATACCGGCAAGGAGAACGCAAATCGCAATATCAAATTTTTGTGCCTTGTCGAATTTTGACAAGGCTTTTTTCTTTGTGAAAACGGAGCGAAAAATGGAAAACAAAATTATTATCGACAAGCAGACGATGCTTAGGGCTTTGGCTCGGCTCTCACATGAAATAATAGAACAGAACACACAGGTCGATACGGTTTATCTTGTCGGCATCAAGAGGAGAGGCGTTCCGCTTGCAAAAATGATTAAGGCGAATATTGAAAAGTTTTCGGACCTTAAAGTTGAGCTCGGAGAGCTTGACATCACGCTTTACAGGGATGATTTAACGCAGGAGTATCAGTCTCCGCGGCTCAATTCATCGGTAATAGATTTTGATGTAAATAACAAGTCGATAGTTCTTGTCGATGATGTTTTATACACGGGAAGAACGGCACGGGCGGCAATGGAAGCGATTATAGGTCTCGGCAGACCTGCGGTAATTCAGCTTGCCGTTATGGTCGACAGAGGTCACAGGGAGCTTCCGATCTGCGCAAACTATGTCGGTAAGAATATTCCGACATCCAAGGATGAGTTTATCAATGTAAGAGTTGATGAAATTGACGGCATAACCGAGGTTGTGCTGTCTAAAAACGGTAACAAGGCGTAAGCCATAAATATTAGGAGGAAAAGAAATGAAACTTGTTTACGACATCAAAGACAAGCCGAAATTCGGACAGCTTATAGTGTTCGCTTTTCAGCAGTTGCTCGCAATCCTTGCGGCAACAATCGCAGTTCCCACAATTATAGGTAACGGTATGAGCCAGTCGGCAGCCCTTTTCGGAGCAGGCGTGGGCACAATCGTTTATCTTCTTTTCACAAAGTTTGACAGCCCGGTATTCCTCGGCTCGTCCTTTGCTTTCATCGGTTCTATGCTTGCGGCTTTTGCAGGTGCGGTTTCCGTTGAAGCAGGCTATGTAGGAATTATAATCGGTGCGTTTTTCGCAGGTCTTGTATATGTGATTATCGCTATCGTAGTTAAATTTGCGGGCGTCGGCTGGATTGACAAGCTTATGCCGGCGGTTGTTATCGGACCCACAGTTTCAATCATCGGTCTTTCGCTTGCAGGCAATGCAATCGGCGACCTCACAACAGGTAAGGTTCTTGACGCAGAGGGCGTAAGCGTTGCAAGCCCCTATGTAGCTCTTATCTGCGGACTTGTAACACTCTTCACTGTTATCATTTGCTCGGTATTCGGCAAGAAAATGGCAAAGCTTATCCCGTTCATTATCGGTATCCTTGCAGGTTATGTTGTAGCGGCTGTGTTTACCGTTATCGGCATTAAAACAGGCAACGAAGCGCTTCAGGTTATCGACTTCTCGGTGTTCTCGGGTATGAAGCTTTTCGCAGTTCCCGACTTCTCATTCCTTTCGGCTGCTAAGGGTATAAAGGCTATCGACGGCAAGTATATCCTTACGGTTGCGGTTGCATATGTTCCTGTTGCATTCGTTGTATTCGCAGAGCACATTGCCGACCACAAGAACCTTTCATCGGTTATCGGTAAAGAGCTTCTTGAGGACCCGGGTCTCCACAGAACACTTCTCGGAGACGGCGTAGGCTCAATGGTAGGCGCTGTATTCGGCGGCTGCCCCAACACAACATACGGCGAGTCGGTAGGCTGTGTTGCAATCACAGGTAACGCTTCGGTAGTTACAATCCTTGCAACTGCGATTATGGCAATGGTAATCTCTTTCTTCGGACCGTTCGTAACATTCCTTTCAACCATCCCCAACTGCGTAATGGGCGGCGTTTGCGTTACTCTTTACGGCTTCATCGCAGTAAGCGGTCTTAAAATGATTCAGAGCGTTGACCTCGGCGAAAACAGAAATCTCTTCGTTGTCGCTGTAATTCTTATATGCGGTATCGGCGGACTTACGGTTTCATTCGGTAAGGTTACTCTTACAGAGGTTGCATGCGCACTTATCCTCGGTATTCTGACAAACCTTATTGTCAGCAAAAATGACAAGAAATCTGCTGACAATACGGCTGAAAAGTAATTTCTCAAAAAGCATAAAAATTAACGCTCTCACGACCGTATGATTGTGAGAGCGTATTTTCATATTAAATTAAAGAACATAAACACCAGAACTCAGAACAACAAATTCCTTGAGTGATGAACGGATATATCTGTACACAGGTTCATCAAATTGCTTGTAGTCGCTTACAAGGTAATTGCCGAGGTTCACCTTGCGTATCTTGTTTGAACCCGCATTGCAGACGAACAATTCTTTCCTGTATATGCTCAGGGAAACAGGCTCGCTGAAGGTCAGGGAATTTTCGCTTCCTATACGCATACTGAACTTTTTGTGCGGAACCGAATAATTGATGATCGAATTCTGGAGCGGAACCGTCGTCCAAAAATAAACGCCGTCCGCAACGGCACCGTTTATCGGGCAATCGCGGTAAATAAGATCGCCCGTCCAAACAGGCTTGCCATGCTTGTCAAAAATGCCGGTTTCGCCGCTCGGATACACAACAGCGACATTTCTGTTTTTGAAAACAGTCGCCTCGCAGGTAACATAGTCGCCGATTTCGTCGCATATCGCCGTATAGTTTTCACCGAATTTATTAAGTTGATAGAAGTCTTTTGTAACAGGCGAAAGCTTGCCCGTTACAACGCTGTATTGAAGAAAACTTACCTTATAGCTTGTTCCGTTGAACAGTTCTTTTTGTGAGAGAATAATTCCGTCGGGACAAGGTATAATGTCAAATACTTCAAAAGAAAATATTTTTTTCATTTTTATTTGCACCGTGTTCTATATATATAAAGAAGTTATAATCTTACTTTATTTTACTTTATTTTACATAATAGGTCAACCTTAAATGAACAAAAACAGCAAAATTAAAATATTGTTAACAAGCCGACCGTCATATTTTGTGCCCCGATAAGCATAAAATTCAAAAAAAGGAGTGGTAATATGAACACGGCTGTATATTGCCTGTTTGCGGTTGTCGGACTTGCAATAATGGTTTCAATGATAAGGACAAAACGGTTTTTTTCGGTACTGCTGCTGACAGCAATGCAGGGACTTGTTGCGCTGTTTGCGGCAAAATATGTCGGCGGATTTTTCGGGATAGGACCGAGTATAAACTCCCATACGCTTGCGCTTTCGGCAGTCGGCGGCATACCCGGCGTGATTTTTTTGTTTATTGCGGGAATAATTTTCAAATGATGTGTTGCATAAATTCGGATATTACTGTATAATATCGGTACACTCAAAACCAAGGATGTTTAGCTCAGTTGGCAGAGCATTCGCTTGACGTGCGAAGGGTCAGCGGTTCAAGTCCGTTAACATCCACCACGTCGTCGCAAGCTTCATATCGCTTGCGGCGATTTTTTATCGCCTCGCACTCATTGCGCCGCTCCTCCTTTTCCCCAAAAAGCAGGCTTTTCGGGGACCCCGTTTAATTTGTTTATACGGATATGAAAAATTGTTATAGTTATAAATTTGTTTTCTTGTAAATTTGTTGACGGACTTGAACCGCATAATCCGGCTTTTGCGAAGCGCAGCGAAGTCAAAAGGGATATAAAAATAAGCGGAGGTTTGCGAAGCAAACGAACTGAGGCGAAGCCTCAAGTCCGTTAACATCCACCATGTCGTCGCAAGCTTCATATCGCTTGCGGCGATTTTTTGTTGCATAAAAAAGAGGAAGGGAGCAACCCTTCCTCTCAAAATGCTTTTTACTTTATTGTGCCTTGCTCAACGCTTCCTTATCGTCCTTCGAGTAGAGAAGCTTGAGTATTATCGGGGTTACGATTGATGAAACCATAATAAGCACGATAACGGGTGTAAAGTATTCGTTTGAGATTATTCCGCAGGAGAGACCCTTTTGCGCCACAATCAGCGCAACCTCGCCTCGCGTCATCATTCCGACGCCGATTTTAACAGAGTCCGCAAATCTGAACCTACAAGCCTTCGCCATAAGCGAACAGCCGATTATCTTGCATATAAGACCTACGATGACAAAGCACACCGCAAACAACAGCATTTCGCCGGTAAAGCCGTCGATTGAGGTCTTAAGACCTATACTTGCGAAAAATACCGGTCCGAAGAGCATATATGAGCTGATGTCCATTTTCTCGGCAATGTAGTTTGAGTCGTGAATACTGCAAAGGATAATTCCCGCAACATATGCGCCCGTAATGTCGGCAATTCCGAAGTATTTTTCCGCAACATACGCCATGCCGAGGCACAACGCAAGTCCCATAATCGGAATACGCCTTGTGTGAGGCCACATTTTGTCCGAAAATCTGAAAATCTTATAAATGATATAACCGACAATAAACGCAAATACGAAGAACAGAACCGTCTTGACAATAACCGAAACAGGCTTTGCCTCGCCGCCGCTCATACCGATTACAAAAGTGAGGACGATAATTCCGATAACATCGTCTATAATTGCGGCGCTCATAATCGTGGTGCCGACCTCTGTTGAGAGCTTTCCGAGCTCTTTAAGCGTTTGAACGGTAATGCTGACCGAAGTAGCCGTCAGAATAACGCCGATAAATACCGCCTTGTAAAAATCGGGCGAGCCCCACGGGGAAGCGCCGTAAAACGCAAAATAAAGCAGTGTTCCGCCGACGAGCGGTACAAAAACGCCTGCACAGGCAATCAAAAACGCCTTGAAGCCTGTCCGTACCAAATCTTTAAGATTGGTTCCGAGACCTGCCGAGAACATAAGCAATACAACGCCGATTTCGGCAAGCTGAGATATAAAATCCGTCTGGTCAACAAGGTGCAGTACGCTCGGACCTATAATAAGTCCCGCGATTATTTCGCCTACAACCTGCGGCGCTTTTAGCTTGCGTGCGATTATTCCGAAAATTTTAGCGGCAATTATGATTATGCACAAGCTTTTGAACACAGCATAAGTTTCCATAAAACACATATCCTTTCTCATTTTTCCGTAGTCAATTATACTCTAAGCATAAGTGTAATGCAAATAAAAAAGACATTTTTGTAACATTATATAAAATAGGCGGCTAAGAGCGGTTGAATATTGAAAAATAATAAAAAAAGTGTATAATTAAAAGGATATATACAGAAATAAATTACGGAGAGACAAAATGAAAAAGTATTTCAATCTTTATAAAAAGCAATTTATCCTCGGACCTGCTTTTAAGCTCGCTGAAGCCATACTTGAGCTGTTTGTGCCGATTGCCGTTGCGAGTATGATAGACAAGGGCATTGCCGTGGGCGATAAGGCATATATTTTCAAGATGGGAATTGTGCTTTTCCTGTTGGCGCTGTTCGGAGTGCTGTTTGCGGTTGTCTGCCAGTATTCTGCGGCGGTGGCTCAGCAGGGTGTGGGCACCCATTTGAGGAACGATGTGTTTGACAAGATAAATCTTATGTCGAGAGAGGACATAGACAAGTTTACAAGCGCATCGCTCACAACAAGAATAACCAACGACATCACGCAGATTCAGTCGGCGGTGGCAATGCTCATACGCCTTGTTTTCCGTTCGCCGTTTTTGATAGCAGGCTCGCTCATAGCGGCGGTCGGACTTGACGCCAAAATGTCGATAATCTTCTTTGTTGCGGCACTGCTTGTCAGCGGTATTCTCTATTACATTTTAAGCCGCTCTCTGCCGCTCTACTCTCAGATACAGAAAAAGCTCGACAAGGCGGCTTCAATCGTAAAGGACAGCCTTTCGGGCGTGCGTGTTATCCGTGCTTTTTCAAGAACAGAGTACGAAAAGGAGAAGTTCGAAAAGGCTAACGAGGAGCTTACCGTCCGCAGCGTTCGGGTCGGCAGGCTTACGGCACTGCTCAATCCGCTTACCTTTGCGGTTATGAACACGGCGATTGTTTTAATCCTCTATTTCGGCGGAATAAAGGTAAACACGGGCAACCTCACACAGGGCGAGGTGCTTGCGTTTACAAACTATATGACGCAGATTTTGCTTTCGATTATCGTCTTTTCAAATGTTATCGTAATTTTCACAAAGGCGGGCGCAAGCTATCAGCGCCTTAAAGAGGTGCTCGATTTCACACCGAGTATGACCGACGAGAACGCACGCTTTACCGAGGCTGACGGAGAAAAACCTGCGGTTGAGTTCAAAAAGGTTTGCTATTCCTACGGCGAGGCTGACGAAAATGTTCTTACGGATGTTGACCTTTGCATAAACGCAGGGGAGACGGTCGGCGTAATCGGCGGTACGGGAAGCGGTAAAACTACTCTTGTAAACCTGATTATGCGATTTTACGATGTTGACAGCGGTGAAATAGATGTTTTCGGACACGATGTCCGCGATTATAAATTTTCGGCTTTGAGGGATATTGCCCATATCGTACCGCAGGAAAACCGCCTTTTCTCGGGAACGGTGCGTGAAAATCTGCTTTACGGCGACAAAAATGCAACCGAAGATGATTTGAACAGGGCGTTGAGAATTTCACAGGCTGCGGAATTTGTCGAAAAGCTGCCCAAAAAGCTTGATACGGATATTAACGAGAACAGTAAAAACCTGTCTGGCGGACAAAGGCAGAGGCTTTGTATCGCAAGAGCCCTGCTCGGCAACCCGAGGATTATAATTTTCGACGATTCGTCATCGGCTCTTGACTTCGCGACGGACTCAAAGCTTCGCAAAGCTGTACACGACGAGCTTTCGGGAACAACGGTAATTATCGTTTCGCAGAGGGTCAACACGGTCAAGAACTGCGACAAGATAATTGTAATGAACGAGGGTGGCATTTCGGGAGTAGGAATACATTCCGAGCTCTACAAAAACAACGAGGTATATAATGAAATTTGCCTTTCTCAGCTTTCGGAAAAAGAGGTGAACGCACAGTGAAAACGGTAAAAAGACTTTTCAAATATGTAAAACCGTTCAGAGCCAATATCGCTTTTGCCGTCATTTCCGCAATAGGCGGAATATTGCTTTCCCTGCTTGTTCCGATAATGATCGGTAAGGGTATTGACTGCATAGTCGGCAAGGACAATGTTGACTTTTCGGCGCTTATAAAGGTTTGCGTCGAGCTTTTTGTGATAGTTATCGCTTCGGCAATACTTCAGTGGATAATGACCTACAACTCAAACAAGCTGTCGTATAAGACCGTCAAGCTTTTGAGACGGGAAACGATTTCAAAGCTTAACAGGGTCGGACTTAAATATATTGACAGCGTGCCGCACGGCGACCTTATAAACTCTGTAATCACGGATGTCGATATTGTTTCGACGGGACTTTTACAGGGCTTTACGCAGGTGCTTTCGGGTATTGTCACAATCCTTGCGACGCTTGTATTTATGTTTACCATAAATCCGTATATCACGCTTGTCGTTATGCTGCTTACTCCCGTTTCGTTTTTTATGGCGTCATTTATCGCAAAGAGAGCTCACTCAAAGTACACCGAGCAGGCAAGGCTCAGAGGTCAGCTTACGGGCTATGCTTCGGAGATGATAGACGGCGCACAGGTTGTCAAGGCGTTCAATATGCAAGAAAAGACCACCGAAGAGTTCAGGGATATGAACAACAAGTGGGAAAAGGTGGGCGTTATAGCTCATTTCTATTCGGCGCTTACAAACCCGCTTACAAGGTTTGTCAATGCGCTTGTCTATGCGGCTGTTGCCGTTTTCGGCGGTATATATGTTGTCGGCGGTGCAATAACCGTCGGTGCTTTGGCTTCATTCCTTGCTTACTGCTCGCAGTATACAAAGCCGTTCAATGAGATTTCGGCTGTCATTGCGGAGTTCCAGAACGCCATAAGCTCTGCCGAGCGTATTTTCTCCGTGCTTGACGCACCCGAGGAGGAGAGCGACGAGGGCAACAGAGAGCTTGAAGCCGTAAAGGGCGATGTCGAGCTTAAAAATGTCGAGTTTTCATATACCGATACAAAGAAATTTATCGAGGACCTCAACCTTTCCGTAAAGAGCGGACAGACCGTTGCGCTTGTCGGACCTACGGGCTGCGGAAAAACCACGCTTATAAATCTTCTTATGCGTTTTTATGAGATTAACTCGGGCAAAATTACCGTTGACGGAAATGATATAACCGAGGTTACAAGGGAAAGTCTCCACAGTCAGTTCGGTATGGTGCTTCAGGACACCTGGCTGTTCTCGGGTACTATCTATGAGAATATTGCTTACGGAAAGCCCGACGCTACCGAAGCCGAGGTTATCGAAGCGGCTAAAAAGGCTCATGCACACAGCTTTATCAAGCGCTTGCCCGACGGCTACGAAACAATTATTACAGGTAACGGCGACAATCTTTCACAGGGTCAGCGGCAGTTGATTTCCATTGCGAGAGTAATGCTTTCCGACCCGCCGATGCTCATTCTTGACGAGGCGACTTCAAGCATCGATACAAGAACGGAATTAAGAATACAAAAGGCATTCCTTGAGCTTATGAACGGCAGAACGGCGTTTATCGTCGCTCACAGGCTTTCAACAATAAAAAATGCGGACAGAATACTTGTTATGAAGGACGGCGCAATTATAGAGCGAGGCACCCACGAGGAATTGCTTGAAAAGGGCGGCTTTTATTCCGAGCTTTATAACAGTCAGTTTGCGGTCTATTAAGGAGACGGTATGGCTTTTTTTGAAAACATCGACGCTCCCGAGAGGGTAATGCTTATTTCGGTTGACACGGGCGATTTCAATGCCGAGGAATCCATAGAGGAGCTCGCCTTGCTTGTTGAGACAGCAGGCGGCGAAGCGGTTGTCACTTCAACGCAGAAAATGCCATCGGTTAATCCGGCGACATATGTGGGAAGCGGCAGAATACAGGAGATAAGCGAGATTTGCAGAAATAACGCCATCGACCTTATTGTTGCCGATGACGAGCTGTCTCCCGCACAGCTTAAAAACATTGAGGACATTACCGACACAAGGGTAATCGACCGCACAATGCTCATTCTTGACATTTTTGCTTTGAGAGCGAGGAGCAGGGAGGGCAAATTACAGGTTGAATTGGCTCAGCTTAAATATTCATTGCCGTTTTTGACGGGTAAAGGTAAAAGCCTTTCCAGGCTCGGCGGCGGTATCGGCACAAGAGGCCCCGGCGAGAGCAAGCTCGAGAGCGATAAGCGGCATATGCGCCGTAAAATTTACGCCCTTGAGGACGAATTAAAGCAGATTGAAAAGCGCCGCAACACAATGCGTAACCGCAGGAAAAAGGACGGTATAATCTCCGTTGCGATAGTCGGATATACCAACGCAGGCAAGTCAACGCTTATGAATACGCTGACGAATGCGGGCGTGCTTGCCGAGGATAAGCTTTTTGCAACTCTTGACCCGACCGCAAGGAAGCTGACTCTTCCGAACGGGCAGGATGTTATGCTCATAGATACCGTAGGACTTGTAAGAAGACTTCCTCACAAGCTTGTCGAGGCTTTCAAGTCAACGCTTGAAGAGGCGAAAAACGCCGACCTGATACTCAATGTGTGCGATGCGTCGAGCGACGAGTGTGCGGAACACCTTGAGGTTACGGCGAACCTGTTGCGTGAGCTTGAATGTGAGCAAACGCCCGTAATTTCCGTAATGAACAAGTGCGACCTTGTGCCCGACATCTACGATTTGCCGACGATCGGCAGAGCGGTTATGATAAGTGCCCTCAACGGCGAGGGCACGGACGAGCTTCTTGCCGCTATTGAGGAAGCCTTGCCGAAAAACAGGGTGAGAAAAAAGCTGCTTATCCCGTTTGACAAGGGCTCGATAATTGCGGATATAAGAAATGACGGCGCAATCCATTCCGAGGAATACACCGAAAACGGAACGCTCATAGACGCCACTGTCAACATCCATTACCTTGAAACTATTAAACAGTATATTCAATAAGCGGCATTTGCTGCAGGCTATTGTTTAAGAAACGAAAACGCAGATAAAGAAAAACCTCTCAGCTTCAACTTTAACTGAGAGGTTTTTGCTTTGATTATTAGTCTTATTCGTCCTTGGGATTTAACGCCCTTGTCAACCAGATGTCCGCAATGTCCATTGCCGCATAAAGACCTTTTTTCTCACTTGTTTTAACGATTTTTTCCTTTATGCTGACATTCGGATCGGTATTGACAAGCTGAACGGAAACCTTTGAAGCGAGGTCGGTATCGCCGAACTCCTTAGAACTGAGAATACGCATCATAATGACATAATCGTCGTTCATATCGCCGTAGTAAATGGTATTTCCGCTCCTTATAAGGGGCTTGCCCTTATAAGTCAAAAAATCATTTTTCTTTTCAGCCATTTTTACACCTCAATTACTTTTCGGAACTTGATTTGAGATATTCTTTAACGAGAGTCTGCAAAAGCTCGTCTCTGTCAAGGCGGCGTATAAGGCTGCGTGCGTTATTATGTGTGGTAATGTACGTCGGGTCCTCTGAAAGTATATATCCGACAATCTGGCTTATGGGGTTGTATCCCTTTTCCTGCAAAGCGTTGTAAACGGTGAGAAGCGTTTGACGCATTTGCTCGTCACACTCATCTTTAATGGAAAATTTAATAGTCTTGTTCGGATCTAACATTTTGCCACCTCCTAAGAAAATCAATATACATTTGCTATTATATACCAATTAAAGTAAAAACACAATAGAATACTTGAATTTTTATTCGTTTATATAGTCCTCTATAATCTGACCGTCCTGTATTCTTATAACACGCTTTGCCTGATCCGCTATGCCGTTGTCGTGCGTGATAAGAATTACCGTCCTGCCCTCTTCGTGCAGACCCTTGAGTATTTTCATAACATCCTCGCCCGAACGGCTGTCAAGGTTACCCGTAGGCTCGTCGGCAAGAATAATAGGGGGGCGTGCGGCAACTGCTCTCGCTATCGCAACCCTCTGCTGCTGACCGCCCGACATCTGCTTGGGAAGATGGTCTATGCGGTGCGAAAGACCGACCTTTTCAAGAGCCTCTTTTGAGAGCCTGTGGCGTTCCTCGGGTCTCATACCCCTGTAAACCAGCGGAAGCTCGACATTTGCCTGT
Organism: Anaerovoracaceae bacterium; assembly: GCA_963590415.1. Lineage (GTDB taxonomy): Bacteria > Bacillota > Clostridia > Oscillospirales > Acutalibacteraceae > Fimenecus. The sequence continues at coordinate 34,268 of CAVAPB010000005.1, read as the reverse complement.
GCGGTAAGGCTTGAAATAAGATTAAAGCCCTGAAAAATAAAGCCTATCTGCTTGTTGCGTATTTCCGAAAGCTGGTCGTCCGTCATATGCGAAACATTTTCGCCGTCGAGGAAATATTCGCCGCTTGTCGGTACATCAAGAAGTCCGAGCATATTCATAAGCGTGGATTTGCCCGAGCCGGACTGACCGACTATCGCAACAAATTCGCCCCTTTCGATAGTGAGGTTGATGCCGTCCAAGGCTCTTACCTCGTTTTCGCCGGGGTTATAAATTTTATAAATATCTTTAACTTCGATTAAACTCATTTTGAAAACACCGCCTAACAAATAAATTTTATAGTAAAACCGTATATAAATCAATAAATAATTTATGAATTTTTAACGCTTTAACGGTAAAAATACGAAAAAGGGGTGATTGTTATGTCCACAACCGGAAAAGAATATTCTGATATGGCGAAAAAGGCTTCGCCGAAATCTCCGAAGCTTATGAATTGCATAAAGGCGTTTTTGTCAGGCGGCTTTATCTGTCTTGTCGGTCAGGTGCTGATGTTCCTTTTCCAAAAGGCAGGCTTTAACGAACAGGAGGTAAAAACGCTTACCTCTGTCGTGCTTATAGTATTTACCGCAATTTTAACGGGCATCGGCGTGTTCGACAAGATTGCGAAGCATGCGGGTGCAGGTACGATTGTTCCCATAACGGGCTTTGCAAATTCCGTTGTTTCGCCTGCGATGGAGTTCAGAAGCGAGGGCAAAATCCTCGGTACGGGCGCAAAGCTGTTTTCTATTGCAGGTCCCGTAATAGTTTACGGCACTGCCGCAGCGTTTCTTTACGGAATTATTTGCTATATTTTTAAGCTGTATTGACCGATTTAATATTATACAACCGTAGGGACAGCCCTTGCGGCTGTCCAAAATCCGTAAAAGTCAGTAGGACAGTGAACTGTAGGGCGGGGGCTTGCTCCCGCCGTTAGGTTGTAGTTGATTTATAATAATTTACGGTTAATCCGAAATTATAATCAACGCACAACCCGTAGGGGCAACCTGCGGTCACCTGTCAAATTTCAGCAAACAAAAGTAGGCGAACGAAGTTCGCCCCTACGGTATATGATATGATTTTCAATTTGTGCGTTCAGCCTCCCTTGTGTAAAGGGAGGCTTAGTCCTGTCCGAATTTCATATAAAATGCGGTGACCCGATTTTGTGATTTTTTCGATATTTTTTTGCCTTAAAAACATTGAAATGACGGCGCTTTAGTGGTATAGTATCTGTATATATTTTATTATGAGGCATTGCGCCTCCCGAACAGAAAGGTGTGTGTTGTAATTGGCACTCGTCCCTATGAAAAATTTACTTGAAAGAGCCGAAAACAAGGGCATTGCGGTAGGCGCTTTTTCAGTGGGAAATATGGAAATGGTTATGGGCGCCGTCAAGGCGGCGGAGGAGCTTGAAACTCCGATTATTTTGCAGATAGCCGAGGTCAGGCTCAAAAGCTCTCCGCTTGAGCTTATGGGTCCGATGATGATTGCGGCGGCGGAAAATGCGGAGGTTGATATTGCCGTGCATCTCGACCACGGCTTAAAGGTTGAAACCGTAGAGCAGGCGCTTGACATAGGCTTTACCTCGGTAATGTTTGACGGTTCGCTTTTACCGCTTGAAGAAAATATAAAAACGGTTAAGGGCGTTGTAAAAGAAGCACAGGAATACGGCGCTACGGTGGAAGCCGAATTGGGCGTTGTCGGCGGCAACGAGGGCGAGGGCAAAAAGCACGAGATACTCTGCACAAACCCCGAAGATGCTGTTCGCTTCTGCGATGAAACGGGCGTTGACGCTCTTGCGGTGGCTATCGGTAATGCACACGGAAACTATCCCGTTCTTCCCGAGCTTTGTTTTGATGTGCTCGAGGAAATACACAAGAGAGTTAAAACACCGCTTGTTCTTCACGGCGGCACGGGCATAAGCGACGAGCAGTTCCAAAAGGCGATTTCGCTCGGCGTTCGTAAGATAAACATTGCAACCGCTTCCTTTGACAATTTGGCGGCATACGCAAAGGCTTATTGCGACAACAAGGAAAAGGCTAATTATTTTGAGCTTTCAGCCTGCGAGGTCGAGGGAGTTTATCAAAACGTTAAAAGACATATCAAAGTTTTCAATATGGAATAATCAAGGAGAAAAATATGAAATACATAGAATTTGACTCTTCAAAAAAGTATGACCTTATTCTTTTTGGCAGAATTGCGGTTGACTTGAACCCCGTTGACTATTACTGCCCGCTCAACGAGAGCACGACCTTTAAGAGATACCTCGGCGGCTCGCCCGCAAACATAGCGGTAGGTCTTGCAAGGCTCGGCAAGAAATGCGGCTTTTTTGCCCGTGTTTCCGACGACCAGTTCGGTACGTTTGTAACCGACTTCTTTGAAAAAGAGGGCATTGACACCTCGCATGTCAAGAGATGCGAGAACGGCGAGAAGATAGGTCTTACCTTTACTGAAATTAAATCGGAGACCGAAAGCTCGATAGTTATGTACCGCAACGATGCGGCGGATTTGAAGCTTGAAGTAAGCGACATCGACGAGGAATACATAAAGCAGGGCAAGGCTCTTTTGATTTCGGGTACGGCTCTGTGTGAGAGCCCGTCGAGAGAGGCTGCCTTAAAGGCTGTTATGCTCGCAAAGAGAAATTCCGTTCCGATTATTTTTGATATTGACTACCGTGCATACAACTGGAAAAACGACGATGAGATTTCAATTTACTATGCCGCGGTTGCGAGAGAGGCTGATATTATCCTCGGCTCCCGTGAGGAATACGACCTTACCGAAAAGCTTATAAAACCCGGTATGTCCGACAAGGAAACCGCCGCATATTGGCATTCTCAGAACGCTAAAATCGTGGTAATCAAGCACGGCAAAGAGGGCTCGACCGCTTACACAAACGACGGCGAGAGCTACAACATCAAGCCGTTCCCCGTCAAGCTCCTTAAATCGTTCGGCGGCGGAGACGGATATGCTTCCGCATTCCTTTACGGTCTGTTTGAGGGCTATGAAATAATCGACGCCCTCGAATTCGGTTCTGCTTCGGCGGCTATGCTTGTTGCGTCGCACGCCTGCTCGCAGGATATGCCGTCGGTCGAAGCTGTTAAAAAGTTTATTGCAGACGAAAAGGCAGAGTACGGCGAAATGATTGCCCGAGTATGATATTTTTGGCTGTTTTTCCGCAATACTGCGTTACGCCTCCTCGCAATATCACATTTTGCTTAATCAATACGCCTTGCCTTGCGAAAAAACATCGCAAAAATATAAATATAGCGGTTGTCCGTAATACTGCGTTGCGATTCCAAAGCTGTTTGGTCGAGCCGCTCCCTCCCCGAGGGAGCTGTCGAGCGTAGCGAGACTGAAGGAGTTAAATAAATTTCATCAAACTTTATAAAAACTCCCCCAGTCATTTTTCTGCGAAAAATGCCAGCCCCCTCTGAGATGGGGCGTAAGCACAAATTAAGTTCCATATGGAATGTGGCTTTGAACATCAACGGCAATTGAACGCTGTGCTAACGGATATAAGGAGTGAATATGTCATTACCGTATAATGGGGATTTAATCAAATATGCGAAAGAACTTCGTAAAAACGCTACTCCTTGGGAACGGAAACTATGGAATTGTTTTCTGAAAGATTACTCTGTCAGATTTCAAAGACAAAAAGTTATCGGAAAATATATTGTTGATTTTTATTGCTCAAAGGCAAAACTTGCAATTGAACTTGACGGCGGCGGACATTTTACGAATAATAAAATTGATTATGACAACAAGCGTACAGAGAATTTGAATAAATCAGGTATAAAGGTTGTCAGATTTTATAATACGGATGTTGACGGAAATTTTTATGAAGTATGTTCAAAAATTGACAGGGAAGTTCAAAGCCGTTTAACATCTCCGCCAAAATGAGCAGAAAGCTTTATTATGAAAAAGTTATTAAAAAACAAAGTGTTCAAAGCGGTTATCGGTACGCTGATATGCGCTTGCATTTTACTTGCAGTGGGTGCGGTAGGCATTAACGCCTATATGATTTCCTATTCAAGCAAGAGGTTTGTGACCGCAGATGAGCTCAATACCGACGAATACGACTGTATCTTGGTTCTCGGCGCAGGGCTTTGGAGCGGCGAGCCGTCGCCCATGCTGAAAGAAAGGCTTGATTTTTCGCTTGAAGCCTATGAAAAGGGTTGCAGTGATAAATTTCTCGTTTCCGGCGACCACGGCACGAAAAGCTATGACGAAGTAAACGCCATGAAGACTTATCTTACCGAAAAAGGCGTTCCTGCCGAGGCTGTGTTTATGGACCACGCAGGCTTTTCCACATATGAGTCGATGTACCGTGCAAGGGATGTTTTCAAAGCTCAAAAGGTTCTCATAGTAACGCAGAAATACCATCTTTACAGGGCGGTGTATATTGCGGGAAAGCTCGGTCTTGACGCCTACGGCTTTGACAGGGAAGAGCTCGACTATCCCGTTACCAACGATTTACGGGAAGCGGCGGCAAGGGTAAAGGATTTCTTTTACTGCATTGCGAAGCCTGCGCCTACCTATCTCGGCGAAGAGATACCGATAAAAACCGCAAGCGCCTCGCTTACGGATGATAAAATAAAAGTATAATTTAATATGAATGAGGGTAATAAGATGTATGAAAATCCTAAATTTAACGAAAACAGCGAAAAAATCCTCTGTGAAATGAACGGTAAAAACTCCGATATGCTTATGAATATCAGGGTAAAGGTGCTTAAAGCAGGGGAGGAAATGACCTTTTGCGAAAAGGAAAACGAAACTGCTCTGCTTTTGATGGCAGGCGATGTCGATTTCGTTTTCGACGGTAAAACAGAAAACGCAAAAAGGCGTTCTCCGTTCCTTGACAAGGCCTCGGCAATCCATTTTGCAAGGAATAACAGGGTAACCGTTAAGGCAAATGAGGAGTCAAGGTTCGTTATCGAGCAGACCGACAACGCAAACGACTTCGGCGTTCATTATTATAAAGGCGAGGATATGACGGTTCAGCACTTCGGCGCAGACCAGTGGGACGGTATGGCTGACAGACAGGTGCTTACCGTATTTGACCGCGAAAACGCACCGTACTCAAACCTTGTTCTCGGCGAGGTTTTCCACAAGCCGGGCCGTTGGACGAGTTATCCCCCGCACTATCATCCGCAGCCCGAGGTTTACTACTATGAATTTGACAAGCCTCAGGGCTTCGGCGTTGGCTTTGTCGGAGATGATTGCTACAAGGTCGGCGACGGCGGCTGCCTTGCAATCACGCCTATGCACACACATCAGCAGGCGGCGGCTCCCGGATATAAAATGTGCTATGTCTGGATGATAAGACATCTTGACGGCGACCCGTGGGAAAAGACAAGAATTGACGCTCCCGAGCACAAATGGCTTTTGGAGGAAAAATAAGGAGAGAAAACTATGGCATATATGACTACCGCACAGGCGCTTGTAAAGTTCCTTGACAATCAGTATGTTTCCTTTGACGGAAAAGAGACAAAGTTTGTTGACGGAATTTTTACGATTTTCGGACACGGTATAGTTTGCGGTCTCGGCGAGGCTCTTGACTCGGACAGAGGCGGACTTACCGTATATCAGGGAAAGAATGAGCAGGGTATGGCTCATGCGGCTACGGCTTTTGCGAAGATGAACAACCGCAGAAAGATTATTGCGTGTTCGTCGTCGATAGGTCCCGGCGCTGCAAATATGATTACTGCGGCGGCTACGGCTACCGTAAACCATGTTCCGCTTTTGCTTATCCCTGCGGACGCATTTTCAACCCGTCAGCCCGACCCCGTGCTTCAGCAGTTCGAGCAGGTAAATTCGCTTGCCACGACCACAAATGACGCATATAAGGCGGTTACAAGATATTGGGACAGAATTGCACGCCCCGAACAGCTTATGACCGCTATGATAAACGCAATGAGAGTTCTTACCGACACGGCGGAGACGGGCGCTGTCTGCATCTCTCTTCCGCAGGATGTTGAGGGCGAAAGCTATGATTTCCCCGACGAATTCCTCCAAAAGAAAGTTCACAGAATTACAAGGGTTGCGCCGTCTCGGGAAGAGGTTGACGATATAGCGAAAATTCTTCTCACGGCAAAGAAACCGCTTGTTATCTGCGGCGGCGGCGTAAGATATTCCGAGGCGGGAGCGGAGCTTGAAAGCTTCTGCAAGGAATTCAACATTCCGTTTGCGGAGACTCAGTCGGGCAAGACCGTTTGTCGTTCGAGCAATGAATTTAACCTCGGCGGTCTCGGCGTAACGGGCAATTCCGCAGGCAATGTAATCGCAAAGGAAGCAGATGTTATTCTCGGCGTCGGAACAAGATTTTCCGATTTCACAACGGGTTCAAAATCGCTTTTCAGAAGCGACGCAAAGGTACTTACGATAAACACCTCACGCTTTGACGCATATAAGCTCGGCGCGGTAAAGCTTGTCAGTGACGCAAAGTTAGGACTCCTTGCTCTTGCGGAGGCTTTGAGAGAAAACAATTATAAATCGGCATACACAACCGAAATTGCGGCGGCTCGCAAGGGCTGGGCGGACGAGATGAAACGCCTTGCCGATTACAGATACGGCGAAGATTTCGAACCGCTTATCAAGGCGAGAGACGAGAGAACCATACCCGAGTTTGCAAAGAAATTCGGCACGATAACGCAGACTGCGGCGGTTGCTAAGGTTCGTGAGCTTATCGATGACGACGCTGTTTGCGTAGGCGCGGCGGGTTCTCTCCCGGGCGACCTTCAGAGAATGTGGACCTCGGACAGCCTTTATTCCTACAATATGGAGTACGGCTATTCCTGCATGGGATATGAAATTGCGGGTGCCTTCGGCTCAAAGCTCGCTTGCCCCGACAAAGAGGTTTACGCAATGTGCGGTGACGGAAGCTATCTTATGCTTCACTCGGAGCTTATTACATCAATTCAGGAGAAGAAAAAAATCAATGTTCTTCTCTTTGACAACAGCGGCTTCGGCTGCATAAACAACCTTGAAATGTCGAACGGTATCGGCAACCTTGCCACGGAGTTCCGTTTCAGAGACGAAAACAACAATCTTCTCGGCGACCTTGTGCCGATTGATTTTGCAAAATGCGCTTCGGGCTACGGCGTAAAGACTTACACCGCAAGAACGCTTGAAGAGCTTGAATTTGCGTTGGAGGACTCAAAGAAGCAGACTGTTTCGACTCTTATCGACATAAAGGTTCTTCCCAAGTCAATGACCGACGGCTACGGTGCGTGGTGGAATGTCGGCGTTGCAAGTACATCACAAAATGAAGCCGTTAAAAAGGCTTATTTGAATAAAAAAGAAAATCAGGAGAAAGCGAGAAAGTATTGATATGCTTGACAAAAACAAAGTAAAGCTCGGCATTGCGCCGATTGCATGGACAAATGACGATATGCCGGATTTAGGTGCGGAAAACACATTTGAGCAGTGCGTTTCCGAAATGGCTCTTGCAGGCTTCACGGGCTGTGAGGTCGGCAACAAGTATCCCCGTGATACCGATGTGCTCAAAAAGGCTCTTGAGCTTCGCGGTATGCAGATTTGCAACGCATGGTTTTCCTCGTTCCTCACTACAAAGCCCTATGAGGAGGTCGAAAAGGACTTCATCGAGCATATTACCTTCTTAAAGGAAATGGGCGCAAAGGTTGTCGGAATTTCCGAGCAGGGTCACTCAATTCAGGGTACCGATAAGCCGATTTTCGAGGCTAAGTATGTTATGAACGACGAAGAGTGGGACAGACTTTGCACGGGCATCAACAAGCTCGGTAAGGTTGCTAAGGATATGGGCATTAAGCTCTGCTTCCACCATCATATGGGTACGGTTGTCCAGACCGAGGCTGAAATCGACAGACTTATGGCTAACACCGACCCCGAGCTTTTCGGTCTCCTCTTTGACTGCGGACATCTTGCATACTGCGGCGAGGATTATATGTCGGTCCTCAACAAATATGCTGACCGTATCCGCCATGTACACCTCAAGGACATCCGTCCCGAAAAGGTTGAACAGGTCAAGAGAGAGCACCTCAGCTTCTTACAGGGTGTAAGGCTCGGAGCCTTTACAGTTCCCGGAGACGGCGCAATCGACTTCAAGCCGATTTTTGATGTCCTTGAAAAGACGGGCTATGAGGGATATGTTCTTGTCGAGGCGGAGCAGGACCCCGCAATCGCAAATCCGCTTGAATATGCTATCAAGGCAAGAAAATATATCGCCGAAAAAGCAGGACTTTAATTTAATCGGAGGATAAGAAATGAGTTATCAGTTCATTATGCCGAAGCAGGTGTTCTACGGCGAAAACGCTCTTTCGGACGCTGCCGAACATATCTCGGCTTTCGGCAAAAAGGCTCTTGTTGTCACAGACCCGATGATGGTTAAGCTCGGCAACGCAAAAAAGGTTACCGATATTCTTGACAAGAGCAACACACAGTACGCAATTTATGACGGAGTAACAGGCGAGCCGACGGACAAAATCGTCGAGGCGGGTCTTAAAATCTGGAACGATGAAAACTGTGACTTCCTTATCGCAGTCGGCGGCGGTTCTCCGATTGACACCATGAAAGCAATCGGTGCGGTTGCGACAAGCGGCGGTTCAATCAACGATTTCCTCGGTAAGGTTATCACGGTTCCCACACCTCCCATGGTTGCAATCCCCACCACGAGCGGCACGGGCTCGGAGGCTACGCAGTTTACCATAATCACAAACACGGAAAAGGACATTAAAATGCTTTTGAAAGGTGCGGTGCTTATGCCCGACCTTGCAATAGACGACCCGGCGTTTACAATGACCGCTCCGGCTTCCGTTACTGCGGCTACGGGTCTTGACGCTCTCTGTCACGCAAGCGAGGCTTATACCTCACGCAAGGCGCAGCCTATGACGGACGACCTTGCATTGAGTGCGGTTAAGAGGATTTTCAAGTATCTTCCCATAGCTTACAGCGAACCGCAGAATGTCGAGGCAAGAGCTCAGATGAGCCTTGCGGCTCTCGAAGCGGGCACGGCGTTCAACAACGCTTCGGTTACGATAATCCACGGTATGTCACGCCCCATAGGCGCACTTTTCCATGTCCCGCACGGCATAAGCAACGCAATGCTTATGACAGAGTGCTTTGACTATGTTTGCGACGGCGCTCAAAAGCGTTTTGCGGATATGGCAAGAGCAATCGGAAAGGCTGACGAGTCTGACTCCGACGAGCAGGGCGCAAAGAAATTTGTTGCAGCCTGCAAGGAAATTTGCGACACCTGCAACATTCCGAGCGTATCGGGCTACGGTATAGACCTTGACGAATTCCGCAAGGCAATGCCCAAAATGGCGGAGGATGCATTCGCATCGGGTTCGCCGTCAAATACAATCAAGGAAATATCCGTTGACGATATTATGAAAATTTACGACAGACTTTGTAAATAATGAAAAATGAATAATAAAATCAAGCTTGTTAAACGAAAGCATCCAAGGTTAAAAGATTATGATTACAGCAGTAACGGATATTATTTTATAACCGTTTGTTCGTACAAGTTCAAAAGGATTTTCAGCAGGATTTACCCGCCCTACGCTTACCGATGTAATCTGCACTTTTAAGTCCTTGGCGACAATTGAGTGCAACAGGCTTGACAATATCAGCGGAAGAAAAATATTCCAGACATCGTTTTATGACCATGTTATACGCAACGAAAATTCATACTTGAATATTTGGCAGTATATAAATGAAAATCCACGCAAGTGGGAAAATGATAAATATTATATTTAGGAGAGAATGTTATGTTAAAAATCGGTATTATCGGCGCAGGCCGTATCGGCAAGGTGCATCTTGAGTCAATTTCCTACCATGTTAAGAACGCAACCGTAGTTGCAATGGCAGACCCCTTTATGAACGAGGAGACGGAGGCTTTTATCAGAAGCTTCGGCGTTGAAAAGGTTTATAAGGATTACAAGGAAATCATTAACGACCCCGAAATCGACGCGGTTATGGTTTGCTCGTCAACCGATACACACGCACCCATTTCAATCGAGGCTATCAACGCAGGTAAGCATGTTTTCTGCGAAAAGCCCCTTGCAAACACCGTTGACAAAATCCTTGAAATCGCAGATGCACTCAAGGCTCATCCCGAGGTTAAGTTCCAAGTAGGCTTCAACCGCCGCTTTGACCACAACTTTGCGGCAATCCGCAAGGCTTACGATGAGGGCAAGATAGGTGACGCTCAAATCCTTAAAATTACATCGAGAGACCCGCAGGCACCGCCTGTCGGCTACTGTGCGGCAAGCATTTTCCTTGATATGACCATTCATGATTTTGATATGGCTTGCTTCCTTACAAACAGCGATGTCGACGAGCTTTATGTTTATGCAGACGCCCTTATCAATCCGTCAATCCGTGAATACGGCGACTTTGATACGGCTATTATCTCACTTAAAATGGCAAATGGCGCTCTTGCTGTTATCGACAACTCCCGTCAGGCAATGTACGGCTACGACCAGAGAGCGGAGCTCTTCGGCTCAAAGGGAATGGTTGCGACATCAAACGATACGCTTTCATCTGCGGTAATTTCCACGGCAGACGGTGTAACGGGCGAAAAGCCGCTCTATTTCTTCCTCGAAAGATATATGGAGAGCTTTTCCGAAGAGGTAAGACAGTTCTGCTCTGCTGTTGAGAACAATACCGAAACTCCCGTAGGTATCCACGCAGGCTTGCAGTCGGTTAAAATTGCTCTTGCCGCTGAAAAATCGGCAAACGAGCACAGAGCCGTAAAGCTTTCCGAAATAAACTGATAAATACATATGTTACTGCAATACCGTTTACAAATTACCGTAAACGGTATTTTTTTTGTGTGCCCGTAGGGACACAGGGCTTGTCCCTGTCCGAATTTTGGGCAGCCGCAAGGGCTGTTCGATACGGGTTGTATAATAAAAAAGCCGAGAGAAAATCTCTCGGCTTAAATATTAACTTTTATCAGTTGCCGAAGGTCAGAAGCAGGAAGCCTGCCGCAACGGCAGAACCGATAACGCCTGCAACATTCGGACCCATGGCGTGCATAAGAAGGAAGTTGGTGGGGTTGTATTTTCTGCCCTCAACCTGCGAAACACGCGCCGCCATAGGAACTGCGGAAACGCCTGCCGAGCCGATAAGGGGATTTACCTTGCCCTTTGTAACAACATTCATAAGCTTGCCGAAAAGAACGCCGCCCGCAGTTGAGAAAGCGAAAGCGATAAGTCCGATTGCAATGACAAGAATTGTCTTGACATCAAGGAAGGTCTTGCCCTCAGCCGTAGCGCCGACCGTAACGCCGAGCATAATCGTAACGATATTGCAAAGTGCGTTCTGTGCGGTGTCGGAAAGTCTGTCCGTAACGCCCGACTCCTTGAAGAGGTTACCGAGCATAAGCATACCGATAAGCGGAGCCGTTGACGGAATAATGAGAACGCAAAGAACGGTAACGACAATCGGGAAGATAATCTTTTCTGCCTTGCTGACTGTTCTCAGCTGTTCCATCTTGATTTCACGCTCTTTTTTCGTGGTAAGGAGCTTCATAATCGGGGGCTGAATAAGCGGAATAAGCGCCATATACGAATAAGCCGCAACCGCGACCGGTCCCAAAAGGTGAGGTGCAAGCTTACCGGTAAGGTAAATTGCGGTAGGACCGTCTGCGCCGCCGATGATAGCTATGGAAGCGGCCTCTTGAGCGGTAAAGCCCTCAAATTCGGGAATCAGCTTTGTTGCAATTGCAATAAGGAACGCAACATAAATACCGAGCTGTGCGGCAGCACCCAAAAGGAGGCTGGAGGGGTTTGCAAGGAGCGGACCGAAGTCTGTCATTGCTCCGACGCCCATAAAGATAAGGCAGGGGAAGATACTCGACTTAACGCCGCAGTAAATAAGCCTTAAAACGCCCGAATCGTACCAGTGAGCGCTTGCGTCGGTTACAACTCCGCCGGGGGTGGCAATAGCCAACGGATCAGACATTATGTCGGGATAAACATTTACAAGAAGCATACCGAATGCTATGGGAAGAAGAAGCAACGGCTCAAACTTTTTGACGATAGCGAGATACAAAAGAACGAACGCTACCGCTATCATAATCCAGTTTCGCCAATCAAGTGCGGTAAAACCCGAGTCCTGAAAAATTTCAACAATAGAGGTTATAATTGACATTTTTGCTCACCCCTTAACCGATGAAAGCAAGAATCTGGTCGGTGTCGACTGAGGTTCCCGCCGATACGACTACCTGAGAAACGGTACCGCTGACAGGAGCGACAATTTCATTTTCCATTTTCATAGCTTCGAGGATAAAGAGAACATCGCCCTCTGTTACGCTCTGACCTGCCGCGGTGTTAACCTTGAGGATTGTGCCGGGCATTGGTGAGCTTACAGGCGTGCCTGTACCAGAAACGGGTGCTGCCGCAACGGGAGCGACAGGAGCGGCGGAGGCTGCGGGTGCAGCAACGGGAGCCGCGGGAGCTGCTGTGGGAGCAATGTTTGTAACGATTGCTTCACTGAGCTCGGTAACATCAACTTCATAATCTGTTCCGTTTAATGTAACAACATATTTCATAACTTTTTCTCCCTTATTCTTCTATCTTTTTAATTGAATTGAACTGTAATCTGTTAAGAGGAATACCGCTTTCGTTTGAAACGATTGCCATAATGACCGCCGCAGTCTTGTCATCAATGTCGTTGAGCTCAAGCTTGCCTGACGACTGTGTGGTCGGTAAAGCTGAGCCTTTTGAAGCAGGAGCAGCTTCTGCAGTCTGTACTTGAAATTTTGATTTGCCTTCAACTGCACGGACAGCCTTCGAGAGCAAGAGAACAAGCACTGCGAGAATAGCAAGGATTATCATAACTACGATTATTCCCGTAACGGAGGTGCTTATTGCTTCGCCGATTGTGATATTGCCGTTCGCATAATCAAGAAAATACATAATTCGTCCTCCTTAGTCTTCAATTTTTTTGATTGAATAGGTGAAGGTGTTTTTCTTTTTTTCTTCACGCTTGTCGAAAAACGCCTCTGCCTGCGTCGGGAATGCGATATATGAAAGGACATCCTCGTCGCTCTTAGCCTTATCGCCGATTTCAGCCTTTGCCTTTTCAAATGCAGGCTCAAGAGTGTCTGCAAAGCGGCAGGTAATGGGTTCGTCGTCGCCGAGAACTTTCTTCTGAAGCTCGGGATTTATTTCGCCGGGAGCCTTGCCGTACTCGCCTCTGATGTAAGCCTTGATTTCCTTGGAAATGTTTTTATATCTTTCGCCGACAAGTACATTTGTAACAGCCTGGTTGCCCACCATCTGTGAAAGCGGAGTAACAAGGGGAGGATAACCCATATCCTCACGGACTCTCGGGATTTCAAGCAAAGCCTCGTCCATTCTGTCAAGAGCGTGCATATCCTCAAGGTTAGCCATCATATTTGAAAGCATACCGCCGGGAACCTTGTAGGTAAGTGCGTCTGTGTCCGTAACAAGAGTCTTGGGCTTGAGAAGTCCCGACTTGAGATATTCGTCTCTTATGGGCTTGAAGTGGTCGTTTACCTTTTTAAGAACGCTTCTGTCAAGACCGGTTTCGTAACCGAATTCTGTCAAAGCGTCGTAAATTGTTTCTGTGGCCGGCTGAGATGTGCCGCCCGAGAAGCAGGAGGTAGCGGTGTCGATAACATCACAGCCTGCCTCGATTGCCTGATAGATTGTCATATAAGCCATACCCGTTGTACAGTGGGTGTGGAGAATAACGGGCATATCGGGCATTGCATCCTTGATAGCGCCGATAAGTTCCTTAGCCTCCTTCGGAGTCATAACGCCCGCCATATCCTTAATGCAGATTGTCGAGCAGCCCATTTCTTTCATTTCCTTAACGGTCTGAACATACTTGTCCAAGGTGTGAACAGGGCTTGTCGTAAAGGAAATAGCACCCGATGCGATTGCACCGTTCTTGATTGTTTCGTCAACGGCAACACGGATATTTCTTGTGTCGTTGAGCGCGTCGAAAATACGGATGATGTCAATACCGTTTTCAACGCTCTTTTTAACGAACATTCTTACAACATCGTCGGGATAATGCTTGTATCCGAGAAGGTTCTGACCTCTCAAAAGCATCTGAAGCTTAGTATCGGGGCACTTAGCTTTGATTTTTCTCAATCTTTCCCACGGGTCTTCGTCGAGATAGCGCAGACAGGAGTCGAATGTTGCACCGCCCCAGCATTCCATAGAATAGTAACCCGCCTTGTTCATCGTCTCAAGGATACCCTCGAATTTTTCAAAAGGCATTCTCGTTGCGATAAGCGACTGGTTAGCATCTCGGAGGACGGTTTCCGTAAACTGAACTTTCATGTATAAAAACCTCCTTAATAATTACTAAAAATGAATGAAAAAAAGGTGAATTTTTATAAGAAAAAACCGAACGCAAAAAACGCTTGCTTAAAAAATTTCCAATTCTTCGCCATTATAATAATTTTATAAATTATACAGTATTGTGCATTTATTGTCAAGTGAAAAAAGACCGTGTAAAAATATGTAAAACGCTGTTAAGATAAAATTGAAAATTAAGGAATATCACAGGAACAGCCCTTACGAATTTCTGACAAAACAGCGTATGGCTGGGACTTTTGTCAAGAGTAAGACGGTATGCAAAGGGTGTAAGGATACTGTATACAATTCAGAGCTTTGAAATTTTACGGTTTAACAGCTCACCGCCAACAGAACCGAGCTCGGCAATTTTGATTGACTTTGCCGTGCTTTGGAAGTATAATAAAGATACAATAAATTACGGAAACGGTGATCAGATGCTGTCCGAACAATTAAAACTAATCAGAAAAGCAAACGGTTTTACTCAACAGGCGCTTGCCGACGCAGTCGGAATTGAGCGTTCAACCTATGCGTCCTATGAAACGGGCAGGAACAAGCCGGATGTTATTCTTCTTAAAAGAATTGCAAACGCTTTCGGTGTGAGCTCGGATTTTATTCTTGAAATCGACACGACTAAAGAGCTTAATATGAAGGATGTAAAAACCTCGTACGATAAAGACGAATGCAGTCTTATGAACGCACTTTCAAAGGATGAAAAAGAAGTAATTGCCATGTACAGGCTTTTAACTAAGGAAAAAAAAGAAGAGCTTTGTGCTTTCCTTGGCAAAAACACAAAGCCCGCAGAATAAGATAAATTTAATTTATGAAACAAAAATCCCTTATATGCGTTTTGCATATAAGGGACATTTTTATCTGTCAATATAATCGGTAATCAAGGAAACCTTGCCGTCCTTAATATACACTCTCGGGACACGCATATTTATACAGCAGCAGAATTCATAGTTAAAACTGCCTGCCGCATCCGCGACCTCTTCGACCGGGATGAAGTTTTCACCATCCCTGCCGACAACAACTACTCTGTCGCCCTGCTTTACGCCCATTCCCGTGACATCGACCATCATCTGATCCATACAGACCCTGCCGATGATTCTTGCAAATTTGCCGTTGATAAGAACCCTTCCCTTGTTTGAAAGGCTTCTCGGATAACCGTCTCCGTAGCCTATTGAAACTGTGGCTATTTCCGTCTCTCTGTCGGTTGTATATGTACTGCCGTAGCTTACCTTAAAGCCGGCGGGGACTTTTTTAACGAATGTAACACGGCTTATAATTTCAAGCGCCGGGTCAAGTCGGAAGCCGACTTTGTCAACCTCCTCGGACGGATAAAGTCCGTAGGTCATAATTCCGACCCTTACCATATCAAGAAAATCCGAGCTGTAGTCAATTATTCCTGCGCTGTTATCCATATGCCTTACGGGTATTTTTATACCGTTTGCGGCAATTTTTTCAAGAAAGGCGAGATATAATTGCTTCTGTGCGTTGCAGGAGGCTTTGTCCTTTTCGTCCGCACAGGCAAAATGAGTGAAAATTCCGTTAATTTCGAGGCCCTCAAGCCGTGAAATTTTCTTTATTTCCTCAAGACTTTCATCGCTCGGCTGAAAGCCAATTCTGCCCATTCCCGTATCGACTGCAATGTGAATTTTTGCGGTTTTTCCCATTTGAACGGCTTTTTTTGAAAGTTCAACGGCGTTTTCATACCTGAAAACTGCGTGCATAATATCATTTTCGATAACCTTTTCGTAATCCTCGGGGAAAACATAGCCGAGAATAAGTATCGGACTTGAAATTCCGTTCCTGCGAAGCTGTAACGCCTCTTCAACCGTGGCAACGCCGAACGAGTCAACGCCTGTTTCGCAAAGCGCCTTTGCAACGGGGACGGCACCGTGACCGTATGCGTCGGTCTTGACGATAGCCATAACCGAGACATCTTTTCCCACCTTGTCGATAACGCGCATGACATTTCGGCAGATTGCGTCGAGATTAACTTTTGCATATACTCTTGCAGGTAACATAAAAGGTCTCTTTTCCGAAAATTTATTAAGATAAATTATAATATAAACTTTCTGTAAAGTAAAGCGTAAGCAGTTGAAATTTTGCGCAATTTATAATAATATATTATCGGTGATTATATGTTTATATGCCCGGTGTGCAAAAACGAACTGAACAAGACGGGAAAATCGCTTGTCTGCCCGAACGGACATTGCTTTGATATAGCAAAAAACGGATATGTCAACCTCTTGCTCAAAAGCGGCGGCGGAAATCACGGCGACAACAAGCTTATGGTAAACGCAAGGCGTGATTTCCTCGACAGGGGATATTTTGAGCCGTTGCGCAATGCCGTTGTAAAAATGTGCCGTGAGTTTTCAAACAGCGGCGACGCCGTTGTTGACTGCGGCTGCGGCGAGGGGTATTACACCTCTGCGATAGCCGAAGCGCTTCCCGACAGAACAGTCTGCGGCTTCGACATTTCAAAGGATGCGCTGAGCGTTGCGGCTAAAAGGAACAAATCGGTCGAATATGCCGTGGCAAGCTCGTTTGACATACCCTTGCCCGACGGGTGTGCGGATATGGTAACGGAAATTTTTTCTCCGCACTGTGAAAAGGAATTTTTGCGCATACTCAAACCCGACGGGCGTATGCTTATGGTAATTCCGCTTGAAAATCATCTGTACGAATTGAAACAGGCGGTTTATGACGAAGCATACAAAAACGAACCGTCAGATTTCAACAAGGACGGATTTAAGCTGTTAAAAAGCGAGAGGGTAGAGTACACGGCGGATATTACCGAGCCGCAGGACATTAAAAATTTGTTTACGATGACGCCGTATTATTACAAAACGGGTGCAAAAGAGCAGGCAAGGTTAAATACTTTACAGAGGATTTCCGTAACCTGCAGCTTTGAGGTTTTGTGTTACGGTTTATAATATAGAATATTGCAGTTTTCACAACTTTAATGTATAATAAAGAGTAATATATTTTTGAGAATAAAAGCAGAGGTGTTTATTATAATGGAAAAGAACAGCGTAAAGGTTAATATAGCGGGCGTTGATTATTCACTCAGAACGGACGAGAGCGTTGAGCTCACAATGGAGCTTGCAAAGGAGATAAACGCTAAAATAAACGAGATAAAGAATGAAAATCCTTTCATTTCCACAAGCCAGATTGCGGTGCTTATTGCGCTTGAATACGGCTGTAACTGCAAAAAGGCGGAAAAGAGGACGGAAGAACTCCGTGCGGATATGAAAAATTATCTTGAGGACACCGCAAAGGCACAGTCCGAGAGGGATTTTTATAAAAGAGAAATCGACAGAATGAAAGCAGACGCAAAGGCTAAGTCGAATCAGATAAATCTGTTTTCCGAAAACGAATGACGGCTGAAATCCTTGCCCCCGCAGGTAATTTTGACGCACTTGTTGCGGCGGTGCGAAGCGGAGCGGACGCAGTTTACTTCGGCACGGGAAGCTTTAACGCAAGGCGAAATGCGGGAAATTTTGATTTTGACGGGCTTAAAAATGCGGTTGATTTCTGTCATTTGCATTCTGTAAAATGCCACATAACGCTCAACACGCTTGTCTCCGACAGCGAGTTTGCAAGCCTTGAAGAAACCGTAAAGGCGATATGCGAGAGCGGAGCGGACGCGGTAATCGTTCAGGATTTGGGCGTTGCAAGTGCGGTAAAAAGCATTTGTCCGGAAATGGAAATGCACGCCTCCACTCAGCTTTCGACGGGAACTCCCGAAGGCATTAAAGCCCTTGCGGATTTAGGCTTTTCAAGGGCGGTTTTACCGAGAGAGCTTTCAAAGGCGGAGATAAAGCGCATAGCTGATAATTCGCCCATAGAGCTTGAGGTGTTTGTACACGGCGCACTGTGTATGTGTGTGTCGGGTCAGTGTCTTTTGTCGGCAATGCTCGGCTCACGAAGCGGAAACAGAGGCCTTTGCGCCCAACCGTGCAGATTGCCGTTTCACATCGACGGCGGAACGGGCACGGATTTGAGCTTAAAGGATTTGTCTCTTGTAGAGTATCTTTCGGAGCTTTCCGATATGGGCGTAGCCTCGTTTAAGATAGAAGGCAGAATGAAACGCCCCGAATATGTTGCCGCTGCGGTCACTTCGTGCAGAGAAAGCCTTGACAGAGCTTATTCGCAGCAGAGAAAAAGCGAACTGAAATCGCTGTTTTCCCGTTCGGGCTTTACGGACGGCTATTACACCTCGTCCCTCGGCAGAAATATGTTCGGCAAGAGAGAAAAGGAAAATGTAACCTCCGCCACCTCGGATTTGCTTAAAAAATACGCAAAAATATACGAAAAGGAAAAGCCGGTGCACAAGGTGGATTTTGTGTTCACGGCTTACGAAAACGAAGCGCCGACTCTTACCGCAAAAACGGGTAAGATAAGCATTTTCAAAACAGCGGATACCGTGTGCGAAAAAGCGGTAAACAGACCGCTTACGGAGCAGACCGTCATAGCACAGCTTGAAAAATGCGGCGGCACGGTGTTTTATCCCGGGGAGATACATACCGATATTTCCGACGGAATAAGCATACCCGTTTCGGCGATAAACGCTTTGCGGCGTGCGGCGTTTGACGCTCTTTCGCAAAAGCTTACAGAAGTGCCCGAAAGGGAGCTTCATAAATTCGATTTTGCGGCAGTGGACAGACCTTTAAGCAAAAAAGAGCTGTACCTTTGCTTTTCGAATGTCGGCAGCGTACCCGAAAAGGTTTCATACGACAGGCTGTTTTTGCCGCTTGACACACCCGCGGATATTCTCAAAAAATACGGCGCGGGCGTGAGCGTGCCGAGAGGGATTTTCGGAAATTATGATTCGGTTGTCGAAAAAATAAAAAAAAGCGGAGCGAAATATGCTCTTTGCAACACGCTTGATGCCGTATGTGCGGCAAAGCAGGCGGGTGTTGAGGCGATAGGCGGTCCGTTTTTGAACATATACAATTCCCGATCTCTGAAAACCTTGGAGAAACTCGGAATTAAAGAGACTGTTTTGTCATATGAATTAACTCTCGGGCAGATTTCACAGTTGAGCGGAAAAGTAAAAAGAGGCTGTGCGGTTTACGGCAGAACTCCGCTTATGCTCACAAGGAATTGTCCCGTTAAGAACGCAAAAACCTGTGCCGAATGCAGAAAAAGCAGTTGTCTTACCGACAGAAAGGGGATTTCCTTTCCCGTTATATGCGAGAACGGCTTTTCACAGCTTCTCAATTCCAGACCGACATATATGCTCGACAGGCTGTCGGAAATTAAGAATACCGATTTTGATATAATGTTCTTTACCCTTGAAAACAAACGGCAGGTGCAGGATATTATATCAGATTATAAAAAGCACTCTGCGCCCGACGGCGAATTTACTCGAGGACTTTTTTACAGAGGAGTAGAATAATGAAAGAACTTAAAGTCAAAAAAGTAAGAGAAAGCGCAAAGCTTCCCACAAGGGCAACCGAGGGTTCGGCAGGCTATGATTTATACGCCTGCATTGATAAGCCCTTGCTCTTAAAAGGCGGAGAGACCGCAGTCATTCCGACGGGAATTGCCATAGGTCTTGACGATCCGCATTATGCGGCGTTTATATATGCAAGAAGCGGTCTTGCCATTAAGCATGGAATAGGACTTCTCAATTCCGTCGGTGTAATCGACAGCGATTATAGGGGCGAAATTTGCGTAGGCGTTATCAACCAGATTTCCGAAGCCTATGAAATTCAGCCCTTTGAAAGAATTGCACAGATGGTTATTGAGCCCGTTGCACTTCCAAAGCTTACAGAGGTTACGAGCCTTGACGAAACCGTCAGGGGTGCGGGCGGCTTCGGTTCGACAGGTACAAAATAAGGAGATTCAGATATGAAAAACAAGCTTGCGATTATATTGTCATCGGCTTTGATAGTCGTATGCACGCTTTGCATTACGCTTTCTTCGTTTGCCGGAGCGGGTGGAAAAAGAGGCGATGTAAACCTTGACGGCAAGGTGTCTCTTCTTGACGCAAAATATGTTTTGCAGTATATAGCGGATATGAGAACGCTCTCGCAGAAAGCTATGGCAAATGCAGACGCAGACGGGGACGGCGATATTGATTTGACCGATGCAAAGTATATTCTCGAAGCGGTTGCCGGCATACGCAAATTAAGCGATATTGACATCGGCACAAGTGAATTTGACTCAAGCGGATATATCGACCTTGACGACAGTACAAATCCGTCAACGACAAGAAAGCAGAGCATAACGATAGAGTACAATGATAATACAAAAGATGCCACAATAGATTGGCGCAACTGAACGGAGGATAAAATATGACGGCAGACAATTTGTGTATGGGCTGTATGAAGGAAATAGGTTCGGCACAGCAATGTCCTTTTTGCGGCTTTAACAACAGTTCCGAGGCACCTGCTCCGTATCTTCCGCTGAGAACGGTTATAGGCGGCAGATATACGGTAGGTAAGGCTGTTTCGGCTTCTGGCGACGGTGTTACCTATATGGCGTGGGACAGCGAGACAAAAACGCCCGTAACGGTGCGTGAGTTCTTGCCTGTACATAATGTTACAAGATTGGAGGGACACACGGAGGTTATTGTCAATGATGACAGCAGGCTCGTTTTTTACGACTGCATCCGTGAGTTTTTGAACCTTAACAGGAAGCTTGCAATGAGCAGAAATCTCTCGGCGCTCATCCCCGTTATCGACATAATTGAAGAAAACAACACGGCATATGCCGTCAGCGAATATCTTGAAACCATATCGCTTCGTGATTTCCTTTTGAAAAGCAGAACGGGCTATCTCGGCTGGGACAGGGTCAAAACTCTTATGATGCCCGTGCTTACCACGGTGGCTTCGCTCCACTCGCTCGACATATATCACAGGGGAATTTCGCCGAACACTCTTGTGCTCGGCAGAGACGGCAAGCTCCGTCTTACCGGATTTATGATTTCATCGGCGCGGTGCCTCAAAACAAGGGTTAAGCCTGAGCTGTTTCCGGGATATGCGGCTATCGAGCAGTATCATGATGTTGACGACACGGGTTCGTGGACGGATGTTTACGGTATAGCGGCTGTTATTTACAGGGCTCTTATCGGCAGTACTCCCGCCGAGGCTTCGGAGAGGATTACCAATGACAAGCTTATGATTCCGCCCAAATTTGCAGAGGTGCTGCCTGCATATCTTGTATCGGCTCTCGACCACGCTCTTACAATAGAGCCTGGTGACAGAACCGCTACCGTTGACAAATTGCGTGAGGAGCTTTCGGGCTCGCCGAGCACTATTGCGACAAATCCCATTCACGAAATAAGGGAAAATGAGGTCAAGCCGTCTGTAACAACGGATGACGAGGCGGCGGAGAGAAAACGCCTTGAAAAGCTTGCCCGTCAGGAACAGCAGAAGCACGAGCAGGTGAAGATGGCAATTATCGCATTTGCAATCTGTATAGGCATAGGCGTGCTGGCGCTCGGCGGCTGGCTTACATACGACCATTTCAAAAATGCCGAGGACAACACGACCACAACAGAGGGCGTGGCACAGATGATTGAGGTGCCGAACTTTGTCGGACAGAGCTATTCGAGAATTTCCTCGGATGAGGTGCAGAAAACACGCTTTAAGTTTACAGTCGATTATCAGTACTCCGACAGCGTTGAAACCGGATATATAATATCACAGAACCTTGAAGCAGGAACACAGGTGCAGCAGGGCTCAGAGATTAAGCTGACGGTCAGCAAGGGTATAGAGTATGTTACGCTTATCGATGTTTCAGGCATGGATTACAACAAGGCTTATAACCTTTTGACCGAAGCGGGATTTGTCTGCAAAAAGGTCGAGAAGAACAACGACGGCACGCATACCGCAAACGAGGTAATTACCGTAACTCCCGAGGCGGGCAAGGAATACGAGAAGGGCAAGGAAATATATGTACAGGTTTGGGGTAATCCCCCCACTACTGCGACAACCACAAAGAAGAGCCTGCTCGGCGATTTGAGCGGCGGACTTTTAGGATAAAAACATTTTTTACGGGTCTTATGAGGCTTTCGCTTCATAAGACTCTTTTTTTGACAATTTTTTTGACGGCTTCGGTGTAATATTCTCATGAAAGGACTGATAAAATGACTGCGAGAATGGAAATAAACGGCACTGCCGTAACCGCTTATTTAAGCGGAGAAATAGACCACCATAATGCTCCGATGATAAGGGAAACCATTGACGAATATGTATCGTTCCGTCAGCCGGACAGGCTCGTGCTTGACTTCGGCGATGTTACCTTTATGGACAGCTCGGGCATAGGGCTTGTTATGGGCAGATACAGGCTTATTGAGGGCAAAAACTGTTCGTTGTACATTGTAAACCTGTCCGAACACGCATACAGGGTTATGCAGCTTGCCGGACTCGAAAAGCTTGCCGTATTAAAAAAGAAAACGAGGGAGGCAGTAAAATGAAATACTTAAACGAAGTGAAAATTCAGCTTGAAAGCCGTTCGGTAAACGAGGGATACGCCCGTCTTGCGGTATCGTCGTTTGTCGCACAGCTTGACCCGACCGTTGAGGAAATAAATGATATAAAAACAAGCGTCAGCGAAGCTGTTACAAACTGTATCGTTCACGCCTACAAAAACAGGGTGGGCAAGATTTACATAACCGTAAGGGTGTTTGAAAACTCTGTTGTGGAGATAAAAATAAGGGATAAGGGCTGCGGAATTGAGGACATAGAGCAGGCAAGGCAGCCTCTGTATACCTCGCTCGGCGGCGACAGGGCAGGTCTCGGCTTTACTGTTATGGAAAGCTTCTCGGACAAGGTTAAGGTGCGCTCAAGGGTGAATATGGGAACGACGGTTACGATTATCAAAAAAATAAAGGGCAGAAACGCTCTGTAATGACCCGAGACGAGCTTATTTCCGAAAATCTCGGTCTTGTTCATTCGTGTGCAAACAAATTCAGAAACAGGGGTATTGAATATGATGATTTGTACTCGGCAGGCTGCCTCGGTCTTGTAAAGGCGGCAGACGGCTTTGACGAAACGCTCGGCTTTCGTTTTTCGACATATGCCGTACCTGCCATACTCGGCGAGATAAAGCGGCTTTTCAGGGACGGCGGAGCGGTAAAGGTCAGCCGTTCTTTGAAGGAAAAATCAAGAGAAGCAGTAAAGCTGCGTGACGAGCTGTCCGTATCGCTCGGCAGAGAGCCCACCGTGTCTGAGCTGTCGGAAAGGCTCGGGATAAATGAATTTGATACAGTTGAGCTGCTCAACATAGCCGTGCCGCCCGCTTCACTTACCGCAACGGACGAGGACGGGGAGAGGCAGATTGACATTCCCGTCGATTTCGGCGAGGAGCAGATACACAACTCCATAGCGTTAAGGGAAATAATCGACAAAATGCCCGAAGCCGACAGGCGGCTTATCGAGCTGCGGTATTACAGAGGACTTACGCAGACCGTAACGGCGCAAAGACTCGGGCTTTCTCAGGTACAGGTATCTCGCAGGGAGCGTTCGCTGCTGCAGGAAATGCGGCGAAAAATGACAGGATAGATTTAGTAGTGGCATTTTTCAAAAAAGTATGTTATTATATATAGGTCGACATATGTCGACTTCGTGAGGTGTAGCGTATGAATTTTGAAAAAAATCACTTTATAAAAAAAATATCGGCGGTATTACTTGCGGTTGTTATTGCGGCTTTGTCTCTGACCTCGTGTTCAACGGGTCTGCAGACCTCCGTAGCCTCCGGCTCTGAAATAAGCGAAGCGGCTTATTCTTCAAGGAATAATCATATCGCAAATTCAAAATCGCTTATTTATGTTGCAAAATCGGGCTTGCTTGAGCTTTACTTTGACAGCTCGACTTACAGCATTGCGATTAAGGACACAAGCACAAACAAAACATGGTATTCTCTCCCTTCGGCTTCCGACGGCGATGAAACCACGCCCGCAACCGTGCTTGATATGACGATTTCTTCCGAGGGAGGAAAGTACAGGCTCAATTCACAGGATAACTCTGTTGCATTTTCAGCGGCGTCCTTCAAGCCCGTGAACAACGGAATACAGGTTACCTACAATATGGCGCTTACTGCGGAAAACGCTCTTAAATCGTATGATGAAATCACTGCGGGAGAGCTTTATGCCTCTGTTACCGTTACCTATTCTCTTTCCGACGGCGCGTTTTACGCCAAGATAAACAGCGGCGATATAACCGTAAGCGACGGCTATGTCATTGAGGAGCTCGGACTTCTTGATTATTTCGGCGCAACAACCGTTGCCGAGAGCGACGACTATATCTTTGTTCCGGACGCAAGCGGTGCGTTGATTATGACGGGAAGCGGAGCTGCGGACAGCTACGAGTCGAGAACATTTTCGGTTTACGGCAATGACGCTGCGTTGAAGCAGACATCGTCTGACGGTGAAATTTCGGCGGACGCAATTATGCCCGTTTTCGGAATGAAATCATCACAGAACGCTTTTCTCGGTATAATTTTAAGCGGAGACAGCGTGGCGGAGGTTACCTCGCACAGAAAAATATATAACGAGGGCGGCACATATAACCGCGTCGGTGCAAGCTTCAGGATTACCGATGTTTCGTATATTTCAAATTCCTCGGGTAAAAAGACCTCGAGATATGTGGGCGAGACCTACACGGGCGAAATAAACATCTGTTACAGATTTTTGTCCGGTAAAAACGCAGTCTATTCGGGACTTGCTTCCGCCTGCCGTGAGATTCTTATAAGGGAGTCGGTTCTTCCGTCAAAAACAGTTGACAGCACCGACCATATTCCGTTTATGCTGACGGTACAGGGAGCGGTTGCAAAAAATTCGGCTCATTCCTATTTGGTCCTTTCCGATTATGAACAAACGCTTGACCTGCTCGGTCAGTTAAAGGCAAAGGGTGTAAACGATGTTACGCTCAGATACAAGGGTATGCTCGACGGTGCGGACAATCAGGACGAAATTTCCTCTGCAGCTCCGATAAAGGCGCTCGGCAATAAAAAGGCGTTCACGGCGCTTTCGCAGTATGTTTCCACCCAGAAGTTTACAATGTTTACCGATCTGAGCCTCGTATCATATAATAAGAGCGGTTCTTCTTCGTCTGCGGCAAACGACATTACGGGAGAAAAGCTCAAGACAAGCTATGACAATATTTATTCGTCCGTGGCAGGTAAGGAAACGAGGACAAGCTATGCGCTCAATCTTTCCGAGCTTGAGGACGGAGTGCTTTCCTTTATCAAGAACAACAAGAGCTATCAGGTTGACGGTTACTGTATAAACGATGTCGGAAGTGTGCTTTATTCCGATTATTCAGGCGAAAAGCATACAAGGAGCAATGCGGTAAATATAATCACATCACAGCTTTCGGTTCTCGGCAACAACCATAAAACAATGATTGAAAACGGTAATTTCTGTATGCTTTCAAAAGCGAATGCTGTTGTAAATCTCCCGACAACCACGGCTTATCCCGAGGACGGAGCCGTTTATAAGTCTATTCCCTTTGCGCAGATAGTTCTTCACGGCTTGGTCGATTATTCAAACGAGCCGATTAACCTTTCCGACGACTCTAAAAAGGCGCTTCTCAAATCCATTGAATACGGCGCAATGCCGTCATACGAATGGACCTGCACCAAGACCGACAACGAAGAGTTTGACGGAAAATACTATTATGAATCGCAGATAACGCAGGCTACCGACAATTACACACTTTCGGATAACACGATAGGCAATCTTCGCTCGGCGAGGATTACAAGCCATTATGAAATCCAAAGCGGAGTATATTGCACGGAGTATAACAACAGCATCGTAATTTACTTCAATTACAACTCCGAAGCCGTAACCGTAAACTCAATTACGGTTGAGCCTATGAGTTGTATCAGAGCAAACTGAATAATTACAACGGAATGTCTCGCAAAATTGTCGACACATTCCGTTGTTTTTGTCTAAAATGTATTTACTTTTTCTTCTGTGAGTGATATTATGTGCATAACGGTGTGCTTTTGCGCCGTAACATTAATTATGCTGAATATTGTACGCGGAGGACTTATGAAAGAATATTTTAACCGTTTGGTAACAATACCGAAAAAGCATACGCTCATTATTTGGTGGGTGTTCAGAGCTTTGCTGCTTTTTGCGTTTTTCTATGGCTTGGTAGGATTTATAAAAGGCTCAATAAGCCCGTTTACAAATAAACCGTTTGATATTACCGACCCGCTTCAGGTCGGCGCCAACATACTTTGCACATTCGTTTGGGAAATATTTATGATGCTCCCGAAAAGCAATTCGTTGAGATATATCAATCCTAAGGTTCAAACAATTCTTATTATAGGTATCTTTTTAGGCTCGTTCTGCGGAAAGTTTTTGAATATGTATTATGCTTCAAATGTGCTTGATGTTGCTATGCATTTTGTCGGCGGAGGTATATGCGTTATTTTCGGCTATGAAATAATAACCGCAATGCAGCTTAAAGATAAGGCGAAGGTTCCGCTTTCAATCGTATTGCTTTGCTCGTTGGGATTTTCGTTCCTTGCAGGTGTCGGCTGGGAACTGTTTGAGTTTATATTTGACCAGATTTCGTGCGTGAGTGCGGCGGCACAGGGCTTGCCCGTAGTTCAGGCGACAGGAGACGCACAGCATTGGAATTATGCACTTGCAATTCTTGACGGCTCGGTTAAGCAACCGTTGATTTCTCCGATATATGCAGAGCGGTGGCCATTGATGGACACCATGTCAGACACGGTACTCAATACCTGCGGTGCGCTTATCGGAATTATTATTTTGAAAATTTATCCCTATTATCATAAGGGAAAAAACAATATTGAAGCACAGTTCGACAAGGAAACGCAGAAAGAAACCGTTTGAGATGAAAACCAATTATCAGCTTTTAATGGAAAATGAGTTTGAAAAAATCGGGAGCACAGGCGAAAAACCTGTGCTCCTGCTTCAGTGCTGCTGCGCCCCGTGCTCAAGCGCCGTAATCGAGCGGCTCAGGGAGCATTTCAGAGTAAAGATATATTTTTACAATCCGAATATCTATCCCGAGGCGGAGTATGAAAAACGCCTTGAGCAGTTTGATAAGCTGCTTTCGGGTGATTTCGGCAGCGGAATAGAGCGCGTTGCGGCAAAGTATGACCAAGCCGAGTTCTTCGACTTTGTAAAGGGGCTTGAAAACGAAAAAGAGGGAGGCGCAAGATGTGCCAAGTGCTTTGCTTTAAGACTTCGTGAGACGGCGAGAAAGGCAAAGGAAATCGGGGCGGACTATTTCTGCACCACGCTTACCGTAAGCCCTCATAAGAACGCCGAGGCCATAAACGGCATCGGAATGAAGCTTGCCGAGGAGTACGGCGTGCGGTATCTTCCGTCCGATTTCAAAAAAAAGGAGGGCTATAAGCGCTCCACCGAGCTGTCAAGGCAGTTCGGACTTTACAGGCAAAACTATTGCGGCTGTAAGTTCTCAATGTGGTTTGAGGATGAAAATGCCGATGAGTAAAACCGAATAAAATAAAAACTGTCCGGACAGGCTTTTATCCGGACAGTTTTTTGTCCCTTTGACAAACAGCTTTAACTAATTTATAATTCCTGCTTTGACGGCGTGAGCTTGATAATTGTATGTTTGAGAATTATAACAGCCATTATCATAACAATAAGCTCTGTGATGGGAAATGCCCACCAAACGCCAGTAACGCCCATTGCCTTTCCTAAAAAATATGCTATCGGTAAAAGAATAACAACCTGTCTCGCTGCGGAAACAATCATACTCGGCGTACCGACAGAAAGTCCCTGCAGAGCATAGCAAACCATAATGGAAACGCAGGCAAAAACGAAGCTAAGACTTGTTATTCTCAATGCAGTTATTCCCATAGAGCTCATGGTGCTTGAAGCGTTAAACGCCTGCATAATCCTTTGCGGGAACACCTGTAAAAGAACCAGACCTATTATTCCGATTAAAGCGGAGTACAAGCCGCTTAATTTGATGCAATCGTTTATTCTTTTATATTGCCTGCATCCGAGGTTATATGCGACAATGGATAACAAAGCCGTGTTCAAGCCGAACGCCGCCATCGATACAAAGGTGTACAGCTTGAAATAAGCGCCGAATACAGCCGTGGCGGTTGTGGAAAATTCGAGCAGTATTTTGTTGATTCCAAACGACATTATGCTGCTTATAAGCAAAGTGATGCCTGCGGGAATTCCCACACGGCAGATATTTTTTACATAGAATTTTTCAAGTCTTATGTGTCCGAATGAAAATTGTATATCCTTATTGAATTTCAGGTTAAAGACTATTCCGAGAAGCATAGCCGCTATTTGACCGATTACCGTTGCGACAGCCGCGCCCTTTGTGCCCATTGACGGGAAGCCCAAATATCCGAAAATGAGGATGGGGTCGAGTATAATGTTTATTACCGCGCCTACTATCTGGGTTATCATAGTAAATGAGGTTCGTCCCGTTGACTGCAACAGCTTTTCAAGCACAAGCTGAATTATCTGACCGAATGAAAATATGCAGATAACAGACAGATAAGCATATCCCATATCGCATATTTCTGCGTTGTCGGTTTGTATTTTATAAAACCACCTTATACCGAAAATGCCGAATACAAGCAAAAATAAATATACAATCACACTTAAAATCAGTCCGTTTACGGCTGTTTTGTTGACCTCCTCCTGCTTTTTTTCTCCCAACATTCTTGAAAGCAGGGCGTTGACGCCCACACCGACGCCCGTACCGAGCGATACTATAATATTCTGAATCGGGAACGCAAGGGAAACCGCCGTGAGTGCATTCTCACTGTAATTACTTACGAAAATACTGTCTACGATGTTGTAAAGTGCTCCGATAATCATTGACAAAATCATCGGCGCCGCCATATTGAGCAACAGCCTGTTTATCGGCATTGTCTCCATCTTTTGCTCTTTCATAAATTCACTTCCTTTTACTTTACATCGGAAATTATAGCAGAAGTGAGCGGAAAATTGAATTACATATAAATAAACGGCGTTAGATAAAAGCTAACGCTTGATTAAATGAGCTGTATCGGTTATACTTTAATAAAAGAAACGGAGGAGGCGCAAATATGACCTCGCAACAGCTTGAATGTTTTATCTATACGGCGGAAAGGCTTAATTTTACAAAGGCTGCGGAGGCACTGTTCCTGTCCGTGCCTACGGTTACTCATCATATTAAGAATTTGGAGGAAGAAATAGGCGTTAGGCTCTTTTACAGGAATTCACGCATAGTTAAGCTGACCGAGCAGGGCGAAAAGTTTTACTATGACGCCAAAGACATTTATATGAAAATGGAGGATGCAAAGGCTCGTTTTCAAAGTAATACACAGTCGGAGTCCCTTATCTTCCGTATCGGTTGTATGAGTGAAAACGAATTTGAGAAAATTGAGCCGATATTAAAAGGAATAAAAAATCTTTTTCCCTATGTTCGCCCGAAAATTATTGCGAAGGATTTCTACGATTTGAAAAATCTTTATGAGAATCAACAGCTTGAAATTGCAATAGCAACCCGTGATTTATCAAATCAGGGGACCTATAAAAAGCTTTTTGAATATGAAAGCTATGCGCTGATGCTTCCGACGCACCCGCTCGCAAAAGAAAGAGAATTATCGTTGCACCAATTAACCGAGGAAAGCCTGATAACACTCCCTCCTAAAAACCTTCCGTTTATAAAGGGGAATAAATTACAGGAGTTTTTGGCTCTCCACGCACAGGACCATCCGGATATTGTCGCTGAAAATGAAAGGGAAAGCCTTTTGCTCGCAAAGTGCGGATACGGAATTGCGGTGCTTCCCGGCTTTTTGGTTACCGAGGATGCCGAACTGACCTGTATTCCCATAAGCGGCACAAAAAATATCGAATATGGGCTGTATTTCAGAAATAACGATAAGCATATTAAATATTTCTTGAAAGAATATATAAAAATATTTAATAAGTTTGAGATATAAAAAACAGGACTTTCAGGGTGTGTTAAGCCTTGAAAGACCTGACTTTTATATATGAAATTTTATGCAACTTCAACCGTGCCGTCGTCTTTTACGGTTATTTTCATTCCGTCCTTGACGAAATCTAAAAATTCTTCGCCGAGGCTGTCCACAACTGTCATCGGAGTGCCGTCAAGCCATACATCCGAGAGGATTGCTCCTGCCGCCGCAAGAGAATCTATGGGCTCGGAGAAAAGCATACAAGCGGGCTGACGACCCATGGAGCAAGCACAGTAAAGCACAAGTCCGCCCGTGGTCGAGCCGATTGTCCTCGGGAGACACAGAGCCTTGCCGAGCATCTCCTTGCCGTAGAGGTCCTTGTTGTTCTGGTCTCCGCAGGTAGCCTTTTTATCGCCGAACTGCAAGGCTTTTTGGAAAGAAGCGAGCGTGTTGAGTCCGCCGTGCGATACAAGTGCGTCCGCCGTAACATTTCCCGGCGACACCACTCTGCCTTTGAAAGTTTTCATTATGCTTTTCCTCCTCCCGTGATTTCCGTAAGAATTTCATCGTCCGTATAGTAGCGTGCGCTTGTGTATGTACGGAGCTTGTTGCTCGAAGTTATAACGGGCATTTTTGTGCTCAAAGGGTTGTTCATATACATAAGCGGACAAATATAGCTTGTGATAACGCCTGTGCGTTTGAGCCTTTCTGCATAAGGCGTCGAGTTGAACTTTTTAAGCACCGCAGGCGCCGCCGTGAACACTGTGGGTATAACAACCTTTTGGTTGCCAGCCGATTTGAGAGCGGCTTCGACCTTTTCCGTCCAAGAGGTAAGCTGTTCAAGGCTCATATGCGGACAGCCCATAAAGCAGAGCTTGGGCTTTGCGTTCTTGTTTTTCCATATAATCGGATAGCTGTCATAAACCCTTTTGAGCTCTGCGTCGTCGATGACATAGACCTTTGCGTTTTCTTTTATAAGACTGTCGGAGAGCTTAACCGCCTCGGGCGTGATGTTCTCTACATGGTAAAGACCTACCGCACCGTTTGACGCCGTAGCCGCACCGAAGTCCTTTAGGTAGGTCTTTGCGGCGTCGTCAAGCTTACCGCCGAGGAATTTGTCAAGCCCCTTGATATACGGTACATCCTCCATAACCTTCATACCGATTGCGGAGCCGAGGAGCTGTGCTTCGGGCTTTTTTGTCGTCTTTATTTCAATTATCCAGTCGGCTTTTCTGCCCTCGTCTTTAAGAAGTCCGAAAGAGGGGACATAGCCTACGACCGAGCCCATAAGGTCGATAATTCCCGAGTTCCTGTTGCAGCGTGCGCCGAGTACAGAGTTTGCGTAAACGACCGCCGAGGACTCCGACCACGACAGTATCTCGCCGTAATTCGGTGTGTTGCCGACTTCGTCCATATAACAGGTGCAGGTAAAGGCATCGGGGTCCATAAGACCGAGCTTTTTTAGCTGATTTTCGTAGTAATCCTGCCTTGTGTACATAAATTTATTAAAGACAAAGTCCTGTAAAAGATTTGACGGTACATTTTTGTCGAGCGGACGGGGGTCGGCAGAGAATTTCTGCGACGATACCGCGCCTGCCGAAATGAGCTTTTCCATAAGGTCGTAAACGGGAGTGAGCGCTTTAAGACCGAATGAGGTAACAAGATGGTTGTACTTGCTTGTAACGGGCACCATCTCGTCTGCGCCGAAAAGCTCGCCGTAGCGCACAAGCGTTTCCATAACCTTAGCCATGGTGTCGCCCTTTGCGCCGTTAAGGATAGCTTCCTGTTCGGAAGTCAGCTTCATTTTGTGTTCCATATAAATATCCCCCTTTGTTAAATTTTCATTGCCGCTTCATATGCACGCCATACAACCGAGCGAAGATTTCCGACATTGAGGCAGTCGCCCACAAGTTCGTTTTTCTCGCTTCCCGCAACGGGGGCGGGGATATAGCCTGCGCATGAGATTACGCTGTCGCATTTTACCGTAATTTCCTTGCCGTCCTTTTGTGTGCATACGATTTCGCCGTCACGAACCTCTTTGAGAACGGTTTCAAGATATGTCGGCACCTTATGAAGTGCGAACCATTCACGAAGATATGAGGAGTTCGCAAGGCAAACGCCTTTCTGACTTACAAGGTCGTCTTTCATTTCAACGATAATCGGGTCCTTGCCCTGCAATGCAAGCTCATAGGCAATCTCACATCCCGTGAGTCCGCCGCCGATAACCGCAACGGTCTTTCCGACTTCTGCGCCCGAAAGATAATCGCACGCCTCAATCATTTTTTCATAGCCGGGAACACGCTTTAACAAACGGGGAACGGCACCTGTTGCCACAATTACGGGCGAATCGCCGAACTCTCTTGCATTGTGAACTTCGTCGTTTAGCCTTATGTCAATGCCGAGCTCTTTCATCTGACGGCGATACCATTCGAGCAAATCACGCAGCTTGCCCTTGTAGGACTCTGCGCTTGCCTGAATGAACACACCGCCGAGCCTGTCGCTCTTTTCGTGGATAATCGGATTGTGTCCGCGGAGCTTTAACACCCTTGCGGCTTCCATACCGCCGATGCCGCCGCCGATTATATGTACGGTCTTGGGAGAGTTAGTCTTTTTGATATAATGCTTATCCCACTGCATTGTTTCGGCGTTTACCGCACAGCGTGCAAGATGCAGGCTGTCCGAAAGCTCCTGGTCGTTCGGAACGCCCTTGTAGTGGCACATATTAAAGCAGCCGTTGTGGCAGAGAATACACGGACGGGTGTCCTCTTCCTTGCCGTTTATGAGCTTCGTTACCCATTGTGTGTCTGCAAGAAACGGGCGTGCAAAGCCTGCGCCGTCAAGCTTGCCGTCGGCTATCGAGTCTGCGGCAACCCTCGGGTCAAGTCTGCCCGCACAGATAACGGGAATGTCAACAAATTTCTTTATGTGCTCAACATCCGCAAGGTTGCAGTTTTCGGGCATATATACCGGCGGATGTGCCCAATACCAGGCGTCGTATGTGCCGTTGTCGCAGTTGAGGCAGTCGTAGCCTGCGTCCTGAAGGTATTTGGCAGCCTTTTCCGACTCATCCATATCTCTGCCGACCTCGGTATAATCCTCGCCCGGGAGAGCGCCCCGGCGGAAGCCTTTTGTCTTTGAAATAACGCTGTAACGCAGTGAAACGGGGAAGTCGTCGCCGCAAACCGCCTTGATAGCCTTGACTATTTCAACGGGGAAGCGGTAACGGTTTTCAAAACTGCCGCCGTATTCGTCGGTGCGCTTGTTTACATATTTGAGAGTGAACTGGTCAAGAAGATAGCCCTCATGAACCGCGTGGATTTCTACGCCGTCAACGCCTGCGTCCTTGAGCATCTTTGAGCATTTCGCAAAGGCGTCCACAAATTCCTTGATTTCCGCCTTTGTCATCTCCCTTGACGGAACTTTATCCGACCAGCGGTTGGGAGACGGGCTTGCGGAAGCGGTTATTTTGTCAAGATCCATAAAAGGCTTGCTGAGAACCCGCAAAACCTTGTTCGTATAGAGCTTTTCCATCATTTCGCTGACGGTAAACGACCTGCCGAAGCCTGCCGTAAGCTGAACAAAGAGCTTTGCACCCGTTTTATGAAATTCGGGCATCCATTTTTTCAGGTCGTCGTACATTTTTTCGTTCTTGTAGAGCCATTGACCGAACATCGGGTTGTATACCGGCTGACATCCGGGCATTACAAGACCTGCGTTGTTCTTTGCGACCTCCATAATGAAGCGTGCGCCGTCCTTGTCAAAATGGTTGTTTTCCATCCAACCGAAAAGGTCGGTGCCGCCCATACTTGTGAGTACGATTCTGTTCTTGATTTCACAGTTACCGATTTTCCATGGGGTAAACAGTGGTTCAAGTCGTTTTTCCATAAAAATCACCATAGCCTTTCAGGCAACAAATTGTTTATTAAAAATCACCGCTTCAGCCTGCGTTGCCTGAACAGGCGTGATGGTGATTTCTGCCATCTCAAAATTATGCCGCAGGCAAATTTTGAGGGC
>CAVAPB010000004.1:0-92790 GCA_963590415.1 Anaerovoracaceae bacterium | reverse complement strand
GACTTATAACAAACTGTAAATTGCGAACAAATACAGGCTCCCTTGTAAAGGGAGCCTTTGTTTGTGCGTGATTTCTAATTTGCACATCACCGTAGGGCGGGGGCTTGCTCCCGCCGCTATTTTTATCAAATTATATTAGAAGTCTCGCTCCCTCCCCGAGGGAGCTGTCGAGCGAAGTGAGACTGAAGGAGTTAAACAGGTTACATCAAACTTTGTAAAAACTCCCCCAGTCATTTTTTTGCGAAAAATGCCAGCCCCCTCGACGATGGGGCGAAAGCACTAATTGAATTTGATGTAAAATTCGGACAGCCGCAAGGGCTGTCCCTACGGTTTGTTATATTTTTTATTCCCTATTCACAAGGTATTCCATACCCTTTTTATATCCCTCGAAGCCGAGGCCGATATAGTGCTCCTCGCAGGCGAGACCCGCATATGAAATGTGGCGGAACGCTTCACGCTCGTTGATGTCTGAAATGTGTATTTCCACTGCAGGCAGCCCCACGGCTTTAAGAGCGTCAAGTATCGCAACGCTTGTATGCGTGTATGCGGCGGGGTTTATGACAATACCGTAAGTGCCGTCGGAATATGCCTTTTGAATACGGTCGACTATGTCGCCCTCGTGGTTTGACTGGAAGCACTCGACCTCACAGCCGAGCTCCTTTGCCCATTCGTCGATATTGCTTATGAGCGTTTTATAGTTTTGCTTTCCGTAAATTTTCGGTTCTCTGATGCCGAGCATATTTATGTTGGGTCCGTTGATTACAAGTATTTTTCTCATTTCGCCGTCAATCCTTTCAAGTATTCGGTTCGCAACCTCTTCCACCGTGCCGTTGCCGTCAATTTCAAAATCGCAGAATTTTCTGTAAAGCGGTAAACGGTATTTGTACATATCCTCAAGCGAATTTGACTGTGAGAGCGGACGGTTATCCGTCGGTAAAACGGAAATATCACGGTTTATGAAAACAACAACGGAATTTTGGCGTACGGCGTCAAAATTGTCCTCGTTTGTAACAACTCCGCCGCCCGTTGCGATTACCTTTCCGCTTAATTTGCACAGGTCGCAGACAGCCTCGTTCTCAATTTTGCGGAAGGCCTTTTCGCCGTATTTTTTTATAACGGCGGCAGGGGTTGCGCCGCAGATATGCTCCGACTCCTCGTCGGTGTCAAGGAACTCTCTGCCCGTTTTTTCTGCCAGGAAAGTGCCGACCGAGCTCTTGCCCGAGCCCGGCATACCCACTAAAACAATATTCTTCATATCGGTTGAGACCTTTTTAAGAATTTTCTCCGTTTCACTGTCGGCAATTGTCCTGTCAAAGAATATCTCACTTGCTCTTTTAGCCTGTGCAACAAGCATTGAGAGCCCCGAAAACGCAGGTATATCAA
This sequence comes from Anaerovoracaceae bacterium, assembly GCA_963590415.1. Lineage (GTDB taxonomy): Bacteria > Bacillota > Clostridia > Oscillospirales > Acutalibacteraceae > Fimenecus. The sequence goes on along the minus strand of CAVAPB010000004.1, from coordinate 91,407 downwards.
GCTTTTCGGCGTCCAAAACAAGCTTTGTTTTCTGCGGGTTGTAAATTATATCGAACACTGCCGTGAGATGTGTAAAGTCTGTAAGCTTTACAGGAGAAACGAGGTTTTTCGGGTACATTCCTACGGGAGTTGTGTTCACGATTATATCTGCGTCGGCGTGATTTTTAATGTTTTGGTAGTTGTTTTCACCGCTTCGTGAAATGCTGACCGTTTCCCGAGCGCCAAGGTCTGCGATAACCGCCTTGACCGCAAGTGACGCACCGCCCGTACCGAGCACCAAAACCTTTTTGCCGCCTAAATTTATTCCGCTGCGCTTTACTGTGTAATAAAAGCCGTAGTAGTCGGTGTTGTCTCCGAAAAGAGTGCCGTCGCTTCTGCGCACTACCGTGTTGACGCTTCCGATTTTCTTTGCGTTTTCGGAAATTTCGTCAAGGTAGGGCATAACATCCTTTTTGTAGGGTATGGTAACATTTATGCCGTTCCAATCGCCGTGCTTTATAAATTCCCCAAGGTCGTTCTTTTCAACTTCGAAAAGACGGTATTCGTAATCCCCGAGCATTGAATGAATTTGCGGGGAGAAGCTGTGTCCCAATTTTTCACCTAAAAGTCCGTACATACTGTTGTTCCTTTTGCTTGATTTTTTCTTATTCTATCACATTTTTTTCAAAAATAAAAGCAGATGAGAATCATCTGCTTTTATTTTTGTGAATTATTTCTTTTTCTTGCCGAAGAAGCTCTTTTTATCCTCGGAAATTCTGCTTGAATTTCCGTTAAGCTCCTGCTGAAGCTGCTTGAGAAGCTCCTTTTGCTTTTCGTTGAGGTCTTTCGGAACATCGACGATAACTCTTACAAGCTCGTCGCCCTTGCCTCTGCCGTTAAGGGTCTGAATACCCTTGTTGCGAAGCTTAAATACATCGCCCGACTGAGTTCCTGCGGGAACATGGTATTTAACCTTGCCCTCAAGCGTCGGCACTTCAAGCTCGCAGCCGAGAGCCGCCTCGGGATATGTTATGTGCATTTCAACCCAGACATTGTAGCCCTCACGCTCGAAAATCGGGTGCGGACGGACATTTACAACAACTCTGAGGTCGCCTGCGGGTCCGCCGTTTATGCCCTTGTTGCCCTGACCCCTTGCGTTGATAACCTGACGGTCGTCGATGCCTGCCGGGATACTTATTTCAATCGTAGACGGCTTTCTTATCCTGCCTGCGCCGTGACATTTTTTACAGGGGTTGTCGATAACCGTTCCCTTACCGTTACAGCGTGAGCACGCCTTTTGGGTCTGAATAACGCCGAACGGGGTCCTCTGCTGTGAGGTAACCTGACCCTTTCCGTGACATTCGGGGCAGGTCTTGGGCGAGGTTCCGGGTGCCGCACCGCTTCCGTGACATTCGTCGCAGACATCGATTTTCATCGTGTCAACCGTGCGCTTACAGCCCTTTGCCGCCTCTTCAAACGAAATGGTAACGCTTGCCTGCGTGTCCGAGCCTCTCTGCGGAGCATTGGGATTTGAGCGTCCGCCGAAGCCGCCGAAACCGCTTCCGCCGAACATACTTCCGAGAATGTCTCCGAGGTCGAAGTCCATACCGCCGAAGCCTCCGCCGTAACCGCCCTGACCTGCGCCGTAGTTGGGGTCAACTCCTGCGTGACCGAATTGGTCGTAGCGTGCTTTCTTGTCGGCGTCCGAGAGAACTTCATACGCTTCGTTAGCCTCCTTGAACTTCTCCTCGGCTTCCTTGTCGCCGGGATGAAGGTCGGGATGGTACTTCTTGGCGGTCTGCCTGTATGCTTTTTTTATTTCGTCCTCCGTTGCGTTTCTGTCAACGCCGAGGACTTCGTAATAATCTCTTTTATCAGCCATATTCTATCTCCGAAATAATGGGGATACGGGAGAAGTGTACGCTCCTCCCGTTTTATTTAATTATTATTTGTTGCCGTCTTCAACATCGGTGTAGTCAGCTTCATAGTAGCCGTCGTCGCCCTTGTTAGCGCCGCCCTGCGGGTTTGCGCCCTGTGCGCCGTCAGCGCCCTGCTGAGCCTGTGCCTGTGCGGCAGCCTGCTTGTAAAGCTCTTCCGATACCTTGTAGAAGGACTGTGTGAGATCTTCTTTCTTGGACTTGATAGCCTCGATGTCCTCGCCCTTGAGAGCTTCTTTCAAAGCGTCAACCTTCTGCTGAACATCGTTCTTGTCAGCCTCGGAGAACTTGTCGCCGTTTTCGGAAATAATCTTCTCGCTCTGATAAACAAGCTGTTCAGCCTCGTTCCTTGTGTCAACAGCCTCTTTCTGCTTCTTATCCTGCTCTGCGAACTGCTCTGCTTCCTTAACTGCCTTTTCAATGTCCTCTTTTGACATATTTGTCGAAGAAGTGATTGAAATCGACTGCTCTTTCTGAGTGCCGAGGTCCTTAGCGGAAACATGAACGATACCGTTTGCGTCTATATCGAAGGTAACTTCGATCTGAGGTACGCCGCGGGGAGCGGGCATAATGCCGTCGAGGTGGAATACGCCGAGGGTCTTGTTGTCCTTTGCGAACTCTCTCTCGCCCTGAAGAACATGAACTTCAACCGATGTCTGATTGTCAGCCGCAGTTGAGAAAATCTGGCTCTTCTTTGTGGGGATTGTTGTGTTTCTTTCGATAATCTTGGTGTTTACGCCGCCCATTGTCTCGATACCGAGTGAAAGGGGAGTGACATCAAGAAGAAGGATGCCTTCGACATCGCCGCCGAGAACGCCTCCCTGAATAGCTGCGCCGACTGCAACGCACTCATCGGGGTTGATGCCCTTGAACGGTTCCTTGCCCGTGAATGACTTGATTGCTTCCTGAACTGCGGGGATTCTTGACGAACCGCCGACCATAAGAATTTTATGAAGGTCGGAAGCTTTAAGACCCGAGTCCGAAAGTGCCTGGCGAACCGGTCCCATTGTCGCTTCGACAAGGTCAGCCGTCATTTCGTTGAACTTAGCTCTTGTAAGTGTTGTTTCAAGGTGTTTGGGGCCTGTTGCGTCTGCCGTGATGAACGGAAGCGAGATGTTCGAGGTGGTAACGCCCGAAAGCTCAATCTTAGCTTTCTCGGCAGCCTCTTTCAATCTCTGCATAGCCATTTTATCCGAACGCAGGTCAATGCCCTGCTCTTTCTTGAACTCGTCTGCGAGCCAGTCGATAATTCTCTGATCGAAGTCGTCGCCGCCCAAGTGGTTGTTACCTGCTGTTGCGAGAACTTCCTGAACGCCGTCGCCCATTTCAATGATAGATACATCGAATGTACCGCCGCCGAGGTCGTAAACCATAACCTTCTGGTCGTCCTCTTTATCGATACCGTAAGCCAAAGCCGCAGCTGTGGGCTCGTTGATAATTCTCTTTACATCAAGACCTGCAATTTTACCTGCGTCCTTTGTAGCCTGACGCTGTGCGTCGGTAAAGTATGCGGGAACGGTGATAACCGCTTCGGAAACCTTACCGCCGAGATAGCTCTCTGCGTCCGATTTAAGCTTTGAGAGAATCATAGCCGAGATTTCCTGAGGCGTGTAAGCCTTATCGTCAATCTTTACCTTGTAGTCCGAACCCATATGTCTCTTGATTGAAGAAACGGTTCTTTCCGGATTTGTGATAGCCTGGCGCTTAGCGACCTGACCTACCATTCTTTCGCCTGTTTTTGAGAACGCAACAACCGACGGAGTCGTTCTTGCACCCTCCGCGTTGGCGATAACTACCGGCTCGCCGCCCTCGATAACGGCAACGCATGAATTTGTTGTACCTAAGTCAATACCTATTACTTTTCCCATGATATATACCTCCGAAGTGTAATTTTTGTTTTAATATAGTAAATTTAATTTGCTACCTTGACCATTGCGTGGCGGAGAACTCTGTCTCCGAGCTTGTAGCCCTTTGAGAAAACATCGACTATGACATTTTCCTTTTCGTCCCCGTCGTCTATGTGCATAACCGCCGAGTGAATGTTCGGGTCAAACTCCTCGCCCTTTTCGCCGAACGCTTCAACGCCCGTTTTCTTGAGTATCTCGTTGAATTGATTGAAAATCATATCAATTCCCTTTTGATAATCCTCGGGGGAAGCCTCCTTGTTGCTTGCGGCTCTTTCGAAATTGTCGAGCACGGGGAGAAACTCCGACAAAACCGCCGCCTTGCTGTCGCCGTAAGCCTGCTCTTTTTCTTTCTGCGAGCGTTTACGGTAATTGTCGTATTCGGCAAGCGTGCGTAAGAACTTTTCGTTCGTCTCGTTGAGCTGTGTCTGAAGCTTTTCCGTTTCGGTAGGCTCCTTAGCCTCTTCAACCTCAACCTCGACGCTTTCCTCAACCGCCTGATCCTTTTTCTTGGTTTCTTTTTTTGCCATATGTTAATCCTCCATATTGTCTGAAAGAATAATTCCGACAACGTCTGTTAAATATTTGATGCTCGGTATAAGCCGTGCGTAATCAACTCTTGTGGGGCCGATAATTCCGAGCGTTCCGCTCTCATGACCGCCTATCGAATATTTTGAGAAAATCATCGTCGAGTTTTGAAGCTCCCTGAAAAGATTTTCCTTTCCGATAAGCACGCTCGGACCGTCTCCCGATGTCCTCTGCGAGAAAATCCTGCTGAGAGGTTCGGCTCTTCTCAAAAACTCCATAAGCTCAAAGGCGTTTGCTTCAAGCTCCTTGTGGCCGAGAAGATTTGACTGACCCTCAAGCAGCAGATTTGTCCGTTCCGACATCTCCGCAAGGTCGCAAAGCGCGACAAGCAGGGGAATCATTGTCAGCGCCTTATCGCCTAAGGACAACGCCAAAGTCTGCATTCTTGCAATCGTGATTTCGGAAGCGGGCTTGCCGATGAAATTCTGCTTTACGATGTTGTAAAAATGCTCCGCAACATCGTATGTTATTTCGCCGTCCGTGCGGCAAACCTTTGTTTTGAGTATTCCCTGTGCGGTCAGCATAACGACCATTGCCGTGCGCGTTCCGACGGGGACGAGCTCAACTCTTTTTATAACCGCCTGAGCCTCCGACGGGGTTGTAGAAACCGCCGCGCAGTGGGTTAAATCGGCAAGAATGGTGCCGGCGCGTTCAAGCAGGGTCTGCGGCTCGCCCGAAGCCTCACGAAGCTTTGAATTTATAATGTTCTTTTCGCTCGGGGTCATATCGCAGAGCGTCATAAGATGCTCGACATAATATCTGTATCCCTGATTTGAGGGGATGCGTCCCGCCGAGGTGTGGGGCTGTTCGAGATAGCCCATTTCGCTGAGATCAGCCATTTCGTTCCTGACGGTTGCCGATGAAACGGAAAGCCCGAGCGAATCAAGAAGAACCTTTGAGCCTACGGGCTCGCCCGTCTGAATGTACTTTTCGACTACAGCCGCAAGTATTTTTTCTTTTCTTTCGGTCATTTCCATTTTAACACCACCTGACCGATAACTGATTTGGCACTTGTTAGCACTCACTCTCCTCGAGTGCTAACAGTGTTAATTTTAACTTTATTTTCTTCTTTTGTCAATAATTTATGCGTAAATTTTTGTAAATAAATTGTTAAGTGTTTTTGAATGAAAAAATCTTTTCAAACATTTCTTGACAACCGACATATAAAATGTATAATATAATGTAATAAAAGCAAAGCGATGACGGAGAATGAAAACCGTTGCCCGAGCAAAGAGAGATTTCGCACGGCTGGAACGAAATCGGACGGCACGGTCGGATACCGCTCCCGAGCGAACGGCGAAAGCGTTGATTAAGCCGTTCCGTATGACTGCGTTAAGGTCGAATAAGCGGTAGGGCTTTTGCCCTGCAATACGGGTGGAACCGTGGAATGTTAATTATGAGCATTTCATCCCATAATATTTGGGATGGAGTGCTTTTCTTTTTAAGTTGAAAGGAGAAATATGTATGATTAAAGTAACTTTGAGAGACGATGTCAAAGAGTTTGAAAGCGGCGTTACCGTTGCCGAAATCGCAAAGAGCATCGGTATGGGACTTTACAAGGCGGCTCTCGGCGGCAGAATAAACGGCGAGTATTGCGACCTGCGTACCCCCGTAACAGAGGACTGCACGCTTGAAATCGTTACCTTCGGCGACGATTTGGACGGTAAAAAGACTTTCTGGCATACGGCTTCGCATATTCTTGCGCAGGCTGTTAAGCGCCTTTATCCCGATACAAAGCTTGCTATCGGCCCCGCAATAGATAATGGCTTCTATTACGATTTTGACTCGGAGGTAACCTTTACTCCCGAGGTTCTTGAAAAGATAGAAGCGGAAATGAAGAAAATTGTCAAAGAGGATTTGCCTCTTGAAAGATATGAAATGAACCCCGACGAGGCTCTCAAATATTTTGAGGACAACGGCGAGATTTACAAGGCGGAGCTCATTAAGGAGCACGCTTCAAAGGGCGAGAAAATCTCTTTCTACAAGCAGGGCGAATTCAACGAGCTTTGCGCAGGTCCGCACATTATGTCAACGGGCAGCGTAAAGGCGTTCAAGCTTACCTCCTGCACGGGCGCTTATTGGAGAGGCGACGAGAAAAACAAAATGCTTCAGCGTATTTACGGTATAGCTTTCCCGAAGGCTTCCGAGCTTGAAGAGCATCTTGCACGCATCGAAGAGGCAAAGAAGAGAGACCACAGAAAGCTCGGTAGAGAATTGGGACTTTTCGCACTGCGTGACGAGGCTCCCGGAATGCCGTTCTTCCTGCCCAAGGGTATGCTTTTGAGGAACGCTCTTATAGATTATTGGCACGAGGTTCACAAGAAGTGGGGTTATCTTGAAATTTCAACTCCGCAGATTATGAAAAGGTCGCTTTGGGAGACCTCGGGTCACTGGGAGCATTATCATGACGATATGTACACAACCGTTATCGACGGCGAGGACTTTGCTATTAAGCCCATGAACTGCCCCGGCTCGATACTTGTCTATGAGCTGGAGCCCCATTCATACAGAGAGCTTCCGCTCCGTTACGGCGAATTGGGTAAGGTTCACAGAAATGAGCTTTCGGGTGCGCTTCACGGACTGTTCCGTGTACGCTGCTTCACTCAGGACGACGCTCACATTATCCTTGCTCCCGAGCAGATTAAGGACGAGGTTGTCAGAATTGCACAGCTCTTTGACGAGGTTTACAATCTCTTCGGACTTCCGTATAAAATTGAGCTTTCCACAATGCCCGAGGATCACATCGGCTCGGTCGAGGATTGGGATATTGCCACAAAGGCTCTTACGGACGCCATTACCTCCGTCGGCAAGACCTATGTTGTAAACGAGGGCGACGGCGCATTCTACGGCCCGAAGCTTGACTTCCACATTAAAGACTCTCTCGGAAGAACATGGCAGTGCGGCACGATACAGCTCGACTATCAGCTTCCCTCAAGGTTTAACCTCGAATACACGGGTGCGGACGGAGAAAAGCACTGCCCCGTTATGATTCACAGAGTTGTATTCGGTTCGGTTGAGAGGTTTATCGGCGTTATTACCGAGCATTTCGGCGGCGCATTCCCGCTTTGGCTCTCGCCCGTTCAGGTCAGAATTCTTCCCATTGCGGACCGTCATCACGACAGAGCGTATGAGATTAAAGCAGAGCTTGAAAAGTACGGTATGAGGGTTGAGGTTGACGACAGAAGCGAAAAGATAGGCTACAAGATTCGCGAAGCACAGCTTCAGAAGGTCAATTATATGTTTGTCGTTGGCGACAAAGAGGTTGAGGAAAAGACCGTTTCCGTCAGAAAACGCGGCGAGGGCGACCTCGGATCAATGGCTCTTTCGGATATTATCGCAAGACTTAACGATGAGATAGCTTCAAAGGCTATCAACTGATATTGAAAGAGTGAAAATATGGCAAAAAAACCTTTGACCGTTACGGTTATTACAGATACGCACTATTATTCCAAAAAGCTCGGAACGCAGGGTAAGGCTTACGAAAAGGACAACTCCAAAAGTCAGCTTTTGCTTGAGCGTGCCGAGGAGGTCCTCAAAGCCGCTTTCGAGCAGATAAAAAAAGACGACCGCACGGACATCGTGTTGCTTTCGGGCGACACGACAACGAACGGCGACTTTGACTCGCATAAGGAATTTATCGAAATGCTCCGTGACCTCAAAAATTCGGGCAAAAGGGTATATGTTCTTACCGCAACGCACGACTTTCAGGATAACGGAAAAACCCACGCTTACAGGGGCGACGAGAGAATTGAAGTCCCTGCCGCAAAGCGCGAGGACCTTTACGAGATGTACCGTGAATTCGGTCCCGACCAGGCGGACAGCGTGCATATGCCGAGTATGTCCTATTCGATAAAGCTTCAGGACGGCTACAGGCTTCTTGCGATAAACGACGACAAGAACCTTTCGGGCAAAAGTGGCGTTTCCGACGAGTGCTTTGAATGGATAAAGTCCGAGGTTGAAAAAGCAAGGGCAAACGGCGAGTTTGTCATTGCAATGACGCACCATCCGCTGATAGCTCCGTCCCCGATTTACGGACTTATCGGAAAGAACGATATGTTCGGCGATTTCGATGTAAGGCGTGAGCAGTTTGCGGACCTCGGCATGCAGTTTATGCTCACGGGTCACACGCATATCCACAGCATTGACAAGATAACCTCAAAGCGAGGCAACACTTTCTATACCATTGCCACGGCTTCCCCGATAGGCTACCCCGGAACCATAAGAACCGTTACCGTTGACGAGGACGGCGGCAAGGTCGGCACAACGACCGATTTCATCACCGAAAAGCCCGATTTTGATATGCAGGGCAAGGATATGCAGGAGTACCTCAAATATCAGCTTGCGGGTATGATAAAGGATATGGTCAAGGCGGCGGCAGGCGACACGGAGACCTTTGCGAATATGGTTACCGCAATGAGCATCAAGAAAAAGGTAATTTATAAGTTCGGCTGGCTCATAAAGCCCGTTGCAAAGCTGCTTAACAAAATTACGATAGGCACGGTTGCCAAGTGGACGAAAAAGGAGACGGGACTTAAAAAAGAGGATTACGCCGAAATAAAGAACGACAGCGCAGTTGATTTTATAATCGATATGGTGCTCAACCTTTACGGCGGAGAAAACCTTTACAATCCCGAGGACCCGCAGTATAAGATAGCAATGGGTCTTATCAGTATTTTTGACTCGATTTTGTCCGTTTTACATATCGACATCAAAAAGCTCCTCAAGGTTGATTCGCTCTATGATTTTGCGGAACCGCTCATTCATAACAGGGGCATAAACTCCTATGATGTCGAGCTTCCGATTATGCCGTTTTACGGCGAGGGCGAGCAGGGCGAAGTACCCGAAGAGGAAAAGCCCGAGCATACAATTAAGAGCAATAAGGGCTTGCCGATAATTATTGTTTCGGTGTTGCTTCTTATAATCTTCCTCATTCCGTTGGCGTTGGTGCTTCTTATCGGCTTTATTGTAAATCAGATAAAGTACGGCAAGAAAATGAAGATAGACGAATAAAACAATATAAAACGAAGCGGTCGGTTATTGGATAAACCAAAAACCGACCGCTAAAAAATTATATTGCACTGTATATAAATGTGCTGTAAATAACAACAGGACTTACAGTCCGAGGAATTATCCGGCAAGGAGTTTACGATAAGACATAGGCGGTTTGCCCTTTTTTAACAAGAGGGGCTATCCCTCTTAGGGGGTGATGCTGATGACGGAATACTTGATTTACATAACAACCGTTATGATAATAATTGTTATTCTTTATATGGCAAAAAAAATAACCGCCCTGCAGTCCACTAAACTTAGGGCGATTATTTCAAACTATATGGGCTGACCGTCTATACGGCAACTCCTTGTTCACTTCTATTATATGCACATAATTTAAAATTGTCAACATAAAAACGGTCGGGTTTAGCCGTGGGCTAATAATGCAGTATTTAAGGAATTATGGTGTAACCCAAATAAAAGGGGTTACACCTTATTCTTTATTTAAGCGGATTTCTCCGCATTTTTTGTTTTACTCTTTCCATTGTATTAAAAGGTGTTAAAATGCACGCCCATTTTTTTGACTGCTTGTAAAATTTTCAAAGAAAATTTATACATTCATTTATTTGAACTGGGAAAATCTTTTACACTTCTAAAGACTAAAATTTTATCGAACAGACTTTTTATGCTTTGCCAGAATATAAACAAAATCTTAATGGAAAATTTTCAAAACTGTTTTATTTGTTGATTATTGACATTGCTTTAACGAAATGATATCATTATACCAAGATTTAATGATATCATTTAGGAGGTGCTGTTTTGATTAAGGAAAGTAAATCCAATCGAACTCGACAAGTTCAATTCCGTATGGACCCTGACAAAGTAAAACGTTTACTTGCAGCCATTGCCTATGATGACGATATGCATAGTATGGCAGATTTGTTTAATAAAGCGGCTGATGAATACTTAAAGGATCAGGAAGAAAATGGAGGAAAAGGCAATGGCAAATAAAATCGTATATCGCACCGAAGACGAGGTTAGAGATAGTGCTAAAATTCAACTCGGCTTTGATAAGGTCGAAGCTGATGTTAAACAAGGAACAGGGCAAATTACAACTTTCAATCAGTTAGGATTTAAAGGTATAATTGATAAACCTGACGGATGGTATCTTCCAGATGACTACACTTTGCCTGCAATTATTCTGGAAACTAAATCTGAGGCAGAAGATATATCTCTTCAAAAATGGGTTGATGAGCTTATTAAGAATTGCGATATAGTAAGTAAAAAATACAAAAATACCTGCGGAATACTATATAACGGCATAGATATAAGGATTTTCAAGAACGGTACCGAAGTTTGTAATACAGAAATATCTAATGTACTTCAAAATAAATCATATTACTTGTCACTTTTTACGCAAGACAACATTGATAAACAACAGATTTATAATTTGACAAAGCGTATAAACGACTGTCTACATACAGAATTTGGCATTAAAAATTTGTATCATCGTATGATTTTTACTGCCTGTGCATTGGTTGCAAAGAGATACGGCGCATTGTTAATTGAAGATATGAGTTTTACTTTGATGAAGAATTCAATACTTAGCACTCTTTCTAAATCATTAGAAGAAAGCAGAAAGCAAAACTTAAAACTTGATTTGCTTACGGAGGTTTATTCGGAAATAAAAATGAATAACACTACAAATCAAGAAGCAATTAATAATTTTATTAATTGGGTTTCCGAAATTTCAGATTGCGTTAATTCCGACCATTGGAACGGCGAAGATGTTATGGGTATCTTCTTTAATGAATTTAACCGATATAAGAAAAAGTCTGAAAGCGGTCAAGTTTTCACTCCTGACCATATTACATCATTTATGTATCGACTTATTGAAGTTAATCAAAATGACAAAGTATTAGATGCCGCTTGTGGCTCAGGTGCTTTTTTGGTAAAAGCAATGTGTAATATGATGAAAGAAGCGGGTGGAATAAACACCAAAAAGGCCTCTAAAATTAAAGACAGTCAGTTGTTTGGAATTGAATTTGACAGAGAGATATTTGCTCTTGCCTGTGCAAATATGCTTATTCATAAAGACGGCAAAACAAACTTGGAACACTTAGATAGCAGAACACAAGAAGCTTGCGATTGGATTAAGTCGAAAAATATAACAAAAGTATTGATGAACCCACCTTTTGAGTCTAAATATGGTTGTTTAACTATTGTTGAAAATGTGCTAAAAAATGTACCGAGAAATACTAAATGCGCTTTTATTCTTCCTGATAAAAAATTGGAAAAAGATAAAAAAGGGAAAAAGCTTCTCAAGCATAGCACTCTTGAAAAAATCATCAAATTACCAGAAAAAGTTTTTTCTGAGGGTGTTACAACATCCATCTTCATCTTTACAGCTGGTGTACCGCAAAATGATAAAGAAATTTTTGCCTGTTATATAGAAGAAGATGGTTTAGAAACAGTAAAAAATCAAGGAAGACAAGATGTTAAAGACAGATGGCAGAGCATTGAAGACAGATGGGTGGATATTATTCGTAAACAATCAGGTGATGCTACTATTCAATGGATTAAGCCGTCGGAGCATTTAAGCTATCAAATGCCTGAAAAACCATTTGAAATTTTTGAAGAAGATTTTACAAAAACAATGATGGACTATTTGATGTTTAAGCAAGGAATTGATGTAAAGGAATTCAGCGATTCTTTGGTTAAAAAAGTTATGTATGATAGTTGTATAACTTCTCATAACAACAATGTTGTTATTTCAATCAGTAATGAGGATAAGCAAGATGAAACTAATTAAAATTGAAAAATGGGGTACATTTAATATAGGCGAACTTTTTGATATACACCCAACTAAAGCATACAAATTAACAAATAGCTCACTTATGGAAGAAGATGGCGTTAATCCTATTGTTGTTAATTCAAGTTTCAATAACGGAATTGGCGGGTATACAAATCAAGAAAACACTGAAAAGGGTGGAATAATTACATTTAGTGACACAACTTCTGCTGATGCTATTTTCTTTCAGGAAACAGATTTTGTGGGGTATCCACACATACAAGGAATGTACCCAATTGGAAAGTACAAAGATAAATGGAGTAAATATTCATTATTATTCTTTGTTTCTGTATTTAGAAACCGTGCTTTAGGATTGAATTATGATTATGTGAATAAATTCACAAGAGAATCTGCTAAACAAATAAGTATAAAATTGCCTGTTGATGAAACAGGCAATCCAGATTTTTCATATATGGAATCATATATGAAAAATCTGGAACTTGCAGTCAGCTCTTCGCTGACTGACTTGCAGTCAGCGAAGAAATTCGATATTTCAGGAGAACTTGATATAAGTAGTTGGAAATTGTTTCAAATATCTGAGTTGTTCAATGTGCAAAAAGGGAAACGACTTACAAAATCTGATATGAAAGATGGCAAAATAAGATTTATAGGTGCAAGTGCCATCAACAACGGAATTACTGCTTACATCTCAAACGATGAACATCTTCATCCCAAAAATACAATTACACTAAGCTATAATGGTTCTATTGGTGAAGCGTTTTATCAGGATGAAATGTTTTGGGCCTCAGATGATGTAAATGTTTTATATCCAAAGTTTGAAATGAATAGAGAAATGGCGTTTTTCATTATTCCACTTTTGAAAATGGCGGGTAAAAGATATGCTTTCATTGATAAGTGGAAAAAAGAAGATATGGAAAAGAGTAAAATCCCTTTACCAGCTGATAAAGATGGTAATCCCGATTACAAATATATGGAAAATTATATAGTAAACAAATTTGATATGACAAGTATTTATTTGACGAACTTAGCTACTTGTATTTAATTCTTGCAAACAGGTCTTAGGGTGCCCCCCTAACGATGTTATTACCGTTTTTCGACCACAGGGAGTACAAATGGGATTATGCGTCATAATTCAATAAATAAAATTAAGGCACAACCTACGGACATTTTCCCGTAAGTTGTGCCTTTTTCTCAGTTATATATTACTTGCTTATTAACGATTTTTGTTGCTCGGCTACGAATATTATTCATCTTTTGCCCCACATCCCGATTTTGTTTTTGCCAGTGTTTCCAATCGTCAAACAAGGTGATAAATAATTACCATTAACTTCGTATTTTCCACTGTTTTCATCATAAATTGTTCCCATACCAAAATTTCCTTGTGTTTGGTAGGTTCATTATAATTGATATAAAGTCCAAATATGAATGTACAGATTTAGATATAGAAAAAAGGCTCTGACCTTTTACAGTCAAAGCCTCATTCTGCCATTGCAATGCCTTATTATTAAGTTTTATCATACTGCCTTATAAAACCTCAGCGTTTACCGACCGCTTTTTCTATACTATATATATATATATATAGTATTTTCAGTTTTTCCAGAATTTTCTGTCAAGACTTCTGTACTGTACCGCCTCAAGGATATGGTCCGAATTTATAATGTCGGAATTGTCGAGGTCGGCAACCGTTCTCGCAACTCTCAGAATTTTGTCGTACGCCCTTGCTGACAGCCCGAGCTGTTCAAACGAAGCCTTCAAAAGCCTTGCGGCGTCGTCCGTTATCTGACAGTATTCACGGGTCATCGCAGAGGTCATTTTTGCGTTGCAGGATATATGTGAGCCCTTCAGGCGTTCCTGTTGGATTTTCCTTGCGGCGTCAACTCGCTTTTTGATGTCGGCAGAGCACTCCGCCTTTTCGTTGGAGGACAGCTCGTCGTAGTCTACCGCAGGCACTTCAATATGTATGTCAAGCCTGTCAAGCAACGGGCCGCTTACCTTTGACAAATATCTTGCCGGCGCACCCTTGGCGCAGGTGCACGGCTTTGTCGGGTGTCCGAAATTTCCACACGGGCAGGGGTTCATAGCGCAAACAAGCATTACCGAGCACGGATATGAATATGTTGCAGCAACCCTTGCTATGGTGATTTTTCCGTCCTCAATGGGCTGACGGAGAATTTCCATGGCGCTGCGTGAAAACTCGGGTAATTCATCGAGAAAAAGCACGCCGTTGTGCGCAAGCGAGATTTCGCCGGGTCTCGGCACTGTGCCGCCGCCCGAAAGTCCGGCAGGGGAGATGGTGTGGTGCGGAGAGCGGAACGGTCTTGCCTTGACAAGCGAAACGCCGCTCGGCAGCTTGCCGGAGATGGAGTAGATATTTGTCGTTTCAAGCGACTCCTCAAAGGTCATATCGGGGAGAATTGACGGTATTCTTTTTGCGAGCATACTTTTTCCCGAGCCGGGAGGACCTATCATCATTATGTTGTGTCCGCCTGCCGCCGCCACCTCTAAGGCTCTTTTAGGCTGATACTGTCCCTTGACATCGGCAAAGTCGGGTAGGTCGAGCGAAACGCCGAGCTCCGCATAGTCGTCGTCGGAGACGGGGTCTATGAGCTTAATGCCGTTCAGGTGGTCAAGGAGCTCACGCACGGTTCTGACGGGGTAAACATTTATACCCTTAACCACCGCTCCCTCGTGCCTGTTGTTGTAAGGAATGAAAATGTTTTCAACCTTTTCCTTTTGTGCTCTGATAACCATAGGCAGAACGCCGTTGATTTTCTGAACCTCGCCATTCAACGACAACTCGCCGACAAAGGCGCAGTTGTCCGTGTTCACTCTCAACTGACCCGTGGATTTAAGAATTGCAACAAGTATGGGCAGGTCGTAAACGGGACCTTCTTTTTTCTTGTCGGCAGGCGCTAAGTTCACGGTAATCCTCGATACGGGGAAGTCGTAGTCATTGTTGTGTACTGCCGCACGCACCCTCTCCCTCGATTCGCTGACCGCCGTGTCGGGCAGTCCGACTATGTCAAACCTCGGAAGTCCTGCGCCGAGATTTGCCTCAACCTCGACAAGATAAGATTCCAATCCGAAAAGGCCTACACTTGCAACTCTTGAAAACATTATTTCACCCCAAAACTTCAAACTAAAAAAATGATAGCACATAATGAAAAATATTTCAATTATGTGCCGTAAATATCTTAAATTTTATTCGTTTTTTATTATATATATATATAATAGTATAGAAAATCATACAAGCTTTCCCGTGTAAAACTCCTCCTTGAACCATACATCCTCAACCTCAAATTCCTTTTGGTCGAGGTAGCCGAGGCGACCGGCTTCGGTCTTGAAATCGAATTTCAATTTGTAGGAATAAAGCATCTGCTTCTTGTAGCCGCCGAATTTTTTGTTGTCACGGTTTCTGCCGTATTTGCCGTCGCCGAGAAGCGGACAGCCTATTGAAGCCATATGCGCCCTTATCTGATGCGTCCTGCCCGTAAGCAGCTCTATTTCAACAAGGCTCAAGCCGTCTATGCTGTCAAGCACCCTGTATTTGGTCTTTATGCTCTTTGCACCCTCGGACGGTTTTTTCGAGACTGTGACGGTGTTGCTCTTTTCATCCTTTACAAGGTATCCGCCGAGTATTGCGCTCTTTTCACGGGGCGTGCCGACGGTAACGCAGAGATAATATTTGTGAAGCTCACGCAGCTTCATTTTTTCATTGAGTATGCGCAGACTTTCCGCATTTTTTGCCGCGATTACAATTCCGCCTGTGTTTCTGTCAATTCTGTTTACAAGTGACGGAACAAATGAATTTTCTTCGTCGGGGTTGTATTCTCCCTTTTCATATAAATAGCGCTTTACCCTGCCTATGAGAGTATCAATATACTCCCTGTCGTCGGGGTGGCAGAGAACGCCCTGCTTTTTGTTGAGCAAAAGTATGTTTTCGTCCTCATATATAATGTCAAGATTTTTTGACGCTTTCATAAAATCATAGTGCTTTTCGGACGGGGCAAAAAACTCGTCGTTTATGTACATATCCACCACATCGCCCACCTGAAGTCTGGTCGAAATTTCAGCCCTTTTAGAGTTTACTTTTATTCGTTTTGTGCGAATGTATTTATACATTAAAGACTGCGGCAGATTGGGCACACTTTTCTTAATGAATTTGTCGAGCCGCTGGTCGCTGTCGTTGCCCTTTATCGTAAAACTTTTCATCTTTTTAACCTCTTAAAACCGTTCGTTTTTTCTAAAACATTTTATCATAAATATAATAGTATTTCTATTAAATTTACAGAAAAATAGAAATTCCCATAAAATTGGGCGAATTTAGGTGCTTTTTAGACCCTCAGAGGGGGGGTTAATGAAAAAATAGCCTTATTTTTCAAAAATATCCTAAAAAAATGAATTAAATCACCACCGTTTAATATACTATATATAGAATATTTGGCAAAAAACGGGCGTTTTGAGGGCAAATTTCAGCCAAAAACAGGTGTGCGTTCGCCACAAATCGCAAATTTTTAACAATTACACAAATATTCACCGCAAACGCTTTAATCAGTTGAAGTCTTTCAAGGCGAAAAACCGCGATTTGACATAATTTGACATTTAGCTTTGTGCAATTTGCACAAAAAACCTATTTCAAAAAATTTGACAATTCACAAATGAGTAAATATAATGGCAAAAGTCAAAACGCGAGAATAACAGAGGCGCTGAAAAATTCGTTTTTTCTCTCGGCACAAACGCCGAAATTTACAGAAAATCCGAAGGCGTCCAACAGCCTTTTCCGGAATTTTTCTCAAGCGAAGAGGTATGAGTTAAAGGAGCATAATGATGATTACAGAATTAAAAGGCTACGCAAACGCAACGCGTTACACCCTTTCGAGAGTAACGGCGCTTATAATCGTTCTTGCGGTTATGTGTGCGGGCACTGCATTTGCCGCCTCTCCGAGCACATACAATGTTGACATTTATGACGGCTCGGAAATCACGAGAGTTTCGACTTTCAAATCGAATCCGCAGTCCATAGTCGATCAGGCCGGCATCGCCACAACAAACGACGATGTTCTCAACCTTGACGGCTTTACGGTGGGTCAGGACAGTGTTATTGTTCTCTACCGTTCGGCGGACTTCACTTTTACAGATATTCAGGGAAATGTTACAAGTGAAAAATTTGCAGGCACTGTTGCCGATTTCCTTGCGGCAAAGGGCATAATGCTCGGCGAGGACATTCTTGTAAATCTTCCCGAAACAACGGTTCTTCAAAATTCAATGAATGTTGTTCTTCAGACTGCGTACAGCGTATCCGTTACGGCAGACGGGGCAACGGTTGAATTGAAAACCGGTGACGGAACGGTCGCAGACGCAGTTTCCGAGGCGGGAATTACACTCGGTGAAAACGATGAGGTTTCGCCCGCTGCCGACGCCGCTCTTTATGACGGAATACAGATTACGGTTTACCGTGTGCAGTATGCCGAAAGGACTGCGCAGGAAGCAATCGCTTATTCCACACAGACCGTTAAGTCCGACGAGCTTTTCCTCGGAACGACTAAGGTCACACAAAAAGGTTCAAACGGCTCAAAGACAGTTGTTTATTCCGATAAGATTGTTGACGGTCAGCTCGCTTCGTCAAGCGTTGTCAGCGAGACCGTTACAAAAGAGGCTGTACCGCAGATAAAGACGGTCGGCACAAAGGAGAAGCCCGCAGTTACTGTGGCTTCGCTTAAAAACGGCGGAGCGCCCATTTCGGAGCTTACTCCTCCGTCAAGCCTTACTCTTGAAAACGGAGTTCCGACCTCGTACAAAAAGATTGTAACGGGCAAGGCGGCGGCTTACTCGGCTTCCGCAGGCGCTAAGACCGCAAGCGGCAGAACCGTAAAGCCGGGTTACATCGCAGTTGACCCCAATCAGTTTCCGTACGGTACGGAATTGTATATCGTATCGACCGACGGCATAGTTTACGGTTATTGCATAGCTGCCGATACGGGCGGATTTGTCAAAAAGGGCAAATTTACGGTTGACTTGTTTATGAACTCGACCGCACAGTGCAAGCAGTGGGGCTCAAGAGATGTTATAATCTATGTTCTTTAACAGAAAAACGGAAGCCTACTCGGCTTCCGTTTGTTTTTATATATTTTCTTTTCTTCTTTTGAGTTCTCTGCTTATGGCATTGAGGACTCTTTTTTTGTCAGCCGACCACAGCGGTGCAACAAGCAGCCTTTTCGGGGCGTCGCCCGTTATGCGGTGGATTGTAACGCTTTTCGGCACAAGGGTTATCATATCGCACACGGTGCTTACATAATCGTCAAAGTCGAAGGCTTCAAATTCGCCGTTTAGGTACATATTTTCAAGCTCGGTGCCTTTGAGCACATGCAAAAGCTGTAGCTTTATTCCGTCTGCGCCGCTGTTCACAACATATCTTACCGAGCGCGCCATATCTTCCTTTGTCTCGTGCGGCAAGCCTAAAATTATGTGAACGACGGTTTTCACGCCTGTTGCTTTGAGATTCGTCATGGCATTGTCAAACACATCAAGCGTGTAGCCTCGGTTTATGAGCCGTGCGGTCTCTTCGTTTGAGGTTTGAAGCCCGAGTTCAACATAAACGGGCTTGATTTTGTTTAGGCGCTCAAGCAGGTCGAGTACCTCTTTCCCGAGACAGTCGGGACGGGTTCCGATGGAGAGAGCGACAATGCTTGTGTTGTTTATCGCAGGAAAAAATATGCTTTCGAGATAATTTATATCGGCATATGTGTTGGTGTAGCTTTGAAAATACGCTATATATTTATCGCCCTTAAATTTTTTCGAGACCTGATTTTTAGCCTTTTCTATTTGCAGGTCGACGCTCTCGCACCGCTTTTCGGAAAAGTCTCCGCTTCCGCCCTCCGAGCAGAAAATACAGCCGCCCGTGCCGACCGTTCCGTCACGGTTGGGGCAGGTCATACCGCCGTCAAGTGACAGCTTATACACTTTTTGTGAAAACATTTCCGCCATTTCATCGTTGAAGGTGCGGTAATATTCGCCCATAAAATCACCCGAATATATATTAGCATAAGTTTATGCCCGTATCAATGAAAAAGGTTCGTAAAATCACCGTCGATTTTGCGAACCCGTTTTCGTGAATATGCTTTTTTGTTTACCGACTTCCGTGTTACGGGGGATAACCCGTTCCACCCTTTACGGTTTTTCCTGTCAAGCTCACGCCTTACTTTTTTGGAGAGCTTTTCCCTCTCAATAAATTTTTCCATTTTATCACCTCGGGAATATTATACACCGTTTCCCCGAACTTGAAAAGACCGCGGGAAAATGGTATGATATAAAATACGGTGGGAAAGTTATGAAAGACTATAATAAACCGTGTAGGACGGGGCAGCGCCCTTGCGGGCGAGATAAGAGTGAATAGTGAAGAATGAAAAATGAAAAATTGCGGGTGCTTCGCACGGATTGAAATATTACCGTAGGGACAGGGCTTGCCCCTGTCCGCAACAAATTACATATAAATCGCATTAACGGACAGCCGCAATACCCGTAGGGGCGACCTGCGGTCGCCCGTCAAATTCAGAGCAAATTAAAAGCGGGCGAACACAGTTCGCCCCTACGATATGATATGGCGTTTAATTAGTTCTGGCTTTTTCGGCGGGGGGCAAATTCTTCCGAATTCGGGCACCCTTTTGTCTGCTTACGCAGACATTTTCCCTATCAGGGGAATCACCCCCGCCCTACGTCGTCGTCGTTTGCTTCGTATCGTTCACAACAGCCTTTGGCTATTTCTCACTCAATATGCAACTCCTCCTTTTCCGCAAAGATCACGCTCGGCTCGCCTGCTCGGTTGTAAACGCCCTCCAGACGGCTCGCTGTCGCTACCGACTTTTGCGGATTTACGGACAGGGGCAAGCCCTGTCACTACGATACAATATTAAAAACCAAAATCAGGTGATATTATGGTTGACAAAAACTGTATAACGACAATAAGCCACATAAGGCTTGACCCGACAAAGCCGACTGCGGAGGACATAGACATTACCGACATTGCCCATGCACTTTCGATGCTGACAAGGGCGAACGGGCACTTTGACACCTTCTTTTCCGTGGCAAGGCACAGCATAAACTGCGCTCTTGAGGCAGGCAGCAGGGGATACGGCAAAAGGGTTCAGCTTTTGTGTCTGCTTCACGATGCGGCGGAGGCGTATATCGGCGATATGACAAGACCGCTCAAACTCAAAATTCCGTATTTTTCCGAAATTGAAAGGGAATATCAGAAAATAATTTTTTCAAAATATATCGGCGAGCTTTCCGAGGAGGAAATAAGCCTTGCAAGAGGCATTGACGACGCAATGCTTTATTGGGAATTTTTGGCTTTTAACGGCGAGGAGCTTAACATATCCGCAACGCCGATAAGCGTGGATTTAAGGCGGAGCATAAAGCCTATCGACGAGACGAAGCGTGAATTTTTGGAGCTTTTTTCGGAGCTGACGAGATAATATGCGGTCGGCGTAAATACGCACGGGCAAACATAAATTACGGAAAATGCCGCTTGGCACGGAAAAGGAAAACTTATGGAAAAAATAAAGGAAATTATAATTAAATACCGTGAGCTGATAACATACGTTGTTTTCGGCGTGCTTACAACATTAGTTAACTGGGCGGTATACACCGTTTTGGTTCTTGCCTTGCACGACAGTATGGCGGAGAGCGCAAAGCTCACTTTAAGCAATGCCGTTGCGTGGGTTGCGGGCGTGCTGTTTGCGTTTATAACGAATAAAATATGGGTGTTCGAGAGCAAAAGCTTCAAGCCTGCGGTGCTGATAAAGGAATTTATATCCTTTGTTGCCGCAAGGGCGGCTACGGGCGTGCTTGAAATTTTCGGAGTGCCGCTGCTTGTGAAAATCGGTCTTAACCAAACGCTGTTCGGCGTTGACGGCGCTCTTGCAAAGGCTGTGGTGTCGGTCGTTGTGGTTGTTCTCAACTATGTTTTCTCAAAGCTTGTGGTTTTCAGAAATAAAAAAAGTTAGGCGGCCTACGGGGATTTATACATTGCACTTGCATTTTATTTCACAATGTTGTATAATTTGGAAAATAAAATATTCGGGAGGAAAACATAATGAAAAAAGTTACTAAAGCTCTTTCGGCGGTCCTTGCACTTTTGATGGTTGCAGGCTGTTTTGCGGCTTGCGGAAAAACCGAAAAGGCAACGGCACAGGTTATCGACATTCAGCTTACAAGTGAGGAATACGCATTTGCGGTAAACCCCAACGATGCGGAGCTTCTTGCTTCTGTTAACGCATTCCTTGCAGAAATCAAGGCGAACGGAAAGTTCGATGAAGTAATCAACCATTATTTCGGAGACGGCACACCGGTTGAAATCACTTCTGCGGTTGAGGACAGCTCAAAGGATCAGCTCGTTGTTGTTACGGAGCCCGGCTTTGAACCGTTCGAGTACACCTCGGGCGATAAGTTCGTAGGTATCGATATGGAATTTGCTCAGATGCTTGCAGACTACCTCGGTAAAGAGCTTGTTATCAAATCAATAGATTTTGACGCTATATTCTCGACTCTTAATACAAACGGTGCAGACATCGGTATGGCAGGCATCACTGTCAACGAGGAGCGTGCGAAGCTTGTAAGCTTCTCCGACACATATTACAATGCTGCTCAGAAGCTTATCGTAAAGAGCACGGATACGAAGTTTGCGGACTGCAAGACCAAGGAAGATGTTGAAAAGGTGTTTGACACCTTTGACGAGACGGTTAAAATCGGCGTTCAGACCGGCACAACGGGTAACCTTTATGTTGACGGCGACGAGGGCTTCGATTTCCCCGGACTTAAGGCTAAGTCAGTAGGCTACACCAACGGCTCGCTTGCTGTCAGCGCAATGCTTAACGGAGATGTCGATTATGTTATTATTGACGAAGCTCCTGCGGCTTGCATTACAAAAGCAATTAACGCAATGCAGTAATTTTTACGGCAAACAGCAATACCCCGTTTGTGAACAAACGGGGTATTTATGACTATCATAAGGAAGATTTTTAATGGGTAATTTTCAGACAAAATGGGATGCTTTTATCAGAGCATTTTTAGATAACGGCGGTTATCACAGGGTCGTTGAGGGCTTGCAGAACACAGTTCTGATAGCCGTTCTCGGTCTTGTTATCGGTATATTTATCGGTATGATAATTGCCTCAATTGAGGTTATGCCGAAATACAAGAAAATCATCAAGGTGCTTGATAAGATTTGCCGTATATATGTCGCATTTTTCAGGGGCACGCCGATTGTTGTTCAGCTGTTGGTCGGATACTATGTTTTAAGACCTCTTTTAGGGCTTCAGCTTACGGCGTTGGCTTCCTGTATAATAATTTACGGTATGAATTCGGGCGCATATGTTTCGGAAATTGTCCGCGGAGGCATAAACTCCGTTGACCCGGGACAGATGGAGGGCGGTCGTTCCGTCGGCTTGACATATTTCACGACAATGGCAAAAATCGTTATTCCGCAGGCTGTCAAGAATATTCTCCCGACGCTCGGTAACGAGTTCATTGCGCTTATAAAGGACACTTCGATTGTAAGCTTCGTAGGCGCAAACGACCTCTATGTTGCATTCAAGTATATCGGAACGAACAACTACGAATTTATGGTGCCTTATCTTGTTATGGCAGCTATTTATATTGTACTCGTACTTATTATTACGGCTATGATAAAAATTACCGAAAGGAGTCTGAACAAGAATGATAAACGTCATCGAGCTGCACAAATCCTTCGGTGATAACGAGGTACTCAAGGGAATCAATATAAACATCGAAAAGGGCGAAAAGGTTGTTGTTATAGGGCCTTCGGGCTCGGGCAAGTCAACATTTCTGCGCTGCCTTAATTGTATGGAGGACCCGACCTCAGGAAGCATTATTTTCAACGGCGTCGATATTGCCGATATGAAGGTTGACATAAACATACACCGTCAGAAAATGGGAATGGTTTTTCAGCATTTCAATCTTTTCAACAATATGACGGTTATTGAAAACATTATGCTTGCTCCCGTTTATGTAGAAAAGAAGCGCATGAGAAAGCTTCGTCGTAAAAATCCCGATAACGAGCCGATAAAGAGCGCAAAAGAAATAAAAGCGCAGGCTCGCGAGCAGGCTATGGACTTGCTTAAAAGGATAGGACTTGAGGATAAGGCAAACTCTTATCCGTCGCAGCTGTCCGGCGGACAGAAGCAGAGAGTTGCCATTATACGCACGCTTGCGATGAATCCGGATGTCATACTTTTTGACGAGCCTACATCGGCGCTTGACCCCGAAATGGTCGGCGAGGTTCTTGACCTTATGAAGGAGCTTGCCGAAAGCGGTATGACAATGATTGTCGTAACGCACGAAATGGGCTTTGCAAAGGAAGTCGGAAGCAGAGTTCTGTTTATGGCTGACGGAAGAATTGTCGAGGAGGGCACTCCCGATGAAATATTCAACCACCCGAAGAACGAAAGGCTCAGAGATTTCCTTTCAAAGGTGCTTGCATAACAAAAGCAAAATAATTTATCGAAAGCAGGGCGATTTTGTCCTGCTTTTTTGT
This sequence comes from Anaerovoracaceae bacterium, assembly GCA_963590415.1. Lineage (GTDB taxonomy): Bacteria > Bacillota > Clostridia > Oscillospirales > Acutalibacteraceae > Fimenecus. Next base: position 67,647 of record CAVAPB010000004.1, on the reverse strand, counting down.
ATGCGAAATTTTCCCAAACCGTAGGGACAGCCCTGACGGGCAAATGAAAAGTGAAGAATGAAAAATTGCGGGTGCTTCGCACAGATTAAAATTTATATTATACCGTAGGGACAGGGCTTGCCCCTGTCCGAAAGAAATTATATATAAGTCATATTGGCGGACAGCCCTTGCGGCTGTATGTGAGTTTGGGGTTACAATCCCTCCGCCTCACATTCGTTCGGCACCTCCCTTTACACAAGGGAGGCTGAATGCACGGATTGAAAATTCATATCGTACCGTAGGACAGCCCTTGCGGCTGTCCGAAATCCGCAAGAGTCGGTAGAGATGACACCGTAGGGCGGGGGTGATTCCACTGACAGGGGAAATGTCTGCGTAAGCAGACAAAAGGGTGCCCGAATTCGGGAGAATTTGCTCCCGCCGCAAAAGTCAGCACAAATTAAATTCTATAATCAAATTAAATACTATATCACATCGTAGGGGCGAACTGTGTTCGCCCGCTTTTAATTCCTGCTGAATTTGACGGGCGACCGCAGGTCGCCCCTACGGGTTGTGCATTGATTTTAATGCAATATTAACCGTAAATTGCGATAAATCAACTACAAACTAACGGCGGGAGCAAATCTCCCGCCGCTGACAAACATCAAATACCGTAGGGACAGGGCTCGCCCCTGTCCTAATTTGTTATATATCTCACTGCGGACAGCCGCAAGGGCTGTCCCTACGGGTGTGAAAACCGAATTGCGCGCAGAACCAAGCCTTCCTCTGACGGGCAACATATGCGACCATCGCTTTTGCGGTGCATACTTTACTCCCTTCCTATAAACACAAAAAAGCACCCGATTACGGGTGCTTAATGTTAATGTAAGCTTATTCTTCCGTAGAGTCCGCGCTTTCCGTGTTTTCAACGGAAGCCTCCATTTCGCTGACTCTCTTTGCTCTCCTCTCTTCAAGGTCTGCAAGCATATTCTCCTTGAATTCGCCGTGAACGGGGAAGAATATCCACGAAATGCCGAACAAAAATCTTGCAACGGCGGGCATAAGAGCGAATACCGCAAAGAAGCCGCGGAGAACGGTCGGGTTGGTTTCACGGATTACATCTCCGAGTGCGTCCTTGTGAGCGACATAGCCGACAAGCGTAATTACAAGACCTGAGAGGAGACCCGTAACCGCGTTTGCGAGCTTTCCGAAATAGTTTGTAACGGTCTGAACAAGAGCCTCGTTACGAACGCCGTATTTCCATTCGCTGTAGTCGTAAACATCGCCCTGAAGAACTGCCTGACAAACACGGATAACACAGTTCGGAAGTCCGCATATCGTAAGCATAAGCGTTATGTAAACCATATTGAGAACGCAGGGGAGCGTTTCATCGTAGCTGCCGAACGGCTTGTAGCCGATAACAAACATAAGCGTGTAAGCAACGCCGCCGAAAACGCCTGCGCCGAGGGCGGTGTTTCTCGCGCCGAATTTACGGATAAGCTTGGGGGTCAGTGGAGTGATGATATAGTTCGGAAGTCCCGTGAAAAGACCTGCGAGCGTTCCGTGGAAAAGGCTTCCTGTGTTGTGAAGCCAGAAGAAGCTCTCCGTTGAAGCGCCGACGCTCTTAAAGCCGTTGAAGAAGTTTGCAATGACCGAAATAAACATCGGCTTGTTTTTGAACGCATTCTTGAACGATTCGAGAATACCGATTTCCTGCATCTGCTCACGGGAGGCAAGCGGCACTCTTTCACGCATTGCAAAGAAGCCGTAAACAGCGGTAACAGCGGCAATGACAACCATTGCAATGGCAAACGAAGTGTAAATGCTCTGCATACCGACCTTGCCCTTGGTAAGTGAAATGAAAATCGGAACGAGCGAGGGAACCCATGTTCCGAAAAGCTCAAAGAATTTTGATGTTGCGATAAGGTTGTCACGCTCTTTGATGTTGGGCGTGATATTATAAAGAAGAATGTTCCACGCATTGAAGTAGGACATACCGAGGTTGTACGCAAAAATCGCAATAATCGCCCAAATAACCTTTTGCGTCTGACCCGAAAGAAAGGCCGGGGTCGTAAACAGCATCAGCGTCGCCGCCGCCCATACGGGAACTGTAATTATCATATACGGACGAAGTCTGCCCCAACGGGTTCTTGTCCTGTCAATTATAAGACCGGAGAGCGAGTCGTCAAGTGCGTCATATATGGACTCAAAGAAAACTATAAGTCCGTATGCCTTACCCGAGATGCCCAAAAAGCTTATCATAAAGAACTGCCTGTACGAGTCAACGAACTGGCTCAAATTCTTCTGACCGAAGGTCGTTAAGAGAAATGCGACAATTTCGCTCGGGCGAAGGTATCTTCTGTTACCTGCCGACGCTTTTTCGATTTCTTTTTCGACTTCGTTTTCAAGCTCCGTTTCATTCATTTCAATAACTTCTGAAGTTGCCAAAGAATCACATCCTAACCCAAATGTCTGCAAGGCAGACTGATACTATATATATTATCATATTTTAATGTGCTAAATCAATAGTTAATCGTATAATAGAAGTAATTTTATTTTCCGAATCTTTTTGACTGTGCCACGGCAAGGAAATCGCACCGCTCATTTTCGGGATGTCCTGCGTGTCCTTTAACCCAGACAATCTCCACATTGTGCGTTTCGAGCAGCTCCAAAAGCTCTTCCCAGAGGTCTGCGTTGAGCGCAGGCTTTTTGTCGCTCTTTTTCCAGCCGTTCGCTCTCCACGATTTTGCCCAGCCGAGCTTTATTGCGTCGCCGACATACTTTGAATCTGTCGTAAGCCTTACATCGCACGGCATTTTAAGCGCTTTCAAGCCCTCGATAACGGCGGTAAGCTCCATACGGTTGTTTGTAGTCTGCGCCTCACCGCCGGACAGTTCTTTTTCTTTTCCCTTACATCTTAAAACGGTTCCCCATCCGCCGGGACCGGGATTTCCCGAGCAGGCGCCGTCCGTAAACATTTCCACAAAGGGCCTCGGACTCATTTTCTCACCTCAATTTTTATGTTGAAAATCCGCACACATATCACGGTAATATATCTGTAATTTTACCACTGTTTTCACTGTTTTACAACAGGCAAAGATTATAAAGACGCACGGCGGTCAACAATATAGTAAATATAATCCGAAAACGAGGGAGAAATAAGCTGTGACAGAGTCTGAAAACAGTATTTTTATGTGTAAAGGCGAAGAGCTTGACACAAATGACATTTCCGCAATCGGTACTGCGATTGCATTAAGCGGTATCGGGGCGAAAACGGGAGTTGCGACGGACGGCAGCAGACTTGCAAAATCGGCGGCGTACTCGCTTATGGGCGCACTTTCGGCGGCTTCGTGCAGAGTTTGGGATTTCGGCGAGAGCTTTTTCGCGCAATTTGAATATCTTGTAAAATTCTGCTCGCTTGACTCGGGAATTTTCATAAGCCGAAAAAATTCTTCGGCAGTCATACGCATTTGCGGAAAACACGGACTGCCAATATCGGAAAAAGCGCAAACGGAAATAGAAAACTTTATTAAAAACAGGAATTTTGTTTCCCGTGCGCCGTCGGAGTGCGGCGAAATTTCCGAAATGCGAGGCGTGAGTATGATGTATCTGCGGCAGCTTTTACGACAGGCGGGCGGCGAAATTAAAAACACCTCGTGCTTTGTTAAATGCAGAAACGAAAAAATATCCTCGCTTATGGAGGACTGCCTTTACCGTCTTGAATGTAAGCAGGGAGATGAAATGACGCTGAAAATAAACAACGACGGAAAATCCGTGTCGGTTTTTCACAGGGATTGCGGCTGGCTGCCGTTCGACAGAATTTGTGCGATTTCGGTAAAATACGAAGCGCAAAAGGGGAGCGACATAGCCTTGCCGTTTAATGCGCCGTTCGTACTGTCCGATATAGCGAAAAAAGAGGGCGTAAAGCTGTACAGGTATTCTTTTTCCGACACGGATTATCCCCTGCATGTGCAGAAGGCGATTGACAGCTGCGCATTTTTAACCGACGGACTGTTCGCGGCGGTAAAGCTGCTTTGGGCGGTATCGGATACGGGTAAAAGCGTTGCAAGGCTTTCAAAGGAACTGCCGGATTTTTATGTTTCGAGAAAAATTGCCGACAGCCCGTTTGACCGCTCGGGTTTTTGCCGCGAATGCGAAAAAAACGGACTCAAAGTCGAGAACGGGGCTGCAATTCTTAATTATGAACACGGCAGGGCGCTTGTAACGCCGTCGAGGACGGAGAGAAAAATACACATTTTGTCCGAAGCGGCAAATTACGAATTTTCAAAGGAAATATGCAGCCTTACCGGGGAGCGTTTCGGTAACCTAAGCATTGACACGGACGACAAATAATAGTATTATATTATAATCTGTAAGTATGTCTTAAAAAACATCGTAAATATATATTTTTCTATTAAGTAACAGGAGTTTATAAATGGCAAACACAAAAAAAACAGAAAATAAGCCTAAGGCTCCGCAGGGCAAGACAAAGCGTAAAAGCGCTGAAGCGCCCGCAACCGCAGGCAAGAAAAGAAATCCGAAAAATTCGGACGGCAAAAAAAAGGCTGCGCAAAAGCAGCAAAGCAGACCGAAGAATTATCAGAGAAAATCCTCTCAAGGTCAAAACGGCAGAAAAAAGACTAAAAAGAACAATACCCCGATAAATATTACTTTCCTCGGAGGACTTAACGAGGTCGGTAAGAATATGACTCTTTACGAGTGTCAGGGAGATATGATACTCGTCGATTGCGGTCTTGCTTTTCCGGATCCGGATATGCTCGGCGTAGACCTTGTAATACCCGATTTTTCCTATGCGGTGCAGAACGCCGACAAGATAAAGGGTATTTTCATCACTCACGGACACGAGGACCATATCGGCGGACTGGCGTTTTTGCTTAAAGAGATGAATATCCCGGTATATTCGACAAGGCTGACAATAGGTCTTATCGAGTGCAAGCTCAGAGAGCATAAGCTGCTTGACAAGGCAAAGCTCAATGTCGTAAATCCCGGAGATAAGGTAAGCCTCGGCTGCTTTGAGGTCGAGCTTATCCATGTCAACCATTCAATTCCGGACGCTGTTGCACTCGCTATCAAATCGCCTGCGGGCGTAGTCGTTCAGACGGGCGACTTCAAGATAGATACAACGCCCATTGACGGCGGCGTAATCGATATGGCAAGGCTCGCACAGCTTGGAAACGAGGGCGTGCTGTGCCTTTTGTCAGACTCTACAAACGCCGCAAAGCCGGGCTTTACCGAGTCTGAAAGAAAGGTCGGCGACACCTTTGCGACGCTGTTTGCAAAGGCAAACGGCAGGCGGCTTATCGTAGCCACCTTCGCTTCAAACATTCATAGGGTTCAGCAGATTATCGACGCCGCGGAAAGGCTCGGAAGGAAGGTTGCGCTCTCGGGCAGAAGCCTTGAAAATGTCGTGACCATTGCCGCAGAGCTCGGATATATAAAAATTCCCGACGGTCTGTTGGTCGGTATTGACCAGATAAACAGGTATCCGTCGGATAAAATGGTAGTCGTTACGACGGGAAGCCAGGGCGAGCCTATGTCGGCTCTTTACAGAATGGCTTTTTCCGAGCACAGAAAGGTCGATATAGGACCGAACGACTATGTAATCATCTCCGCAACGCCTATTCCCGGCAATGAAAAGATGGTCGGCAAGGTTGTCGACGAGCTTCTCAAGCAGGGCGCGGAGGTCGTTTACGAGAGGATGTATGAGGTTCACGTTTCGGGACACGCCTGTCAGGAGGAGCTCAAAATTATGATGAGCCTCACGAAGCCCAAATACTTTATACCCGTTCACGGCGAGCAGAAGCATTTGAGAAAGCACGCCGCGTTGGCGAGCTCCGTGGGCATTGCTCCGCAGAATATAATAATTGCCGATAACGGGAAGACTGTAGAGGTGTCGGAAAAATCAATTAAGGTTGCCGGCGAGGTTACCTCAGGTATGGTATTTGTCGACGGCACGGGCGTCGGAGATGTCGGAAGCGTGGTCTTGAGGGACCGTACAAAGCTTGCCGAGGACGGCATTGTCATCATCGTTCTCTCAACGGACAGCGCTACGGGCGATGTCATATCGGGACCCGAGGTCATAACAAGAGGCTTCGTGTATGTCAGGGAGTCCGAGCAGCTTATAGACGGCACAAGACGACTTTGCGAGGATGTCCTTGCCGACTGTATGTACGACAGAATTACCGATCACGGAACAATAAAAAACAGACTTCGTGACGCGGTTTCAAAGCATATTTATTCAACCACAAGGCGCAGCCCCATGGTTCTGCCAATCATTATGGAGGTGTGAGCTTGAATTTCGATGTCGGACGGGCACAGCCTGTCAGTGCGGCGATCGAGAAAGCAATACTTCATTCGTCAAATGTGCTTATAATGGGACATAAATATTCCGACGGCGACTCCTTGGGAGCGGCTGTGGGAATGCTGAAGTTTTGCAAGGATCTCGGAAAAAGTGCGAAAATCGTTATATCGGTCAAGACAAGTCTTGCCACTCTTTTGGTAAATCATCTTAAAAAGAATAATTTGGGAAGCGAACTTGTCAGCGTTGACGAGGGAAAGAAGCTTGTAAATTCAAATACGCTTCTTATCATTGTCGACACTCACAGGGCGGCGTTCTTTGAAAGCCGTGAGATATACGAAAGCGCAAGAGATGTAATTGTTATTGATCATCACGAGAAATCGGGAGACTGCGTTGAGGACGCACATGTGTTTTATCAGGATTCAACAGCTTCCTCGGCATGTGAGATGGTAACGCAGCTTATCTATTGCAACGAAAAGATAAATCTCACTCCCGTTTACGCAAACGCATTGCTCTCGGGCATAATGCTCGACACAAGGGACTTTATGCTCAGAACCACTCCCGTAACATTCGAATGTGCGGCGTATCTTCGCTCCTCGGGCGCGGACATTGCGGCGGTCAAGCATTTTTTCAACAACTCGCTCAGAAACAAAAAATTAAAGGGTAAAATAGTTCTTGCGGCGTATGAGTATTCAAACTGCGCAATTTCGGTGGCAAATGTCAAAAGCGACAACATAAGAATTATATGCTCACAGGCGGCGGACGAGCTTCTTACCGTAAACGATGTCGAAGCATCGTTTGTGCTTTTCAAAACTGATAACACGGTTAACATATCGGCACGCTCAAAGGGTAAGGTGAATGTGAGAAAAATAATGGAGGCGTTTTCGGGCGGAGGTCATATGACTATGGCGGCGTGTCAGCTCGAGGACTCCGATATAGACGAGGTAAGGCTCGAGCTTGAAAAGAAATTGGACGAATATTTCGCAAACAATAAAAATAAATAGGAGGTAATAGTGTGAAAAATCACACTATTTAACTATTGCCCTCAAAATTTGCCTTTGGCAAAATTTGAGACGGCAGAAATCACCATCCACGCCTGTTCAGGCAACGCAGGTTAAATTAGGTGATTTTTAATAAACTATTTGTTGCCTGAAAGGCTATGGTGATTACTTATGGAAGTTATTTTGAAAGCGGATGTTAAGGGTCTCGGCAAAAAGGGCGAAAAGGTTAAGGCTTCGGACGGCTATGCGAGAAACTACCTTTTCCCGAAAAATCTTGCTGTCGAGGCAAACGCACAGGCTATGACGGAATACAAGAACAGCGAGGCTTCAAAGCAGCATAAGCTTGAAGTGGAAATAGCGAACGCAAACGAGGCTAAAAACAAGCTCGATTCAAAGACCGTAAAGCTCAAGGCTAAAGCGGGTCAGAACGGCAAACTCTTCGGTTCGATAACCTCAAAGGATGTTGCGACGGAGATTAAAAATCAGCTCGGAGTCGATGTTGACAAGAGAAAGATTTCAATGGCTGACATCAAGAACTTCGGAACATATTCGGCAGAGGTAAAGCTCTATCAAAACATAAGCGCGGAAATTTCCGTCGAAGTCGGCGAATAATTTTTGGGTGGAAATGATGGATAACATATTATTTGACCAAAACAACGAGCCGTACAGCCTTGAAGCAGAGCAGGCGGTTTTGGGAAGCCTTCTTATGGACCCCGACTGTCTTTTGAGCATTGCGGACATTACAAAGGCGGAGCACTTCTACATCCCTCAGCACCGAGAGATTTTCTCAATTATCGTAAATCTTGACGCCTTGGGACAGAAGTTTGATGCTTTGCTTGTTCTTGAGGAGCTTAAAAGCAAGGGCATTTACGACGACGCGGGCGGCAAAAATTATCTGGCGCAGCTGGCGCAGATAGTGCCGTCTACCGCAAATGTTGTGGCTTATGCCAAAATCGTAAAGGAAAAATATGTTCTTCGCACGCTTCTCAACACCGCAAGGGAAATTGCAAACGACGCTGCTGCGGCGGAGGCGTCGGCGGATCAGATACTCAACTCCGCCGAGCAGAAGATTTACGACATAAGACAGGGCAGAACTACCGTAGGACCTACAAAGATAAGCGATATTATCTATAACGAGGTCTATGAGGACTTGCGTAAAAAGACCTCACCCGACAGGGAAAAATACCTCGGTATTTCCACGGGCTTCGGTATGCTCGATAAATACACAACGGGATTTAATAAATCCGACCTTATTCTTATCGGTGCCCGTCCCGCCATGGGTAAAACGAGCTTTGCGCTGAATATCGCAAGAAATATGGCTGTTACGGGCAGAAAAAAGGTCGTTTTCTTCTCTTTGGAGATGTCAAAGGAACAGCTTGCACAGAGGATACTTGCCACCGAGGCAAGGGTTGAGTCAAGCAAATTCCGAACGGGCGAAATTTCTCCCGAGGAATGGAACAGAATAGGCGAAGCGGCTTACGCGCTCAACGACGCCGAGCTCTATTTTGACGATACCTCGACAATCACCGTAAACGAGATGAAATCAAGGGTCAGACGAATGAAAAATGTCGACTGTGTGATTATAGACTACTTACAGCTTATGACCGGTACAAAAAAGACTGACAGCCGTGTTCAGGAGGTTTCGGAAATTACAAGGAACCTGAAGCTTATGGCAAAGGACCTGCATATTCCCGTCGTAACCTGTTCGCAGCTGAACCGTTCGACCGACGCAAGAGGTAAGGCGCACCGTCCGCAGATGTCGGACTTGCGTGAATCGGGCTCAATAGAGCAGGACGCGGATATTATCCTCATGCTTTACCGTGAGGGCTACTACGAGAGCGAGGGTAAGGATGACGACAAGGCGGCGGAGCTCAACGCAGCATTGGACAACAAGGCTCAGGTGCTTGTCGTCAAAAACAGACACGGCTCAACCGGCGATGTTGACCTCAACTGGACTAAGGAATTTACATTATTCTCATCCTTGGAGACTGTAAGAAATGAATAAGGACAGCGTGCTTTCCGTAATTAAAAGGTACGGTATGCTTGAAAGCTGCGATACGGTTGTTGTCGGGCTCTCGGGCGGAGCGGATTCGGTATGCCTGCTGAGCGTGCTCAATTCTCTTAAAGACAAATACGGCTTTTCCCTTGTCGCCGCACACATCAACCACGGTATCAGAGGCGCGGAGGCTCAAAGAGACGAGCAGAGCTGTAAGGCGCTGTGTGAAAGGCTCGGCGTTCCGCTTGAAATTCTCCGTGCCGATATTCCCGCTTTGTCAAAGCAGAGAGGCTTGGGCGAGGAGGAGTGCGGACGGCAGGTGCGGTATGAATTTTTCCGTTCTCTCGCAGGGGAAAACGGCAAAATCGCCACGGCACACAACTTAAACGACAATGCGGAAACGCTTTTGTTAAACCTTGTAAGGGGAGCGGGCTCAAAGGGAGCGTGCGGTATTCCTCCCGTCAGGGATAACATAATAAGACCGCTTATCGAAACCGACAGGAAGGACATTGAACGCTACTGTGCTCAAAACGGACTTTCCTATGTTACGGACAGCACAAATCTCGAATGTGAGTATTCACGCAATAAAATAAGAAACAGGGTTTTGCCGCTGTTGTGCGAAATAAACGAAAACGCCGTCGGTGCGCTTTCGGGCTTTATTTCGAGAATGAGGGAACAGGAAGCCTTTATTGACGGCATAGTCTCGGAAAAATATTCGCTTTGCGTAAGGGACGGAGTGTTGCTTGAAAAGGAGTTTTCGGCTCTTGACACATTTCTTCAGAAGCGTGTTGCGGCAATGTACCTCAAAGAGGCGTCGCACGGCGAGGTCGAGGCAAAGCATATTGACGATTTTATCCGATTTGTCGGAAGCGGAAAAAGCCTTGTAAGCGTTTCGTCCGTACGGCTTGTCAGCAGAAACGGGGAAGTTTTCGAAAAGCCGAAGACGGCAGAACCGTTTTCTGCAGAACTGCCGCTTGACGGCACGGCGGTGATTTTGCCGTTTTGCAAGGTCGGGATTGAGCGCTTCGACACAAAAGATTTACAAAATCTTAATAAAGATATATTGGATAATCTTATTGATTGTGATAAAATATCCAATACGCCGATACTCCGAAGCAGAAAAGACGGCGACAAATTCACTCTTCCCAAAAGGAATGTTACGAAAACCCTCAAAAAGCTTTTTAATGAGGATAAAATTCCGCCGGAGGACAGGAACGGTATGATAATCCTTGACAGCGGCGGAGAGGTCGTGTGGCTTCGTGGCTACGGAACGAATAAGAAGTACCGTGTGAGCACGGCGACAAAAAAAGCAATCAAATTAAACATAAGTCAGGAGCAGGGGTAAAAATGGACAGCAAAAGCATTATGGAAAATGATATTGAACAGGTGCTTCTCTCACAGGAGCAGCTTAAAGAAATCGTCAAGGACCTCGGCGAGCGTATAACCGAGGATTATAAGGGTAAAAAGCTTCTTTTGGTAAGCGTTCTCAAGGGCTCGGTTGTGTTTATGGGCGACCTTATGAGGGAAATTAAAATCCCGTGCTGTATTGACTTTATGGCGGTATCAAGCTACGGAAATTCCACATCCTCGTCGGGCGCGGTCAAAATCATAAAAGACCTTGACACAAATGTTATCGAGGGCTCGGATTTGCTTATTGTCGAGGATATTCTCGACAGCGGCAAAACGCTTCACTATCTTATGGACATACTTTCAAGAAGAAATCCGTCGAGCATTAAGATATGCACTCTTCTCGACAAGCCGGACAGAAGAGCGGTAGACCTTAAAGCCGATTATTCGGGAGCTACGATTCCCGACGCATTTGTTGTGGGCTACGGTCTTGACTATGCGGAAAAATACAGAAATTTGCCTTATGTAGGTATTCTCAAACCCTGTGTTTACGAGAATGAGTAAAAGGAGAGAAGTTAATTGAAAAAAAACAACTGGAAGGTAATTATCCCTTATGTTGTAATCCCGTTGGTGCTTGTGCTCTTTATTTCTTTTTACTATATGTCGGGTACTCAGACAAGTAAGAAAACGGAGTACTATGAGGTTGTCAATATGTTTGAAAACCATATGGTAACCGAATACAAGCTTAACCTTTCGAGCGGTGCGCTTGAATATAAGCTCAAGGACGATGATACGACATATAAGTATACCGTGCCGAATGTCAGCCTTTTTGTCGATGATATTCACGACGATGTTGTGGAGTACAACAAGGAAAATCCCGACAACCAGATTAAAATGGACTACGCTTCGGGCTCTGCAAATTCATGGTGGGTAAGCCTTCTGCCGACCGCCGTTATGATTCTTTTGCTTGCCGGCGTAATGCTCTTTATGTTCAGGCGTATGAACCAGAGCGTTCAGAGCGAGAACAACAGGGCTATGTCGTTCGGCAAGGCACGCTATAAAAAGAACGATGAAAAGAACACGACGACCTTTGCAGATGTTGCGGGCGCAGACGAGGAAAAGGAAGAGCTTGAAGAGATTGTTGAGTTTTTGAAAGCTCCCAAGGACTTCAGCGCTCTCGGCGCAAGAATACCCAAGGGTGTGCTTCTTGTAGGCCCTCCCGGCACAGGTAAAACATTGCTTGCCCGTGCGGTTGCAGGTGAGGCAGGCGCTCCGTTCTTCTCAATTTCGGGCTCTGATTTCGTTGAAATGTATGTCGGCGTAGGTGCTTCCCGAGTAAGAGACCTTTTTGCTGAGGCTAAGAAAAACGCTCCGTCTATTATTTTTATCGATGAAATCGACGCAGTCGGCAGACACAGAGGCGCAGGTATGGGCGGCGGTCATGACGAGAGAGAACAGACCCTTAACCAACTGCTTGTCGAAATGGACGGCTTCGGCCCCAACGAGGGCGTTATCGTAATTGCCGCTACAAACCGTCCCGACATTCTTGACCCGGCTCTTTTAAGACCCGGCAGATTTGACAGACAGGTTACCGTAAATTATCCCGACTTAAAGGGCAGGGAAGAGATACTCAAGGTTCACGCAAGGAAAAAGCCCCTCGGACCCGATGTAAATCTTCGCAATATTGCAGGCGCGACCGTAGGCTTTACGGGCGCTGACCTTGAAAATCTTCTTAACGAAGCGGCTTTGCTTGCGGCAAGAAGAAAATTAAAGGCAATCACAATGAAAGAAATCGAAGAGGCTACCATGAAGGTCGTTGTCGGCACGGAAAAGAAGTCTCACAAGATTTCCGAAAGAGATAAAAAAATTACAGCTTATCATGAGGCGGGTCATGCGGTTACATCGTTCTATCTTGAACACGAGGACCCTGTTACCCACATTTCAATCGTACCGAGAGGTATGGCGGGCGGCTTTACAATGTATCAGCCCGAGCACGACGAAATGCATCTTATGAAGTCGAAAATGCTTGACGATATTGTCGGACTCCTCGGCGGACGCGTTGCGGAAAAGATTATTTTCAACGATATTTCCACGGGCGCTTCAAACGATATCGAAAGAGCCAGCGAACAGGCAAGAAAGATGGTTACAAGATACGGTATGAGCGAGAAGCTCGGACCTATCGCTTTCGGTCAGAACAATGACGAGGTGTTCCTCGGCAAGGACTATAACCATATGAGGAACTATTCCGAGGCTGTCGCTTCGCAGATAGACGAAGAAGTTGAGAAGATTATTCTCAACGCATATAAGCAGACCGAGGATATACTCACCGAGCATATCGACAAGCTTCACGCCGTAGCGCTTGAGCTTGTTAAGCGTGAAAAGCTCACGGGCGAGGAATTCAAGCGCCTTATGAACGGCGAAGAGCTTGAACCTCTGTTCTCCGACGAGGAAGAAGCAAAGCCCGAGACCGAGTCGGCAGCTGCCGAAGCTTCGAAAAAACCGGAAACCGATGTTGTTGAAACCGTAACTTCCGAAACGGCGGAAACAGCGGAAGGCTCCGACGGTGAAAAGACCGATAATTAAAAATTATGCAGTACAGTGCGCCTGTACTGCATTTTTTTACAAAAAACAGTAGATTTACAAATTCATATGTTATATAATAGATTTGTATATTTGTACAGTGAAAGGAAAAAACTATGTCCTTACTTAAAAAGATTTTCGGCGATTACTCTTCAAAGGAAGTAAAGAGGGTAATGCCGATACAGAAAAAGGTTCTCTCATACGAGGAGGAATACAGCAGTCTTTCGGACGAGCAGTTAAAGGCAAAGACCGAGGAATTTAAGCAGAGACTTCAGAACGGCGAAACGCTTGACGACATTTTGCCGGAAGCGTTTGCAACCTGCCGTGAGGCTTCGTGGCGCGTTCTCAATATGAAGCACTTCCCCGTGCAGATAATCGGCGGTATCATACTTCATCAGGGCAGAATTGCGGAGATGAAAACAGGTGAGGGTAAAACCCTTGTTGCAACTCTTCCCGCATACCTAAACGCACTTACGGGAAAAGGCGTTCATATCGTAACGGTAAACGATTATCTCGCTCGCCGTGACTCCGAGTGGATGGGAAAGGTTTTCAGATTTTTGGGACTTTCCGTCGGACTTATTGTCCACGAGCTCGACAATGAGCAGAGGCGCGCGGCATACAACGCAGACATAACCTACGGCACAAACAACGAGATGGGCTTTGACTATCTTCGTGACAATATGGTGATTTATGCAGAACAGAGAGTTCAGCGCGGACACAGCTTTGCCATTGTCGATGAGGTTGACTCAATCCTTATCGATGAGGCGAGGACGCCGCTTATTATTTCCGGTGCGGGCGACAAGTCAACCGACCTTTACAAGATTGCGGACAACTTCGTAAAAACCCTTAAAAGGATTACCGTCAAGGAGCTTGACACCAAGATGAACGCCGAGGAAGCGATTGAGGCAGACGGCGACTATGTTGTCGATGAAAAGGCTAAGAGCGCAACCCTTACCAAGAGCGGTATTGAAAAGGCAGAGCGCTTCTTTAACCTTGAAAACCTTATGGACGCCGAAAACATCACAATTCAGCACCATATCGACCAGGCTATCCGTGCTCACGGCGTTATGAAGCGTGATGTGGACTATGTCGTCAAGGACGGTGAGGTGCTTATCGTCGACGAGTTTACGGGCAGAATTATGCTCGGCAGGCGTTATTCCGACGGTTTGCATCAGGCTATTGAGGCAAAAGAGGGAGTTAAGGTTGAGCGAGAGTCAAAGACGCTCGCAACCATTACATTCCAGAACTATTTCCGTCTTTATGATAAGCTTTCGGGTATGACGGGTACCGCAATGACGGAGAGCACCGAGTTTCAGGAGATTTACGGACTTGATGTTATTGCAATCCCGACAAACAAGCCCATGATTAGAGACGATCAGAACGACTTGCTCTATAAGACCGAGCAGGCAAAGTTCAACGCTATAATCGAGCAGATTCTCGAAGCCAACGCAAAGGGGCAGCCTGTGCTTGTAGGTACCGTAAACATTGAAAAGAGCGAATTGCTTTCAAAGGCTCTTAAAAAGAGGGGCATAAAGCACGAGGTGCTCAATGCGAAGTATCACGACAAAGAGGCTGAAATCGTAGCGCAGGCAGGTAAGTACGGCGCAGTTACAATCGCAACGAATATGGCGGGCCGCGGTACGGATATTATTCTCGGCGGTAACCCCGAGTACATGGCTAAGGCGGAAATGCGTAAAAAGGACTTCTCCGAGGAGCTTATCGCAGAGGCTACAGGCTATGCCGAGACCGACAACGAGGAGATTATCGAAGCAAGACGCGTTTATCACGAGCTTGAGGAAAAGCATAAGCAAGAGCTTGCCGAGGAGGCGGAAAAGGTTCGTGCGGCAGGCGGTCTTTATATAATCGGTACGGAAAGACACGAGTCGAGGCGTATCGACAACCAGTTGAGAGGCCGTGCGGGTCGTCAGGGCGACCCCGGTAAGAGCCGTTTCTACCTCTCGGCTGAGGATGAGCTTTTGAGGCTCTTCGCAGGCGACAGATTCTATATGATTCTCGACACCTTCAATGTTGACGACGATATGCCGCTTGAAACAAAGATGCTCACAAATCTTATCGAGGGCGCACAGAAAAAGGTTGAGGGTAACAACTTCGCCGCAAGACGACAGGTTCTTAACTTCGACGATGTTATGAACAAGCAGAGAGAGGTCATTTACGGTCAGAGAAATCAGATCCTCGACGGCGTAGACCTTGACGCTACCATAACAAAGATGATTGACGACTATTTCAATCAGCAGGTTGACTTCTATTGCCCGTCGGCGTTGCCTAAGGAGGAGTGGAATGTTCAGGGTATGCTCACGAAACTCGCTTGGGTACTTGACGGCAGAAGCGCAGAGGGGCTTACAGGTGCGGACGACTTTAAGGAACTGTTCCTTGACTGTGCGCATAAGAGATTTGACGAGCGCAAGGAAAAATACGGCACTGACATTATGGCTGAGCTTGAAAGAAAAATTTTGCTTGCTAATGTTGACCGCAGATGGATGGATCACATCGACGAGATGGAGGATTTGAAGAGCGGTATTTATCTTCGCTCCTACGGTCAGCAGGACCCCGTTGTTGCGTTCAGACTTGAAAGCTTCGATATGTTTGACGAGATGAGCGCGGCTATCTGCGAGGGTACCGTAACGGGTATTCTTACGGTTGTTCTTCGCACAAACGAAGAGGTAAAGCGTGAGGAACAGGCAAAGATTACCGGCACAAGCGGCGCAACCGACGGAAGCGAAAAGAAACGCCCCGTCAAGAAAGAAAAGAAGATAGGCAGAAACGACCCCTGCCCCTGCGGAAGCGGCAAAAAATATAAGCATTGCTGCGGCAAGGACGAATAATTGAATATTCAACAAATTAAGACGCGCTCTGTGAGTGCGTCTTTTGCTTTTGCGGTTGCATTGATGTTTGAAGGTTATATCATTGTCTTTACACTGCCTGTTTACTGCCTTATTACATTATACAGCTTGCTTCAGCCCTACGGTGACGCAAAACGCTTGTAGGACTAAGCCTCCATCGTGTAAAGGGAGGTGCCGAATGAATGTGAGGCGGAGGGGTTGTAAAAACCGAACTCACATACACCTGCTCCGCTTCACTCCACATTACACAAAAGGTACTCGAAAGAGTGCCTTTTGCTGTGTGAAAAAATCTATATCAGCCGACATCTGTTTTCAGCGCGTCGATGATATTATCGTTCTTAATCCTGTCAATCAAGCATAAGCGAAAGACAATTTCCATTACAGTTTTGTAAGATTTGATAAGGCAAAAACTTGTCATATTTCCATATATTTTATATTTCTAAAGCGACAATTTTGTTATTTATTGTTGAAAAGCAAGCCTGTTTGTGATAAAATTTATAGTTAATATGAGAAATGCTTGTCAATTTTTTAACACACGAATTTTTCATGATTTCACTTACAAACTTTCATATAAAAAGGAGTCTTCGTATGTACAGGATCTTACGAAAGAAAAGCTTGAATCCTACCGTTACGCAGATGGAGATTGAAGCGCCGTTGGTTGCCAAAAAGGCAAAGCCCGGTCAGTTCATTATTCTGCGCGTCGATGAGGACGGGGAAAGGATACCGCTCACCGTTGCGGGTACGAACCCCGAGGAGGGTTCCGTCAAGATAATCTTCCAGATTGTCGGCGCAACCACGGAAAAATTGAATCACAAAGAGCAGGGCGACTTTTTGCAGGACTTTGTAGGTCCGCTCGGAGTTGCCACACATACTGACGGCATTAAAAAGGTCTGCATAATCGGCGGCGGCGTCGGCTGTGCCATTGCAATGCCCGTAGCGCAGGAGTTTCACAGGCTCGGCGCGGAGGTCACAAGCATTATCGGCTTCAGAGACCAAAACCTTGTTATCCTTGAGAACGAGTTCAAGGCGTGCTCCGACCGTATGATCCTTATGACCGACGACGGCTCTTACGGCAGGCACGGAAATGTTACCGTTCCGCTCAAGGAAATGCTTGAAGCGGGCGAGAAGTTCGATATGATAATCACGATAGGTCCGCTTATTATGATGAAATTCGTAACCCTTACCGCAAAGCCGTTCGGCGTGCCCGTTACGGTTTCGATGAACCCGATTATGATTGACGGCACGGGAATGTGCGGCGGCTGCCGTCTTACGCTCAACCGCGACGGTAAAAAAATTACAAAATTCGCCTGTGTTGACGGTCCCGATTTCAACGGCTATGAGGTAGATTTTGACGAGGCTATGTCAAGGGGCAGAATGTATACCGATTTTGAACGCCATGCTTACGACGAAGCATGCAATCTTTTCAAGAAGGATTAACAGGGGGTATTAACAATGGCAATAGTACAGAAAAAGCATGAAATGCCCACTCAGGCACCTGAGGTCAGAGCAAAGAATTTCAAGGAGGTCGCTCTCGGCTATTCCGAGGAGACGGCTCTTGCCGAGTCACAGAGATGTCTCAACTGCAAGAACAGACCGTGCGTCGGCGGCTGTCCCGTAAATGTTCATATTCCCGATTTTATCGCAAAAATCAAAGAGGGCGACTATGAGGGAGCTTACCGTGAAATTTCCCTTTCGTCAACGCTTCCCGCTGTCTGCGGCAGAGTTTGTCCGCAGGAGAGTCAGTGCGAGAGCAAATGCACGCTCGGTATTAAGTTTGAGCCTGTCGGCATAGGCAGACTTGAACGCTTTGTTGCCGATTGGCACAATGAAAATCAGAAAGAAGCGCCCGTTGTTCCCGAATCAAACGGACATAAGGTTGCTATTGTGGGCTCGGGCCCCTCGGGTCTTACCTGTGCGGGCGACCTTGCCAAGAAGGGCTACAAGGTTACGGTATATGAGGCTTTACATACCGCAGGCGGCGTACTTGTCTACGGTATTCCCGAGTTCAGACTTCCGAAGTCGATAGTTGCGAAAGAGGTTGATACTCTTAAAGCTCTCGGCGTGGATATTGAAACCAATGTCGTTATCGGCAAAACTCTCACGATAGACGAGTTGTTCGATATGGGCTATGAGGCTGTGTTCGTTGGCTCCGGCGCAGGACTTCCGAACTTTATGGGAATCCCCGGCGAGTCGCTCAAGGGCGTTTATTCCGCAAACGAGTTTTTGACAAGAAGCAATCTTATGAAAGCATACAGGGACGACCCGGTAACGCCTATAATGAAAGGCGGTAAGGTTGCGGTAATCGGAGGCGGCAATGTTGCGATGGACGCTGCGAGAACAGCGCTTCGTCTCGGTGCCGACAAGGTATACATCGTTTACCGCCGTTCAATGGACGAGCTTCCCGCAAGAAAGGAAGAGGTCGAGCACGCAATGGAGGAGGGAATTGATTTCCGTCTCCTCAACAATCCCGTCGAAATCCTCGGTTACAACAATCCCGACGACCCGAGAGACCCCAAAAACGGCTTTGTAACGGGTATGAAGTGCATTAAAATGGAACTCGGCGAGCCCGACGCAAAGGGCAGAAGGCGTCCTATTCCGATTGAGGGCAGTGAGTTTGTGCTTGATGTCGATACGGTTGTCGTTTCAATCGGCACATCGCCCAACCCGCTTATAAAGAGCACCACAAAGGGCCTTGAAGTCAACGAAAGAGGCGGCATTATCGTCAACGAGGACGGACTTACCTCGAGAGACTCCGTCTATGCCGGCGGCGACGCTGTTACGGGCGCGGCTACGGTTATTTCCGCTATGGGCGCAGGCAAGGTTGCCGCAAAGGCTATCGACGAACAGTTGAGCAAATAATTTTTATTATTTTATTATGATATTTTAAGGGCTAAAAATTTTATGTGAAACAGGAGGGGGCTATGAAGAAGGACTTTGATTTCAGCGTTGTTGACGAAATTCTCTCAAAGCACGAAGCAGCGGAGCTGTCAACAATCGCTATCCTTCAGGAAATTCAGGAGCATTATCATTACCTGCCCAAGGAAATTTTTCCGTATGTCGCAAAGGCGATAGGCGTGGGCGAGGCAAGACTTTACGGAGTGGCGACATTCTATGAAAACTTTTCCCTTGAACCCAAGGGAAAGTATGTAATCCGCTGCTGCGACGGTACGGCGTGCCATGTAAGAGGTTCGCTTCCCATTCTCGACCAGCTTCGCAAGACGCTGGGGCTCAGCGAGGAGAAAAAGACTACGGACGACTTGAATTTCACGGTTGAGACGGTTTCCTGTCTCGGAGCCTGCGGTCTTGCGCCGGTTCTTACCGTGAACGGCGTCGTTCATCCGGCTATGACGCCCGAAAAGGCGCTTGACCTCCTTGAGGACTTGAAAGCCGAGCTTGAAAAGGAGGCGGAGGAATAATGGAAAAGCTTAAATCAAGACAGGACCTTATTGCTCTGCGTGAGGAGTGCGTCAGGGCGTTCGAGGCGGAGGAGACAAAAATCCTTGTCTGCGGAGGAACGGGCTGCGTTGCAGGCGGCTCGCTTGATATTTACGCAAGGCTGAAAGAACTGCTTGAAGAAAGAGGTATTCCCGTTGAGGTCGAATTGGCTCACGAACCGCACGACGGCGTTGTCGGTATGAAAAAAAGCGGCTGTCACGGCTTCTGTGAGATGGGTCCGTTGGTTCGCATTGAGCCGTCGGGCTGGCTTTACACCAAGGTTAAGCTTGAGGACTGCGAGGAAATTGTCGAAAAGACGATTATCGGCGGCGAGAACATAGAAAGACTTGCCTACAAGCAGGACGGTAAGATTTATCAGAAGCAGGAGGAAATTCCGTTCTACAAAAAGCAGACCCGTATCGTTCTCGGCTCGTGCGGTCATATCAATGCGGGCTCAGTGCGTGAGTATCTTGCCGTGGGCGGCTACAAGGCCTTTGAAAAATGCCTTTTCGATATGCAGTCCGAGGAGATAATCAAGGTCGTTTCAGACTCAAATCTCCGAGGCAGAGGCGGCGGAGGCTTCCTGTGCGGCAAAAAATGGGCTTCCTGTGCCGCTCAAAAAGAAAATCCGAAGTACATAGTCTGTAACGGCGACGAGGGCGACCCCGGTGCGTTTATGGACCGTTCGGTTATGGAGGGTGACCCCCACAAGCTGCTTGAGGGTATGATGATAGCGGGTCTTGCCATAGGCTCGTCCGACGGATATATCTATGTCCGTGCGGAATATCCGCTTGCGGTCGAAAGGCTTAAAATGGCTATTGCTCAGGCGGAGGACTGCGGACTTCTCGGCGAAAATATCCTCGGCACGGGCAAATCGTTCAAAATACATATAAACAAGGGCGCAGGCGCTTTTGTCTGCGGCGAGGGCTCGGCTCTTACCGCTTCCATTGAGGGTAAAAGGGGTATGCCCCGCGTCAAGCCGCCGAGAACGGTTGAACACGGACTTTTCGGCAAGCCCACAAACCTTAACAATGTCGAAACCTATGCCAATGTGCCCGAAATTATAAACAGGGGCGCCGAGTGGTATAAGTCGATAGGTCCCGAAAACAGTCCCGGAACAAAGGCTTTTGCGCTTACGGGCACAATTCAGAACACGGGCCTTATCGAGGTTCCCATGGGTACTACTCTGCGTGAGGTCATTTTCGACATCGGCGGAGGTATGCGCGGCGGCACAAACTTCAAAGCCGTGCAGATAGGCGGACCGTCGGGCGGATGCCTTACGGAAAAGGAGCTTGATATTCCGCTTGATTTTGACTCGCTTAAAAAGGTCGGCGCAATGATAGGCTCGGGCGGTCTGGTCGTCATGGACGACAAAACCTGTATGGTCGAGGTTGCACGCTTCTTTATGAACTTTACGCAGAACGAGTCGTGCGGCAAGTGCGTTCCGTGCCGTGAGGGTACGAAGCGTATGCTTGAAATCCTTGAAAGAATTACCCAGGGCAAGGGCAAGGACGGCGATATAGAACTGCTTGAGGAACTTGCCGACACAATTTCAAACACCGCTCTTTGCGGTCTCGGCAAAACCGCTCCGTCTCCGGTAATTTCGACCATTAAGAATTTCCGTGACGAATACGAGGCTCATGTTTACAGAAAACGCTGCCCCGCAGGAGCTTGCAGTAAGCTCAATATCTATGTTATCGACCCCGAGCGATGCAGAGGCTGCTCAAAATGCGCAAGGAACTGCCCTGTCGGCGCAATTACCGGTCAGGTCAGGTCGCCTTATGTTATCGACCAGGATAAATGTATCAAGTGCGGCGCTTGTATGAGCAACTGTGCGTTCGCAGCTATAAGGAGGGAAGACTGATGATGCTTGAAAATATGATGGAAATTGACGGTATTCCCGTTAAAATAGAGGGAGAGAGAAATCTCCTCGAAGTAATCAGCAAAACAGGCATTAAGCTTCCCGTTTTCTGCTACCATTCCGACCTTTCGATTTACGGCGCTTGCCGTATGTGTATGGTTGAGGACGAAAAAGGCAGGCTTATGGCTTCCTGTTCCACCGTTCCGAAAGCCGGAATGAAGATTAAAACCAATACGGGCAGACTTCGCAGATACCGTAAAAGCATACTTGAGCTTTTGCTTGCAAGCCATTGCAGGGATTGCACAACCTGTGAAAACAGCGGAAAATGCCGCTTGCAGGAGCTTGCGGTGCAGTTCGGCATAACCGATGTGCGCTTTCCGAACGATAAGACCGAGCCCGAAAGAGACGAATCGTCTTACAGCATTATCAGGGATTCAAGCAAGTGTATTCTTTGCGGCGACTGCGTGCGTGAATGTAACGAAATTCAGCATGTCGGCGCTATCGATTTTGCGTTCAGAGGCTCAAATGCAACCATCAGTACCGCCTTTAACAAGCCGATTGCGGACTCGCTTTGCGTAAACTGCGGTCAGTGTGCGGCGGCTTGCCCGACAGGTGCGATTATAGTCAGAGACGATACGCAAAAGGTGTGGGACAAGATAGACGACCCCGAGGCTTTCGTTACCTGTGAAATCGCTCCGGCGGTTCGCGTGGGTATCGGCGAGGAATTGGGCCTTGACGACGGCGAATATTCAATGAACAGGATTATTGCAGCCCTTCACCGAATGGGAGTCGATAAGGTTTACGACACCGCTACCGGTGCCGACCTCACGGTTATCGAGGAGACGAATGAGTTTATAAACCGTCTTGAAAACGGCGGAACGCTTCCGCTGTTTACCTCCTGCTGTCCTGCGTGGGTGTCGTTTGTGGAAAAGAAATATCCCGAATTTCTCCCCAATGTGTCAACCTGCCGTTCGCCTATGAGTATGTTTTCGGCGGTTATAAAGGAATATTATAAGAATAAGCTGCCTGAGGGCAAGACAAAGCATTATCACTTTGCGCTTATGCCATGCACGGCAAAAAAGAGCGAGGCAAAGCGCCCCGAATTTGACGGCTGTACCGATGATGTTATCACAACTCAGGAGCTTATCGGTATGATTAAGAAGTCGGGTATTATGTTTAATGAGCTTGAGCCCGAATCTGTAGATATGCCGTTCGGCGAGATGACGGGCGCAGGTATTATATTCGGCGTAACGGGCGGCGTTACCGAGGCTGTTTTGCGTTATGTTGCCGGTAATAACTCAAAGACGACCCTTACGCAGATTGAATATACGGGCATAAGAGGGCTTGAGGATGTCAAGGAAGCCGAAATTCCCTACGGCGACCGAACTCTTAAAATAGCAGTTACTTCGGGTCTTGCAAACGCAAGGAAGATAATCAAAGGCATTAAGAGGGGCGAGCTCCATTACGACCTTGTCGAGGTTATGGCTTGCCGAGGCGGCTGTATTTCGGGCGCAGGTCAGCCCTATATTTCGCACAGACACCGTATAAAGCGTGCGGACGGGCTTTACCGCTCCGACAAGAGCAGCGTCATTAAATGCTCGCAGGATAACAAGCTTATCGATGAGCTTTATCGTGGTGTGCTCGACGGAAAAACACACGAGCTTCTCCATGTGGATTATGTGAAGAAAAAATAAATTCCGAAACGGCAAAATTCCTGTAATTTTACAACTGCATATAAGTAACAGAGGAGGCGCCTGTATGTATAAAACCGTCGTAATAGCATATTACCCGAAAGCAGAAACGATGGCGAAAAAAATAGAAGAAAAATCCAACGAGATGGCAGAAGACGGATATGAGTTGATAACAATGTCAATAACTACTTCTGCTAAAGCAATATTGATATTCAAAAAAAGCTCTTAATAATGCTTCAGTACCCTCACGCTCCGAACGGGTTTTCGTTTGGGGCGTGAAATTTTATGCGCAGCCGTAGGGACAGCAGTAAACCGTGTTCTGCGGATTGTGTGCCGTATTTGCCGACGGTATATGCAATATTTTCTGTCGATTTTCCCCGTATTGCAAATTCTTATTTACTTTGACAAACGAATTGTTTATAATATATATGTAAAAATTTTTATACGGGAGATTGTGTATTATGAACGATATAAATGCTCTTTATAAGCTTTGGAGTGAAAAGGCTACTGCCGACGCAGACCTTCTTCCCGAACTCCGAGAAATCAACGGCAACGAGGACGAAATCCTTGACCGCTTTTATAAGAACCTTGAGTTCGGCACTGCGGGACTTCGAGGTGTAATCGGTGCAGGCACGAACAGAATGAACATCTACACCGTAAATCAGGCTACGCAGGGACTTGCGGATTATCTCAATTCCGAATTTGAAAATCCGTCGGTAGCGATAGCGTATGACTCACGCATAAAATCCGATGTGTTTGCCCGTTCGGCGGCTTCGGTTCTTGCCGGCAACGGAATAAAGGTTTATATCTACCCCGAGCTTGTTCCGACGCCTATGCTTTCGTATGCGGTCCGTTACTATAAATGCAGCTCGGGTATCATCATAACCGCAAGCCACAATCCCGCTAAGTACAACGGCTACAAGTGCTACGACCCCAACGGCTATCAGATGACAGACGAGGCGGCTGCCAAAACATATGACTTCATTCAGAAGGTCGATATGTTCTCGGGCGTAAAGACTGTTGATTTTGATAAGGCATTGGCTGACGGAACGGTCGAATATATTACAAACGATGTTGTCGAGAGTTTCTACAACGAGGTTCTCAAAGCAAGGGTTAATCCCGGAATTTGCGAAAACGCTGACCTCTCGGTTATTTATTCGCCGCTCAACGGCACGGGCAACAAGCATGTGAGAGCAATTCTTGACAGAATTGGCATAAAGGATGTAAGAGTCGTAAAGGAGCAGGAGCTTCCCGACGGCAATTTCCCGACCTGTCCGTTCCCCAATCCCGAGATAAAGCAGGTGTTCGAGTGCGGTATCGCAATGACAAAGGAGAGAAAAGCCGATTTGCTTCTCGCTACCGACCCCGACTGCGACAGAGTGGGAATTGCTGTTCTTGATAACGGCGAATACAAGCTTATGACGGGTAACGAAGTCGGCATTATGCTTACGGAGTACATACTTTCCTCGCTCAAGGAGCAGGGCAGACTGCCCAAAAATCCGATAGTGGTAAAAACTATAGTTACCTCGCACCTTGTTTCGGTAATTGCTGAAAAATACGGTGCGCAGACGGCTGATTTGCTCACAGGCTTTAAGTATATCGGCGAGCTTGTCACAAAGCTTGAAAAGAAAAACGAAACAGACCGCTTTATCGTCGGTATGGAGGAGTCCTACGGATATTTGAGAGGCGCACACGCAAGGGATAAGGACGCTGTTGTCGCTTCAATGCTTATCTGCGAAATGGCGGCTTATTACAAGCGTAAAGGTATAAGCCTTTACAATCAAATGCAGAACATTTATAAGGAATACGGTATGTTCCTGAACTCGCTTCTCAATTTTAACTTTGAGGGTGCGGCAGGTATGCAGAAGATGAGCGATATGATGACCGCTCTGCGCAATAATCCGCCGAAGACTATTGCGGGCAAAGAGGTCATAGAGGTATCGGACTACAAGCTCAGTACCAGAACAGATGCGAAAACCGGCACTGTCGAAGAGATAAAGCTTCCGAAGTCAAATGTTCTCGCATACAGACTTCCGTCGGGCAGCGGAGTAATCGTCCGTCCGTCGGGTACGGAGCCCAAGATTAAAATCTATATCACAGCCGTGGCTTCGGACAGAGCGGCGGCGGAGGAATTCACAAAGGAAATCTCCGCCGATATGGAAAAAATTATGGGTCTTAACTGATAAAACAAGGTGAAAAATAAATATGTTCAACAACAAAAAGGTAATTAAGGGACTGTGCATTTTTCTTGCCGTGCTTATGGCGGCAAGTGCGCTGACTATCCTGTTCAATGTAATATTTTAAGCAAAAGACGGCTTGTTTTTGTGGAAAATCTCCAAAACAAGCCGTCTGTTTTAATGCATTTATACAAGTTATACAAAATAATGTTGACTTTATAGGAAAATCTGCTATAATTGTGATTATAATGGATAAGTTTATATGTTTCAGTTATATTTATTGTGCGAGGTAATTGGGTTGTCTGATAATGCTAATCGTTTTTCCGATGAAGAGCTTTTGCAGCTTGTTGCTTCGGCACAACGGGGGGATAATGACGCACTTTCCCGTCTGGTTGAGTTTTCCGAGCCGGTCGTACAGGGTCAGGCGAAGAGCTTTTCCGGGAACGGTTTTGAGTTTGCCGATCTGTGCCAGGAGGGTATGATAGGTATGCTGTGTGCCGTAGGTACATATAAGGCGGACTGCGGCGCAGGCTTTAAGACTTATCTCAACATATGCATTAAAAACAGACTTCTTTCCGTTACACGCAAGCGTTCGGGGAAAAGCGTGTTTTTTGACAGAGCTGTTTCACTTTCCGCCGATGATGCGGACATTGTCTGCCGTCGGTCGCCGGAGGAGCAGCTTATAGGTGAGGACGGATACAAGCGGATATTTGAGTTTATCGACTCCGAGCTGTCCGATAAAGAGCGTGAAGCCCTGCTTCTGTTTCTGAACGGCTTGACATATGAGGAAATAGCGAAAAAAACCGGCGCTACCGTTAAATCCGTTGACGGCACATTACAGAGAGCAAGAAAAAAACTTAAATTTTTCAAATAATAAGCCCTTCTCGAAGGAGAGCATTTTGATTTATGTGACGGTGCAAGTCCGTTGGGGGTAAAAATATTTTTTATTTTAGCGAGGTTACTGAAATGTACGAAGACAAGACCCTTATTTGCAAAGATTGCGGCAACGAGTTCGTTTTCACGGCGGGAGAGCAGGAGTTCTATGCTGAAAAAGGCTTTGTAAACGAGCCGCAGAGATGTAAGGCATGCCGTGACGCAAGAAAGAACGCTGCAAAAGGCGAAAGACAGATGTTCACTGCAACATGCGCAAAATGCGGCGGCGAAGCAAAGGTTCCTTTCCAGCCCAGAGATGACAGACCTGTTTATTGCAGCGAGTGCTTTGCGAAGATGAAGGAAGAAAACGCGTAAGCATAAGCGAGTTAAATATTATGCGGACAAGGCTTTGCGTCGGACGGTTATTCCGATGCGGAGCCTTTTGTTTGTAAAACCTCCCCGTCCATACCGGTGTAAGGACGGGGAGGCGTATGTAATGATGTGCTTTAATGAGCTTTGAAAAAATCAAGCATAGCGTTATTTGCCTTTTTTGAAGGCTCGGAGAACGGGTCAACTATATTGAAAACATGCTGACATTTCTTGTCGGGAGTGAAATCAAGCTCACATTCTACGCCGCATTTTTTAAGGTCGTCATAAGCCTTGTAGGTCTGCTTCCTTGCGGGCATATCTCCGCCACAGGTGATTAAATATGTCGGCGGCATACGGCTTAACTTAATCGCTTCGTCAAGGTTTACAAAGTCGCAGTATGCGGTTTCCCTGAATTCTTTACCGAGTATCTGCTTCATATAAAGCCCCTGTACGGATTTATCGAGCATATAGCACACGGGACAGGTAAGACCGACAGCACGGATGTCAAGGCTCGGTGATACCGTGTCAAAGGCTCTGCGCAATTCGTCCGAATTGTTGAGAAGCGCGCTGTAAGCTGCCAAAAATCCGCCTGCCGAGTCGCCGGTTATGTAAAGACGGGAAAGGTCGCCGCCGTAGCTTTCGACATTTTTCTTTATCCATTTAAGCGCGTGCATACAGTCCTGAAGCTGACCGTCAATTTCACATTCGGGCACAAGACGGTAGTTTATGCTGAAAACGGTATATCCGTGCTGTGCGAGAGTCATATTATAGTATTCGTTAATGCGCTTTGTGCCGTACATCCAACCGCCGCCGTGAATGTCCACGATAACGGGCAAATTTCCGTCTGCGGCTTCGGGACGGTAAACATCGAGACGGTGCTGCCGGGTTCCGTCGTCAATATACGGAATATCCGAAAATGTCCGTACTCCCGTAGGCGGAGCTTGCGAGGCGATTCGCTTTTCGTCGTTCCCGTTGACGCATAAATCCCAATATTTCAAAAGCATAGGACGCAAGTTCAACATCGTAATCACTTCCTTTTACGATTATATATTAACGGGCAAAAGTTGTAAAGCGTTATTGTTTACTTTACCGTGAAAATGCGGTAAAATATCTTCGGTGATTTTATGAAACAGCTTTTGAGCCTTACGAGGGCTGCGGTCGATAAATACAGTATGATAGAAGAGGGCGACAGGATAGCTGTCGGCGTTTCGGGCGGCAAGGACTCGCTTGCGCTTTTGTATGCGCTTGCAAGGCTTCGCAATTTCTATCCGAAAAAGTTTGAGGTAGTGGCAATAACGCTCGATTATCGCTTTGATTTTGAGGACGGCAATTTTGAAAAGGTGCAGACGCTCTGCGACGAGCTGGGCGTTGAGTACATAGTTAAAAAGACCGACCTTTACAAGGTAATATTCGTTGACAGGAAGGAGAAAAACCCCTGCTCGCTTTGCGCCAAGATGCGCAGGGGAATATTACACGATACCGCAAAGGAGGCGGGCTGCAACAAAATTGCGCTCGGTCATCATCTTGACGATGCGGCGCAGACCGTTATAATGAACCTGTTCAACGGCGGAACGATAGGCTGCTTTTCGCCCGTGTCATATCTGTCAAATAAGGATTTATATCTTATCAGACCGCTGATTTTCTGTTATGAAAAGGATGTGGAAAAGGCGGCGAAGCGGCTTGAATTGCCGATAGTTAAAAGCAAGTGCCCCGCTGATAAGGTAACGCAGCGGCAGACGGTAAAGGAGCTTTTGCTCTCGCTTGAAAAGGATTATCCGCAATTAAGGAAAAAGATAGTCGGCGCACTGCAAAGGGGAGAGGTTGACGGCTGGTAATCAACTGTTGAAATCTTTTGTCGAATGATATATAATTTATTTATTAACTATAAATTTACGAACGGAGAAAAACTATGAGTGATATGAACATTGTATGCCTTGATATGGAGGGTGTATTGGTACCCGAAATATGGATTGCTTTCGCAGAGGAAAGCGGTATCCCCGAGCTTAAAAAG
Organism: Anaerovoracaceae bacterium; assembly: GCA_963590415.1. Taxonomy (GTDB): domain Bacteria; phylum Bacillota; class Clostridia; order Oscillospirales; family Acutalibacteraceae; genus Fimenecus. The sequence goes on along the minus strand of CAVAPB010000004.1, from coordinate 39,150 downwards.
ACGACGAGGGACGAGCCCGATTACGACAAGCTTATGAAGTACCGCCTCAATATTCTCAAGGAGCACGGACTCGGACTTAAAGAGGTTCAGGCGACCATTGCAAAAATCGACCCGATGCCCGGTGCAAAGGAATTTCTTGACGAGCTCCGCTCTCTCACACAGGTTATCATTTTAAGCGATACCTTTACGCAGTTTGCCGGTCCGCTTATGAAAAAGCTCGGTATGCCCACAATTTTCTGCAACACGCTTGAGGTTGCTCCCGACGGCGAAATCACGGGCTTCAGAATGAGAGTTGAAAACTCCAAGCTCTCAACCGTAAAGGCTCTTCAGTCAATCGGTTTTGAGACTATTGCGAGCGGCGACAGCTACAACGACCTCGGAATGATTAAAGCGAGCAAGGCAGGCTTCCTTTTCAAGAGCACGGATAAGATTAAGGCGGATTATCCCGAGCTCCCGGCTTATGAGACGTATGACGAGCTTCTGGCTGCTATCAAGGCTAATTTATAAGGCGTACTTATAAAATATTTTATTATGAGGTAAAGAAAATGGGACTTATACCGGATTGTTCAATCGAGACAAAATGCGTTCAGGCAGGCTGGCAGCCCAAGAGCGGTGAGCCGAGAGTTCTGCCTATTTACGAGAGCACGACTTATAAATACGACACTTCGGCTGATATGGCAAAGCTTTTTGACCTTCAGCCGGGCTATATGTACACAAGGCTTGCAAACCCGACAAACGACGCCGTGGCTTCAAAGATTGCGGCGCTTGAGGGCGGCGTTGCGGCAGTGCTGACCTCATCGGGTCAGGCTGCGAACTTCTTTGCGCTTATCAACATTTTGGGCGCAGGCGACCATATTGTAAGCTCCGTCACCATCTACGGCGGTACATTTAACCTCCTCAATGTCACAATGAGGAAAATAGGAGTTGATGTAACCTTTGTTGACCCGACGGCTTCAGAGGAGGAAATTGAAAAGGCGTTCAAGCCCAACACAAAGGCTGTTTTCGGCGAGACTGTCGCAAACCCGTCGCTTGATGTTCTCGACATTGAAAAATTCGCACGCATAGCGCACAAGCACGGCGTGCCGCTTGTTGTCGACAACACCTTCCCGACGCCCATAAACTGCCGTCCGTTTGAATGGGGTGCGGACATCGTTACCCATTCGACCACGAAGTATATGGAGGGTCACGCCTCCACAATAGGCGGATGCGTTGTTGACAGCGGCAACTTTGACTGGTATCAGAACGACAAGTTTCCCTGTATGACCGAGCCTGACGAGAGCTATCACGGCGCTACCTACGCAAAGGACTTCGGCAAGGCGGGATATATAACCAAAATTGTCGCTCAGCTTTTGAGAGACTATGGCTCAACCCCGTCGCCGTTTAACTCGTTCTTGCTCAATGTAGGTCTTGAAAGCCTTGCGGTGCGCGTCGAAAGACATTGCGAAAACGCACAGAAGGTTGCGGAATATCTTGAAAACAACGACAAGATAGCGTGGGTCAATTATCCCGGACTTAAATCGAGCAAGGACTATGAGCTCGCAAAGAAATATATGCCAAACGGTATCTGCGGCGTAATTTCATTCGGCGTCAAGGGCGGAAGAGAAAAGGCGGAGGAGTTTATGAACAATCTTCGTCTTGCTGCAATCGTAACTCATGTTGCGGACGCACGCACCTGCGTTTTGCACCCCGCTTCCTCAACTCACCGTCAGCTCTCCGACAAGGAGCTTATCGAGTGCGGAGTAACGCCCGACCTTGTAAGACTTTCGGTCGGAATCGAGAATGTCAAGGATATTATTGCGGACATTGAACAGGCTTTGACTAAAATCTGATTTGTAAGGATATAAATTTTCGGCAAGGGCGAATTTCCGTATCGTCCTTGCCGTTTTTTACAAAAATTAACAAAATTTTAACTAATTCAGTGATAAAATGATGTATAATTAAATAAATAATTTATACCCGAAAGGAGCAAAGACATGGATTTGACAAGACAGGATATAGAAAATTACAATAAAATTCATGCCCAAATGTGTCGTGATAACGGTTATATAGATGTCGGTCTCTATGACGAGTACGGCGTAAAAAGAGGACTTCGGGATAAAAACGGTAAGGGCGTGCTTGCAGGGCTTACCACAATTTCCGAAATCACAGCCTTTAAGGAGGTAGACGGCGAAAGAATACCTTGCGCGGGTCAGCTCTCTTACAGAGGAATAAATGTTATAGACCTTATCAACGGCAGAGGAAACAACCGTTTCGGCTTTGAGGAGGCTACATATCTTCTCCTTTTTGGAAAGCTTCCTACAAAGGCACAGCTTGACGAGTTTACCCGGGTTCTCTCGTGTCTGCGTTCGCTTCCGACTAATTTTACAAGAGATGTAATTATGAAAGCGCCCACAAAGGATATAATGAACAGCCTTACACGAAGCGTTCTTACCCTTGCTGCGTATGATGATAACGCTTCCGACATCAGCATTGAAAATGTTCTCACACAGTGTCTGCGGCTTATAAGCTGTTTCCCGATGCTATCTGTTTACGCTTATCAGGCTTACAATCACTATGAATGTAACGACAGCCTTTATATTCACCGCCCCGACTCCGATATGTCAATATCGGAAAATATACTTCGTATGCTTCGCCCCGACAAGGAGTTCACGGAGCTTGAGGCGAGAGTACTTGACACGGCTTTGATTTTGCATATGGAGCACGGCGGCGGCAATAACTCGTCGTTTACAACGCATGTGGTTACTTCGTCCGGCTCGGACACTTATTCAACCATGGCGGCGGCTCTTTCCTCACTTAAAGGACCCAAGCACGGCGGCGCAAACATAAAGGTTGTTCAGATGATGAATGATTTGAAAGAAAATGTTGCCGACACCAAGGATGAGGAGCAGGTTAGAGCTTACCTTGAAAAGCTTGTCGATAAGCAGGCGTTTGACAATAAAGGTCTTATTTACGGTATGGGACACGCTATCTATTCCGTTTCAGACCCGAGAGCGCAGGTGTTCAAGGAGTTCGTAAAGGCTCTTGCAGTCGAAAAGGGCAGGGAGGACGATTACGCACTCTATAATACGGTTGAAAAACTCGGCAAGGAGGTTATCGGAGAAAAGCGCAAGATATACAAGGGCGTCAGCGTGAATGTTGATTTCTACAGCGGCTTTGTTTACAGTATGCTCGGCATTCCCGTTGAGTTATTTACGCCGATTTTTGCAATAGCGAGGGTTGTCGGCTGGTCGGCTCACAGGATAGAGGAGCTTATCAATACGGATAAGATTATCCGTCCGGCATACAAGAGCGTGGGAACACAGCAGACATATCTTCCGCTTGACGAGAGATAATAAAATAGGCAAAAAAATATACCCGTGAGTCATAAAACTCACGGGTAATTTTTTTCTCTGCTTACTGCTTTTTGTCAGCACCGTCGGTGCTTTCGGCTTTTGTTTTCTTATCCTTATTTTTACCTGAAAAGATATAATTCAAAAGGTAAGTGAGTGCGATTATAATTCCGATTACAACGAATATGCCGAGCATACCGTATAACATATAATAGAGATTATCTATAAAAGCGTGCGGATTAAAGCTTAAAAACATTTTATTTTCCTCCTTTTATTTCATAAAGAAATTAAGAACAAGACCGCCTGCGATTACCGAAGCAATCTGTCCGGATACGTTTACGCCGATTGAATGCATAAGCAGGAAGTTTTGCTTGTCTTCCGCAAGACCCATCTTGTTGACGATTCTTCCCGACATCGGGAAAGCGGAGATGCCTGCCGCACCTATCATCGGGTTTATCTTCTCTTTGAGGAATATGTTTAAGAATTTAGCAAAGAGCACGCCGCCTGCGGTATCAAAGATGAACGCTATAAGACCCAAGCCGAGAATCATAAGAGTTTCCTTTTGAAGGAAGTTTTTAGCCTGCATCTGCGAAGCGACGGTAATGCCGAGGAAAAGTGTTATAAGATTTGCGAGCACGTTTTGAGCCGTGTCGGAAAGCGAGTCGAGCACTCCGCATTCACGGATAAGATTACCGAACATTAAAAATCCGATAAGCGCAACCGAGGTCGGTGCAACAAGACCTGCTATTATCGTTATTATTATCGGGAAAAGAATTCTTGTCGTCTTTGAAACGGTAGCCTGCTTGTAAGGCATACGGATGAGTCTTTCCTTTTTGGTGGTAAGAAGCTTGATAACCGGAGGCTGGATGATCGGAACGAGCGCCATATACGAATACGCCGCAACCATTATAGCACCGAGATACTTTGAACCGAGCTTCATAGCAACTACGATTGAGGTCGGACCGTCTGCCGCACCGATAATCGAGATAGCCGCCGCGTCTTTAATGTCAAAGAACATAGAAGCCATACACAGCGTGAAGAAGATACCGAACTGTGCCGCCGCACCGAAAATCATAAGCTTCGGGTTTGAAAGCACCGGTCCGAAATCTATCATAGCGCCTATACCGATAAAGAGAATAAGCGGAAACAACTCGTTTGCGATACCTGCATCATAAAGAGTGCTCAGCGGACCCGTTTCAAGCACGCCGTCCACCATTTGTGAAACCGCTCCGGAAAAGGGAAGGTTGACCATAATAGCGCCGAAGCCGATGGGCAAAAGAAGCGTCGGTTCCATTTGCTTTTTTATGGCAAGATAAATAAGCACGCCGCCTATGAGCCACATGACAATTTGCTGCCATTGGATTTCAAGAAGATTTCCGAATAAAAATTCCATTGCATTGCTCCTGATAAATTATTTTTAACGAATGCCGCAATACGGCAAAAAAGCAGCGAGTTTATAACGAAGCTCAAACTGCTGATTATTTATAGTATCATAAAATATCAATAAATGTCAATAATCCATAACGACAAATTAAACAGAGCAAATTTATAATAAATGCACAAAAGAAAATGTGAAAATAATAAACGAGGAAACATTATAAAAACAAGAGAAAAACGGAGAAAACAAGAGATAATACCGTCGCTCGTTAAAAAATATCAAAAAATGGGTTGACTTAATCGCTTTTAGGTGGTATCATATCCGAGCAATAAAGAAAATATTATTCGGAGGAAAAAGTTATGTCAACTTATATGCCTAAAGCAGGCGACATTACCCGTAGCTGGTATGTACTTGACGCCGAAGGCAGAACACTCGGCAGCATCGCTGCTGAAGCTGCTCATCTTCTTCGCGGTAAGCACAAGCCTACATTTGCACCTCATGCAGACTGCGGTGATTTCGTAATCGTTGTAAATGTTGAAAAAATGGTTCTTACAGGCAACAAGCTTGAAAAGAAGATGTATTACCACCACACAGGTTATATCGGTAATATGAAGAAAATTCAGTACAAGACTCTTATGGCTGAAAAGCCCGAGTTCGTACTTAAAAAGGCAGTTAAGGGAATGCTTCCCGCAAACACGATCGGAGCAAAATCTCTTACAAGACTTCACATCTATCAGGGCGCTGAGCATCCTCATGCAGCACAGCAGCCGACTGTAAGAGAATTTTAAGAAAGGGAGGCAAAAATAAATGTACGATTCAACACCTTATTTTTACGGTACGGGCAGAAGAAAGAAATCGGTAGCGCGTGTTCGCGTTTATGCAGGTACAGGTAAAATCACAATTAACAACAGAGACATCGACGATTATTTCGGTCTTGAAACATTGAAGCTCGTTGTTCGTCAGCCTCTCGCACTTACAGGCTTGACGGAAAAATTCGATATCGTTTGCACTGTTGCAGGCGGCGGCGTTACAGGCCAGGCAGGCGCAATCCGCCACGGTCTTTCAAGAGCTCTTCTTCAGTACGACGAAAATCTTCGTCCCGCACTCAAGAAGGCAGGCTTCCTCACTCGTGACCCGAGAATGAAGGAAAGAAAGAAGTACGGACTCAAGGGCGCAAGACGCGCACCCCAGTTCTCCAAGAGATAACAGATTTTATCTATTCAAGGCATTCCTTACGGAGTGCCTTTTTATTTTGCACGACAATTATTATACAGCGTAGGGGGCTTGCTACCGCCGAGGGAATTAGCGTGTTTATAATAACTTTCGGCTTATATAAATTTGAAATTTAGCACAAACAACGGCTCCCTCTGATTGGCAACATATGCTCCATTTATCCGCCTTACGAAACAATCTTGCCGTAAAAAAATAAATCTTCTCTGTATGCTGACAGAATATAGCGTTTTAATCAAATGCTATATATAATTAGTAAGGGAGGAAAATAATATGAAAAAGTCAAAAAAAATACTCATTATTGTAATTGCTTTAATAGCGGCGGCAATTATCGCTTTGGTTGCGGTAAAGTTGATAAAAAATGCAAACTATAAGAAAGAGTTGGCGGAATACAGCGCCAAAACTCAAGCGGAGTATGAAGCAAAGTACGGAAAAATTCTTGACGAATTGCCGGAAAATATGGAAACCGAAAAAATTGCGCCTGCAAGTTCTTTTGCCGGCGGAGACGGCTCGGAAAGCAATCCGTATAAAATATCCAATGCCGAGGAATTGGCGCTGTTTGCCGATACGGTGAATGCCGATTCCGACGGAAAGAACGCATTTTATGAAATTACGGGCGACATATATTTGAATGATGTTTCCGATTTTGATAACTGGCCCTCTCAAGCCCCTAAATACGGCTGGGAAAGCGTTAAAGATTTCGGCGGCTCACTCAACGGAAACGGACATACAATTTACGGCCTGTTTTTGGTAACGATAACAAATGACGCAATATCAAATACCGCTTTTATCAACAAGGCGTATAACGCTACAGTTAAAAATCTGAATTTCTCAAAAGGCTATGTATATGCTTATAACAATACGGGAAATGTCGGAGGAATTGTCGGTTCTATACGACAATCGGTATTGTCAAATTGCACATCCGATATTACGGTTGCGTGCCGTTACCCTCAAAGCGGCGGCGTTGGCGGTATAGCGGGAACGGTTTCTCTGTCAGAGGTGGAAAACTGTACAAATAACGGTAAAATTACAAACCTCGGAAGCGGTTCGGTCGGCGGTATAGCAGGATGTATTGCAACATATTCAGTAAAATCCTGCGTAAACAACGGCGAAATTATAGGATTGGAGTATTGCGAAGCAGGCGGAATTGCCGGACTGTTTACCGATTCGGGTTGCAGGTCGAAAAATGCGGAACTTAATCCCGATAATCTCGGAGTGCAAAACTATGTCCGCCGTGATAATGCCGCTTTTTCAAATCTTGTTAACAACGGAGTTGTTTCAACTTGCAACGGAGATGTCGGCGGAATAGCGGCAGCGATGAGAATAGAGACGACATCCGCACAATGCGATTCGTTTGTAAATAACGGTACGGTTAAGTATAATACCGAAGAATCTTCATCGGCAACCTCCTGCGGCGGTATTATAGGCAGGATGTCAATCGGAGACGGTACTGATGTGCCGTCAGACGCTCAGGCTAAGGCAGTTATTTCAAATTGGGAAAATAATGCGGAATTGGTTAACAATTATACGAAAGCTGACGGTGAAATCGGTACGATCTCCCCGATAGGCGGTCTGATATGCCGTATTAACGCATGCGAAACCGGTTATATACGCATTGAAAAATCCAGAAACAGCGGCAAGCTTCCGCAAAATGAGCCTGCCGGCGGAATTATAGGCACAATTGACATGGAAGATACTTCCCGTGCGGAGATAGTCGAATGTGTAAACGAATCGGATATTTCAAACGACTCTTCAACGATTTCGGGCGGAATTTTGGGCGGTATTGTAGCCAAAACGGAAATCGGTATATCAAATAAAGGCACTGAGGCTTCGATTACAATCAGCGACTGCATAAATAACGGAAATTTGAAAACCAGAGGATATAATGTAGGCGGAATTTTGGGTATGCATTCTATTTTCTATAATCAGGCAAGCGAAAATTCAAGCCTGGAGGTTCGTAACTGTCGGAATAACGGTGATGTTTCTGCCGAAAATCTTACTTATGCAGGCGGCATTATAGGCGGGTTCTCAAGCGGTTATTCAACTACAAGCCATATTGTTAAGGTTATCGGTAATGAAAATTACGGTAATATAAATGTTACGGTTAACGAAAGCGAAGATAATAAAATATATCCCGGAGGCTGTTCGGCTGAGGGAGGAATTATAGGCAAGTGCGAATTCCCGCTTCAGTTTGAGAATAACAAAAACTTCGGTACTCTTTCCGTTGACGGAAATAAGACATATGTTCTCACGAATGACGGAATCGGAATTACAAAGGCTGCTTAATTTTCGCAATAATTGAGTATATGATAAACACCCCAAAAGCAATCGCTTTTGGGGTGTTGTTTGTGTGTTGTTTTCCGATTACATCGGAGGCATACCGCCGTTTTGCGCCATGCTCTCGTTCATCATCTGTGAAAACAAACCGGGCTTTTTTTCCTTTTTAGGCTTGTATGCGGGTGGATTTTTAAGCTTTTCCTTTGCCCTCTTGCCCTTTGAAGTAGCAAAATATTTGTTTATAAGCAGAACGGGCTCTTTCATATCCTCGCACATATATTCCGCCGCTCTATCGCAAAGGGTCGGGTCGTTGTTCATCTCGCCGAGGATTGTTACGGCGATAAGACCCTGCACATCGGAGCTGCCGTTTTCGTAAATTTCGTTGAGAATTTTGAAAAGGCGCTTGATTTCGGATGCGTTGCCCGATTTGATTGTATTGATTACGGGCTTGGTGCCGTAGTTTACGAAAAACTCCTCGGGGAGGAACTCGTCGTACTGCTCAAAATTCGCTCTGTATGGCTCTTTAAGCTCGGGATAAATTGCGGAAAGTCTGTTTGCAAGCGTGTTGCCGTCATAAGCCTGCGCACCGTTCTTTGCCGCTGTCTTTGAAACGGGAGTCGGCATCTTTTTAGCCTTTGCCGAGGAAGCCGCAGCCGTGCCGAATTTTGCGTCAATCGTTTCATTGAGCTCGTTGCAAAGAGATTTAATATCCTTTTGGTCGAATTCCTCAAGGTTGAAATAGTTTACCGAAGCCTTGACAAGATCCTCGTCCGTTGCCTCGTCTCCCTTGACATCGGTGTAGAAGAGCAAAGCCTGATTTCCGAAGATTTCAAAGCGGATTTTGCCCTTTTCGCCGACAAAGTCGATATAGGTATGCTCACCGTCTTTGACAAAGGGAATATCATCTGTTTTTTCTTTTGGTTCAACGACTGTAAAGCCGTTTGCCTTTACAGAAGAATCAATGCCCGAAAGTACGGCATTGAGGGCTTCATTCAATTCCATCATATACTGAAACCACCTTAAAATTTTTTACAAACGATATTGTACCATATAAAAAGCGATTTGTCATTAAAATTTTTTATTAAATAATTGATAATAAACCGTTAATATGATATTATATATATCTGTATGTATGAAATTACAGAGGTGATTCAAGTGAAAAAAGCACTTATTATTTTCGGCGGAGCGTCGAGCGAGCACTATGTTTCGTGCGTTTCCGCTTCATATGTTATATCGAATATACCGACCGATAAGTACGAGATTGTAACCGTCGGTATCACAAGGGACGGCGAGTGGTATCTTTATGAGGGCGATGTATCGCTTTTGCCCGAGGATAAATGGCTTACAAGCGGAAAATGTACAAAGGCTGTTCTCTCTCCCGACAGGAAGGATAAAAGCCTTATTGTTTTCAGAGACGGTTCGGTTGAAAGGATAAAAATCGATGTCGCTTTCCCCGTGCTTCACGGTAAGAACGGCGAGGACGGCACAATGCAAGGACTTTTCGAGCTTGCGGGTATTCCATATGTCGGCTGCGACTACTGCTCGTCCGCCTGCTGTATGGATAAGGCAATAACAAACACCATTGCCGATTCTGCCGATATAACTCAGGCTAAATGGCTTGCCTGCGTAAAGGAAGAATATCAAAAAATCAAGGACGGCTTTTTGCGAAAAGCCGAGGAGTATCTCGGCTATCCGATATTCGTAAAGCCGGCGAACGCAGGCTCCTCCGTCGGTGTGTCAAAGGCGGTTGACAGGGCTTCCCTCGAAAAGGCAATGGAAACAGCCTTTAACGAGGACAGAAAGGTCGTTTTGGAGGAGTTTATCGACGGCTACGAGGTTGAGTGCGCCGTTCTCGGCAACACCGACGCACAGGCTATGACCGTAGGTCAGATTAAGCCTGCAAACGAGTTTTACGATTACGAGGCAAAGTACGAAAACGACAGCAGCGAGCTTTACATACCCGCACACATTCCCGAAGAAACAATCGAAGAGGTTCGCAAGGCGGCTGTCAGGGCATATACGATACTCGGCTGTTCGGGACTTTCAAGGGTTGATTTCTTTGTTACAAAGAAAGACAGTAAGGTTGTTTTCAACGAGATAAACACCATTCCCGGCTTTACGCCGATAAGTATGTATCCGAAGCTTTGTGAGCACAGCGGTATAGGCTATTCTGAGCTTATCGACAGGCTCTTTACTCTTGCCGAGGAGAGAATGTATGGTTGAAAACAACGCTGTAATCCTCATAAAGGGCGAACATATAATCGACGGCGAGCACGATGTCACGGAAATTGATGTGACGGGTGCTCTCAGCGAAACAGAGGACGGCTTAAAGCTTGAATTTTGGGAATATTTTGATGAAAACGAAAAGGTGCACACCGAAATCACGGTTTCGGAAAGCAATGTTTCAATGACAAAGCAGGGCTCGGTTGCGACCGAGATGATTTTTGAAAAGGGTGTTCGCCACAACTGCGAATATTCAACGCCCATAGGCACATTGAGCCTTGGCGTCAGCACTAACGATGTTAAGGTTGACATTGAGGACGGCTCGGGGAAAATTTTGCTTGAATACGACCTTGATTTCAACACGGGCTTTATAGCGCAGAAAAAACTTGAAATCACATTGAACCCCAAGGAATAACAAAAGATTAAGGAGAAAACAGATGTCCGTATTGGTTAAAAAGACACAGGATGAATTGAGAACACTGATAATCGAAGCAGTCGGCAAGGCAGTTGCGGACGGTAAGCTTCCGGCTGAACCCTTACCCGATTTTATCGTTGAGGTGCCGCAGGACAGGGCAAACGGAGACTATTCCACAAATGTGGCTTTTGCAGGCGCAAGAGCTTTTCACAACGCACCGAGGAAGATTGCGGATACCATTGCCGAATATATCGACCTTTCGGGAACATATTTTTCGGAGTGCTCTGTTGCGGGCGCAGGTTTTATAAATTTCAGACTTCACAACAGCTTTTACGCAGATATTTTGCTTGACATCAAGTCTTGCGGAAAGGAATACGGCAGAAGCGATTACGGCAAGGGCAAAAAATACAATGTCGAGTTCGTTTCGGCAAACCCCACGGGTCCTATGCATATGGGCAACGCAAGGGGCGGCGCATTGGGCGATTGCCTTGCGAGCGTGCTTGAAATGGCGGGATATGAGGTTGAACGGGAGTTTTATGTAAACGACGCGGGAAATCAGATTGAAAAGTTCGGTCTTTCCCTCGATATCCGTTATCAGCAGTTGATAAACGGCGAAAATTCCGTTGAGCTTCCCGAGGACAGCTACCACGGTGAGGATATTATCGAGAGGGCAAAGCAGTTCCGTGAAAAGTACGGCGACGAATATATCAATAAGCCCGAGCAGGAGCGCAGAAAGGCTCTTGTCGAGTTTGCGCTTCCGCTCAATATAGAAAAAATGCGTGAAAATATGGCAAAGTACCGCATAAACTATAACACTTGGTTTATGGAAAGCACGCTTCACAAAAGCGGCGATGTTAAGGAATGTATAGATTATCTCACAAATAAGGGACTTACTTATGAAAAGGACGGTGCACTCTGGTACAGAAATATTGAGGTGCAGACCGAAATGCTCAAGGAGCAGGGCAAGACTCAGGAGGAGATTGATAAGCTCGAATTAAAGGACGATGTTCTTATCCGTAAAAACGGCAATCCGACCTATTTTGCGGCGGATATTGCATACCACAGGAACAAGCTTGTAACAAGAGGTTTTGACAAGGCGATTGATGTTTGGGGCGCAGACCACCACGGACATGTTGCGAGAATGAAGGGCGTTTTGAGAGCGCTTGATTTGGACGAAAACAGGCTTGATGTCGTTCTTATGCAGCTTGTAAACCTCACGAGGAACGGCGAGGTTGTCAGGATGTCCAAGAGAACGGGAAAGGCGATAACGCTTACCGATTTGCTTGACGAAATACCCGTTGACGCAGTAAGATTTTTGTTCAATATGCGTGAACCGGGCTCGACAATGGAGTTTGACCTTGATTTGGCTGTCGAGGAGTCGTCGCAGAACCCCGTTTACTATTGTCAGTATGCGAATGCGAGAATTTGCAGTATTCTCCGCAAGCTTAAAGAGGACGGCATTACTCCGAGACCGTGTACAAGGGAGGAGCTTGAAAAGCTGACCGAGCCCGAGGAAAAGGAGCTTATACGCCACCTTGCTTCTCTCACGGACGAAATTATCCTTTCGGCAAAGAATTACGACCCTGCAAGGATTACAAGGTACGCCGTAACTCTTGCAACGCTTTTCCACAAATATTACAACGCTTGCAGAATAGGCGTTGACGATGAAGCGCTTATGCAGGCGAGAGTTTGCCTTTGCGAGTGCGTAAGGAGCGTTATGGTTAATATTCTTTCGGCGTTCAGCATTGAAACTCCCGACAGAATGTAATAAAAATATCGTATAAAACGGTGCGGAACTCCGAATGCTCGGTGAATTCGCACCGTTTTTGTTGACGGCTGCAAAGCAGGTAAATTGTTAATAATTTTTTAATTTTAATAGAAAATGTTGCATTATCCATACAAAAGTCTATAATCTATATTGCAGATGAAAATATGTCAGAAGGTGGATGTTATGGTAGAAATGAAAAAAGCTGAAACTAAAAAGGATGAAGCGAAAGACGAGCTTACCGTAGAAAAAGTCATTATGATTTTCCTTGTGGCATGTCTTGTCGGATACGGCGTGGAGGAAATCTGGTGCCTTATCCGAAACGGATATTTTGAATCGAGACATTCTCTTATTTACGGACCGTTGTCGGTGCTGTACGGTATGGGTGCGGTGTTGCTTACGCTCTCGCTTTACAAAATCAAGGACAAAAAGTGGTACACGATTTTTCTTACCTCGCTTGTTGTCTGTTCGATTGCTGAGTATATTGCCTCGCTCGGACAGGAAATATGCTTCGGCTCGGTAGCGTGGGACTACAGCAATGTACCGCTTAACATAAACGGCAGAATTTGCCTGCCGTATTCTATGTTTTGGGGAGTTTTGGGTCTTGCTTGGATAAAGGGCATTTATCCGCACTTGAGTCATATGATAGATACGATACCCAAGGATGTTACAAAATATATCTGCATAGGCTTTACAGTATTTTTTATCTTTGACTGTGCGATTTCGGCTTCGGCTGCGGCAAGAATGGATCAGCGCAAAAACAATGTTCCCGCAAGGAACAAAATCGAGGTTTTCCTTGATGAGCATTATACGGATGACAGAATGCGTCAAATTTACGCAAACTCAAAGGATGTCTGATATTACATAAATTATAAACGGATAGGCAATGAATTACATTGTCTATCCGTTTTTGCTTGAGCGGAATTCTCTGTGGGTTATGCGTTCCATACAAGATTTGACATTGATTTTACTCGGTGCAGCCGTTTTATATACAATTTTCTCGGAAAATCTTTCAATTCCTCTTGAAAAACAGGATTATTATGGTATAATAAAACCGTAAGCATAAACCTGACTTTAGGTTTATGGAATATTAACTCTTAACAGATTGCCGAAAAATCGGCGCTTTGTCAAGGGCATTATTAAGGGAGAAATATATGTATTATTCAATCGGTCAGGTTGCCGAAATGTTTGCTCTGCCTATTTCCACGCTTCGCTATTATGACAAGGAGGGGCTTTTCCCTCACCTTGAGCGCACATCGGGAATACGGAAATTCTCGGACAACGAGCTTGAAGCTCTCAGGGTTATCGACTGCCTAAAAAAGTCGGGGCTCGAAATTAAGGAAATAAAACAGTTTATGCTTTGGTGCACTGAGGGTCCGTCAACTTACCCCGAGCGTAAGGCGCTGTTTGAGGCGAGGAAAGAGTCGCTCGAAAACGAAATGGCGGAGCTTGAAAAGCACCTCGCTATGGTCAAATTCAAGTGCTGGTATTACGATAAGGCGATAAATGACGGCGACGAGGACGACCTCAAGCGTATTATCCCCGACAAGCTGCCCGATGACATCAAGGCGCTTTATGACAAGGCTCACAGTTAAAATTATATAAAGAGGTAATGATGTATGGAAAAAATTGTACAGACGGCGGGCAGGGACGCTCTCGGCGAGTTTGCTCCCGATTTTGCCCATTATAACGACGATGTTCTTTTCGGCGAAAACTGGAACAACGGCGACATTGATGTTAAGACGAGAAGCATTATCACGGTTGTTGCGCTTATGTCGTCGGGAATTACCGACTCTTCGCTTAAATTTCACCTGCAAAACGCAAAAAATCACGGCGTAACGCAAAAGGAAATTGCGGCGATAATCACGCACACCGCATTTTATACAGGTTGGCCCAAGGGCTGGGCGGTGTTCAACCTTGCCAAAGAGATATGGAATGTCGAAGTGGACGACGACAGCGCAAAGGCTAAGCATCAGGCTTCCATGATTTTCCCGATAGGCGAGCCGAATGTTGCGTTTGCGAAATATTTCATCGGTCAGAGCTATTTGGCTCCGATAAGCACCGAGCAGGTCGGAATTTACAATGTAACCTTTGAGCCGAAATGCCGTAACAACTGGCACATACACCACGCAAGCGAGGGCGGCGGTCAGATCTTGGTCTGCGTTGCAGGCAGAGGCTACTATCAGGAGTGGGGCAAGCCTGCAGTTGAAATGAAGCCCGGCGATTGCATTAACATCCCCGTAGGCGTTAAGCATTGGCACGGTGCGGCTCCCGACAGCTGGTTCAGCCACCTTGCGGTCGAGGTTCCCGGAAAGGACACCTCAAACGAATGGCTTGAACCCGTGAGTGACGAGGAATACAACAAGCTTAAATAAATTACACACCGACGGGGTTACGGCTTTTTAAAGCGGATTATATCCCCGTCGGTATTTTTTATGCCTTTTTCAAGACTTACGGTAAGCACTCCGTCTACTATCTCCGTGGATTTTACGATAACGAATTCTGCGGTTTCGGCTATATCCTCGGTCGAAACCAAAATGTAGCTTGCGACGACGCGGTGATCCACCGGAGAATCGAACAAGGCTGCGCCTTGTTCATTTGCTTCGCAAATATCCTATTTTATGTCCCTTTTTGCTTCGCTTCACTCCGCAAAAAGACGGACGATGAGTTCGATTCTCCTTGTTGTTACAGACATAAAAAAGACCATCTTTTTAAGGATGGCGAAAAACGGGGTCCCCGAAAAGCCTGCTTTTTGGGGAAGAGGAGGAGCAGTGGAATGAGTGCCGCGACGATATAAAAAATCGTCGCAACAAATATATTGCAAAAATTGGTAGCGACAGCGAGCCGTTGTGAGGGCGTTTACAACCGAGCAGGCGAGCCGAGCGAGATTTTTGCGAAAGAGGAGAAACAATGTAGTGATTGAGCAATGGATTATAAAGCCATTGCGAAAGATACGGAATTTGTTTCGACGCGGTGATCCACCGGAGAATCGAACAAGGCTGCGCCTTGTTCATTTGCTTCGCAAATATCCTATTTTATGTCCCTTTTTGCTTCGCTTCACTCCGCAAAAAGATGGACGATGAGTTCGATTCTCCTTGCTAATACAAACATAAAAAGTAAAGAAGCTATCCTTATGGATAGCTTCTTTACTTTGGTGATCCACCGGAGAATCGAACTCCGGACACCTTGATTAAAAGTCAAGTGCTCTGCCAGCTGAGCTAGTGGATCATATATAAAGCGGAAAACCGCTTTATAATTTATTATTTTACGAACAGGAGAACGATTCCCGAAACGAGAACGAGCAGGAAGAAGAAAATTCCGAAATACTTTGTGAATTTTTCAAGCTTTGCTTCAATTGTTCTTCCCTTGTTCTTACCGAAGAAGGTATCAGCCGCACCTGAAATAGCGCCTGAAAGACCGGCTTCACGGCTCTGCTGCATAAGAACTACTACGATTACTATAAGTGATGAAAGAATAACTACCAAGCCGAGAATAATTTCAATTGCTGACATTCTGTTTTCCTCCTTGATAAACTTGCATTTTTTCAACGCCCGAGTATTTTATCATATGTCGGGGTAAAAAGCAAGTCTTTTTTGAAAAAATATTATAAAATGTGATAATTTCCTGTTTCTTGCATATAATACAGACAGCAAAGGACAAGAAAAAAGCGTTTGCAGTGCCTTTGCTCCGTCTGTGAGCTTTTTCACAGGCGGTTTTTTACTGTATGCTCAAATAAGGAAATTGCTTATAAACGACGATATTTCCGCAGCCTGCGCCCCGCCGGACTTACCGAGCACAAAGCAAAATCCGCTTGCGGCAAGCATAACGGCCGACAGAACAAGAAGCATTATCGGCAATCCGTTATTTACGGGCAACGGCTCTTCAACAGGTCTGTAAACAACGGTCGGCGCAATTTCTCCGTCGTTGTTAATAACTATGCGTTCCATTTTGGCGTTGTCGTCCGGAGCGTCGGCGTCCCCCAGAAAGCCTATTAAATCGACCTGACATTCGGGACAAACCTCAACCGAGTCGGGATAAATTTTTCTGCATTTCGGACAAATCATCTGCTTCACTCCGTTTCAGATTTTCATTTTAACATTTTGCGGTTATAAAGTCAATTTATTCAGTCGCATTTTTCGGCAAGCACCGCAATTTCGATAAGTATCGCCGGCACATATACTGCGGTAACCGTATCTCCGGCGCAGACGAGCAGCTCGTTTCGAAAGTACAGGATGCTGTCAAAGCTGCCGATTTTTCCCATGATCAGCGTGCAGAATAGAGCCGAAAAGTAAAGTGCGAACACAAGCATACTGCCGTATTTTATGTAAATGCGGGATAATTTGTTCATCTGTCTTACACATTTGCCGAGCTGTAAAAGTATATCGCTCATTTTATCACCTCTGATGTAATGGTAGAGGAAAAACGGCGTATATTCAAGCGTAAAATAATGGAAGAAAGTCAAAAATCGGCGTTTTCACACTTTACATTGTGAAAAATATTTGGTATAATACAATATATGGAATTTAGAAAATTTTTAACTTGGATGTGATCCCATTGAAATGTCCTTTTTGCGCTTTTGAGGAAAGCAAGGTAATCGACTCCCGTCCCACCGATGAGGGCGAGCGTATCCGCCGCCGCCGCGAATGTATCAAATGCGGTAAGAGATTTACGACTTATGAAATTATCGAGAGCGTTCCGATTCTTGTTATTAAAAAAGATAAGTCCCGTGAGGTCTTTGACCGCAACAAGCTTTTAAGCGGTATGATGAGAGCCTGCGAAAAGCGTCAGGTTACCATTGAAACGCTTGAAAATGCGGTCGATGAAATCGAGGCTAATCTTCAGAACTCTCTTGACAGGGAGGTTACCTCAATACATATCGGCGAGCTCGCTATGGACAAGCTCAAGGACATTGACGAGGTTGCGTATGTACGCTTCGCTTCGGTTTACAGGCATTTCAAGGACATTAACGCGTTTATGGACGAGCTTTCGACCCTGCTCAAGGCGAAATAATCTTTTCAACAAGCTGCGGCACACTCAGTTTTGAGTGTGCCGTTAATTTTTATCTTTGGCTTTTATCCGAGTCCGAAGCTGACGGACAGCGCCCTGTTTATCTTGTTCATTTCGCTGTCGGGCAGATTGCCCATACGCTCCTTCAGGCGCTTCTTGTCAAGTGTGCGAACCTGCTCGAGCAGCACGATGGAGTCCTTTTGAAGTCCGCAGTTGTCGGCGTTTACGCTTATGTGCGTGGGAAGCTGCGTTTTATACTTCTGGCTTGTTATGGCGGCGGCGATAACCGTCGGGCTGTATTTGTTGCCCACATCGTTCTGAACTATGAGAACGGGTCGCATCCCGCCCTGCTCCGAGCCGATAACAGGGCTTAAATCCGCATAGTAGATTTCTCCTCGCCTGACTGTCATTTTTATCACTCTCCAAAGGTAATTTATGTGTCCGTAAAATTATTTTTACCCGTAAATTACCTTCATAAACATTTTTCGGGGAGCAATACATTATATTATTTTCGGGAGATGTCCGTTAATATTGCGTTTTTGGGAAAAATATGTTATATTTCTAATGCTAAGTCTAAATCCGGAGGACAGTATGAGCGAAGAAAAACTTGTCAGCGTCTGTATAAATGCATATAACAGAGCCGATGTAATTGAAGAAACAATTGAAAGCGTTCTTAACCAGACCTATAAAAATTTGCAGATTATCGTTGTTGACGACGGCTCAACCGATAACACGGCGGAAATTGTAAAAAGCTTTGACGACGGAAGAATAGAACTTTATGTTCTGCCGAAAAACAGCGGCATCTCCAATTCAAACAACGAGTGCCTGCACCGTGCGAGTGGAGAATATATAGCGCACCTTGATTCGGACGACATATGGCTTCCGGACAAAATCGAAAAGCAGGTAAAATTCCTTGAGGAAAACCCTCGGTACGGGGCATGCTTTTCATATGCAGGCTTTATTGATGAGAACTCAAATATTCTGACAGAAGAGCATTTGCCTCTTTATCACCTGAATGTGTATGTGCATGAAAATATGCCGCAGTCGGGCTTTGTCAGGAGCTTTTTTGACAAATCAAATCACATTTGCCATTGCAGTATGGTAATGAGAAAAAGCGTTTACGAAAAGCTCGGCGACCACGACCTTACAATGAATTACCTTCACGATTTTGACTGTTGGGTTCGTATGAACTTTTTATGTCCGTTTTATATTATCCCGGAGAAATTGGTGCTTTGTCGAATATGGCGGGCGAACAACAGCACGCTCGGCGAACGGGAGCTCATTGCTCATAACGAAGAGTATGCAAGGATAATGTATAAGCTTATAAATGATTGCCCGAACGATATGTTTGCAGACGCTTTTTCCGACAGATTCAGGTTGGAAGGCGCTCATACAAACGAAGAACTCGAGCTTGAAAAGGCTTTTGTGCTTGGCGACGCGCTTCTTCCCATGCTTCCCGAAAACAAGGTTCTTGAAATCAAAAAGCTCGACGAGCTTTTCCGTGATAAAAAGTATATCGACCTTGCCGAGGAGAAATTCGGCTTTACGATTGCCGATTTCCACAATTTGCGTAAAAACGAAATTTATTACAATAAGCCGGAGAGCGACTCTCTCAAAAGCCGAAACGCCGAGTTGGAAAGAAGCGTTGAAAGCAAGGACGCTCAATTAAAGCAGGAATCCGAGCTTTGTGCGGCGCAGCAGGAGGAAATAAGGAGCAACCGTCAGAAGTACGAGGAGCTCTCGGGCTCGTACAATGAGTTGAGGAAGAGCTTTGATTCTCTGAGTGCCGAGCACGCCCGACTTGCGGCGCAGTACAACCTTATACTAAACAGTAAATCGTACAAAATAACAGCACCGTTGAGGAAAATCAAAAGTTTTTTTTGAAACTCCGTCACGCAAAACCCCGCCGAACGCTTGACGGAAAAAAGGTAAGGGCGAGGATAGTCCTTTACGGATATTATCACCACAATCTCGGAGACGATATTTTCTTCGATATGCTTTTCAAACGCTATCCCGATGTTATGTTTTATATTTTGTTTGAACCCGATTACGCCGAGTTTTTCTCACGCTATCCGAATGTCAGGTTCTATGACAGCACGCGTCCGCTTGTCGGCAAAATAAACGCCCTCGGGCGTAAGCTGCACAAGGATAATTTCTTTGAACGGCTTTTGATAAGGCTTTGCGACGGCGCAATGCATATCGGCGGCGCAATTTATCAGCAGACGGGAAATTGGCAGCTTGACTTTGATATAAGAAAAGAACGCAAGCTGTGCGGCAGAAAATTCTTTGCGATTTCCAACAACTTCGGTCCGTACAGTACCGACGCCTACCGTGATATGTGGGCAAAAGAGTTCAAAAAGTGGACGGACATCTGCTTCAGAGACAGATATTCCTACAAGCTTTTCAGGGATATTCCCACGGTGCGTTATGCTCCCGATTTGCTTTTCGGCTATCCGATTGAGCAAAAAAGTTCCGAGAAAAAAGTTGCGGTTTCGCTCATTGACGCATTTTTGGACGGCAGACCGTTTGAAAAGAGCACGGCAGAAGCATATGAAAACACGCTCACGGAAATGATAAAGCGCTTTGTAAGCGGCGGCTATACGGTTTCGCTTTTGAGCTTTTGCGAGTTTGAGCAGGATCCCGCTGCGGCAAACAGGATTATATCCGCCCTGCCCAAAGAAACTGCAAGGTCGGTAAACAGCATTGTTTACCGACAAAGCATCGGCGAGGTTGTCGGCGAAATCGAAACCGCCGAATATGTAATCGCAAGCCGTTTTCACGCTATGGTCTTGGGTTATATCGCAGGCAAAAAGGTATTGCCGCTTTGTTACAGCGAAAAGACCTCAAATGTGCTGACTGACCTCGGCTTGAGCGACAGCCCGATTATTCTTGAGGATATTCCGAATTTCACGGCAGAGGAGCTTATCGTCCGTGCAAACAAAATAACCGAGGAACGGAAAAACGAGCTTTGTGAGATGTCAAAGCAACAGTTTGCAGGCTTCGACAAATTCGTTAAAAAGCACCGAGGCGAAATAAGAGAATAACAAAAGACCGAGTATTTTGCATACTCGGTCTTTACTGTTCTGTTAGGGATTATAAAAGGCTTGCCGCCGCCTTGTCGATATAGATGTCAACATCGTGGTGGAACTGCAATATCGAAGCGGGGCAAACAGGCGTAACATCGCCCGAAATCATTGCCGAAACAGCGTCCGCCTTTTCGATTCCCGTTGCGACAAGTACAATTTTCCGAGCTTTCATAATTGAGCCTACACCCATTGTAAGTGCGTGGGTGGGCATCGGATTTTCGTCAAAATACTTTGAGTTTGCCGAAATTGTGCTCTGTGTGAGCTTTACCTTGAACGAGCCCTTTGAGAAGCGGATTGACGGCTCATTAAAACCGATATGTCCGTTTCTGCCTATGCCGAGAAGCTGTATGTCAACCTTTGCCTCGTCGAGCATATCGTCATAACGCTCGCATTCCTCTTCGATGTTTTCGGCATTGCCGTTGAGGAAGTGAACATTCTCCTCTTTTATATCGGTGTGGTCAAACAATTCGGTGTGCATAAACGAATAATAGCTGTTCTTATCGTTCTTGGGAAGATTTACATATTCGTCAAGGTTATATGTCTTGACCTCTGCGAGAGATACATTGCCCTTTTTGTATTCCTCTGCAATATACTTGTATGTCGGAATGGGCGAAGCGCCCGTAGCGAGTCCGAGCGTTATGTCGGGCTTGCGGTTTATTGCGTCAACAAAAAGCTTGCCGACAGCCTTTCCGATTTCCGTGTCGTTCTCCATTATGTATATATTCATACAATCACTTCTTTTCTTTTTTTTATTCTGAAACATAATTGTACCATAAAGCATAAAAAATTCAACATTTATTTACTTTTTTGTTTTGTGTAAGACTTAATTTATGATACAATTAAAATATAAATCCCGAAAGGTGAACTCGGAGGAAATAATGATAAGGAACGGAATTGACTCAATCGAAATAAGCCGAATAGAGCGCTCGCTTGAAACAGAGGGCTTCAAAAGACGAGTTTACGGCAGTGAGGAATTAAAAGAGCTTGAAAATAAAAAGGCAGAGAGCTTTGCAGGGGCGTTTTGCGCCAAGGAGGCGTTTTCAAAGGCACTAGGAACGGGTGTTCGCGGCTTTTCGCTGTGCGAGGTTCAGGTGCTGCACGACGAATACGGAGCACCGTATCTTTATCTTTCTGGCAACGCCGAAAAAATCGCCCGTGAAAGGGGACTTGAATTTACACTGAGCATAACTCACACCGATACCGTTGCGACGGCGTCGGTAATAGCATACGGAGGAACGGAAAATGATTAAAATACTTTCTTCAAAGCAGATAAAAGAGGTTGAAAATGCGGCGAACGAGAGCGGTATTACCTATCTTCGCTTAATGGAAAACGCAGGCTCTGCGTGCGCAAAGACAATCCGCAACAAATTTGACGACACGGGACTTCGCAGGGTGTTGATAGTCTGCGGCAAGGGCAAAAACGGCGGCGACGGCTATGTTGTCGCCCGCAAGCTCACCGAAAACGGCTACAAGGTAACGGTGCTTCTCACTATGGGCGAACCCGTTGCGGACACCGCTCGGGAGATGTTTGAGCGCATAAGAACGAGCGGCATACAAATTGAAAATTACGACGAAAACGATGAAAAATACGACCGTATGATACAAAGCAGCGACATTATCGTCGACTGCGTTTTCGGCACGGGCTTTTCGGGAATTCCCGACGACAAACTGCAAACCCTTTTCAAAAAGATGTCGGACAGCGAGGGCTTTGTCATAAGCATTGACCTGCCGAGCGGTATGTGCGCCGACTCAAGCGAGCTTTCTGCGCCGTGCGTCAGAGCCGATATGACAATATCCGTAATTGCGCTCAAATATTCGCTTGTCTACTATCCGTCTGCGGAATTTGCGGGAGAAATACAGGTCGTTTCCATAGGTATTCCCGAGGAAATTCTGCGTGCGTTTTCGGGCTGCTACACGCTCGACACAAACGATATTAAATCCAAAATTTCTAAGCGGAGCGAGCTTTCCAACAAGGGCGATTTCGGCAAGGCGCTTATCGTTGCGGGAAGCTATGAAATGCCCGGTGCGGCTCTGCTTTCCTCTTGGGCGGCGTCCGAGAGCGGAACGGGAATTGTAAAATCAGCCTTCCCCGACAAGGCGTATCCGATTATGATGAATGTCTGCCCCGAAAAGGTGCTCATTCCCCTGCCATCAAACAGGTTCGGCAGGATTTCCGCACGGTCAGAAGAACGCCTTAAAACGGAGCTTGAATGCTGTACGGCGGTGCTTGTCGGCTGCGGTCTCGGCAACGATTACGACACAAAGCAGATCGTAAAAACCGTGCTTGAGAACTCGGAAGTACCCGTTGTCCTTGACGCCGACGGCATAAACGCAATGTGCGAGTGCATAGATATTATTAAAAACGCAAAGGCGAAGGTTGTAATAACTCCGCACCCGGGCGAGGCGGCAAGGCTGCTCGGATGTACCGTCAGTGAGGTTCAGGCGGACAGAATTGCGGCGTGCAAAAGGCTCACTGAAATCACGGGCGCAACGGTTGTGTTAAAGGGCTCACGGACGGTCGTTTCAAGCAACGGCGAGGATTTTTACATCAACAGAACGGGCAATTCGGGGCTTGCGACGGCAGGCAGCGGAGATGTGCTTGCGGGCATAATCGTTTCGCTTATCTGTCAAAAGATAAGACCCGAGCTCGCGGCGGTGCTCGGCACATTTATCCACGGTCATGCGGGTGACGCCGCAACCGAAAAATACTCAAAAATGGGTATGACCGCTCAAAAGATAATTGCAGAGCTTCCGAAAACGCTTTCCGCCTTTGAAAAAGGGTGATATGCTTTTATGAAAAAATTCCTGTGTGCGGTTACGGCGTTCGTTTTACTGCTTACGGGATGTTCAAAGACTGCGGACAAAAACGCATTGCGTCTGCCGGACGAAATTTCTGCCGAAGTGAAGATAACGCATAATTCCTCGCAGTATTCCGCAACGCTCACGCAGAGGCAGGGCTATATAAATCTCAGCTATTCGGCGCCGAAATATCTCAACGGACTTTCGCTTATAATGGACGAGAACGGCAGTACGACGGAGCTTTCGGGTCTTCGGGTATCGTCGGCGGCAAGCCGGTTTTCGGATAATTCCGCAATATGCGTGCTTCAAAAAGTTCTTACCGCCGCTAAAGAAAGCCCTGCGGAGCTATCCTGCTCGCGCTCGGGTGAGGCAATGATTTTTTCGGGCGAGGCGGACGGTATGAAATTCCAAATCAAAACCGATTTGCAAGCTCAAAGCATTTACGAAATATCAGTGCCTGACAAGGGATTTACCTTTACATTCAATTAAAAAAGACGGCTTACTTCCGAGTGAAATAAGCCGTCTTGATTTTTTATGTTTATTTTGCCTGTTCCTGTTCTTTTTCCTGTTCGGGTTCGTCCGTGTGCTTCATAATTACGAATTTGTTCATCGGGAAGATGATAGCGACCGCAACGAGCATCGAAACAAGCTTCGGCACCCAGTCGATAAGCAATTTAATGTCGGTAACATTTCTCATAACCGGCTGCAAGGCGCCTGCAATCCAGGTCTTTATGCAAATTACCACAATGACCATTGAAAAGTACATTATCGCACTTTTAACAACGCTGTTGTTGGCGTCAAAGGTCGCCTTGCGGTTGATTGTAAACGATACGATTTCCGCAAGGATTGCCGAGACGAAGAACGCAACGAACATTCCCGTCGTGTCGTAGTGGAAGACGAAAAAATCGAATTGCTCGGGAAGCTTTGCCGGCAAAAGATAACTCATTATCAAAAATGAGATTGTTTCGGTAAGCCCCGCAAGCATTGAGATGAGCGAAAACTTGATAAACTGAATTACCGTTTCGTGTTTTTCCTTGAATTGCTTGAAATCAGCCATAATCATACCCCCAAAATGTTCTGCTTATAAACTAACATTTCACCCGGGTATTTGTCAATAATTTTTCACTCAGAGTACCGTTATTCGGACTTTGCCGTTATATGGGTATTGACATTCAGGGGGAAAGGGGGTATTATAGTCACGAACATTTGTTCGGAAAGGAGAGTGAAATATGTGTTTTCAAATAAATATTTAAGGTGTTTCGGCGTGATTATTATGTAAAGGAGCAGTCAAATGAAAAAAAGCATTTTGGTTTCGACCGAAGATATAGCCGAAACCGCAGAATTTGTTATCGTTAAATTTACGGAGGTCATAGACGGAGCACTTACCGTAAGTCTTGAAAAGGGTATAAAAAATGCCGACGGGGATATAATCCGCTTTGAAAAGCTGAACTCCCTGACCGATTTTATGATTCAACCTCAAAATTATTCTTGAACAGCCTCGTAATATATGGTAAAATATATTGCTATGTTTAACGGAGGTGCGTGATGGAAAGGGAAAAATTCAGTTCCAGACTCGGCTTTATTCTTGTCTCGGCGGGATGTGCCGTCGGAATAGGTAATGTGTGGAAGTTTCCGTACATATGCGGTATGTACGGCGGAGCGGCTTTCATAGTGATGTATTTGATATTTTTGGTAATACTCGGCTTTCCGATACTTGTTGCCGAATTCTCAATCGGCAGGGCAAGTAAGCTCGGTATGGGCAGGGCGTTTGAGAAGCTTGAGCCCGCTGGCACGAAATGGCACAAGCTTAAATGGATAAGCATTATAGGCTGCTTCCTTTTAATGTCGTTTTATACAATGGTTGCAGGCTGGATGCTCTATTATACCTATCTTGAACTCACGGGCAAGCTTTCGGGGCTGTCGGTTGACGGCGTTGCGGACGCATTCTCGAATATGCTCGGTCAGCCCTTAACAATGGGTGTTTGGGCGTTTATTGCGATTGTCGTATCGTTCGGCATCTGCGCTCTCGGCGTTAAAAACGGCGTCGAGAAGGTCACAAAAGTAATGATGTCATTGCTTATAATTCTTATGATAGCGCTTGCGATAAACTCCGCAACGCTCCCCAATGCGAAGGAGGGCTTCAGATTTTATCTTGTACCCGACTTTGCTTCTGTCAAAGCTAAGGGCTTCGGCACGGCTGTGTTTGCCGCAATGAGCCACTCATTCTTTACATTGAGCCTCGGTATCGGCGCAATGGAAATTTTCGGAAGCTATCTTGATAAGAAAAAAAGGCTTGCCGGCGAGGCTGTAAATGTTATGATTCTTGATACGCTTGTCGCATTGACGGCGGGCTTTATCATCATTCCGGCATGCTTTGCATTCGGCGTTGAACCCGGCTCGGGTCCGTCTCTTCTGTTCATTACGCTCCCCAATTTGTTCAATCAGATGCCTGCCGGCAGATTGTGGGGAACGCTCTTCTTCATATTTATGTCGTTTGCGGCTCTCTCGACAGTCATTGCCGTGTTTGAAAATCTGATTGCGGCGTTTATGGATATGAAGGGCTGGTCGCGTAAAAAGTCGGTTGCGGCGAACTTTGTTATAGTAACGCTTATTTCAATCCCTGCAATTTTAGGCTTCAATGTTCTTTCAAAATTTCAGCCCTTGGGCGAGGGTACGGGCATTATGGATTTGGAGGACTTCATTGTTTCCTACAACCTTTTGCCGCTCGGAAGCCTGCTGTTCGTAATGTTCTGCGTAAGGCGCAACGGCTGGGGCTTCGAAAACTTCCTCAAGGAAGCCAACGAGGGCGAGGGAATGAAATTCCCGAAATGGGCAAGGGCATATATGCAGTATGTGTTGCCGCTTGTCGTAATTATCGTTTACCTCAAGGGCTATTACGATACCTTTGCTTCTCAGGGAACTGCGGTGCTTGTCGGCTGGATGGCGTTTGCGCTGTTGCTTTTAGGTGTGATTTTCGGCGTTTCGCTTTTGACGGGCAGAAAAAAGAAAGCAAAGTAATTTCATTTATAAAATATCAAAGCCATAGGCGTTCGTAAAGAATACCTATGGCTTTTTTGCGGCTTTTTCGGCGGGTGCAAGCTTGCGCCCTACCGAGAAAGAAAGCACAACCCGTAGGGGCGACCTGCGGTCGCCCGTCAAATTCAGCAGAAATTAAAAGTGGGCGAACACAGTTCGCCCCTACGATGTGATATGATTTTGTAAAATCCCTCAGTCATTTTTTGTTTTTCAAAAAATGACAGCTCCCTTTACAAGGGAGCCTGTATTTGTGCACAAATTATAATTTATATCGTACCGTAGGGACAGCCCTTGCGGCTGTCCGGAGATATGATTTGTATGTAATTTATTTCGGACAGGGGCGAGCCCTGTCCCTACGGTACGCTGTAACTTTTTAATCCCAAAGCTTTTGCGGACAGCGCTGTTTTTTGAACGCCGCCCGAAATTCCACATAACAGCCGCATTTCATACAAACTCCCGAAATGAGCTGCTCGCACTGTCTGCATTTCTCAATTCGGGAAGCATATGTATTATTGTCCGCCCTGTCACGGTCGGACAGCTTTTCTATGCGGCTTTGTATATCCTCGTAAATGTCTGCCTCGGCACTTTCCCGAAGCAGACATCTTTTGCATTTTCCCATATTACTTTATAACAAACTTAACAACACAGCAGGGCGGAATTTGAGCGATAAAGCCGTCCGAAGTCTTTTCAAAGCCGCCAAATTCACTGATTGTAACATTGCTTGCGTTGTCAAAGTCGTTCTTGTCGTGAATGTCGCCCGTGAGGATTTCCGCTTTGATTTCGCTTACCTCGGTGTCGGCAACCTGACATTTAATTTCAACTGCCTCCGTCGCCGAGCTGTTGGTAACGGTCGAGTAAATAACGCCGTTTTCGTCAATTGAAGCCGACTCTGTAAGCTGAGGATATTTTTTGCCGTTGTTCATTTCGGACGACAGCTCCTTGGTAGTGAGGAACGAGCCTACGAGCGTGTTTTTCTGATGGTCCTTGTACATTTTGAAAATATGATAGGTCGGAGTGAGGACCATCCTGTCGCCGTCGGTCAAAATTACAGCTTGAAGTACATTTACGGTCTGTGCGATGTTAGCCATCATAATCCTGTCGGCGTGCTTGTTGAAAATGTTGAGCGTAAGACCTGCGACAACGGCGTCTCTCATAGTGCTCTGCTGATAGAGGAAGCCTGGGTTTGTACCTGGCTCGACATCGTACCAGGTGCCCCACTCGTCAACGACAAGCTTAACCTTATGGTCGGGCTTTACGCTGTCCATCATTTTAATGTGGTTGTTGACAAGAAGCTCCATTTCATACGCTCTTGAAATTGTCGAGTCATATTCCTTTATGTCAAAGTCAGTAGCCGAGCCCTTGTGTTCCCAATTTCCCGTCGGGACGGTGTAATAGTGAAGCGCAAGACCGTTTGCGTGGCGGTCTACCTTATCCATAACCTGCTTCGTCCAACGGTAGTCGTTGCCGTTCGGACCGCAGGCGATGCGGTTTATATGATAATTTGAGTCATAGTCCCTGACATAGGTGTTGTACCTTTTGAAAAGACAGCCGTAATATTCGGGGTCCATATTTCCGCCGCAGCCCCAGCTCTCGTTGCCGACGCCGAAGTATTTGATTTTCCAAGGCTCCTTATGCCCGTTCCTTGCACGAAGCTCTGCCATGGGCGATACGCCGTCAAAGGTCATATATTCCACCCATTCGTTCATTTCCTCAACCGAGCCCGAGCCGACATTTCCGTTTATGTAAGCGTCGCAGCCGAGCTGACGGCAGAGCTCAAAAAATTCGTGCGTGCCGAACGAGTTGTCCTCGACAACGCCGCCCCAGTGGGTGTTTATCATTTTCTTTCTCTGCTCTTTCGGACCTATGCCGTCTCTCCAGTGATATTCGTCCGCAAAGCAGCCGCCGGGCCAACGCAGAACGGGTATTCCCATCTCTTTAAGAGCGTTTACCGCATCGGTACGCATACCGTTTATATTCGGAATTTCAGAATTTTCTCCGACATATATGCCGTTATAGATACATCTGCCGAGATGCTCGCTGAAATGCCCGTAAATGTCCTTGCTGATTTTTGCAATTTTTTGGTTAGGGTTGATAAGATACTTTTCCATTGGGTAACTCCGTTATTATAAATTTTTACCTTTGTTTGTTTTAAGTACCGTATTGAGCACATTTGCGGCGCACCTTTGCATTTCGTCGAGCGTAATTCCGCCCGCTTTGCCGTATGTTTCAAGCAGCGTTCCGTCGGGCTCGAAGCTCTTGCTGACAGCCGTTTTGCCGCCGGGCATAAGTACATCAACCTGTGCGCGCACTCTGTATGCGTTGCCGCTGAGCTCAGGAAATTCGGGGGAGGGGGCGTAGCGCATCCACCAGTCGGTCATCACCATACCCTCATAGCCCCACTCACCTCGCAGTACCGTGGTGCAAAGCTCGTAGTTGTAATGGCTCCACACGCCGTTTATCTTGTTGTAGCTTGTCATAATGCTTAACGGCTTTGATTTCTTAACGCATATTTCAAAACCCTTTAGGTATATCTCACGCAACGCCCTCTGCGATACAACGGAATTATTGTGATTTCGATTGTATTCCTGATTGTTGCAGGCAAAGTGCTTCGGACAGGCGCTCACACCGTTTTTCTGTATTCCCGAAACTGTAGCCGACGCCATTTCTCCGCTTATTACGGGGTCCTCGGAATAGTATTCAAAGTTCCGTCCGCACAGGGGGTTGCGGTGAATGTTCATTCCGGGAGCCAAGAGCACATCCGTTCCCTTTTCGACCATTTCCTTGCCCATTTCGTCAAACAGCGCTTCAATTAGCTCCGTGTCCCAGGTGCAGGCAAGCGCCGTACCGCACGGCATGAGCGAGCACGAGGACAGAAGCCTTATGCCGGACGGACCGTCGGTCGTGATAATCGGCGGAATGCCTTTTTCTTTCAGAGAGGTACTCACGCCGCCTATTGCGCCTGCGTTGCCCTTTGCGCCGAGCTTTGAGTCCATGGGACCCTCGCCTCTTGTGATAAGCTCCAGCTCGTCGGGACTTAACTGTGCGACAAAGTCAGCCATTTCCGCCTTGCCATCGCGTACATCTTTAAGCTTTATGCCCTTATCTCCCGTGTATTCCTTGCCGCACGGAAGCTCAGAGAGAATTATGCTTTTAAGGTTGGTTGTACGGCAGGGAACAGGGGCGTACGAAACGGTTGCCTTACCGTCGGAAAATCTTCCCGTAAGCCTTACAAACCTCATATTATCAGGCACTGCCATAACCTCGCAGAGCTGCTTGAGCACCTTTGTTTCACTTTGCGTAAAGGAAAATGCCTTTACACAGGATTTAACGCTTGAACCGATATAAAAATTATATTTTCCGTCCTCCGTGACATAGCAGTTTGCGTTACCCGTCGAGCCGTCGTCGTCGAAAGAGGCAAAGGAATATTCATCGCAGGAAATTTTTATGATTTCCTCCTCGTCGGGAGCGAGAAGCTTGGTTTTCTTAAAAGCAGTCAGCACCTTTGAAGGCTTGGGAAGCTTGCCGACGGGTGCGCCGACATAGAGCTGAACGGTTTCTCTGCCGCTTGCCTTGCCGATATTCCTTACCTTGACCTCGGCGGTGAATTTTCCGTCCGAAAAATCGGCTTTTACGACCTCCTGCGAAAATTGCGTGTAGGACAGTCCGAAGCCGAACTCATACAGCACCTTTTCGGGATGAAAGGTTTCAAAGTATCTGTAACCGACAAATATGTCCTCGGTGTATTTGTTCTCGTTTTTATCGCCGAAATCCTTCGCCGACGGATAATCGGAGTATTTGCTCGCGATTGTATCTGTCAGCCTGCCCGACGGGGAGACCTTGCCCGAAAGAATGTCGCAAACGGCGTTTCCGCTCTCCATACCGCCCTGCCACACAAGCATAACAGAGCCGATTTTGTCGCCGTACGAATTTATCTTTTCAAAATCAATGAGACTGCCGACATTGAGCAAAAGCGCTACCTTGTCAAAGTGGCTTGTTACCGAGTCAAGAAGCTTTATTTCAGCCTTTGTCAGGTAGAAGCTGCCCTCCTTGAGGACATTTTCTCTGTCCTCTCCTGCGGAACGGCCAATGACAACAAGCGCCTTTGTATTCCTGTCAGCCGCCGCCTTAACTTCGGCTTCAGAGAGCTTCATTTCCGGATAATATCTCGGCCAATGTGCCCAAAAGCCGGGGTCAACCTGATGCGAGGCACTCCATGATTTGTACGCTACTCTCAGCCGTTCGTCAATCTTAAAGGGCTGTTCCGTTTCAATCGCATCGATAAGACTCGTTTTATACGGTGTGCAGACATCGCCGCCCGAGCCGTTTCCGACGAAGAACCAATCGTTCTGCACTCTTCCGAAAACCGCAACGGAGTCCTCTGCGACAAAGGGTAAAACATCGTTGTTTTTAAGTAGAACGCAACCGTCTGCTCCCGCTTTTCTCAACAGCGGAACAATCCTTTCATTGGGCTTACCGCCCATAACCTGTCCCGCCTGCTTTTGAGCAAGCTCGGCACCGGATATTTTACGGATGAATTTATTTATAATTTTCATAACTTCCCCCTCAGAAAAAAGATTTATAAATAGTATATCATCATACTATACAGTGAGCAAGAGCTATTTATTAAGCAATAGTATGTGCAATATATA
The DNA here is from genome assembly GCA_963590415.1 of Anaerovoracaceae bacterium. Classification (GTDB taxonomy): domain Bacteria; phylum Bacillota; class Clostridia; order Oscillospirales; family Acutalibacteraceae; genus Fimenecus. The sequence continues at coordinate 7,956 of CAVAPB010000004.1, read as the reverse complement.
CAAATATCGGCTGCCAAATTTTATATATTGTTGAAATTAGGTGCTTTTTAAGTTTTTTTCTTGTAAAGTGTACTTGTTATATGATAAAATAAATAGGTATATCATAGAGTGTTTTGAGCGTAATTGCAATAAGCCTCTTTTTGAACGGCAAGGTGATAATTTTTGGATCTTAAAAAACATCACAAGCCGACGTTTGACAACATCTCCAAGGAAAAGCGGGACAGGATAATAAACGTCGCCACAAAGGAATTTGCACTCAAGGGCTTTGAAAACGCCAATATCAACGATATAGCGAAAAAAGCCGAGATAAGCGTCGGTTCTCTTTACAAGTACTTTGACAACAAGCAGGATTTGTTCCTTACCATAGTGAACCACAACATTGCGACTATGGACAATTTGCTTACGGCGCTTTCGCAGAGCGATGAGGACATACTTCTGAAGGTTGAGCAGATACTTCGCACCATACAGAAGTATTCAAAGGAAAACGAGCTTATCATCAAGTTCTATAATGTTATGACCAATGAGAACAATCCCCGCTTTGCAGGTTATTTCGCAAACGAAATGGAGTCGCTGACGGCGCAAATTTACTATATGGCTATCGAGCAGGGCAAAAAGGCGGGAGATGTCAGAACCGACATCGACTCGGCGTTTGCCGCATATCTTCTCGACAATCTGTTTATGTCGCTCCAGTTTTCGTATGCGTGCGACTATTATAAGGAGCGCTTCAAGATATATGCCGGTGACAGCATTCTTGAAAAGGACGATTTTGTTGTTGAGCAGTGTTTGAAATTTATAAAATCGGCATTAAAAAAGTAAGTTTTTTAATTTATATATTTAGGATAAGGGAGTCTTTTTGATGGCAGAAGAAAAATATGTTATTGCGTACGACATAGGTACCACGGGCGTCAAGACCTGCATTTTTTCTATCGGGGAGAGGATAGAGCTTCTTGCGTCGCACAGCGAGGGCTATAAGCTTTATGTTATGCCCGACGGCGGAGCGGAGCAGGACCCCGACGAATGGTGGCAGGCTATGCGCGACAGTACAAATGTCGTTATGAAAAAGTCCAAAATCGACAAGAAAAAGATTTCGGGCATTTCATTCTGTTCGCAGATGCAGGGCGTTGTACTTGTTGATAAGGACGCAAATGCGGTAAGGCGTGCGTTCAGCTATATGGATCAGCGTGCAACCAAGGAATTAAAGGAGGGTATGGGCGGAGCGCCGCAGATAGCGGGCGGCAACGCCGTTAAGGTGCTCAAGTCCCTTGCGATTACGGGTGCGGCGCCGCTTTCGGTAAAGGACCCGATATGGAAGTATAAATGGACTCAGAACAACGAGCCGCAGAACTTCAGCAGAGTTTACAAGTGGCTTGATGTTAAGGAGTATCTTATTGCGAGAATGACGGGCGAGTTTGTTATGACCCACGATTCGGCTTTCTCAACTATGATTTACGACATCAAGAAAAAGACCTGGAGCAAGCAGATGTGCGATATGCTCGGTGTCAATATGGATCACCTTGCTAAGATTGTTAAATCTACCGACAAGGTGGGTGAGCTCACTGAAAAGGCTGCTAAAGAGCTGGGACTTGCAGAGGGTACGGCGGTGTTCGGCGGAGGCGGAGACGCTTCGCTTATCGGCGTCGGTGCAGGTGCGGTTGAGCTCGGCGACACACACATCTATCAGGGTACTTCGGGCTGGGTATCTACGGTTGTCGATAAGTCCATTGTAGATACAAATTCAATGATTGCCGCTATTGTCGGCGCAAAGGACGGACATTACAACTACTTTGCAGAGCTTGAAACGGCAGGTAAGTGCGTTGAGTGGGTTAAGGACCACCTTGCACTTGACGAAATAGATATATATCTTGATAAGAGCCATAACCTCAAGCGCTCAAAGGGCGATATGGAAACCGTTTATACAAACCTTTTCGAATATATGGCGGCGGTAATCAACGATGTTCCCGCAGGCTCGAACGGAGTAATTTTCACACCATGGCTTCACGGCAACCGTTGTCCGTTTGAGGATCCGAACGCAAGGGGAATGTTCTTTAACATAAGCCTTGATACGGGTAAGTCGGAGATGATAAGAGCCGTTTACGAGGGCGTTTGTTTCCATCTTCGCTGGTTCCTTGAAACTCAGGACAAAAAGATTAAGACCTCAAACACCGTGAGATTTGTCGGCGGCGGCGCACTTTCCGATGTTACCTGTCAGATACTTGCGGATTGCACGGGCAGAACGGTTGAAACCGTTGACAGCCCGCAGAACATCGGCGCAGTCGGTGCGGCGATTGTAATAGCCGTCGGTACGGGAATAATCGGCGACATTACGGAAGCGAAAAAGCTTATTCCCGCAGCAAAGACCTTCAAACCAAACTATGCGCACAGAGCAGTTTACGACCGAAATTATGAAGCTTATGTAAATCTTTATAAGTCGAACAAGAAGATCTTTGCACTTCTTAACGGTTGATTTTTAATGAATTACAGGGCGGATTAAAAATCCGCCCTTTTTCTTTCCTCAAAGAGGAAAACGGGGTTGGATAATATGAAAATTAAAGAATTGGGCGCAAAGATAAAACAGGCGCCGGATTATGTTAAAGAGCATTGGAACAGTCCGAACGAGGGGGAGTATCTTTCGCTGTCGGAGACGGCGGCATACACCTTCGGGCAGGCGGGGATATACATCTTTATGACCTTTGCGGGAATTATGACCTTCGGAGCAACCTATTTTACCGGCTCGATTATGGGCATTTCAAACCTTGATTTTACCATAATCGGAATAATGAGTACGGTTGTAAATTACATACTCATTATTTTTAATCCTGTCGGAGTTCTTATTTACGAAAATCACGGCAGACTTTCCCAAAAGATGAAAATCTTTGCGCATATAGCGTATACAGCCGAAATTGTTGTCGGGATATGCTGTTACTTCATTCCCTCGGAGGGCTTTGAATTTATCATCAAGGGCTTTCCGCAGCTTATAGGAAATATGCTTCTTATTGCCGGAGTAACGAACTACATCACATGGATAATACGGCGTGCGTTCAGTGCGAAGCACGGCAGATTAAAACCGTTTTTGGTAATCTGCGGAATACCGTCGGCGCTTATTATGTCAATTATTCCGTATCTTCCCTTACTTGATACAACCTACACCAAAAGGCTTATCATTTTGCATTTTGCATTTTCTCTGATGAGTTATTTTTACGGTAACCTTACAAATGTAACGGGCTTGGTTGCGTTTATCACGCCGAACTCACAGGAGAGGCAAAGGCTTTATTCCATAGTTCCGATTATCACGGGTCTGTTTCCGTCAATAATCAATATGTTCCTGCCGATGCTCATTTCCGTAACCGGCGGATACCTCAACCTTAAAACCTACAGGGTGTTTGTACCGATTTTCAGCTTTGCGGGTATACTTATCGCACTGAGCATAGTCAAGTGCAAGGAGCGCGTTATCGAGCCGCCCCTTGAAAAGCGTAAAAAGGTAACCTTTTTCCAAGGTGCAAAAAATGTACTCAAAAACAAGTATTTCTGGATAATAAACGTGTCAAATACGCTCGGACTTTATCAGTGGCATATAGGCAATCTGCTTGCGTGGTGGTTCATATATTCGCTGCGTATGGAGTGGTTCTCGGGCGTTGCGGCAAATATCGTTGTTGTCGGTATGACCGTTGGCAATCTCCTGTGTCCGGTGCTTACAAGAAAATTTGAAAAACGGGATATACTGATTTTATCAAGGGCGCTGACTATCCTTATGTGCTTCGGCATAGTGCTTGCGGTAAAAACGGGAAATATCTATATTTTCTTAATTTCACTCACGCTTAAGAACACAATTCAACCTGTGGTTGACGGCGTAAGCTCAGGTCTCGGTGCGGATGTACAGGTTTATCATCAGTGGAAATACGGCGAGCGTGCGGACTCAATGTCGGGCGTGTTCAGCTGGTTCTTAAACCCCGTAAATATGGTTATAAGTTATATCGTGCCGTATCTTCTCAAGCTTGTGGGCTTTACCTCGGACTGGGATGTCCTGTACGACTCGGAAATACTTACAAGGGTATTTTCAATATACACCTGGGCGTCGATAATCTCCCTTGTGCTTGTAACGCTTCCGTTTATATTCTATGATTTAACCAAGGAAAAGTATGAAACCTGCGTTTCGGAGCTCAAGCAGCGCGTCGAGGACACGGTAAACAGCAGTGAGGAGGCGGCGGTATGAAAAGAAAATCGGCTTTAATTCTTGTGCTTATAATGATAATCGGCGTACTCTTTACCGGCTGCGGTGAGGAAATGGGCTTGGGCAACGCCGAAATCAAATACAGCGTTTCGGAAAACTCGGTAAGCGTTACGGAGCTTCCGAACAAGACCACGATAAAAGAGGTTGAAATTCCCGACGAATACGACGGCTTGCCCGTTACCGAAATTGCCGACTTCGCAGGGTGTAACCTTGAAAATGTCGAGGTTATCACGATAGGCAAAAATGTTCAAAAAATCGGTTCATGGGCGTTTGAAAACAATCAGAAGCTCAAATGCTTTGTCGTTGACCCCGAGAACGAATACTATTGCTCGGTTGACGGCGTGCTTTTTACAAAGGATATGAAGCAGCTGCTTTTCTATCCGCTTGGCAAGGATGTTGAGGAGGTTGAAAAAACCGACTCGGACGGCAAAAAGCAGAAGGTTAAATCAAGCAGATATACCGTGCCAGACGGCGTGGAAATAATCGGCACGAAGGCTTTTTACAAGTGCTCTGTTATCTCGGAAATCGTGCTTCCCGACAGCGTTACGGAAATCAGGGAAAAGGCGTTTTTTAAGTGTTCCGCAATGGAGAGCTTCACTATCCCGGAAAAGGTTACCGTGATTGAAAAGGACGCCTTCGGATATTGTTCGTCTCTCAAAGAGATAACCGTTCCGAAAAGCGTAACGGCTGTCGGCGACTATGCCTTTTTTAACTGCACAAACCTGCACACCGTTCGTATGGAATGTTCGCAGCAGGAGGTAACTCTCGGCAAGGACTGGCAGCCGACAAACAACGGACTTAAAATAGACGAGCTCAATGTAATTTGGGAATAAGCCTTAATTACACAATAAGACCTCCGATTTGCTTTAACAGCCTCGGAGGTCATTTTATTATGCTTTTCATATCGTCCGGCATATCACGGAAAAATTCAAGCTCCCGTTCATTTACGGGGTGGGTGAATTTGCATTTGCAACAGTGAAGCGCCTGATGGCATATCCGTTTGTCGGGCTTGCCGTACATGGTGTCGCCGACAAGAGGTGCGCCGAGCGAGGCAAAATGCACTCTTATCTGATGAGTCCTGCCCGTTTCGAGATGTATTCGCAAAAGCGTGTTTTCGCCGTCCGATTTAATTGCTTTCCAATGCGTTACCGCTCTTTCGCCCCGTTCGTCAACGGTACGCAGGGTAAGTATGGGGTCGGGGCGGTAAATCGGTGCGTCAATTGTTCCCTCGCCCTCGAAAACGCCGGTTGCGATTGCAAAATATTCCTTGTAAATCTTACCCGAGAGCCGTGCGGCGGCATACCTGTTCAGGGCGCAGACCATAAGCCCCGAGGTGCCCTTGTCAAGCCTGCCGACAGCCCTGAAAACGGAGGGCTTGCCCTCTTTTTGCAGATGAAAGGCAACGGCGTTCGACAGAGTGTCCCCCAAATGGTTGTGGCTCTCGTGTACCGCAAGCATAGGCGGCTTGTTGAGCACAAGAATATCATCGTCCTCATAGATAATATCGAGCGGCATTTTAACGGGAATCGAAATGCTTTCCTTTTTATCCTCGGGAAGATTTATTTCAAGCACATCTCCGCCCTTCATCAGGTCAATCGTTCGGGCGTGCTCGCCGTTAAGTAGTATTCCGTCGGGCGACTGCTTTAATTTTATGATAAGTCTGTGCGAAAAGCCGAGGTGCTTTAAGAAGTCGAGCACCTTGCGTGAGGAGTAGGCGTCGGTTATTGTGTATCGGAGCTTCCTTATCATTCGCTTTCCTCCGACAGTGTCTTAGCCCTTGCAATAAGACGGGACTTGCTGTTTTTTTTGTTGTCCCTTATGACCTCAAACAACAGCTTCTGCAAAATCCTGTTGATTGCTTTGCCGTCGGTTACACCGAGAGCCTTAATGTCGTTACCGTTAATTTTCAGCTCCTTGAGACTGTAGCACTCGTTGTTTTCGGTTATTTCGTCAAGAAGCGCCTGCATTTTCTTCAGCTCTTTATCGGGGGAATGAGGGTCTGCTTTGGCAAGGCAGTCCGCACGGCGTACCCGCATAAAGTTCCTGTAGTATTCCTCGCCGACCTCGCAGAGCATAAGCTTCGCTTCAGCCTTGGTTTTCGGGCAGCACTCAGAGTGAATAGCGACAAGCGTCGATACCCTTTCAACCGTTTTGTTGTCATATCTCAGCCTTTTGAGAATGTCAACGCACATTTTTGCGCCGATCGTCGCATGACCCTTGAAGTGGTCAATTCCGTTTATATCGGTGGTTTTTGCGAGCGGCTTTCCGATGTCGTGAAAAAGCATTGTGATTTTCAGCACTCGGTCGTTTTCCGCACTGTCAAGTGCGTGCAGGGTGTGTTCAGCAACATCGTAAATGTGGAACGGCGTGTTCTGCTCACAGCCGAAAAGCGCCGCAAACTCGGGTATGAACACCTCGATTACATCGTGATATTCCCGAAGCACGCCCATAGCGTTTTTGCCTGTTATCAGCCTTGTAAATTCATCTCTTATGCGCTCTGCGGCAATATTTTTAAGCAAATCCTTTTGGGAATGTATGCATCTTGCCGTCTCTTTTTCGATCGAAAAGCCAAGCGTTGCGGAAAACCTCAACGCCCGCATAATTCGCAGTGCGTCCTCAGAAAACCTCTTTTCGGGGTTTCCGACGCAGCGGATTATGCCTTTTTTTATATCTTCCGTTCCTCCGAAGAGGTCTACAATTCCGTCAGTTTCGTTGAAGCAGAGCGTGTTCACGGTAAAATCACGCCTTGAAAGGTCGTCCTTGAGATTGCGTGAAAAGCTCACGCTTTCCGGATGGCGGTTGTCAAGATAGTCGCCGTCAATCCTGTATGTCGTAATTTCAAACGGCTCGTGCTCGGAAATCACGGTAACCGTGCCGTGCTTTATACCCGTTTCGACAAGTCTGAAATTTGCAAAGACCTTTTCGGTCTCCTCGGGCAGGGCAGAGGTCGTTATGTCAAAATCGTGCGGCTCAATACCCATAACCATATCACGCACACAGCCGCCGACCGCATACGCTTCATATCCGTCCGCTTTGAGCAGATTTATAATGTTGTTCACTTTTTCGGGTAACTTAAAATTCATACCGCACCTTTTTCCGTGTTTATTTTCACATATATTTTAGTATATTTTTATTTGCTTGTAAACCGATAATGTTTTATGCTATTATATAAATGCAAAAAAATTATCAAAGGAAATATTAAAAAATGGAAACATCAAGATTAAAAAGAATAAACGAATTGGCTCATAAGGAAAAGGAGGAGGGCTTGACCGAGGCGGAAAAAGCCGAGCAGGCAAGGCTGCGTGGGGAATATCTTGCGGCGTTCAAGAAAAACCTTGTCGCACAGCTTGACAATACCTATATAGTTGACGAACACGGGCACAAAAGAAAAATCCACCGTAAAGACAGCACAATGAATTGATGTACGGTAGGGCGGGGCAGCGCCCACCGCCGATAAATATCAAATTGCCGTAGGGACAGGGCTCGCCCCTGTCCGTAAAGAGCACAGAAAATTACATTAGAAGTTCCGCTCCCTGACGAGGGAACTGTCGTTTTTTTGGAAGCAAAAAAATGACTGAGGGATTTTTACAAATTATATAAAATCAGCACTACAATCCCTCCGCCTCACATTCGTTCGGCACCTCCCTTTACACAAGGGAGGCTGAACGCACAAATTGAAAATCATATCATATAGCGTAGGGGCGAACTGTGTTCGCCCGCTTTTAATT
>CAVAPB010000003.1:0-102806 GCA_963590415.1 Anaerovoracaceae bacterium | reverse complement strand
TCAAATACATTTTATATTATATCGTAGGGGCGAACTGTGTTCGCCCGCTTTTAATTTCTGCCGAAGTTGGCGGGCGACCGCAGGTCGCCCCTACGGGTTGTGCGTTTCAATATCGGGTAGGGCGGGGGCTTGCTCCCGCCGTTAATAAACATCGAATTACCGTAGGGACAGGGCTCGCCCCTGTCCGCAAGGAATTACATACAAGTCATATTGACGGACAGCCGTAAAGGCTGTCCCTACGCTGTCGGGAAATATGCAATTATCCGATGATTTTCGTTCTCTCCTCGAAAAAACTCATACACCAAAAACAGCCTGTTACATAAATCGCAACAGGCTGTTTACTCATTCGTCCCATTTAAGTTCGTGAAGCTGACCCTCGCACAAAAGCTCAGGGAAATTCCGCTGCCGCAGTACCTCGTATGTTGCGATAGCAACGGTATTTGAAAGGTTCAGACTTCTTGCCCGCTCGTGATTTAGCATCGGCATACGCACGCAGGTGTCGGGATGATTGTACAATAAATCCTCGGGTAAGCCCTTTGTCTCTTTTCCGAAGAAAAGGTAGCAATTGTCGGGATATTTTACATCCGAATAAATGTGCCTGCCCTTTGTTGTGAAAAAGTAGAATTTATCCTTATGCTCCTTGTTCTTTTCAAGGAATTCGGCAAGGCTTTCATAATATGTAATATCCAAAAGATACCAATAATCAAGACCCGCTCTTTTGAGCTTGCGGTCGTCTATCTTAAAGCCCATGGGACCGACAAGATGAAGCCTTGCGCCCGTCAGCGCACAGGTTCTTGCAACATTGCCCGTGTTTTGCGGAATTTCAGGTTCTACCATTACTATGTTAATCGACATTTTTTTCTCTCCCGAATTTTTTATCTATTTTAACATATTTTTCAAAAAATAAAAGAACTATACAATAATTATTTTTCCGTTTTCGTAAAGAATATTAGTACATCACAAAAGCAAAGAGGTGAAAATATGAAGAAGCAAACGGAGAAAACAATGAAAGCCGTAGGTGCGAGCCTTGCTCTCGGTGCCGCTGCGGCTATGATCGGTTCGGTAATGAACGACGACCCGATGAAGAATATGAAAAAGACCGCTAAAAAAGCTGTGAATACTTTTTCGAATATGGTTGAAAATATGCAAAGTATGATGTAAAATCAAAGTAAGTCCGTTGCCGACGGTAACGGACATTTTTTATAAGGGGATAAATTATGAAAAAAGTAACAGCCGTACTTATCGTTCTCATATTTGTTTTTTTGATGTGCTCCTGCTCTAAAAAAGAACCGACGGCGCAGACGACGGCACCCGAAACCACGGAGGAAATGAAAACGGAATTGCTCACAACCACCGAAGAAGCGGACGGTTCCGACGGCGTTTCGGCTGATATTCTGCCTGCCGGCTCGGGCTCTGCCGTGCTTCAGGACGGTAAAACCTATACGGGCAGAGAACCGCTTGCATGCGTTGAATTCAAGGTTACCGACCCCGAGAACACAAGACAGCTGTCAACCGAGAAAAAGGGGTACGGCTTCGGCGTTGCAAAGGACGGCAAGCCCAACAGCATTTCCGTAAACAATCAAAAATATTTTGACGAAAACAAGTTCAATGCGCTCTGCCTTGACACGGCATCAACAGAAAAGGTTCTGTATCTTACCTTCGACTGCGGCTATGAAAACGGCTACACCGCAAAAATACTTGACACATTAAAGGAAAAAGGCGTTACAGCGGCGTTTTTCTGCACTCTGCCGCAGGTGAAGCAGTACCCGGAGCTTATTTCAAGAATGATAAACGAGGGGCATATTGTCGGCAATCACTCGGTCACTCATCCGTCGTTCCCGACGCTGACGCGCACCGAAATGGCACAGGAGATAAAGGGAATGGACGACTATTTGCGGACGAATTTCGGATATTCCGAGCCGTATTTCCGTTTCCCCATGGGCGAATATTCCGAGAGTGCGCTTGACTTGGTCGGTTCGCTCGGCTATAAGTGCGTTTTCTGGTCGCTTGCCTATTCCGATTGGGACCTCAACAATCAAAAGGGTGCGGATTACGCTTTCGACACAGTAACCGCAAGGCTTCATCCGGGTGCGGTAATACTTCTTCACGCCGTTTCGCCGGATAACTCAAACGCCCTTGCGAGGATAATCGATTATGCAAGGGAAAACGGATATGTTTTCAAATCCTTGCGTGATTACGGTAATTGACACGGGGGACAAAATATAATAAAATATATGCGTGAGCAGACTGAGCAATTGCGGAGGCGCAGCAATGCGTCGATGAGGAAAGTCCGAGCATCACACAGCAGGGTAACGGCTAACGGCCGCCGAGGGCGACCTCCGGGAAAGTGCATAGAGATATACCGCCGTATTTTTACGGTAAGGGTGGAAAGGCGAGGTAAGAGCTCACCGGGATATTGGTAACAATATTGCCAAGTAAACCCTACCCGATGCAACATCGACCGAAGTTGTCAGCTGGGCATATACTTCGACGGATGGCTTGAGCGTATCGGTAACGGTACGATTAGACAGATAATTGCTTTCAATGACAGAACTCGGCTTACAGGTTTACTCACATTATTAAATTCGCCTCATACTATGTTATGGGGTGATTTTAATGTTAGAGGCGTTTTTTGCATCGGTTTTTGTCGGCTTGATACTTTTGGGGCTGCTTGCTCTGTCGTACGGGATAATGTTCAAGCTTTTAATGCCAAAGGGAAAGTATGACTATTACATAATTATTCCTTCCGAAAGCTGCGGCGAGGAAACCGCTCAGGCGGCGTATGCGGCAAGGACAAAGCTTAACCTTATCGGCGATGAAGAGCACGGCAAGGTGCTTGTTGTCGATACGGGAATGGACGAAGCGCAAAAGCTTTCCTGCCTTAATGTGTGCAGACAGACAAACGGCATTTATCTTATAACGGCGGACGAATTAGAGGAACTGTTCAAATGAATGAAGAGCTTAAAAACGAAATAATAAGCGGTACTGTCGAGGATATAAAATTCCGAAACGAACAAAACGGATATACCGTGCTTGAAATAGGCTGTGATGACGAGCTCATTACGGCCGTCGGTCTTTTCTCCGCAATTTCCGTCGGCGAAACGGTCAAGTGCTCGGGTAATTGGACATTTCACAACACCTTCGGCAGGCAGTTTAAGGTCGAAAGCTATGAGAGAAATATGCCTGCGACGACAGAACAGTTATATAATTATCTCAGTGCGGGTGCGGTAAAGGGAATAGGACCCGCAACCGCCGAAAAAATAATCGAAAAATTCGGTGAGCGCTCATTTGAGGTGCTTGAAAACGAGCCCGAGAGCCTTGCACTTATCAAGGGCATATCCTTGGAGCGTGCCCGTATGATTTCAAAGGATTTCAAGAGCCAATTTGCCGTAAGGGGAATTATGATGAACCTTGAAACCTACGGAATGACGCCTAACGAGTGCATAAAGGCATATAAGCTGTTCGGAGCAAACACTGTCGAGAGGGTTATGGAAAACCCGTTTGATTTGTGCTTTTCGGGCGTCGGAATAGGATTTGAAAGGGCGGAAACCATAGCGCAGAACCTGCCCAACGGTACAAACCCGACATACAGGATTAAAGCGGGTATAGTACATATCGTTACCCATAATTTATATTCGGACGGGCATACCTGCCTGCCGAGGGAAAAGCTTGTAAAAATTGCGGCGCAGTATCTTTCCACCAATGAGGACAACGCCGACATTATGATTGACGAGCTCATAGACGAGAGCAAGCTTGTTTCAAAGGAAATGAACGGCAAGGAGTTTATTTTCCTGACTTCGGCATATCTTGACGAAAATTCCATAAGCAACCGTATGAAGGTGCTTTTGAAATTCCCGCCTCCCGAGAGGAAAACTTTGTACAAGGAAATCGAAGCGGTTGAGGCTTCGCTTAAAATCGAATACGCCGAAAAGCAGAAAGAGGCTATACAGACCGCAATAAACAAGGGTATGCTTATTTTGACGGGCGGACCCGGTACGGGAAAAACCACAACGCTCAAGGGTATAATCAAGGTGTTTGAAAACGAGGGGCTTGAAATTGCCCTTGCGGCGCCCACGGGCAGAGCGGCAAAGCGTATGAGTGAGCTTACGGGCAAGGAGGCAAAGACAATTCACCGCTTGCTCGAGGTCGAATGGGACGAAAACGACAGACCCGTTTTTCAGCGCAATCTGCGCAATCCGCTTGATTGCGAGGTTCTCATTGTGGACGAGCTGTCAATGGTTGACACAAGTCTTTTCGCAAGCCTTTTGGCGGCGCTTCCGTTCGGTTGCAGATTTGTTATGGTCGGCGACTCCGATCAGCTTCCCGCAGTCGGAGCAGGCAATGTTTTGGCTGATTTAATCGGTTCAAAGCTTTTGCCAGTGGTTGAATTGAAAGAGGTTTTCAGGCAGTCGCTTGACAGCCTTATTGTCACGAACGCACACAGGATAGTAAACGGCGAGCAGATAATAATCGACAAAAAGGACAGCGACTTTTTCCTTATGGAAAGAAGAAACGCCTTTGACACCGCACAGACGGTGGCAGAGCTTTATTCAAAGCGTCTGCCTGCGGCTTACGGATATTCTCCGTTTACCGATATTCAGGTTGTATGTCCGTCTAAAAAGGGCGAAGCGGGTACAAACAACCTCAACAAGATGCTGCAGGAGCTTGTAAACCCACACGCAAAGGATAAAAACGAAATAACCGTCGGCTTCAAGGTGTTCAGAGAGGGCGACAAGGTTATGCAGATAAAGAACAATTACAATATCGGCTGGGAAAAGGGCAAGGACTCGGGCGAGGGCATTTTTAACGGCGATATAGGCATAATCGAAAGAATTGATATAAGAAACGAATGTGTGATAATTTGCTTTGACGACGACAGACGGGCAACATATCTCAAGGATCAGTTGATTGAGCTTGAGCTTGCCTATGCCGTTACCGTGCATAAAAGTCAGGGCAGCGAGTTCAAAGCGGTCATTTTGCCGATTATTTCCGTAATTCCGCAGTTGAAATACAGGAATTTGCTTTATACCGCCGTCACAAGAGCAAAGGAAAAGCTTGTGATTGTCGGAAGCTCCGCAGAGGTGCTTGAAATGGCGCAAAACGACAGAAAGACCCGCCGATATTCCGCGCTTAAATATATGCTTTTGGAGAACAACGATGAAAAAGGATGATTTCAAAAGCTTCCTTGTCAGCGTTTTCTTTCCGAAGCGCTGCAGATATTGCGGCGAGCTTATCCGTTACAGCGAAACGCTTTGTGAGGATTGCAAAAGCGGTTTGCCGATAATCGAGCCGCCCGTTTGTCCTGCCTGCGGTATGAGCAAATCCGATTGCGACTGCAAGGGCAGGCGGCATTATTATGCTTCTGTTTTCGGTGCGTTTTATTATGACGGACCTATCCGCAAAACAGTGTCGAGAATGAAGTTCAACGAAAAGAAATTTATCTGCAAAATTATGGCGGAGGATATGTACAGGCTGTTTCTGCGTGAATATTCGGAAACGGACTTTGATTACATCTGCTTTGTTCCTTTTACGGAGAGCAAGAAAAGAAAGCGTGATTTCAATCAGGCGGAGGTTCTTGCAAACGAGTTGTCAGCACTTACGGGAATACCCGTGCTTGACGCTTTGGAATGTATTTACGACACTCCGCCGCAGCATTCGCTCTCACGCATTTACAGAAAGGGCAATGTTTTCGGCATATACGAGGTTAAGGATAAGAAAGCTGTAAAGGATAAGAAAATTTTGCTTGTGGACGATGTCAAAACAACGGGCGCTTCGCTTGACGAATGTGCGAAGATGCTTCGTATATATGAGGCTCAAAGCGTTAACTGTATTACCTTTGCCGTGGCGTCGGGAAACAAAAACAGTGTTGACAGTTAAACATAATGTTGTTAAAATACCTGTTGAGGTGTGAAAATGAATAAGACAGAACGCAAGGCGGTTGTCGTAATTTTTGAGATACTCGCCGTTGTTATAATAATAGGGCTTGTTTTTTTAGGCACTAATATATTGAAAAACCGTTGGCATAAAATTGACTTCAGCGTTACCAAAATGGTGGCACAAAAGATTGAGGGCGAAGAAAGCCTCTATCATGTTACGGTTGACGCCACGGCAGACACTTGGTTTTATGACTTCAATACATATAAGTTTAAGGTGGTGGCAGGTACATCGGGTTACTATGTTGCAAAAAACGCTCCCGACACGCCGTTCATCACGGTGAATCACAACCATACTGCTGAATTTACGCTGAGCTTTGACACGGACAATCTTGACGATATAAAAAATTACACATTTTACGGAAGAAAGATTTTTATAAACGGCAACAGCAAAGAGGGTACGGATATAAGAATGTTTTTGTCGGAATTTGTCGATAAGCTAGAGGTAGTTGAATAAGGCATTGACACTTTTAGCCTCAAATGATAAAATATCTTTAATTTAATATCAAACGCAGTGAAGAAGTTAAGATTCGCTCCCACAGTTTCAGAGAGTTGCCGTCTGGTGCAAGGCAATACAGTGTGCGTTTCGCCGTCGCTTCGGAGCGGTTCCGCCGACATTTAAGCGGAAACGGGTTATTTCCGTTAAAGAATACAAAAGCGGTCGCTTTGCGGCAATTTGAGTGGTACCACGGAATTTTTCGTCTCATACTTTGTATGGGGCGTTTTTTATTTTACAAAGGAGATACGATATGTCTAAAGAACTTGAAAAACAGTATAACCCTAAGAATGTCGAAGAGCGTATTTACGGCACATGGGTTGAAAACAAGTATTTTCACGCTAAATGCGAGCAGGGAAAAGAGACCTATACAATAGTCATTCCGCCCCCCAACATCACGGGTCAGCTTCATATGGGACACGCCCTTGACAATACTTTGCAGGATATTCTTATCCGTTATCACAGAATGGCGGGTTACGATACCCTTTGGCTTCCCGGCACGGACCATGCATCTATTGCAACCGAAGCTAAAATTGTTGAGGCTATGCGCAAGGAGGGGCTTACCAAAGAGGATTTGGGCAGAGACAAGTTCCTTGAAAGAGCGTGGGCGTGGAAAGAGCAGTACGGCGGCAGAATTATCGAACAGCTCAAAAAGATGGGCTCTTCGTGCGACTGGGACAGGGAGAGATTCACCCTTGACGAGGGCTGCAGCAAGGCTGTGCGTGAGGTGTTTGTCCGCCTGTACGACAAGGATTTGATTTACAGGGGCAACAGAATGGTGAACTGGTGTCCGCACTGCAATACATCAATTTCGGACGCAGAGGTTGAGTACGAGGAAAAGGACTCTAACTTCTGGCATCTTCTCTATACCGTAAAGGAGACGGGCGAAAAGCTTGAGCTTGCCACAACAAGACCCGAGACAATGCTCGGCGATACCGCGGTTGCAATAAACGGCGACGACCCGAGATATGCGCATCTCCACGGCTGTCATGTTATTTTGCCGCTTCTCAATAAGGAAATTCCGATTGTATGCGACGAGCACGCAGATATGACCAAGGGAACGGGCGTTGTTAAGATTACGCCTGCGCATGACCCGAACGACTTTGAAGTGGGACTTCGCCACAATCTTCCGATTGTAAGAACCTTTACCTATGACGGACATATGACCGGCGCAAAGGACAAGGCAGAGGCGGACGAGCTGCGTGCTTCGGGAAAAATCGCACAGAACGAGCCCGAGGTTCTCGACTGCGGCAAATATGCGGGTATGACAACTCTTGAAGCGAGAAAGGCAATCCTCAAAGACCTTGAAGAGGGCGGATATATCAAGGAAATTGAGCCCATCAAGCACGAGGTCGGCACCTGCTACCGCTGCCACACAAGCATTGAGCCTATGGTTTCAAAGCAGTGGTTCGTAAGAATGGAGCCGCTCGCAAAGCCTGCAATAGAGGCTGTCGAAAAGGGCGATATTAAATTTATCCCCGAAAGATTTACCAAGAACTATATGAACTGGATGCACGGCACAAGGGATTGGTGCATTTCCCGTCAGCTTTGGTGGGGTCACAGGATTCCCGCATGGTACTGCGACGACTGCGGCGCAACAACCGTCTCAAAGACCGACATCGATGCTTGTCCCAAGTGCGGCAGCAAGCATATAAATCAGGACCCCGATACGCTTGACACATGGTTCTCGTCGGCTCTTTGGCCGTTCTCAACTCTCGGCTGGCCCGAGCAGACCGAGGATTTGAAGCACTATTATCCCACAAATACGCTTGTAACAGGCTATGATATAATCGGTTTCTGGGTTTCGAGAATGATATTCTCGGCGCTTGAATACACGGGTAAGGCTCCGTTTGATACGGTTCTTATCCACGGCCTTGTCCGTGATGCACAGGGCAGAAAGATGTCGAAGTCGCTCGGTAACGGAATAGACCCGCTCGAAATTATCGACAAGTTCGGTGCAGACGCATTGAGATTTACCCTTGCTACGGGCAACAGTCCCGGAAACGATATGAGATTTTCCGACGAAAAAGTCGAGGCAAGCAGAAACTTCGCAAACAAGATTTGGAATGCGGCAAGGTTCATTCTTATGAATCTCGGCGAGTACGAAAAGGCTCCGCACATTCCCGAAAATCTTGCTATTGAGGACAAGTGGATTTTGTCTCAGTACAACGACCTTATCAAGGCTGTTACGGACTCGCTTGAAAAATATGAGCTCGGACTTGCCGTTCAGAAGCTCTACGATTTCATTTGGGATGTATTTTGCGATTGGTATATCGAGCTTGCGAAAATCCGTCTCAACGGCGACGATGAAAACGCAAAGCAGACCGCAAAATCTGTTCTTGTTTATGTTATGAGCAACACGCTCAAGCTGCTTCATCCGTTTATGCCGTTTATCACGGAGGAAATTTGGCAGACGCTTCCGCACGACGGAGAGTCGATTATGATTTCCGATTGGCCGAAGTATTCTTCGGAGCTTGAGTTCAAGTCCGAGGAGGCGGAAATGCAGAGGGTTATGACGGCTGTCAAGGCTGTGCGTAACAGAAGAAGCGAAATGAATGTCGCTCCGTCCAAAAAGGCGCAGATTATAATCGACACACCCTATGTCGATACATTCACAAACGGCGCCGAGTTCTTTGCAAGGCTTGCCGCGGCGAGCGAGGTCAGAATCGTACCCGGATATGAGGACGACTCGGCTGTTACGGTAATTACCGCAGACGCCAAGATTTATATCCCGATGGACGAGCTTGTTGACTTCAAGGCGGAGCTTGAAAGACTTGAAAAAGAGAAAAAGGGCGTACAAAAGGATATTGACTTCATTTCAAATAAGCTCAATAATCAAAACTTTGTCGCAAAAGCTCCCGCAAAGCTTGTCGAAGAACAGCGTGAAAAGCTCAAGGCATACACCGAAAAGATGCGTATGATTGACGATTCAATCGAAAAAATCAAGGCAAGATAATTTTGTTGCCGCAGGCAGTATGTCGGCGGCGCTTTGTAAAATATTTCTTGCAATAATGAACAGTTTATGATAAACTGTTCTGTGTAAAATTAAACTTATTTAGGAGAGGATTCTAATGGCAAAATTAAAAGACATTGACAATGCCGCTGCTGAAAAGGGCAAGGGGCTTAAAACACTTTGGCAGTTTGTAAAATTTATTTTCGTTTCACTTATTGCCTTTGTTGTTCAGACATTTTTACCGCTTCTCATCAAGCTTTTTATGAGCGATGAATTCCTTACAAAGGCATACGATATTTGGGGGATTTTCAAATCGTCCGTTGACGCAAAAACAGGCGTTGTTCTCGGTCTCGGCGTATTTATCGCAGCCAATGTTTCAAATGTAATCGCTCAGATAGTTTCGTTCTTTATCAACCGTGAAAAGACTTTTAATTCCGATGCGAATATCGCTGTAACGCTTCCGATTTACATCGTTTTCACTATTGCTCTTATTATCTTTTCGGCATGGCTTTCAACAAAGTTTATTCCGCTCTTTACAAGACTTACGGGCTCTGCGGACGCTGCAATTTCAATTTCCGGCGCATGCTGCGGTGCTGTTCAGTTCTTCATTTACTTCCCGTTTGATAAGCTTCTTTTCCCCGAAAAGAAAGAGGATAAAGAGAAAAAGGCTGCCGAAAAAGCAGACAAATAATAAAATATATAAAAGCGGCTTGAAAAAGTCGCTTTTTTTCTTCGCTTTGGTGTTGTAAATCTCTCCGAAATTTGGTAAAATAATAGACTGTGAAAATTGTAAAACAGGAGAATTTTATGGCGAACACGCTTATTGTTATAGAAGGGCTTGACGGAAGCGGAAAATCCACGCAGATTGAGCTTCTTAAAAAGAAGCTGACGGATAAAGGAATATCGGTAAAACAAATTAAACTGCCCGATTATGAGGATGAATCGAGTACGCTTGTGCGTATGTACCTTGCAGGCAAATTCGGCAATAAACCCGAGGATGTAAACATTTATGCAACATCTTCCTTTTATGCCGTTGACAGATACGCAAGCTACAAGCGTCATTGGAAGGACGACTATCTTTCCGGCACGGTCATTTTAGCCGACAGGTACACCTCCTCAAACGCCGTTCATCAGACCGTAAAGCTTCCGCGTGAAAAGTGGGATGAATACCTTTCGTGGTTAACCGATTATGAATATAACAAAATGGGTATTCCGAAGCCCACGGCGGTAATTTATCTTGATATGCCCGTTGAAATTTCTCAAAGGCTTATGTCAAAGCGCTATGAGAACGACGAGAGTAAAAAGGATATTCACGAGGCAAATGTGGAATATCTCAAAAAATGCCGTGAAAGCGCAATGTTTGCCGCAGAAAAATTTGACTGGACGGTAATTGAGTGCTCCGACGGAAAAGAACCGTTTTCAATTGAAGAAATCGGCAATACTGTATATGCAGAAGTTTTGAAAAAAGCAGGAGATATTTTAAGTGATTGAATTTAAGAAACCCGAAATAACGGATTTGGCGTGGGTAAAAAAGGCAATGGCGGAATCTGAGGAAATATCCTGCGAATACTGCTTCGGAAATTTATATATGTGGTCGCAGGTGTATAACACAACCGTTACGGAGTACGACGGTATGTTCCTTGCAAAGAGTGAGGTAAAGGACGAGGTGTCGTTTCTTTATCCTTGCGGCAAAGGCGACAAGAAGCACGCAATCGAGGAATTGATTGAAATTTCGCACCTTGAGGGAAAACAGCTTTCAATGTACAGCCTTTCCGAAAACTCTGTAAAGGAATTAAACGCCCTTTTCCCCGATAAGTTTGAAATTATTCCGACAAGGGATTATTTTGATTACATCTACACATCTGAGGATCTGTGTGCGTTAAAGGGAAGAAAATACCACGCAAAGCGTAACCACATTTCATATTTCAAAAATAATTTTAATTGGAATTACGAGACGATAACACCCGACAACATCAAAGACTGTATTGAAATGAATAAGAAATGGGAAACCTTCAACGACGATAACGAGGGGCTTGACAACGAGCTTATTGCTATAAACAGGGCGTTTGACAAATATTTTGAGCTCGGCTTTACGGGCGGACTTGTAAGAAAGGACGGCGAGGTCGTTGCATACACCTTCGGCGAGCCGATAACAAGGGATGTCTTTTGCACCCATGTCGAAAAGGCATTTTCCGATGTTCGCGGCGCATATCCGATAATAAATCAGCAGTTCTGTGAAAACGAGCTGATGTCATATAAATATATCAATCGTGAGGACGATACGGGCGATGAGGGGCTGCGACAGGCGAAGCTCTCATACAACCCCGCAATTTTGCTTAAAAAATTTGACGCAGTGTTAAAGGAGTAATCAGGTTTGATTTACAGACTTGCCGAAAAAGAGGATATGAATGCCGTGTGCGGCTTGTGGCAGCGTGTATTCGGCGACTCCGAGGAAACCGTAAAAATTTTTTACGATACATTTTCGAGTACGAAAAATGTGCTTTTGTGCGAAACTGACGGCAAGGTTGTTTCGATTTTAACGCTTATTGAGACGGAAATCATTTCTCCGAACGGCAAAAATAAGGCGTTTTGCGTATATGCCGCCGCAACGGAGGAAAATTACAGAAAAAAAGGATTGATGTCGGGGCTTTTATCCTTTGCCGGCAAAATTGCGGCAGAGCGAAAGGCGGATTTCCTGTTTTTGAAGCCCGCAAGTGAAAAGCTGTATTCTTATTACGAAAAAAACGGCTTTCAAAATGCTTTTTACGCAAAAAAGACAGCTGAATACATAGGGGGCGAAAAATACCCGTACTCTTATGTTAAATGGGATGAAAAAGCGATAAGCATTGACAAGGTCTTTTCGGAATTCAATTCATACGAGGGCAAAAACGGTTATTTAAGCTTTTCGGCAGAGGGCAAGAATATTAGAGTCAATCATTTTGTCAGCGGAGATGTATTTTCACTGCTTGACGAAATGAAAAATGATTTGAAGCCCGAAAAAATATATGTTAATCTGCCTTGCGGAGCAAACGAAACGCAAAGGGAAGTCACGGGAATGATAAAACCCCTGACGGACAAAAAAATATCCGATAATATCTATCTCGGGATAACTTTGGAATGAGGTAAAAATATGATTTATTTGTTTTTGGCAAACGGATTTGAAGAAATCGAGGGCTTGACTCCGCTTGATGTTTTGAGAAGAGCGGGCGAGGAAGTTATGACGGTCGGCGTCGGCTCCGATAAAATAACAAGCTCGCACAAGGTAACGGTGGTTTGCGACACAACCGTTGACAAAATCGAAAAAAGGGATGACCTCAAAGCGGTAATTCTCCCGGGAGGTATGCCCGGAACGCTTAACCTTGAAGCAGATAAAACCGTGCAGGAATACATTGACTTTGCAAATGAAAAAGGAGCGTTTGTCTGCGCTATCTGCGCCGCTCCGTCGATATTGGGGCACAAGGGACTTTTAGACGGCAAAAAAGCAATAAGCTTCCCCGGCTTTGAAAAGGACTTGAGGGGTGCCGAAATATCGGAAAACGGCGTTGTAAGAGACGGCAATATCATAACCGCAAAGGGTATGGGAGTTTCGCTTGATTTCGGACTCGAAATCCTTTCGGTACTACAGGGAAAGGAAAAAGCCGACGCCGTTAAGGCGGCGGTACAGGCAAGCTGAAATTCAAGTGAACGACATAAGATCCGTTAAACAAAAGCTGCGTGCCGAGTCAAAGCTTTACAGAAAGCTGCTTTCCGAGCAGGAAAAGAAAACGCTCGACTCGAAAATATCAAACCGATTTTTCAACACCTGGCAGTACAGGGACTGCAAGGTGCTGTTAAGCTATGTCTCAACGGAAATAGAGGTCGATACGAGAGCGATAATCTCCCGTGCCCTGTCTGACGGAAAGCGCGTCGCCGTGCCGCGATGTATCGATAACACCCGTCTTATGGATTTCTATTTCATAAAAAGCTTTGACGATCTTGAAAGCGGATTTATGGGCGTGCTTGAGCCTGTTCCCGAAAAGTGCGAGAAAATGACGGACTTTTCCGAGGGGCTTTGCATCGTACCTGCGCTGATGTTTGATATGTTCGGTTTCCGACTCGGGTACGGAAAAGGATATTACGACAGATTTTTATCAAATTTTTGTGGCGAAACGCTCGGAATATGTTATAATAGTTGCGTTAAGGAAAAATTACCGCACGGCAAGTTTGACGAATGCGTGGAAAGAATTATCACGCAGAGCAAAATGATTACCGTAAAGGAAGCGAAAGGAGGCGGGGCCGAATGAATAAAGACGAGAAAAAGCCATACAAACGAATAAGCAGCGACGAGCAGGCTTATGACGATTTGCTGGAGTCTTATTCGTCTGTAACAAAACCTCAGAGGACGGCTCCCCGTTCAGCTGCTCAACCCACTTCCGAAAGACCTGCCTCGGGACGCTCCTCAAAAAGCTTTAAGCTTGATATAAAGGACATCGACTCGGAATTCAGTCAGCCCGTCAGACGCGTGCCGACAAAGCGTGAGCAGTCGGCAGCGCACGCACAGATATACAAAAAGCCGGAGCCTGCGACAAAGCGACCCACGCACCGCTATTCCGACAGACCTGTTGAACGCCCGGCGGACGAAAGCAACAAAATCGACCTTATGCCGGCTTTTGATGAGGACAAGCGTTATGTCCCGAAAAGGGAAGCACCGAAGCCCGAGTACAGGCAGACTGTTCCCGAAAATAAAAAGCCTGTTAGCAATGCGGCAAAGAAAGCACAGCAGAAAAAGGCAAACCCGTTTTCAAAGCATAAAAAGCAGCCGCAGAGCGATGTTCCATACAAGAAGCCCGAAATTGTTCATGACGAAAACGGCAGGGCGATTATTGTCAAGAAAAACGAAATACCGCCCAAAAAGAGAATTGAGCTTTTCTTTAAGCAGAATAAAAAGGCGTGGATACTTATTACCGTTTGCATTGCGGCGGCGGTACTCATTTCTACTTACGCAATAAGCTGTATGAACGATATTCTCGCAATAGGCAGAGACAGCGAAACCGTCGTTACCGTAAATGTTCCGGCGCAGACCGACACAAAGGGTGCAATAGACATTCTCAAGGATAACAAGCTTATCAAGCATAAGTATTTTTGCAGGATTTTTGCAAAGGCGCTTCAGTACAGGGACGATAACTACTTAACGGGTATTTATTATCTTACCGAGTCTATGGGACTTGAAAATATGCTCTCGTCTTTCAAAAAGCCGACCGTTACGGGCGAAACCGTAACGCTCACATTCCCCGAGGGCTATACCGTAAATCAGATTGCCGAAAAGCTTGAAAAATACGAGGTTTGCTCACAGACGGCGTTCTTTGCCACTGTCAGGGATGTCGATTTCAGCACCGAATATACATTTATCGCACAGATGGACAATAAGGACAAGCGCTATCAGGTGCTTGAGGGCTATCTTTATCCCGATACCTATGAGTTCTATATCGGCGAAAATGCTTCAAGCGTTATCCGCAAGTTCCTTGATAACTTCAAGAATAAGTGGACGGACGAGTATCAGGCACAGGCTGATAAGCTCGGTATGAGCGTGGATGATGTAATCACCTTGGCTTCCATTATCGAGAAAGAGGCTTACGGTGCCGACCAAATGCCGCTTGTATCTTCGGTATTCCACAACAGACTTAATAAGTCGGGAATTTATCCGACTCTCGGTTCTGACGCTACAAAGGAATATGTCAGCGAATATATTTCAAAGAGCGTTACAAACTCTTCCGAATTGAGCGTTTATCAGAAGAACTATGATACCTATAAATGCGAGGGACTTCCCGTCGGCGCTATATGCAACCCCGGTAACGACGCAATAAATGCGGCACTTTACCCTGCAAGCACGGGATATTACTACTTCCTGCATGACAATGACAAGAAGATTTATCTTGCGGCTACGGACGCTGAGCATAATCAGAATTCTCTTGCGGCATTGAAGGCAAACAGTAAAAAATCCAATTAAATAAAGCGGAGACATTGTTCTCCGCTTTCTATATAACAGGAGAAAGCTATGACAAGACCCGAATTATTGGCGCCTGCCGGCGACCGAGAAAGATTTGACGCGGCTTTGAGCGCAGGGGCTGACGCAATCTATGTCGGCTCGACTATGTTTTCAATGAGAGCCGCACCCAAAAACTTCGACTCCGAGTCTTTAAGGGAAATTTGCGAAATTGCCCACAAAAAGGGCGTTAAAATCTATCTTACGCTCAACACCGTTCCCACAAACGCGGAAATCGGCAGACTTCCCGAATACATTAAAACCACAGCCGCCGCAGGAATTGACGCATTTATAGTGGCTGATATAGGCGTGCTGTCATATTGCAAAAAATATGCGCCCGATGTCGACGTTCATATTTCCACTCAGGCGGGAATTGTAAATTATCTTTCGGCAAACGAGTTTTATATCCTCGGCGCAAAGCGAATTGTTACCGCGCGTGAAATTTCGCTTGAAGATATTGCCGAAATCAGGGCGAAAACTCCGAAAAACCTTGAAATCGAGTGCTTTGTACACGGAGCTATGTGCGTTTCGTTTTCAGGCAGATGCCTTTTGTCGCATTATCTTGTCGGCAGGGATGCAAACAGGGGAGCGTGCGCTCAGCCGTGCAGATGGGAGTATGCCCTTGTGCAAAAGGACAGACAGGGCAATTTCTTCCCGATAGATAACAATAAAAACGGGACATATATTCTCAACTCAAAGGATATGTGTATGATAGAGCATATCCCCGACCTTGTGAAAGCGGGAATTGACAGCTTCAAAATCGAGGGCAGGGCAAAATCGGCGTATTATACTGCGGTCATCACGAACGCATACCGTGCGGCAATAGACGGCTACATTAAAAATCCGAGCGACGACTATATGCCCGAACAGTGGATAATCGACGAGACAAGAAAGGTCAGCTACCGTGAATACGGAACGGGATTCTTCTATGAGGCACCGAGGATTGACGCCAATGTGTCCTATGAGGGCGGCTACCGCAGAGAATGGGATGTTATGGCTGTTGTCGAGAAGTGCGAGGACGGATATATCCATATTGAGCAGAGAAATAAATTTTCTGTCGGCGACACGCTTGAAGCGCTTGAATTCGGCAAAAAGCCCGTGTCGTTTGTTGTTACGGAAATTATAAATGCCGACGGCGAACAGGTGGAGAGCGCGCCGCACGCCATGATGAAGGCAAAAATTAAATCAGACCTTGTTTTCCCGCAGGGCACGCTTCTTCGCAAGCAGGCGGACTGATTATGGATATGCGGTTTATATCAAACCTCGCAGAGCGCATTTCGCTTGATACTGCGGCGTTTGACAAGGCAAAATACGAGCTTGAAAACAGCTTTGAAGATGTTTTGTATATTAAAGAACACTCTTCGCTTGACAATTTTAAGCCTTTTGTTTCCGCCCTTAAAAAGGATAGAAAAAGGGGAGCGGCGCTTTGCCTTGCGGCGGCACTTTTGATAAGTGAGGACGCATACGCTTCTTACCGCAGGCTCGGTATTCCCGATGAAATTTTTTACGACACCTTCGGCGATATTTCCGTATGGGTCGATACCGCAAAGCGCGAAGAAAGAATTGACGGACTTTTGGAAATTTCGTGGATAAGGCACTGCCTGTATCTCAACATATTCAAGCTCGGCAGAATGCAGTATCAGTTTTACAAAACCGATTATATCCCGTCGGGGCTCTCTCCGTTACAGATTGCTAAAGCGCCGATAAAAAACAAAAGCTGTGTTCTCAACATTCATATACCGGAGGGCGGACGGCTCGGATTTTCGGAATGCGAAAGCTCCGTAGATACGGCAAGGAATTTTTTTGCCGAGTATTTTCCCGATTACGATTACAAGGGATTTGTCTGCGACAGCTGGCTGCTTGACCCGAGAAACGGGGAGTTTATGAACCCCGAGTCTAATATAATGAAATTCTCGAACCTTTTTTGCACGGTTTTCAAAACCCATAAGACGAATAAGGAAATTATCAGACGCCTTTGGGGCGCGCAGAACGAAAAAAGAAATTATATTCTATTACCCGAGGACACCGATTTACAGAGGAGAACGAAAAAGTATCTTCTCTCGGGCGGTAAAACGGGAAACGGCTACGGGTTTATTCTTAAATAAAATTCACACCTTTGCCAATAATAAGGCAGAGGTGTTTTTATGTATAAACGCATTGCCGAAATGTTCTTTTTGCTTTGCCTGTGCCTCGGCGTGTTGCTGGCAAGGCTTGTTATAATCAATTCCTCGGACATACAGTCCGCTTCAAAAACTTCAAATTCCGTAAGCGTTACCGCCGATACGAGCAGGGGAACGGTTTACGACTGTAATATGCAGCCTCTTGTAAATGTCGGCAAAAGCACATATATTGCGCTTAAGCCGTCAATTTCGGCGCTTTCACAGGCGAGCGGAGTAATTTCTCCCGAGGAACAAAACAGCGTCTACGGGCAGATTTCGGGCGGGAAAATCGGCATTGCAAAGGCTACGGGCAGCTTTGCGGGAGAGGACGCAGTGACTTTTTCGCTTGTCAACCGTTATGACGACAACGGACTTTGCGTACATCTGATAGGTTATACAGACTCCGACGGTAACGGCGTGAGCGGAATTGAAAAGTATTATAACAGCTTGCTGAAAAGCTGTTCGGGAACGCTTAAAATCACCTGTCCCGTGGACGCTAAAGGAAATATCCTGACAGGCGGCGAGATAAAGGCGGTGTCCGACGGTTATGGCACATCCGCAGGGCTTATGCTGACAGTTGATAAAAACATACAGTTCGTATGCGAGCAGGCTATGACGGAGTTTTCAATCGAAAAGGGCGCTGTTGTCGTTCTGGATGTCGAAACCTCTGAAATCAAGGCGATGGCGAGCGCCCCCGAGTTTAGTCAGAATTCGCCTGCTGACAGCCTCAATGATGAAAACGCACCGTTTATCAACAGGGCAATTACGCCTTATTCGGTAGGCTCGGTTTTTAAGGCGGTTACCGCCGCGGCGGCAATAGAAAACGGAATACCGCAGAGTACGGAGTTTGACTGCACGGGGTCTGTATCCGTGGGCTCGTCGGAATTCGGCTGCCACAACCGTTCGGGGCACGGTACACTCAATATGTATTCAGCTATGGCGCAGTCGTGCAACCCGTATTTTATAAATCTTGCTTTGCTAAACGGAAAAGAAAGCATTTGTGCTCTCGGAGAAAATCTCGGCTTGGGAAAGAGTATTGAGCTTTGCGACGGCTGGTTTACGCAGAGCGGAATTATGCCCGAGGCTAACGATATTGTGTCCTCGCAGGACCTTGCAAACCTTGCGTTCGGGCAGGGTAAGCTGTTGGCTTCTCCGCTTCAGATGGCGGCGGTGTATGCGGCGATTGCAAACGGCGGAGTTTACCGCACTCCGAGCCTTATGAAAGCGGTAATTGACAAAAACAGGCTTGAATATATGCGTGCCGAGCTGCCTGCCTCACGGCGTGTTATGTCAGAGGAGACGGCACAGGCGGTCGGGGAATTGCTTAATTTTGCGACGGAAAACGGAAGCGGTAGCAAGGCAAAGCCCGATAATATGAGGGTTGCGGGCAAAACGGCGACCGCACAGAGCGGACAATACGGCTCTGACGGCAACGAAATAACCCAATCGTGGTTTTGCGGATATTTTCCGTATAAAGAGCCGAAATATGCCGTTGCGGTTCTGAAAGAAAACGGCAACGGAGGCTCCTCCGACTGCGCTCCCGTGTTCAGGTATATAGCGGAGAATATATAATTTTTTTGAAAAAACATTTGAAAAAATTTTTTCGATTTGATATAATATATTACAGTGAGTAGCCGAAAAAGGCGTAAGTCCGACTTATGGACTTACGCCTTTTTTGTGCTTTTGGGAGGTAAATTATGAAACAAAACGACAATTCATTTCTTGTAAATGAAAAAATAGGAACACTTATGCGAAAATATGCCGTGCCGTGTATAATTTCACTGCTTGTCGGCGCACTTTACAACATAGTAGACCAAATTTTCATTGCCAATGCCGATTATCTCGGCTCATACGGTAATGCCGCAAACACCGTTGTTTTCCCGCTGACGGTAATTGCGCTTGCTATAGCCGTTATGATAGGCGACGGCTGCTGTGCCTTTGTGAGCATAAGTCTCGGTAAAAACAGGGCGGAGGACGCTTCCCGCAGTGTAGGTAATTCGGTTGTGATAACCGTTATTTCAAGTCTTGTTTTAACTGCGGTATATCTTATTTTTTCAAGCCGTATAATCACGGCTTTCGGCGGAACCGTAAACGAAGAAACTTTCCGTTTGAGTGAAGAATATTTCTTTTGGATAACGCTCGGAATTCCTTTTTATATGTTCGGTCAGGCGATGAACCCGGTAATCAGAGCCGACGGAAGCCCTAAGTTCGCCATGATTTCCACGCTTTCGGGAGCGGTCATCAACATAATTCTTGACCCGATTTTAATCTTCGGCTTGCATTGGGGAATGATGGGAGCGGCGGTTGCAACGGTTCTCGGTCAGATTGTTACCTGCGTGTTGGCAATTATTTATCTTATGCGAACCAAGACGGTTAAGCTGAAAAGGTCAGATTTCAAATTGAACTTTAGGCTTATCGGCAAAACGCTTACCCTCGGAATTTGCAGCTTTTTATCGCAAATATCGCTTGTTGCGGCAATGGCGGCGA
This sequence comes from Anaerovoracaceae bacterium, assembly GCA_963590415.1. GTDB lineage: Bacteria > Bacillota > Clostridia > Oscillospirales > Acutalibacteraceae > Fimenecus. The sequence continues at coordinate 82,756 of CAVAPB010000003.1, read as the reverse complement.
TAAACAATATGATAAGAAAATACGGAGCGCTTGACAAGGTGTTTTCAATAGAGGAATATTCGCAGATACCTATGGCGGTTGTCGGAATTGTAATGAAATTTTTTCAAATTGTCATTTCGGTAGTGGTCGGTATGGCGGCAGGCTGTATTCCGATTGTGGGATATAATATGGGAGCTGAACGAAAAGACAGGGTAAAAGGTCTGTTTACACGCCTACTGTGCGCCGAAGCCACTGTCGGAGCAATAGCGTTGATTATAGCCGAGGCGTTCCCGAGAGCCTTGATTTACATTTTCGGTGCTGCAAACGAAAGTGCTTATTACACCGATTTTGCGGTAAAATCGTTCAGAGTTTATCTTTGTATGATTGTTCTTGCCTGCATAAATAAAACGGCATTCATCTTTTTACAGGCAATGGGCAAGGCATTTTCTTCAACAGTGCTTTCAATGGTGCGTGAAATCGTGTTCGGAGTAGGCTTTGCAATAATTTTACCGAGCTTTTTCGGATTGGACGGCGTGTTGTATTCAATGCCCGTTTCCGACCTGCTTACCGCAATAATTTCCGCAGCGGTTATTGCAAAAACATACAAACAGTTGTCCGCACCTATAAAAACAGAATAAAAAACACCCCTGTAAGACTGAAATCTTACAGGGGTAAAATTATGCCTTTATGCGAGTTTGACTTTTTCCCAAAGGGAAGCAAGGTAATCAAGCATATCCTGGTCGAGATTGTGGAAGTATTCCGTCTTGACCTCTTTTTTCGGATAAAGAACCTCACTGTCCTTGTATTCATATCGCTCGTCCGAGAGCACTGCCGTGTTCGGGCAAAGATAGCCGAGATGATTTGCGTTTGCAAGAGCAATTTCGGGTTCGCACATAAAGTTTATAAACAACTCAGCCGCCTCTTTGTTCTTGGCGTTTGCAGGTATGCACATAGCGTCTATAAAGATGTTTGTTCCCTCATCGGGATAAACAAATGCGAGGTCGGGATTTACTTCTGCCATTGTCAGGTAGTCGCCCGCGTAGTAGGGGGCGATAGCAGCCTCTCCCATTTCCATTTTGTCGAACACCTCATCCATAACATAGGACTGTATGAGAGGCTTCTGCTCAATAAGCTTTTGAGCCGCTTCGTCCCATTGGGTTTTATCGGTGGAATTTATGCTGTATCCCAAAAGATATTGCGCAATTCCGAAAGCGTCTCTTGAGTTGTTGAATGTGAGAATTTGTCCCGAATATTTCTCGTCCCACATAATGCTCCAGCTTGTCGGCGTTTCATCTACCATAGTTGTGTTATATATCAGTCCGACCATGCCGCCCGTATACGCAACCGTGTATTTACCGTCGGGATCGAAGTATGCGTTTTTGTATGTGCTGTCGATATATGATATATTCGGAACATTGTCGAAATTTATCGGCTGAAGCATATCCTCCGAAATCATTCTTGCTATCATATAATCCGAGGGGATAAGCACATCATAGCTTACGCCGCCGCTTTTAAGCTTTGAGTAAAGATCCTCGTTAGAGTCAAACATAGCGTAGTTTACCTTTATTCCGGTAAGGTCTTCAAATTCTTTAATGACATTGAGCGTTCCCTCGGAGCCGTCCGAGATGTATTCACCCCAGTTATAGACATTTATCTCCGTTCCCTTGAGCTCGGGAACATCATAATTGCCTTTTAATGCCTCAACATTAAGCTTTTCCGATGAGCTTGTACAACCGGACAACGCAAAAATGCCAAAGAGCATAATAAGAGTCATAACGATGCTGATTGTTTTTTTCATTTTCTTTTCCTCCGTTATAAATTGATTTTTTTCTCTCTTTGTTCTTTCTTTTCGCTTCTTGCCTGTGTTATGTTCATAATAACAAGTAAAATGAGTACCGCTGCAAAGATAAGCGTTGAAAGAGCATACATATCAGGTTTTACCTTTTTCTTTGTCATTGAGAAGATGACAATGGGAAGCGTTTGGAACTTAGGTCCGCTGACAAAATAGCTGATAATAAAATCGTCAAGCGAAAGGGTAAATGCCATTATAAAGCCCGTTATGATTCCCGAGGAAATGTTGGGCAGAACTACCTTAAAGAATGCCTGAACAGGCGTACAGCCGAGGTCCTGCGCCGCCTCGGAAAGATGCTTATCTGTCTGACGGAGCTTCGGAAGCACCGAGAGGATAACATACGGCAAATTAAATGTTATATGAGCTATCAAAAGCGTCGGAAAGCCCAATACATCGGACATTCCCACCAGTTTACCGACAAAGACAAAAAGCAGCATAAGCGAAACGCCCGTCACTATTTCGGGGTTCATCATCGGTATGTTTGTAACGGTAAGAATAGAGGATTGCAGCCACTTCTTTTTTATGTTGTAAATGCCGACAGCCGCCGCAGTGCCGATTATCATTGAAATAACCGAGGAAACTATCGCTAATACAAGCGTGTTCCTCAAAGCCGCAAGCGTTGTGGTGTCGTTGAACAGCTCGCCGTACCATTTAAGCGAGAATCCCGTCATAACGCTTGTGCTTGCGGATTCGTTGAAAGAAAGCACAATCATAACAAGCATCGGCGCATAGAGAAAAATCATTATAAGCGCTATATAGAGATTGGAAAGAGCCTTTTTCATATAATCATCGCTCCTTCCTCGCTATCGGCAAATCTGTTCATAATGATCATACAAATGATTATCATAACCATAAGCACCAACGAAAGCGAGGCGCCGAGGTTATAGTTGTATGCCGATTGAAATTGCATTTCTATTGAGTCGCCGACAAGAAGATATTTGCCTCCGCCGAGCTTCTGACTGATATAGAACGTACTGACCGACGGAACAAAAACCATCGTAATTCCCGAAATAACGCCGGGGAGACTCAACGGGAAAATTACCCTTTTAAGCACTCCGAACGAATTACAGCCGAGGTCCTGTGCCGCCTCGACAAGACGGTGGTCAAGCTTCGACATAATAGAATAAATCGGCAATATCATATACGGCAGGAAATTATAAACCATACCGAGAATGACCGCACCGGGCGTGTTTATCATATGGAGCGGACCTATACCGATTTTCGAAAGCACAGTGTTAATGATGCCTGTGTTCGCAAGCAGTGTTATCCACGAATAGGTGCGGATAAGAAAATTCATCCACATGGGGAGCATAACAAGCATCATTATAGTGCGCTGCTTTGTCATACCGGAACGCGACATAATATACGCAATAGGGTAGGCGAGTACAAGGCAAATCACCGTTGCGATAAACGCATACCATATCGAGCGGATAAAGGTCTGCGAATATGCGCCGAGAGCCGTTATGTTTGATAAGGTCCAGTCTCCGTTTCTGTCGGTAAACGCATAGTAAACGACCATTATCATCGGTGCGATAATGAAAAGCACCGACCAGAGCAAATACGGAGCGTTGATAAGCGATTTAAGAGCGGAGGAACGTTTCATTATTCTTCATCCTCCGTAAAGGTCGGGTCTGAAAGCTCGTCAAACTCCTCGCTGAACGAGCTGTAATCGCCGTAAAGTCCCGAATATTCGGATTTTTTCATAATATGCATTTCATCGGGCTTTATGGATATACAGATAGTGTCGCCGACCTCGCTCTTCTGCGTTGTCTGTATCATCCACTTAAAGCCGTCAATGTCAACGATTATCTCATAGTGAACGCCTTTGAAGGTAACAGAGGTAACCTTACCGCTGAGCATACCCTCGCCCTCGGGCAGGACATCAATATCCTCGGGTCTTATGACAACATCGACGGGCTCATCTTTTTTGAAGCCCTTGTCGACGCACTGGAAGCGCATACCCGAGAATTCAACCGAAAAGTCCTCGTGCATAACGCCGTCAAGAATATTGCTCTCGCCGATAAAATCTGCAACAAAGGCGTTTTTCGGTTCGTTATAGACATCAAGAGGCGAGCCGATGTGTTGAATTTCGCCGTTGTTCATAACAACCACGGTATCGGACATTGAAAGCGCTTCCTCTTGGTCGTGCGTAACATAAATAAAGGTTATGCCCAATTTCTGCTGAATGTTTTTAAGCTCAATCTGCATATCCTTGCGAAGCTTTAAGTCAAGTGCGCCGAGCGGCTCGTCAAGGAGCACGACTCTCGGGTCAACCGCCAAGGCTCTCGCTATTGCGACGCGCTGCTGCTGACCGCCGGAAAGAGAGCTTATGTTTCTTGAACCGAAGCCTTTAAGGTTAACAAGGTCAAGCATTTGTTCTACCTTTTCGTTGACAGCCTTTTTATCCTTGATTTTCTTGACTTTAAGACCGAAAGCGATATTGTCGTGAACATTCAGATGCGGAAATAACGCATAACGCTGAAAAATGGTGTTTACCTGCCTTTTATAAGCGGGAACACCATCTATATTTTTTCCTTCAAACATGACATTTCCTTCGTCAGGCTGTAAAAAACCGGCGATTATACGCAGTGTGGTGGTTTTTCCGCAGCCGGAGGGACCCAAAAGCGTAACGAATTCACCGTCGTGGATTTGAAGATTGATATTATTGAGAATTTTTTGTCCGTCAAAGCTGACGCTGATGTTTTGAAGGTCGATAATTACAGGATTGTTGTTCAATTATGCAGCCCCTTTCCAACCGATAGATATAGTCGGAGTGCGCACATAAGCGCCCCCTAATTGGTATGAGATAAATATTAGAGATAAAATCGAAAAATGTCAATAGTTTTTTGCGTTTTTTTATCTGAAAATCTTTTTTGGAAAACGCAAAAAAATCTTGTCGAACCGAATTGAATGTGATAAAGTATTTTCAGAGGAAAAATACTTGCGGAGGTGTTATTACGGAACTGTTCATCATAAGGCACGGCGACCCCGATTACGCAAGGGATTCGCTTACGGAAAAGGGAGTTCGTGAGGCAAAGCTGTTGGCAGAGCGTATGAAAACGGAAAATATAGATTATTTTTACTGTTCTCCGCTCGGCAGGGCGCAGAAAACAGCGTCATATACCATGGAAAAGTACCCGGGAAAGGATATGCCGACCCTTGAATGGGCAAGGGAATTTCAGGGCACGGTCGGCAAGGGCGTTTTCAAAAAGCAGTGTTGGGACAGGAAGCCCGCATACTGGACCGAAATCGACGACTATTATTCCTACGATAAATGGCTGAAAGTTAAACTTATGCGAAAGGGCGATGTCGAACGCCATTATAAAAAGGTATGCGACGGCGTGGACGAATTGCTTGAAAAGCACGGATATAAGAAGGACGGAAGAATTTACAGGGTAACAAATTCCAATCACGACAAAATAGCGATTTTCTGCCACTTCGGCGTGGAGAGCGTTATACTTTCAAGGATTTTCAGTGTTTCGCCGATGATAATGTGGCACAATTTTGTTGCGCTCCCGACTTCGGTTACAAGGCTTGTGACGCAAGAGAGGGAAAAGGGCAAGGCAATATTTACCTGCGTTCAGTACGGCGATTTGAGCCATCTTTACAAGGGCGGCGAGGAACCGTCCTTTCAGGCAAGATGGTGCGAGTGCTATGAGGACGATACAAGACATTAAACGGCAAAATAAAAAGAGCTTGATTAAGCGAGTATTCACAATAATGCGTTATGAACACTCAGCCTTATTCAAGCTCTTTTTTGCTGCCCAATATTGTTTCCCAATCCCGTTTGCCGTAGAGAAATCTGATTATCGAAACGGTTTTTTCGTTGTCGCGGACGATATAAAATACTATGTAATTTTTAACCGTGAATGCTCTTATTGATTTTGAGGCGAGATATTTGTCCTCCGAAATCTGATGCATTTTCGGCATTTCTGACAAAGCGGATGCCTTCTTTTCAAATTCGTTCGCAAGAGCTTTTGTCGCATTGGGATTTTTAAGAGTATTTGCAATATAGCTTACGGCTTCTGTCAAATCCCTTTCGGCAGGCTCCGTTACAACGATTTTATACATCTTTTATACCTGACCTGACATTTTCCATAACCTTTGAAAGGGGCTTAGTTTTTTTAGCCGCATCCGCATTTAAGCCCTGTTCGACAAGGGAGTAAAGCTCAAATTTCCCGCACATTTTTTCATAGGCTTCAACGCTCATAACAGCCAAATCGCCCTTGCCGTTTTTTGTTATGAAAACAGGCTCATCGTACTTGTGGCAAAAATTCGAAATTTCATTATAGCTGTTTCTTAAATCCGCACTCGGTCTGATTGTAGGCATAAAATCAACTCCGTAATTATTATATGAGAATTATATCATAATATTGATATATTGTCAATTTGCCTGTTCTTCAATACAGAACTCCCGAAGCTTTGAACATTCCCTCGGAACTGTTTTGACACCCGAATAATCTATGTTTTCGGCGTATCTTATAAAAAGGGAATAGCAGGGCAAATCCCAATATTCGCTCTCCTCATGGGAGTTGTGATAAAAATGCGAAACCCTTGATATTTCGGGATAGCCGTCCATGGATATGTCGCTCGGATTTTCGCGCACGGTAAGGTTTTCCCGTGTGTTGCGGTAAAAAGCCCTGACATTTTCAAACTTAACATTCTGCACGCTGTAAATTTTACCGTCGGCTTTACAGCCCGTTACGGCGGACGGCAATTCAATGTTGTATGCCGTAACATTTGAAATTTGAATGTCTTTAATGCTTCCGACCTTTTTGTTAAAATCGTATTTCAGCCTGTTACCGAGCCAGATAAGAGCAGGGGAACTGACGCCGTCCATTTCAATATTGCTTATTTTTACATTCCTTATATTCGCTCCGTCGGCAGACTCGACGGCAATGCCCGAATAGCCGCCCGTAATACCGTCGGGCAGGAAAAATTTGCAGTTGCTCATCTCGATGTTTTCAACATCATATGGCGACTCGGTGCCGATTTTGAACCAATTTGCAAAGGTGGTCATAACGCAGTTTTCAATGCTTACATTACTGATTTTTCCGTAGATGGGCTTTAATACGATTGCGTCGTCGCCCGTTGCGATAAAGCAGTTCTCGATAACGCAGCCGTCTCCGCCGCACAGGTCAATGCCGTCCGTATTGGCAACTCTCATATTGTTATCGAGCACAGTGTTTTTAATTGTTACATTGTCGCAGTTTTCGGTAACAAGTGTCCAGCTTGCCGACTCATCGAGAATTATGCCGTCAACGGTTATGTTTTTGCAGTTTTTGAACTTTAGAATACTGTATCTGTTATTCGTTTTGAAAAAGCGTATTCTCTTTCTTGCCTCGACAATCCTTGTGTACAGGTTGAACTCCTCAAGAGCATAAAGCGGCTCGGATATTTCGGGCTCTTTTGTGTAACTCTCTCCGTTGCCGCTTATCCTGCCGCCGCCCGTAACGGTTACATTTTCCGCATTGTGCGCAAATATAACGCCGCCGAAAAGGGGAGAATTGCTTTTTTCGTTTTCCTCATAGCTTAATGACACAAGCCTTGCTTTTTCAGAGACAAAAAGCGTCATATCGCTTTTTAAGGTAACGGTTGAAATCTTGTATTCGCCGCTCGGAATGTATACCGTTTCGCCGCATTTCAACGACTTGATACATTCGTTGATTATCCTTGCGTTCTCTTCCGGGGAGAAGCTCTCGGAAATTTCGGGAATGACGCAATCGGACGGCGCGCTAACGGGTTTTATATATTTTTCATAAGGAATGTTTGTAATCCTCGTGGCGTTGCCGTTTGCATGATATTCGCTCGGCGCTTTTCCAAGCGTTCTTGTGCTTTTCAATTCCATTTTTACGGGCGTGTAACCGTTTGATTTTTCCATAAACATCTCCGCTTTTGATTTTTTTCAGATTGTAATGCTTTAACAATTACGGCACACTTCTTTGCAAAGTGTGCCGCAAAGCCTTATGCGATTAAGCAATCGGCTTAAATGTAAATCTGAACTTAATCTCCTTGTCAAATACAAACCTGTACTTTTCAAGAGTGTCGGGACCGCAGCTGTTTGTGCCCGCACCTCTGTGGAAACCGTCAAGGGATACAAAGGTCGTGTTTTCGTCCTTCAAGTCCTCTCTGTGCTGTGCCTTGACAAGCAGCGCCTGCGTGTAGTTGTGAACGCTGAAGCTGAATTTCGGGTCTGCGACAAATTCAATGCCTTTTCCGTCCTTGTCCGTGAGCTTTAAGTACTTGGTTCCGCCGTGGTTGCCGTTGTCCTGCGGTAAAATATACGGCTCGTGCATTTCTTCGACGGTCGATTTATAAACGCCTACAAGAGAATGACGGTTCATATCGCAAAGGTTTTCCTTTTTACCTCTGCCGTAGTATTCTGCGTATTTGAGCTCGGGCGGAAGCTCAACGGTAAGACCGAATCTCGGAATATCCTTATCCGAGAACGGTTCACGCACAAGATTTGCCGTAACAGATACAGAGCCGTCGGACAAAACCGTGTAGACAATATCACTTTTATAAAGCTTTTTCCTGTTTGAAACAATGTTGTATTTTGCCGAAACCGTAACCTTGTCGCCCTTGTTTTCAAATGCAAGCGATACAAATTCGGGCTTTGTATTTTCAAGCTTCTTGACGCTCCATTTAGGTGCTGCGCCATGCGAGTCGTTGTCAATGGGGGCACGGTAAACATTGGGTAAAAAGCCCTTTGTGCCGCCTGCTGGCATTGAGTTGATAAGCTCCTTGCCGTCGTAGGCGTAGCTTGCAAGCTCACCCGTGGTCTTGTTGAAAACAGCCTTGCCGTTTTCAAAGGAAATGCCGACGCTCTCGGGTGTTTCCATAACCGTGAGATTCTTTGAAACGGGAACCTTGGTTTCCCGTGCGACATCCTGCAATATAAACTGTTCTGCAGCAACCTCAAAGCCCGTTTCGTCAACATAGCTTATGTTGAGCTGATAGTCGTCCGTAAGGCTGTCGGGCTTGGAATAGGGTATCGTTATAATCTCCGAGCTTCCGGGCAGAACATCATTTTCAACAGTTCCGCTTTCCTTTTCAATACCGTTTTTCATTAGCGACCAGTTTATTTTAATGTAGTCGGAGCTCTTGAACGCATTTGTGTTCCAAAGCTTAAATCTGTTTTGTGAGAGCATTTCAAGCCTCAGCGGACGGTAAACCGCTTTCATTTCGTAAGCGCCCGTGTGCGGCGTTCTGTCGGGATACATAAGACCGTCAACGCAGAAGTTATTGTCGTGCATTTTCTCGCCGTGGTCTCCGCCGTAGGTGTATTCATAGGCATACTTGTTCTTCGGGTCGGATAAATCGTGCCATACGGCGTGGTCTGCCCATTCCCAGATACAGCCGCCCATAAGGTTTTCGTATTTGTAGAAAATGTTCCAATAGTCCTCAAGACAGCCGGGACCTACGCCCATTGCGTGGCAGTATTCGCAAAGGAAGAGCGGCTTGCCGATATATTTCCTGCCTCTTTCCTTTTTACCCGTCTTTTCGCAGTTCTGCGAGCTTGTATACATTTCGGAAATAACATCGTATCCTACGCGCCTTGTCCTGATAGCGCCTTCATAGTGAACGGGAATTTCGGGGCACATACCGTTTAAGAACATATAGCAGATGTCCTGGCACTTGTATCCGCCCGCTTCGTTGCCGAGCGACCACATTGTGATAGACGGATGGTTTCTGTCTCTGTAATACATACGGCAGACCCTGTCCATATATCTGTTTGCCCATTTGACATCATTGCTTATAAGGTTCGGCTTGTATATATGATTCGGACCTATGCTTCCCGTGCCGTGGGTTTCAATATCAGCTTCATCGACAACATAGAAGCCCATAATGTCAGCAAGGGTAAGAAGCATCGGGTCGGGGGGATAGTGCGAGGTTCTTATTGCGTTTACATTGAACTGCTTCATAAGCGTAAGGTCAAGCTTAATGTCGTCGGCAGACATAACATAGCCGTTCTTGGCGTTCGTGTCATGGTGGTTTACGCCCTTGAATTTGATTGCCTTTTTGTTGAACTTAAACACATCGCCGACAATTTCAACGCTCTTAAAGCCTGTGTAGTTTCTTGTAACGCTTACGGTCTTGTTATCCTTTTTAAGGGTTATGTACATTTCATAAATATAGGGAATTTCGGCGTTCCATTCGGTAACGCTTACATTTTCAAAGTCAAAGCAAACATGGTGCTCGGCGGGCTTTTCTTCCGACAAAATACACTTGTCGTTATCGAAAAGCTCAACCTTTACGGTGCAGTTTTCCAACTCTCCGTGCAGGTCAATGCAGGTGTGAAGGTCATAATTTGCGCCGCCGACATTATTTGTCTTTATCTCGTAGTCGTTGACATAACAGCTGTCATATTCATAGAGCAGTACATCACGGAAAATGCCGTTTTCCCTGAACATATCCTGACATTCGAGATATGTTCCGGTAGACCATCTGCGAACAACCGCAACAAGCTCGTTTTCGCCGCTTACAAGATAATCGGAAATGTCAAATTCCGCAGAGTTGTGCGCACCCTCGCTGTAACCGACAAATTCGCCGTTTACATACAAATCAAGGCACGAAACAACGCCGAGGAAAGATATGATATGCGTTTTATCGGCGTCTTTGATGTTGAATTTCTTCCTGTAAACGCCGGCCGCAAAATCCTCGGGCAATTCGGGCGGATAAAGGCAGAATTCGTATCTTGTGTTGAGATACACAGGAGGACGGTAACCCGTTCTCTGCCATGTTGAGGGAACATTTACCTTGTCAAATTGAACTCTGTCCGGCTCAAAATGAGTGGGCATAACGCTCATCTTATCGTAATATTTGAAATCCCATTCTCCGGAAAGCACGGTTACCATATCGCTTTGGTATCTCTCTGTGAGACAATCGGTTGATTTGAGTTTCTTGAGCGAATGAAAAGGAATTGAGTATGCTCTCGGTCTTAATTTATTTATTTCAAAGACCTTAAAATCTCTGTAATTATTATTCTTGATTGAATATTCCATAAAAGAATCCTCCTGCAAACTGCTGTTATAATCTTAACATATATTACTGTGCTTTACAATGAAAACTTAATCGGATTGAAAAAATTTTGTTGACATACAGATATAGGATTGTTAAAATAAAAGTGTATCAAATGAGACACTTTAGGAGTGAGTATGAAGGATTGCGCAGTTGTTGACAGAGTAGGAGCTTTGTCAAATAATTCTTTCTTTTCTTCCGTTGATAAAAAGCAGCTTTCATCTGTATGCGAAAAGTATTGTAAAGACAGAATATTCGAAAAGGGAGAGCTTGTTTTTTCGAGAAATTCAAAAGATAAATGCATCGGCATAATCGCAGACGGAACGGTAAGCGTCAAAAAGGAGCATATCGTTATAAATCACTTGACCGCAGGCGACATTTTCGGCGCCGTAACGCTTTATAACGACTGCGAAGAGTTTGTAAACGAGATTGTCGCGCAGAGCAAATGTACCGTTGTTTTCATATCCAAAGAAGGTGTCGACAGTCTTATTTCAAGAAGTCCCGAGTTTGCCAAAAGATATATAAAGTATCTTTCGCAGAGGATATATTTCCTCAACGGCAAAATCGAGGAATACACAGCCCCGAGTGCCAAGGGCAAACTGCTCGCTTATTTTGAACGCAACTCCGACGCAGGTAAATGCGTTCTGTCGGGAAAAATGACGGAGCTTTCAAGGCAACTGAATTTAAGCCGTGCGAGTCTATACAGGGCGCTTGACGAGCTTTGTGCGGACGGAAAGATTGAAAAAGACGGAGACATAATCCGTTTATTATAATTTCAGGAGGATGAAACTTTGAAAATCAGGAGAATTTCGGCGTTGCTTCTTGCGGTGATTATGCTTTTGTCATTTGCCGCTTGCACTATGGGAAGCAAAACGCCCAAGGCGACAAACACACAGGTAAATGTAACAATGCTTAAAGGACCCACGGGCGTAGGTGCGGCTAAGCTTATGGCGGATAACGACGCAGGTACGGCACTCAACAAATATACATTTACTCTTTCGGCTGATCCCACGGAGATTTCCGGCGGAATTATCAACGGCAGTACGGATATTGCTGCTTGCCCGCTTAATCTTGCCGCGGTGCTTTACAAAAAGACAAACGGTAATGTGCAGATGCTTGCCGTCAACACTCTCGGCACGCTTTACATTCTCTCAAGCGACCCGACAGTCACCAAGCTTGCGGACCTTGAGGGCAAAACGGTAGTTGCCGCGGGTCAGGGTGCGACGCCTGAGTATGTTCTCAACTATCTGCTTGAGCAGAACGGAATTTCCGATAAGGTTACGGTCGAGTATAAGTCGGAGCACGCAGAGGTTGCAGCTCTTGCCGCATCGGGCGAAGCGGATATTGTTCTTCTGCCCGAGCCCAATGTAACTGCGGTTCTCTCACAGAACGAGCACTTTGCGATTGCCGTTGATTTGAGCACGGCGTTTGAAGATGCTTCGGGCGTTTCCCTCGCCATGGGCTGTGTAATCGCAAGAAAAGACTTTGTCGAGAACAACAAGGAAGCGGTTGAAGCCTTCCTCTATGAATACAAGAATTCAATTGACTATGTCACAGGCAATATTGACGGTGCGGCAGGTCTTTGCGAGACCTACGGAATTATCCCCAAGGCGGCTGTTGCCAAGAGGGCTATACCGAATTGCCATATAGCTTACCTTGCCGGCGACGATATGAAAAAGACAGGCTCGGAAAATCTTACGGTTCTCTTTAACGCCAATCCTTCATCGGTAGGCGGAGAAATCCCGGGCGATGATTTCTGGTACAATGCAAAATAAAAAAGCTATTAAACGGGTTCTTATGGGGGCGGCATCCGCTCTCATATGGCTCGGAGTGTGGACAGCGTTATATTTTGCGGTTAACAGGGATGTGCTTATTGCCTCTCCCTTAAAGGTGCTTTTAAGGCTTCTTGAAATGCTCGGCGAGAAACAGCTTTATATCAAGGCTGTAAATTCGCTTTGGGCAATATTGAAGGGCTATCTGTCCGCATTGCTTGCGGGAACGGCGCTTGCGGTGCTTACCTCAAAATCGGAATTTCTGCGTGCGGTATTCAAGCCCTTTATGAATGTCGTGCGTTCAACCCCCGTAGCGTCGTTTATTATCCTTGCGCTTGTGTGGATGACTAAAAAGAATGTACCTGTGTTCACCTCGTTCTTAATGGTAATGCCTATAGTCTGGTCGAATATTTCAACTGGTATAAATTCCACGGACGGTTCACTGCTTGAAATGGCAAGGACTTATAGGGTTCCGAAAAGAAAAATCATATCAAAAATATATTTGCCGTCGGTTATGCCTGAAATATATAACTCCGTAACAACGGGTCTTGGCTTTGCGTGGAAGTCGGGCGTTGCGGCGGAGGTTTTGAGCACTCCCGTCAACACGATAGGCTCGGAGCTTTACAACTCAAAGGTCTACCTTGAAACAACGGATTTGTTTGCGTGGACGGCGGTAATTATAATTATGAGTATGTTGCTTGAAAAGGCGGCGGTTTATCTTCTTCGGCGGCTTTTCAATAAATTTTCGGGCGGTGAGATAAAATGACCGTTACATTGAAAAATATAAAAAAGACATACGGCGATAAAATTGTGTTTGACGGCTTCAGCAGCGAAATTGATTTGGACAGACCCACGGTAATAATGGGCGAGTCGGGAGCGGGAAAAACAACGCTTGTCAGAATGATTGCAGGGCTTGAAAGGCCCGACTCCGGCGAGATTTCGGGAGTGCCCGAAGCGGTTTCGTTTATGTTTCAGGAGGACAGACTTCTGCCGTGGTTTACGGCAAGGGAAAATGTTGCGTATGTAAGCGACGCCTTGACTGCCGACCGATACCTTGACAGCGTGTTTTTGGGCGATGAAAAGGATACTCCCGTTTTACGGCTTTCGGGCGGCATGAAGCGCAGGGTGGCTCTTGCGAGAGCGCTTGCGTATAACAGTGAGCTTGTTATTCTCGATGAGCCGTTCAAGGGACTTGACGCCGATTTGAAAAGAAAAATAATTTCCTTAATTCTCAAAGAGAGCGAAAAAAGGCGTTTTTTGGCAGTTACGCACGAAAAAGAGGACGCAATTTTGTTGAATGCAAACATTATAAATATAGGATAAAATATTTACAAAACGAAAATACTTGCTATAATTTTATTATTATATAATGATTATGGGGGCGTGACGGATATGAAGAAGTCTAAGTTTTATGACTGCTGCATATTCGTTGCGCTCTTTATTGTCGGAATAAGTCTTTTTGTAACGCTGAAATTGCAAATTGAAATGAAAAACCGCATTGCCGTTGCCGCGGCTTCGCTAGCTCCGAGCACAGAGCTGTTTACCGCAAGAAACAATGTTACTTTGGCTCCGCACGAGACAAGGGAAATTTCAGAAGCCGTTACTGAGACCTCGCAGGCACTTACAATCGAGAAAACAAAGCGTGAGACAACCGAAAAAGCAACGGAAAAAACAACGGTAAAGCCCAAAACCGAAACGACGGTCGCTTCAACAGAGCTTGATTCGACGCTGGTTGTCAACACAAATTCAAAGAAGATACACAGCTCAACTTGCTCTTATGCCGGTAATATGAAAGAAGAAAACAAGACTGTTATATCCTCGGACGAGCTTCAAGCTTATCTTGACGAGGGATATGCAATGTGCAGTCGCTGCAAGGGCTGCAAGAGGTGAGAGTATGAGCGGAAGTATTGACAACAGAAAGGTAATTGCCGTAATTTGCATGATACTTGCGTTTGTAAGCGTGTGCGGTATGCTTTATCAGATAAAGCTTTATAAAATGCTCGGCGATTATACCGTTGCCGCGGACTCGCAGCCGTCCTTTTCTTGGGTGGACTCTCGTGAGTACGAAACCGCATCCGTTACCGACACCGCAAATGTTACCGTGAAGGGAGATACATATATTCTCAACACAAAAAGCTGTAAAATTCACAAGCCGGATTGCCAATATGCCGCTAACGCCGACCCTAAAAACAAGCAGACAATCGTTACCGACAACATTGACGAATATTATTTAATAGGCTACACTTCCTGCTCAAAGTGCTTACCGTGAAAAAAATATCGGCATTTTGACCAATAAAACATAAGTAAAATCAGTCTGAAAATATGGAAAGAATGAACTTATTACACAAAATTTCGACTCGTTTTTGGTCAAAATGCAAACAGATTTTGAAAAATGCAAAAAAATTTCTTGCATTTTTGTGTAACATTGTGTAAAATATATAATAAATCAGTTGGTTAAATTGCATATACGGAGGCTTATTATGTCAAACAGACTGTTTCAGGGTATCGTTCATCAAATGACAGATTCAATTGACAGGGTTATAGGAGTTGTCGATGAATCGGGAACCGTCATTTCGTGCAGCGAGCTCGGAAAAATCGGCGAGGTCATTTCGTCCGAGGTGTCAACTGTTTTTTCCGCTTTGTCGGAAAGCGTAATAATTGACGGATACACATATAAATCTTTCGGAACACATATGCATGCCGACTATGCGGTTTTTGTTTCGGGGGATGATCAGCTTGCCGAGAATTATGCTTCTCTTCTTGCTATATCTCTTTCAAGCATCAAGCAATATTACGACGAAAAATATGACAGGGGAAATTTCATTAAAAATGTCATCCTTGACAATATTCTTCCCGGCGATATTTATCTCAAAGCCCGTGAGCTCAGATTTAACAGCGATGTGTCAAGAACGGTTTTCCTTATCAGAATTGTTGATAAAATAGATATTTCCGTATTTGATGTCATTCAGGGTCTTTTCCCGGACAAGTCGAAGGACTTTGTCGTTGATGTAAACGAAACCGACATCGCCCTTATCAAAGAGGTAAGCCCCACAATCGAAACGAAGGACCTTGAAAAGCTTGCCCGTTCTGTTATCGACAGCCTCGGAGCAGAGTTTTACTCGCACGTGCTTGTCGGCATCGGCACAACGGTTGAGAGCATTAAGGACCTTGCCCGTTCTTTCAGGGAGGCTCAGGTGTCTCTTGAGGTCGGAAAGGTTTTCGACACCGAAAAGTCCATTGTCAGCTATGACAATCTCGGCATTGCAAGGCTTATTTATCAGCTTCCGACAACGCTTTGCGTTATGTTCCTGCGCGAGGTGTTTAAGCGCGGCTCTATCGAAAGCCTCGATCAGGAAACTCTTTTCACAATTCAAAAGTTTTTTGAGAACAATCTTAATGTTTCCGAGACATCAAGAAAGCTTTTTGTACACAGAAACACTCTTGTTTACCGTCTTGAAAAGATTAAAAAGCTTACGGGTCTCGACCTTCGTGAATTTGACGACGCCATTGTTTTCAAGGTAGCTCTTATGGTTAAGAAATATCTTGATTCAAATCCGATAAAATACTAATTGATGTATTCTGTCGGCAGATAACGACAATATATTGGGTATCTTGCATATTTATTTTATATGTTTTTGTGTAAATTTACGAAATATTGTTAATTTTTATTAAATTCCGTTCCATCCTGCTATATTTATGGTATAATTAAAGACAGTATATTGGGCGCTTATTGCTCGGTACTGTCTTTTATTTTTATTATAACGAAAGAGAGGTCGTTAATGTGATAGAGTTCGATAACGTTTCCAAAACCTATGACAACGGTACGGAAGCGTTAAAAAATGTCAGCCTTCGCATTGAAGACGGCGAGTTCGTATTTATAGTCGGCGCTTCCGGTGCAGGCAAAAGTACATTCCTCAAAATTATGATGCGTGAACAGGTGCCAAATAAGGGTACTGTTATTATAAACGGATTTAATCTCAATAAATTGAAGAAAAAGCAGATTCCGATGTTCAGAAGAACGCTCGGCATCGTCTTTCAGGACTTCCGACTTATCCCCACGATGACTGTTTATGACAATGTTGCGTTTGCTATGCGTGTTATCGGAGCAAAGGAAAAGGAGATAAGAAAGAGAGTCCCTTACATTTTAAGCCTTGTCGGTCTTTCCTCAAAGGCGCGCCAGAAGCCGAACCAGCTTTCGGGCGGCGAGCAGCAGAGGGTTGCGCTTGCAAGGGCTCTTGTAAACAATGCGGGGCTTATTATAGCCGACGAGCCCACGGGTAACATAGACCCCGAGATGTCCTATGAAATTGTCGATTTGCTTAATCACATAAATGCAAGCGGCACAACCATTGTTATGGTTACGCACGAGCACAATCTTGTCCGCCATTTCCATCACAGGGTAATTACCATTGACCAGGGCTATGTCGTATCTGACACAAGCGATACGGACAAGCTGCCCGAGGATTATTCGAAATACGAGGCGGAGCATCCGTCGGAGATTAAGCGTGTCGAAGAGCTTCCCGCAGAGGTTTCCGAAGAGGATAAGAAAAAGTTTGTTGAAGAAGTTGTAAACACGGATATTAAGGTTGACGAAAATAAGCTGAGCTCATATTATGTGCAGCCTATGGCGGACAGCGAGCTTGAGGATTTCATTTCAAATTACGGCGTTGATGTCGAGGACGACACGGCGGAGGATGATATAGATTATTCGATTTATCTTGACACCCTTACCGACAAAGCAGGAGGTGAAGATAAATGAAAGGCTCATCACTGAAATATCTGACCCGTGAGGGTTTCAGAAACGTCTGGGTGAACAGAATGATGTCGCTCGCTTCCGTTGCGGTGCTTATGGCTTGCCTTATAATCATCGGTATCGGAGCAATGGCGTATTTCAATATCAATTCTCTTCTCAATATCGTTGAGTCGCAGAATATCGTTATGGTGTATGTTTCGGATGAAGCGGACGACCTTGCTACATCTCAGTTGAAGCTTTCTATAGAAAGTATGGATAATGTTGCGAGCTGCGAGTTTGTTCCCAAGGAGGACGCTTTTCAGCATCAGGTAGAGCTTATGGGCGGTGATTCCGCTCTGTTTGACGGCTTTGAAACAAGTCCTTTGCCTGACGCATACAAGGTTACCGTACAGGACCTTTCAAAATTTTCCGAAACGGTTACGGCCATAAAGGCACTCGACAATGTTTACAGTGTGCGTGAAAACAGCGATCTTGCCACAAAGCTTGTGTCGATACGCCGTGCGGTAACAATTGTCAGCGCCGGCTTGGTGCTTATGCTGTTCCTTGTAGCACTGTTTATTATTTCAAATACAATACGAATTACAATGTTCTCACGAAAGCTCGAAATAAACATCATGAAGGCTGTCGGTGCAACGAACAGCTTTATCAGGTGGCCGTTTATGATTGAGGGCGTTCTGCTCGGCATTATTTCGAGTATTGTTTCGATTTTATTGCTTTGGGGACTGTATGAGTTGATTATCTATGCGTTCTCATCGGTACTTACCTTGCTCGGCTTCAGCTTTGTACCGTTCCTCTCATACGTGTGGTATATCTTTGCGGCATTCCTTGCAATAGGAATCATTACGGGCAGCTTCGGCAGTATGGTTTCCATGAGCAAGTATCTTAAAGAGCAAAGGAGCATCGTTACAAATGAGTAAGCTTAAATTTACACCTTTGTTTAAGATTTTATCCGTTGTTCTGTGCGCTGTCACTGTGTTTGCAAGCGTATCTTTCGGCGCATATGCCGAGAGGGATTTCCAGGCTGAAATTGACGCGCTTGAGTCAAAAATCGACGCCAATAACGCCCAAAAAGAGGACAATCAAAAGACGGCTGACGAGCTCAATGAGGAAATTGACACCTTACAGGAGCAGATTGATGTTTATAACGCTCAGATAGCCGACCTTAACACACAGATAGCAAGCTATGACGCAGTTATCAATCAGTACGAGAGCGACATAGCAAAGCTTGACGAGAGCATCAACGAAACCAATGTTCAGATTGATAAGCTCAACGCTCAAATTTCCGATACATACGATTTGCTTGCGGAAAGAATGAGAGCCTCATATATGGCGGGTGAGACCTCGACGCTTGAAATTCTTCTCGGCTCGTCGGACTTTGAGTCGTTCCTCACACGGCTTGAGCTTTTAAGCTCGGTTGCAAGGCACGACAAGGAATTGGTTTCCGAGCTTGACGCACAGATTGATGAGTCGAACAAGCTTGTCGAGCAGCTCAATTCACAGAAGCAGGAGCAGGTTGAAAAGCAGGCTGCCGTTGAAGAGGAGAGGGCAAAAATCGTTGATTCGAGAGCACAGGTTCAGGCGGCACGAAATTCGGTCGACGCACAGCAGACCAAGCTTGAGAAAAAGGTTCAATCCTATAATTCAATTCTTTCTAATCTCGATTCGGCGTCTGCCGAATACAGGGCGCAGATGGAAAAGATTAAAAAAGAGCAGGCAGCGTACGATGCGGCAAAGCAAGAGGGAATGGATAAGAACGGCAGCGGTTCGCTTGACGGCGGAGGCGGAACCTCCGAGATAGGTAATTATCCCGTTTCCGCAAAGGGAATGATTTGTCCGCTTCAGTACAGTAATGTATATGTATCTCAGCATTACGGACACAATGGACACAAGGGCGTTGATATATGCACAAGAGGTACAGGCTCCACAATGGGTAAAGAAATAAGAGCGGCTGCCGACGGTGTTGTGTATTCGGCTGAATACCATTCAAGTTGGGGTTATAATGTCTATATCAATCACGGTAACGGCATTTATACAAGATACGCCCATTGCAGTAAGATGATTGTTTCGGCAGGTGAGACGGTAAAGCAGGGTCAGGTTATCGCTTATGTAGGCAACACGGGTAACTCGTTCGGCGCACATCTTCACTTTGAAGTATATCAAAACGGAACAAGAACAAATCCCGAGGTATGGATTCCCTCACTTCCCGATTAAACAAGAGGTGGTTGTAAATGAACAAAAAAATATCGGTTGGCGTTTCGCTTGCGATAACGCTTATAGCGGTTGCGATTACCGTTGCCGTTACGATGTCCGTTTCAATGAGAACTTACAACAGCCTCATTAAGGACTTGCCCAACAGGGCGCAGATGTATTCGTATATCTCCGAAATCGATAACATTGTCAGGACAAACTATTACGGCTCGATAAACGAGATGCTGCTGAATTCCGAGCTTTCGGGCGGATATGCGGCAGGTCTCGGCGATAAGTACAGTAAGTATCTTACCGCAACCGAGTACGATACCTATAAAAACGAGCTCAACGGCGAAAAGGTCGGAATAGGCATTATCGCTTATTACAATGAGGAAGACACGGCGATATACGCCGCCGAGGTCTCCGAAAATTCACCGGCGGCACAGAGCGGTATCTCAAAGGGAGACAAGATTATCGAAATCGACGAAGAGCCTGTTACCGCATACAATTACAATGAGCTTATGGATAAGCTCACCGGCGGCAAGCTCACAAGCGTAACGGTTCGGTTCGTTCACGACGGCGTTGAACAGTCGGTCGGCATTGTAAAGGGCTACAGTGCACAGTCTGTTTATTACAGCGTCAACGGCTCTGTCGGATATGTAAAAATAACCGATTTCTATTCTACAACGGCGTCCCAGCTTAAAGGCACAATAAATGAGCTTTCCAAGCAAAATGTAACAAGTATTATTTTTGATTTGCGAGGCACCTCAAGCGGAACTATCGACTATGCGGCGCAGACGCTCGACATACTGGTTCCCGTGGCAAGTGAGGGCAGCGGCGCCATTGCCACGGCTTTGAATAAGGATGGAGAGGTTGTTGACACATTTACTGCGGATGCAGACAGCGTCTCAATGCAGATGATGGTGCTTGTAAATAATCAGACCTCGGGTCCCGCAGAGCTTTTTGCCTGCGATTTAAGGGACTTCGGCAAGGCGCAGATTGTCGGCACGACCACTAACGGAAACGGAACAATGCAAAAGGCGTTCCAGTTAAGCGACGGAGGAGCAATTATACTTACCGTTGCGGAAATAAAGCCTTATGTCAGCGCTTCGTATAATTCCACGGGTGTTGTACCCGATTATGAGGTTAAGCTTGACTCCGCCAAGGAGGAAAAGCTCGCGCTTCTCTCGCAGGAGGACGACGACCAATATCAGAAAGCATATAATGTGCTCGTCGGCGAAAACTGACATTTTATCAAAGCGCCTCGCATACAATTTCGTATGCGAGGTGTTTTTATGTTTGCCGTTTTGAAAATAATACCGAAGGAAAAGGGAGTGGGGGTAAGATTAAAGCACTTTTTCTCTCCGCCCGAGCCCGTATTTGAAAGGGTAAATGTCAAGGGTGCCGCCCCGTTTTATCGGCTTGAAATTTACGAAAAACAGTGCAAAGACGGATACGGCGAGGTCATTAAAATGCTCGGCTCGTGCTCAAAAGCCGTTATTCCGACAGTCGGAACCGATGTAACGGGTGCAAACGGCTTGAAAATTTTCAAGCCCACTGTCTTGCCGAATATTATGACTGTAAATTCAGCCGAGGACTTTTTGCGACACCGCAAATATGACAAAACGGCATTTACACTCGGTATAAAAGACCGAAAGGGAGCGTTTTCTCAATACCTTGAAAAATTCGTGAATCTCGCAGGTGAAATACGGGTGTTTACCAAAAATGAATTTGCGTATAAAAGCGTGTGTGATAAAATTTACGACTTATACGGGCTGTCGGTGGTTATTTGCCTTAACGAGCGCAATCTCGGCAGTTGCGATATGATAATTTCTCCGGAAAATGAGTTCTACAGATATTTTAATAATTGTATGCTTGTTCGGTGCGGTGAAAACGAATATGACATATTAAAGGGTGAGGGGATAACTCTGCCGAAATATATCGCTGAATTGCTTCCGGACGGCGTTGACGCTCTTGTCTTTGCCTCTGCGCTTTATGAGGCGTGCGCTTTGAAAACACTCGGAACGCTCAAATACGATAAAATGACCGTTGCGTGCGAAAATGTTTTTCCTTTCGGCGAAAAATCAGGCTTCTGTTCTATTGACATTAAATGAAATTTCCCGTATAATATTCATTTGTATATGGGCAAAAGCCGAAAGGAGTTTTAACAATATGTTACAGGAAACTTTGCTTAATGCCGAGGGCTATAAAGAATTACAGGACGAACTTGAAAATTTGAAGACCGTCGGCCGTAAAGAGGCTGCGGAAAAAATCAAGGTTGCAAGAAGCTACGGCGACCTTTCAGAGAACGCAGAGTACGATGAGGCGATGAGCGATCAGGCTAAGCTTGAAGCACGCATCAGCGAGCTTGAGAATATGCTTAAAAACGCTAAGGTGTTTGACGAGTCCTCATTGAGCAAGGATGTTATCCACATTGGTTCACAGGTCGTAATCGTTGATACCAAAAAGAATGAATTTTCATATAAAATCGTAGGTTATGCGCAGGCTGACCCCGATAACGGTAAAATTTCGGACGAGTCTCCCGTAGGTAAGGCTCTCATCGGTAAAAAGGTCGGCGACGAGGTACAGGTTGAAGCACCTATCGGCTTGCTTACCTTTAAGGTTAAGGCTATTTCATAAAATAAAATACACGGGCGGCAAGTCCGCCCATATTTTTTAGTAAATCGGAAGTGAAAATATGGCACAGGAAAACAATCAGAATAACGCCGCAGGTCAGGATATAAACGAACTGCGCAAGATAAGATTTGACAAATTAAAGGAATTACAGGACTCGGGCAACGACCCCTTTGTTATCACAAAGTACGATGTTACTCATCATAGCACCGATATTAAAGAAAACTTTGATTCTCTCGAGGGCAAGACCGTTACCGTCGCGGGCAGACTTATGTCAAAGCGTGTGATGGGTAAGGCTTCCTTCTGCAACATTCAGGACTTGAAGGGCAACATTCAGTCCTATGTCGCAAGGGATTGCATCGGCGAAGAAGAATATAAGGCTTTTAAGAAAATGGATATCGGCGACATTGTAGGACTTAAAGGCGAGGTCTTCAAGACCAAAACGGGTGAAATTTCTCTCCACGCTTCGGAGCTTGTGCTTCTTTCAAAGAGCCTTCAGATTTTGCCCGAAAAATTCCATGGACTCACAAACACCGACACGAGATACCGTCAGAGATATATCGACCTTATCATGAACGCAGAGTCCAAACAGACCTTTATCAACCGTTCAAAGATAATCAGCACAATCCGCCGTTACCTTGACTCACAGGGCTTTATGGAGGTTGAAACTCCTATGCTCGTTCCCAATGCCGGCGGTGCGGCGGCAAGACCGTTTGAAACTCATTTTAACGCGCTTGACGAGGATGTAAAGCTTCGTATTTCGCTTGAACTTTACCTTAAAAGACTTATCGTCGGCGGTATGGAAAGAGTTTACGAAATCGGCAGAGTTTTCCGTAACGAGGGACTTGACACAAGACATAACCCCGAATTTACGCTTATGGAGCTGTATCAGGCATATACCGACTATCACGGTATGATGGACCTTACCGAAAATCTTTACAGATTTGTGGCACAGGAGGTTCTCGGTACAACCAAAATCACATACAACGGCATTGAAATGGATCTCGGAAAGCCGTTCGAGAGAATTACAATGCTTGACGCCGTTAAGAAGTATTCGGGCGTTGATTTTAACGAGATTGAAACGCTTGAGCAGGCAAGAGCCGTTGCAAAAGAACACCATGTCGAGTATGAGGAAAGGCACAAAAAGGGCGATATTCTCAATCTCTTCTTTGAAGATTTTGTCGAGGAACACCTTGTTCAGCCAACCTTCGTAATGGACCACCCGATTGAAATTTCTCCGCTTACAAAGAAAAAGCCCGAAAACCCCGATTATGTCGAGCGCTTTGAGTTCTTTATGAACGGTTGGGAAATGGCTAACGCTTATTCCGAGCTTAACGACCCGATTGACCAGCGTGAGCGCTTCAAGGCACAGGAGGATCTGTTCGCACAGGGCGACGAAGAGGCAAATCATACCGACGAGGACTTCCTCTATGCACTTGAACTCGGTATGCCTCCCACAGGCGGTATCGGCTTTGGTATAGACAGAATGGTTATGCTCTTAACCGACTCCCCCGCAATCCGTGATGTTTTACTTTTCCCGACGATGAAATCTTTGGATAAGTAAAATCCAGTATTTATGCGGGTTTGAGAGCTTTTCGGTGTAAGTTCTACCAAAAGATTTACCAAAAGTGATTTGGTACGAACAGCAATACAGTAAAATTACAAATAAACTCTCAGAGAATGGTAAAACATTTTCTGGGAGTTATTTTTATGTTCGGAACTGTAAATTCAAAATCCGCACATTCGCAATTTGAAAACCAGCCGAGTAGAATATAGTCGAGGAGGAGTTCACGATGAGAAATATCAAATACCACCTTGCACTAACCGATAACGAATACAGCATAATCATCAACTCACTGAATGACCTGAGAAATGATTTAATCACACAGGGCAGATATACTGATGCAGTCGATGATGTGCTTGTGAAGTTTATCGGAGCAAAGAAAAAGAAATTCAAAATAAACTATCAGGAGGGCTGACTATGAATGTGCAGTACAAATATCAAGGCGATTATCTTATCCCTTGCATAAGAACCAAGGAGCAGAAAGAAATACATTTAGGTGCGTGGGCAAACCGCCACAGACAGTATCTAAAGCAGAGTCATAAAGTGCGGTATTACAATCTACTGACGAGCGAAAAGCTTTACGATTACCTTGCAGATATTGAAGAGCAAGCGGAAAATATGTTTCTTCGGCTGGTAGATGAACTTGCCGAAAAGGAAGGTATCACGGAAGAACTCAAAGCCAATAATGCTATTGATAATCTATAAAATTAGATGTTGCCAAGAAAAAAGTGCCACCAACTCACTTTTTTTATGCGAGCCGGCGCCTTTTTTTTGTTAGTCCTATAGGATTAAAAACTAAAAAAAGTTTGAAATTACACCCTTTTGGTTGATTGCTCAAAATTATTATGCTATAATATAAATAATCAGTTGAAATGTTATGTTGACTGAGCACACTTTTACCGAAGGAGAATCACTATGGCTGTCAGATACAATAAACTTTGGAAAATCTTAATCGATAAAAAGATGAAGAAAAAGGATTTGCAAGAGGCTGCACACATTACACATTACCAAATGATGAAGCTTGCAAGAGATGAAAATATCACAACAGAGGTCATTGGTGGCATTTGCAAAGCTCTTGGATGCACTCCTGATGAAATAATGGAATTTTACGATGAGTAAAAAATGCATTAGTGCACCAAATGTGGTGCATATATATGATGTAAAATATATTGGGGCGTCAGCCCGCGGCTGCACAGGGATATAACGAGGTGTAACGTTTATGGAAAGTTTTGAACCGAAAAAATTGGCACTTATAAGAATCTGGCAGATTCTTAAGGATTACAGTGATTACGATCATCCCCTTACTCAGGAAGATATCGCCGTAAAATTGGAAAATGAATACGGTATCGTTATTGAAAGAAAGGCGATTAGCAGAAATATTTCACTGCTTAAAGAAGCGGGAATCGATATTGAATCGCGCAGAGCCGGAAGCTATCTTGAATGCAGAGATTTTGAAGACTCAGAGCTGCATATGCTGATTGACGGCATTTTGAGCAGTAAGCATATTACCGCAAAGCATTCCAAGGACATAATTGACCGGCTTTGTGGGCTGTCTAATAAGTATTTTCGCTCAAATGTCAAGCACATTCATTCGGTAAATGATTGGTACAAAACGGACAATCAAGCCTTGTTTTATAATATTGAACTGATCGATATAGCTATCGAAGAAGGAAAGCAGATACATTACGATTATAACAAGTACGGAGTCGATAAGAAGTTCCATAAGTCTTCCCATCAATATGTGACCCCTTATTTGATGATCTTGCATAATCAGCGCTATTACCTTATGGCATACAGTGAATATTGGGGCAATATGGTGTTCCATAGATTGGACCGAATAACCAATATGATTGTTTCAGATGAAAAGGCAACTCCAATTCGTAATGTGCCCGGCTATAAAAACGGTATCAATTACAAGGAACTGTCCTCTGCTATGCCTTATATGTATACCGACCGACCCGAGTACATTGACTTTATTGCAGATATTGAAATAATCGACCAGATTATCGACTGGTTTGGAAGCGATATTCGCATCGCAAAGACAGATGATGAGAGCAAGGTCAGAATTAGCGTCAAGGCAAGTCCAAACGCTATGGTGCACTGGGCGATGCAGTATATCGATTATGTTGAAATAATTTCACCCGAACCGCTCAGAACTCGGGTGAAAGAAGCACTTGAAAATGGGTTAAAAAAATACGAGTAACTGTATGAAAAAAGGATTGAATGTTGTGGAAAATAACAAAATCTCATTAAAACCTGTAAAAGAACTATTTGGAATGAATTTTTTCATTCCAGATTATCAGCGTGGATATAGATGGGGCACAAAACAAGTTGAAGACTTGTTGCGCGATTTAGAAGAATTTTATGAATCGATTTGTGAAGGCGAATCTTCTAAAAAAATATACTGTTTACAACCCCTTGTGGTCAAGGAAAAAGATAATAAATATATTGTTATTGACGGACAGCAACGTTTAACTACTGTTAAGATACTTCTTTCTTGCTTATGCGACAATAATAACTATTCAGTCGAATATCAGACGCGCGATAAAAGCAAGGATTTTCTTGATAAGATAAACGAACAACAAGGTGATGAGTGGAAAAAGAACGCCGACTTTTTCCACATGTATCACGCTAAAGAAACTATCAATGAATGGCTAAAGGATAAAGATGAAAAGTTTCAAGAATCTTTTCTGACAATAGTGAAAGATAAGGTGGAGTTTGTTTGGTATAAATCGGATGATACGGATCCTATCAAAGTATTTACTCGTTTAAACATAGGCAAAATAGGCTTGACGGAATCAGAACTTATTAAAGCGCTATTTTTAAGCAGCAACAATTTTGGTGCGACAGAAACTACTGAATCAAAATTGTTGACGTTGGTTGAGATTGCCAATGAATGGGATAAAATAGAATACCGTCTTCAGGACGATCGCTTTTGGCTGTTTTTTCATGGCACGGATTATAATAAGCCAACACGAATTGATTATATTCTTGATATCGCGAAGGAAGATTCAAACAATGACTATGACGGCGAAATGTACCCGACATTCAGATATTATTACGATCTCTTTAACCGCGCTCCTGACAAACAAGCCTTTCTTACGGCTCAATGGAAAAGCATAAGCCGGATATATCAAATACTTGAAGAATGGTATAATGATGAGGAACTCTATCATTATATTGGCTTTTTATGTGCATTAGAAAAAGACGATAAGGTGACTGAATATATCAAAACATATTTGGGGTTAAAAAAGGTTCAAATTAAAAAATCAGAAGAACAAATAAAGACAAAGAAAAAATTTATACAGTACCTCAAATATAGGATTAAAGATGAGTGCGGCAATGCATTGGAGCTTGATCGCCAATATGAAGGATATAAACAACCAAAAAAAAGAGAAGCGAGACCGGTTTTGTTATTACATAATGTTCAAACCGTATTAGATCAAAATGCCAGCATAATCGAAGAAAAGAAATACAGTCTTCCGGATTTTATTCGTTTTCCTTTTCACTTATTCAAAAAAGAAGGATGGGATGTTGAACACATCCGTCCTAATTCGCTTGAGGATTATGAAGGCGACAGAAAAAAATCCGCGCGGAAAAAGTATGTTTATGTATTACGGCAATATCAAGATAAAGAAATAAAAGAAAAACTCATTACATATGATAACAAGCAAAAAGAGCACGGAGAAGAGAGCGCTTTTGAAGAGTTATGGAAAAGTATAAACGGCAACGATAGCAAAGAATTACAGGAAGATCAGAAGAATTTGATTTGGAATTATACTTTACTTGACTCATCTACAAATCGCGAATATGGAAATTCGTGTTTTGCTATAAAACGAGATTATATTTTGAAAAAGGAAAAAGGAATCAAGCCTCATCTTTCGATTGATGATAAAGATGAGGTAAAAATTAGCGATGAAAAAGAGGCGGCGTTCGTTCCTGTATGTACAAGGAATGTCTTTTCCAAGACATATACAGATTATCCCGACGATCTAAAATATTGGACCGAAAAAGACGCCGCATATTACAGAATGGATATGGAAAAAACACTGTGGTGGTATATACTTAAAAACCCCAAGGAACTTGCCGATGAAGGGAAGCGTAAGGAGATTTACAATAAATATAAAGAAAGTACACTTGATATCGGCAAATACAATATGACTTTTAAAAAATGGTACGAAAAGGTGGGCTTTAGTAATGAGTGATAATCAAAATAAAACAATTGAGAGTGCCATCTATGTTGAAAAATTTTTTGAAAAATATAATGTTTGTATTCCAATCCTGCAAAGAGACTATGCTCAAGGCAGAGATGGAAAGGAATATATACGCGAAGTATTCTTGAGAGATATCAAAGATGCTATCGAAAACAAACAACCTTTGACTATGGACTTTGTATATGGATATCAGGAACATAAAAAGGAGTCTGACGAAGAGTACGATGTGTTTTATCCGTTGGATGGGCAGCAAAGATTGACGACGGTTTGGCTGGTTTATTGGTATCTGGCATTAAGGTCTGGTAAATTGAACAGCGAAATCAGCGTTCTCAGTAGGTTTACATATAAAACGAGAAAATCGTCAAGAGAGTTTTGCGAGGCTTTGTGCACCGGTGAAAACAATATTGCTTTTGAAAATGATAGCGGATTAGTTGACTATATTAAGGACCAAAGATGGTTTTTTTCTGCGTGGAAAAACGACCCAACAATCAATGCCATGCTTAGAATGCTCGGTGGAACAAACGGTAAGGACGGAATTGAACCGGTTTTTTCAGGCATGGATAAGCAGCAACGCAAATGGGAACAATGGTTAAAACAATTCAAACAATGTATTACATTTTGTGTTTTAGACATAGATAACGACAAACTTCCGAGAGAAAGTGCAGATCGGTTATATGTTAAGATGAACGCGCGTGGGAAAGCGTTGACAGACTTTGAAAACTTTAAAGCAGATTTAGTCGGAGAAATCAAAAAAAAGTTCAACGATAGTTCGCATCCGGATATAAAGAAAATACCCCAAAAACTTGATAACAGTTGGAACGATATCTTTTGGAAATCTGCAAATGCCGGAGATTTGGATGGGGAAACAGATGAAATCTTCTTTGCCTTTATTAATAGGTTTTGTTTTAATCGATTGTGTGTGACAAAAGGTAAACATTCAGAAGGCGAAGAAGTATACTTGCTGAAAGCAGATCTGATCAAAATAATAGATAAGATTTTTGATGGGAGTTTATCAGATAGCGAAAAATCAAAAAAGATGGCCGGTATTACGGAGGAACAAAAAGAAACGCTATCATCGTATTCGTTTTTTAACGATGACGACAAGATTAAATATACAAAATTTGAATATTATCGAGACATTCTTGTTTTCGATGGATTACAAGCATTAAGCACGATCCTTGATCGCATTAAAAATCGCATTGGCATAATAAATGATCAGTTGTATGAAATCAATGAGGTTGTATCTCTGCGAAAAGAAGAAGAAAAAGAAGAAAAAGAATCAAGGTATCATTTTTTACCAATTTACAAAACAAACGAAGGTAAAAAGCAAATTACAAAGGATGATAACGGTAACAAGGTTGGAATTATCGAAAAAACAACGCAAAAAGAACGAGTGTATTTCTTCGCAATTTGCAAGTATTTTGAGACGATTGAAAGCTTCGAGGAAGATACATTTAAAGATTGGATGCGATTTTGTAGAAACGTAATTGAAAACTCGGGTGTTGATTCTGTTACGGCGATGGTTTCCGTTATGAGAAAAATTGATGATTTCGATCCAAAAGATATACTTACCTCATTAGCTGAAATGCAAATCGGTTTGGCTGAGTCCACAAAAACCGCAAAACAAATTCAAGAAGAAATCCGGAAAGCAAAGAAAATTAAAAGCGAAAACAAAGACCGGAAACAACAAATAATCGAAGCGGAGGACACCCTCTTTTTATGCGGAAAAATCGGTTTCTTATTTAAGGATGATAAAGGTCAAGAGAATTGGGACAACTTTAAGACAAAACTGGCAAATCTAAAAGAATTCTTTGGCAAAGACGGGGCATCTATTGATTTTGTGAAAAGATATGCACTTTCATTTGAAGATTTTAACGATGTCAGCGACAGGTTGATATTTCACAACAAAGGCTGGCAAAGACGCGGCGATTCTTGGTTGGACATTCTATCGGAAGATGATTCGAAAAGAGTTCACAAAATACTAATGGACGAAGAATATAATAACGCTAAAGGCCCTTACAAAGAATTCGTAAATTCTGAATCATTTGAAAAAGCTGTACTAAAAAAAGGTGTTTTTGAAGGAAAAAAAGATTTACGTATAGCAGGGTATAACAATATTTATGCTCTTTATAAAAAAAGAGCACAAAACGATAAGTTATGGTTTGATTATTCGTCCGATGAAGATTCGGAACATTTGCTTTTGCGCAACAGCTTGTTGAGCGAATTAAGAGAAGTTGATGGATTTTCGTTGAAAAGCAATCAAATAATCGTTGAGGATGAATCGTATTATTATGGCGATGATGTTTTTTTTGAATACAATAATATAAATTATTTTTGGTCAAGTGATGATTGCATATATACCTTTGACATTGATAAGGGTACGAAAAGCAAAAATAAGATATTGGAAAAAGCATCTAAAATAGATGCCTATGGAATAATAGACAAGCTAAAAACTTATAACTATTCTTAAGTAAACAGGCAAATGCAAAATTTGGGACCGTGATTTTCACGGTCCTTTTTCTATACCTCCCGTTTTTGGTGCATTTGTTGCTGTAAAATATAAATGGGTGAACGAAAGAGGATCGGAGCGTGACGGTACATGTCTAATAAAAATCATTCGGGAGATAGTGCACAGTTGAGTCTTTTTGATATTTTGGGACTTGCAGGAAATATTGACAGCAAATATTCCTCAGATGAAATTGAGAAGGTTATAGGCAAACTCCGTGCAGCCAAGCGTACCGCAGAAATGCATGAGGAGAATGAACGCCGGCGCAGAGAAAAAGAGGAATCTGAGCGAAAAGCCCGTGAGGAAAAAGAGAGAAAAGAAGCACATATCAGAGAAGTTACAAGCATGGATCTTCCGCTCGATTGGGAAAATGCGTTCAATCAAGATGTAAGGACTCAGGGAGTTCACGCAGAGAGCATTCCGGACGCTCTGATTATGAGTCTTAAAACCTTAGGCAAGGTGGATATTGAATACATATCCTCTGTGACGGGGGCGGATTATAAGACCGTTATTTCAACCTTGAAGGGGTCAATTTATCAAAATCCGCTGACATGGAACGAATGCTTTTATCAAGGTTGGGAAACTGCCGAAGAGTACCTTTCCGGTAATCTTATGCGCAAGTGGAACACTGCAAATGAAGCGAACAAAGAGTATAACGGTTATTTTGCGGATAATATCAAAGCAATCGAAATGGTGCTCCCCCCGACGGTAGCTACAAAGGATATATACATCACACTTGGCTCGCCGTGGGTTCCGGCAGATATAATTGATGATTTTATGCTTTACCTGTTTGGCGATCCCCTGAAGCATTACATTTATTATGACAAGGATAAAATCATTGAAAGCTATAAAACCGTTCATGATGAAATAACCGGAACATGGGAAATCCCTTATAAATCCAGATATAATCACAGCGTGGGCGTAAGCCGGACATACGGAACGGAAAAGCTTGAGGCATTACATATTTTGGAGAAGACCTTGAATATGAAAACCGTTTCGGTCACGGAGAAAGTAAGCTGTCCTGCAAATGCATCTGGCAAAAAGCGCATTATAAACAAGACGGAGACGGTTGCCGCCATTGAAAAACAGCAGAAGCTTATCAAGGCGTTTCAGAAATGGGTATGGACTGATGACGCCCGAAAAGAGCGTCTTGAAATCATATTTGAAAACAATTTCAGCTGTGTGCGTAGGCGTATTTTTGACGGGTTATTTTTAGATTTCCCCACTATGTCCGACTCGGTCAAGCTGTATCCTTATCAGAAAAACGCGGTGGCAAGAATCATTTTTACGCCAAACACCTTGCTGGCTCACGATGTCGGAGCGGGTAAAACCTATGTCATGATTGCTGCCGGTCAGGAAATGAAAAGAATGGGGATTTCCGCAAAGAATATGTATGTTGTTCCGAATAATATTGTCGGGCAGTGGAAGAGCATTTTTGCCGCAATGTACCCGAATGCAAAGCTTCTTTGCGTTGATCCCAAAAGTTTTACTCCAAGCAAACGTGAAGCGGTGCTTGAGCGTATACGGGATGAAGATTTTGACGGGATCATCATTGCTTACAGTTGCTTTGAACAGATTCCTCTATCAAAAGATTATTATATAGAGGAACTGAAAGAAAAAAAGAAACTTGTGTCCGAGCTTGCCGCCCGTAAAGATAAAGCCACCTCAAAGCTGAAAAAGAAGAAAAAAAGCCTTGAAAAAGCGCTGTCCGAAATGACTTTAGCTATTGATGATATGCACGATACCGTCTATTTTGATGAGCTTGGAATCACCCGCCTTTTCGTTGATGAGGCTCATAACTTCAAGAATGTCCCATTTGAAACCAAGGCAAATAAGGTTCTCGGTATCAACGGAAGCGGATCAAAACGGTGCCGGGATATGATGGATAAGGTCCATATGGTTCAAAAGAAGAACGGCGGAAAGGGCGTTGTTCTTGCCACGGGCACGCCGATTACCAACTCGATTACCGATGCATATATTATGCAGCAGTATTTACAGAGCGGCGAGCTTACAATGCTCGACTTGCAAAGCTTTGACGCCTGGATCGGAATGTTTGCCGAGCGCAGTACCGAGTTTGAAATTGATGTAGATACAAGCAGTTATCGGTTGGCTACACGCTTTGCTAAGTTTCACAATCTTCCTGAGCTTACTTCGCTGCTTTCTTCCATTGCGGATTTTCATCGGGTGGACGAGTCCGCCGGGATTCCGATACATGATGGCTATAAGGATGCGCTCATTTCCAAGACACCTGCTTTTGCGGCGTATCTCGATGATATTTCGCAGAGAGCCGATGATGTGCGCGGAGGAAGGGTCAGCCGCAAGGATGATAATATGCTGAAAATCACAACAGACGGCAGAAAAGCGGCGCTTGATTTGCGGTTGGTTGATTCCAACGCAACATTCACATATCAATCCAAGGTGGCACGATGTGCAGAAAATGTGGCAGACATTTATTTTAAAAACGCACAAAGCAAAGCGACACAGTTGATTTTTTGCGACACTTCCACACCGAAATCCGGGTTTAATATTTATGACGAATTGAAAACTGCTCTCATAAACCTCGGCGTTCCGGCGGCACAGATTGCGTACATTCATGATGCTGAGAGCGAAGCGAAAAGGGCGCGGCTGTTTATGATGATGCGTAACGGTGACATCCGTATTTTGATAGGCTCGACCTTTAAGCTCGGATTGGGTGTAAATATTCAAGACAGGCTGATAGCCCTTCATCATCTTGATGTTCCGTGGAGACCGGCGGATATGACACAGCGTGAAGGTCGTATTCTCCGTCAAGGCAACGCCAACCCACAGGTGTATATTTACAGATATATCACCGAAGGAAGCTTTGATGCATATTCATGGCAGTTACTTGAAACAAAACAACGGTTTATTTCGGATCTGCTTTCCGGATCACTTACGGCTCGCAGCGGTGCGGACATTGAGGACACAGTACTGGATTACGCTGAGGTTAAGGCTTTGGCTGTCGGAAACCCGCTTGTTAAAAAAAGAGTAGAAGCCGCCAACGAGCTGACAAGGTATCTCACTCTTCAGCGCAAGCTCGTTGATTCAAGAATACGAATGGAAAAAGAGCTTATGGAGCTTCCGGGAAAGGTCGAACATCAGAGAAACTCGATAACTAAATGCGAAGAAGATCTTTACTATTATCGGGATTGGAAAAAGGAAAATCCTCCGGCAACAGAAACCTGTTTAAAGAAAGAGGAAGCGGAAAGGCGCAAAGTCCTCCGCGAGTATATAACCTCGGCTGTCAGGGGCTATTCCCTTGAAACAAGAGAGAAAACGCTGATGAACTACAGAGGCTTTGATATTGTGCTCCCTGCCAATATGATACCGGAAAAACCGTATGTTTGGCTCTCTCGGCAAGGCAAGTATTATGTTGAACTCGGCGATACCGAAATCGGCAATCTTGTGCGTATTGATAATTATCTCGACACGCTGGAGAACCATCTTGAAAAGTTGAAAATCGGATTATCCAAGCTTACCGAAAAGGAATTTGAGCTGAAGGCAGAGCTTGCAAAGGATGAAAATTACAGCGAGCAAATAGAAAAATACAGTGCCGAGGTTGAAAAGCTTGATAAGAAACTGGGGGTAAACAAAAAATGAGCGATGTTAAATTGACAAACATTCCTTCTATGAATGTTGGAAAAGCGGTAGATAAGTTGTCGCATGCATACACCACGGTGATTCAAAACAGACTTTCCGTCAAGACAATGCCCTCCGTTATGCTTTGGGGTCCTCCCGGAGTCGGAAAATCACAGGCAATACGGCAGATAGCAAAGAAAATTGAAGAAAGTACAGGAAAGTCTGTAAAGGTGACGGATGTTCGATTGCTTTTGTTTAATCCTATTGATTTAAGGGGCATTCCGACATCTAATGCGGATAAGACTCTTGCTGTTTGGCTGAAACCGCAGATCTTTCAAATGGACTCGGGTGATAATATTGTAAATATTCTCTTTCTTGATGAAATATCCGCAGCACCGCAATCGGTTCAGGCGGCGGCATACCAGATAACCCTTGACCGTGTAGTCGGAGAACACAAACTGCCCGACAACTGTATTGTTATCGCAGCGGGCAACCGTACCACGGATAAATCTGTGGTATACAAGATGCCGAAAGCACTTGCAAACAGACTAATGCATATTGAAATCAAAGTGAGCTTTGATTCATGGAAACGCTGGGCTATTGCGTCAGGAATAAATGACAAGGTAATCGGTTTTCTCTCCTTCAGACAGAATTATCTTATTGGTTTTGATTCCGGGAGTGACGATCTTGCATTCCCGACACCTCGTTCTTGGGAAATGGTGAGTAATATACTGAACGGAATAGACGATGATATCGACAATATGTATTCATTGATTGCAGGCATTATTGGAACCGGCGCAGCTGTGGAATTCCGTACATGGGCTAAGGTGTATAAGGACTTACCGGCTGTTGAAGATATTTTTGACGGCAAAATGCCTGTGTTACCCACAAATACAGATGCTTTGTATGCTTTAACGGCATCCATGACGGCTTTCGCAAGAAGTCACAAGGATGAAATGGTAAGAATTGCAAATTCAATCCGATATGCAGATAGAATGCCTCCGGATTTCAGCACTGTACTGTTGAAAGACTATATGTACATAGATAAGGATTACAAAGAACGGCTGATGCTGATACCGGAGTTTGCAAAATGGCTTCAGAGTAAAGGAAGTTTGATGAATGGTTCTGTCAGATGAAAAGAAAAAGGAATACATTAAGCGCCTTTTGCTGTCCCGAATGAGAATTTTGTGCAATAACGGCTTTTACGGCTTACTTTTAATGCACATGATTTATTCGATTGATGAGAACTGTGAAACGGCTGCAACAGACGGTCACAGAATTTACTTCGGGCCGCGGTTTTTGGACGAACTCAGCGACTCGGAACTGGACTTTATTATGATGCATGAGATTCTTCATGTCGTTTTGCAACACTGTCTGAGACAGGGTGACAGAGATAACGAGCAGTTTAACATAGCCTGTGATATTGTGGTCAATTCCAATATACTTCTGTCTGAAAACATGAATTTGAAAGCCATAACATTGAAAAAATATGGTGTATCTATGCACCTTGCTCCGGATGGTAAGGAGGGATATGAATACACGGCGGAGCAGGTATACGGAATGCTCCCGCCGCTTCCTCAAAACAGAAAACCAAAACCGGCAATAACCGGCACTTTGGGCAAAGACGGCAACGATAATGAGCAAAACAATGATGCAAAAGGAAGTGTTTTAGGTCGTGCAAAGAAAAAACAAGGCAAAACCCAAAGTGAAAAAGCAGTATGGGATGATCACACTCGCTGGGGAATGGAAGAAGAGGATGATACGCTGCGTGACGTTTGGGCAAAGCGGTTTGAAGATGTTTGTGAGGTAATTTCTATAAGAGACCCATCTAATCAAAGAGGGCTTTTGCCTTTATTTGCCGAACGACTTTTTAATGAATTGAAAAAGTCGCAGACAGATTGGCGGATGGTTCTGAATGATTTTGTTCAACAAGAAATCGTCGATTATTCTTTTACTCCGCCTGACAGAAGATTTGATGAAAACCCATTTTTTCTTCCGGATTTCAATGATAAGGATGATTTGGTTGAGGATATTCTATTTATGATAGACACTTCTGCGTCTATGTCGGACGACATGATAACGGCTGCGTATTCTGAGGTGAAAGGCGCGATTGACCAGTTTGACGGCAAGCTTAAAGGATGGCTTGGATTTTTCGATGCAGCGATTGTTGAGCCTAAGCCCTTTACAAATGAAGAGGAATTCAAAATTATCAAACCGGCAGGCGGGGGCGGAACGGATTTTCAGATTATATTTGAATACGTACAAAAACACATGCAGGAAAAAATGCCTGCCTGCATTATCATTTTAACGGATGGATTTGCCCCATTTCCAAAAGAAAAACTTACGGGCGGCATACCCGTTCTGTGGCTGTTAAATAATGATGAGGTTGACCCACCTTGGGGAAAGATTGCAAGG
The DNA here is from genome assembly GCA_963590415.1 of Anaerovoracaceae bacterium. Lineage (GTDB taxonomy): Bacteria > Bacillota > Clostridia > Oscillospirales > Acutalibacteraceae > Fimenecus. The sequence continues at coordinate 46,262 of CAVAPB010000003.1, read as the reverse complement.
ATAACGGTGTAGCATTTATGCCTTGAGTGACATACAACAAGCGCGACGTTTTTGGTGCATATGGCTTACTATAATTATATTATCTCAAAAGAGCAAAAAAGGAGCGTTTCATCGAAATGAAATATGAGAAAGAATTAGAAATGGATTTCGGTATCGTCCTTTCGGAGGAACACATTCGCAAAAAGGGCAAGCGCTATATTAGTATGAAAAGGCAAAAACAACACAAGCAGCGCTTACTTTATGAGTTGTCGCATTGTACCGGTTACAAGCCTTCAATATGGCGAGAGTGCAAGTGGGATCGTGATCTCAAGAAATATGTTTATACAAACAGGATCAAGCGGGGCAAAAGAAGCGGCGCACAAAAATGTTTAAAAAAGGCATCCTGTCGAAAGGTCAGACATCTTCACACGGAGACATTGTTGCCTAAAGGCAATCATTATCGGAGAGTATTCGATTATTGGTGGACCTGGATTTAATGAAAGGATCTTCGAGATGGATAATAAAAAATACTATGACGAATACATCAGCAGAAACTTTGACCATTTCGCAGTCTGTAAAAAGTCTCTGAAAAAACGTGTGTTCATTGATATGGATGGCGTCTTATGCGAATATAGACCCGAAGCGAAAATGGCGGATATGTTGAGTGTCGGATATTTCGCATCACTTTCGCCAAGATCTGAAATGGTTGAATCAGTCAAAGGGCTAATCAAATTAGACCAGTTTGATGTTTATGTTCTTTCGGCTGTAATCTCAGAATGTGCCGAACAGTCAAAACAGGAAAAAATGGAATGGCTCGACAAATATATTCCTGAGATCGATACTTATCACCGATTTTTTACTATATGTGGGACAAGTAAATCTGAGGCAATAAAAGACCTTTCTTCAAATGATATTCTTTTGGATGACCACAGTCCGAATCTTAATGAGTGGATTGATGCCGGCGGCAAGGCTATAAAAATTCTTAATGAATACAATGGGCTAAACGGAACTTTCGTGACCGGACCTCGGCTGAAAATTAATAGCATATCAATGTTAAGGCGTGCGTTGCTTGATGTGATCAGACAAGATTGATGGTTAAGCACCAAATTCGGCACATTTCTTTTGATATTATTATTTCGTAAAGATGTAATATGATGGTTGCGGAGGTACATAATATGCAGTTCTATAAATTTGAGGGAATTACAACTGACGAAAAGTGGTCAGAGGGAAATGATAATCGCAGGGTAATGTATGAAAAAACGGAAAAAATTTCGATAAAGACCAGTTCCTTCAATCAGCTTGAGAAACATAAAGCATATCTGTTTGTGAATGATGCTTCGGGAAATCTGGTAACCGGGGGCATCATTATGAATATCCATGCTGATGTATTCAATTTAGTTTCCGGTTATCTGCAAACGATAGAGCTTGAGTTGAAGGATATACGCCTTGAAGAAATTACTTTCAGCACGCTTCGCAATATGCTTGCCGGTGCCTGCAGAAAAGATTATATCAACGATGACGATGAGGTTTTGGAACAGTTCGATCTGGATAAGCTTAATGGAAGATACGGCAGAGGAATTTCGTTTGGCGAACATCTTCTTGAGGATGGTAATAAAAAAGCTGTATATGAAGATGCCGCGCGATTCCTTGCCAAGGATGATTTAATTTCTGAATTGGATCGTATTTATGCGGGAAGCTCAAAGCAGAATGTTGTCGGTCATCCCGTCCATTATCTGATACAGACGGATGACAGAGAGACTCGAAAAGGAATGTTTCGAATTCTATTGCAGGCATTGTATGCCAATAACAGACTGCATAACAAGCGATACTGTTTTTTGAATTTCAGACCGGGCGAAAGCTTTTCAAGCATGGTTTACGACTGCTTGTATAAAAGCGCCGTTGGCGGAGCGATTGTTGTCAGGTATTTGGCAAACGATGATACAGAGGATGATTATGCGAGCTGTGGCAGGGAGACAATCGAAACGCTTTGCGAGATAATGAAAAAATATCGCAATCAGGTTCTTACGGTGTTTTGTCTGCCCCGTGAATGTACCGCATCAAAGGATATTTTCTATGAAAATCTCGGCAATACGAGTATTGTTGAATTTAAAGAGAAGTTTGTTTCAGGAGAATGTGCAAAAGGCTTTCTTAGAACGTTGGCAAAAGATAGCGGAATCCGAACAGACAAAAAACTTTTTGAAAAGGTTGAGGACGGAAAAGGCTATCTTACTACCGATCTTCACAACCTGTTTGATGATTGGTATAATAACAAGCTTAAGACGGCTGTATATCCGCAGTATAAAGATGTTGCTACTGTTAAACACGAGGTTATTAAAGCCGCGCCGAAGGGATCGGCTTACGATGAATTAAAGCAGATGATCGGACTTGACGAAGCAAAGATGGTTATCGATCAGGCACTGAACTACTATAAAGCACAGAAACTCTTTGCAGATAAGGGGATGAAAATCGATCACCCTGCAATGCACATGATTTTTACCGGCAATCCGGGAACAGCAAAAACAACCGTTGCAAGACTCTTTGCGAAAATTATGAAAGAAAACGATCTTCTTTCTAAAGGAAATCTGGTTGAGGTCGGCCGAGGAGACCTGGTGGGCAAATATGTGGGATGGACAGCCCCGACAATTCAAAAAAAATTCAAAGAAGCACAAGGGAGCGTACTGTTCATTGACGAAGCCTATTCTCTTGTTGATGACAGAAATGGCTCTTTCGGGGACGAGGCAATTAACACCATTGTTCAGGAAATGGAAAATCACCGCGACGATGTTGTTGTTATCTTCGCAGGTTATCCGGATAAAATGGAGGGCTTCCTTCAAAAGAATCCCGGTCTCAGATCCAGAATTGCTTATCATGTTCCGTTCGATGATTATGATACGGAATCACTCTGTGAAATAGCAAAGCTGATTGCAAAGCAGAAAGGTTTAAAATTTACAGAGGAAGCATTTGAAAAACTATCCGGTCTGTTTAACACTGCAAGATCCGAAAGTGATTTCGGTAACGGTCGCTATGTCAGAAATGTAATCGAAAAGGCAAAGATGGCTCAGGCCACTCGCCTGCTGACAATGAACTTTGATTCTATCGGGAATGACGATATTATTACCATTACAGCTGAGGATATTGAACTTCCGAAAGCAAGTACAAAGCCTCAAATAAAACAAATCGGATTTTGCGCGTAATGCCGTATTCAGATATTAGCATATTGCGCAAGAAAAAGGAAGGAGGACGAAGTGTTTGATTCTGAAAAAGCTGACAATAAAAGAATTCGGAGGGATTGAACATTTTGATGCCCCCTTCCACGAACAAGTTACTGCTATAACTGTTCCCGATACAGAAAGCGTCGTGAAGGCAATTGGACTTGCCACAAATAATAAAAACCTGATAGACTGTTCTGAAGCATTTGATGTTTCGGAAAATACAGAAATCATCCTCAAACTTGAAATTGCCGGTCATCCGTATACGATCACTGCAAGAGGACAGCCTCATAGTAGTGAATGTATTTATGAGGCAACCGACTGTAAAACCAACGCTGCTGTTGATGTGTCTATACTTTTCAGAAATATGCGACTGTGTGAGGAGGAGGAAGACCTTATATACTATCGGTACGATACAAAAAATGCATTTTCAAATCGGCTTCTTCATTACAAGGATCCGGAGAAGTATTATGCTTTGGGGGATTTTCAAAAGAAAACGAACGGTTTCGGGTCAACACAGACGTTTCGGACTTATCTTAAGGAGTTTATCCAAAAATATGGGGCTTACGATTCTTTTACGGGTTTATATAAAGCCGAGCTTCGCTCAGACGGAAGCTTTATTTGGTATTGCCCTACGCTCCCCAATTTTACAGCAGTTCTGAATGACCGGGAAAAAAAGCTTTTTGATTATTATTGCTATATTGAAGTAAATAAGTTCTGGTGCGGATTTGAAGATATTCGCGATATAAACCATGAAAAATGGCCAATGCTCATTGATGCCGGAAATCTAAGCGAGTATATTGGTTTCCATAAACTGCTTGCTAAATCAAAAGGTCTGGGCAAACAAAGTATTGTGTTCAATAATTGAGGTGGTTAAATGATATATGTAACTTCCGATTTACACGGACTTGAACTTACAAAGTTAAAAGCACTGCTAAAAAAAGCATATTTTAGCAAAAATGATTGGCTGTTTGTTTTGGGCGATGTCATTGACCGCCAAAATGACGGCGGTGTTGCAATTTTAAGGTGGTTATTGGAACAACCGAATGCGCAGTTAATTTTAGGAAATCACGAGGCAATGCTCTTATCCTGTGATTTTGTATTTAACGAAATCACAGAGGAAAGTATCAAGCATTTCGGCAAGGAGCAAATGGAACTGCTGAACAACTATATGTTAAACGGTGGCGACGTTACCCTAAAAGCATTAAGAAAGCTTAAAAACGAATCGCAGGAAACGCTCAACGATATTATTGGTTATCTAAAAGAGGCTCCGCTTTACGAAACCGTACACGCAGGAGAAAAGGATTTTCTGCTTTGCCATTCCGGACTCGATAATTTTTCACCCGAAAGAAACCTGGCGGACTATACTGCCGATGAGTTTATCTGGGCTTGGCCCGAACTTAACGACCGTTATTTTGATGATTGTATTACTGTTTTCGGCCATACACCGACAAAAAGTTACGGTGAAAAATACAATGGCAAAATCCTTAAAACCGATACTTGGATAGATGTTGATGTTGGTGTACCTTATGGAAATAATCCTTGCCTTTTGCGGCTTGATGACCTGAAAGAATTTTACCTATAAAATTCAGCTATCCCAAAAACAGATTATTATAATACAGAAGAATATCCATAAAGAGTGCGCGAGGGACAAGCCCGATGACCGCACAGCAACCTTCCAAAAGGAAAGGTGCTAAAGCTTGAACGATGGAGCCATTAAAGCACTCATCGTACCGATGGGTGCTTTAAGTTGTTTATGAAGGGAAAACAAAATGAATTATAGAGAATATGAGGAAATGATCAAAGATGTGCCTTACTCGGATACAATTGAATATGAGTTGCCGTTTATGTGGCTGCATCCGCAAAATCTTCCTTTAGGCGTGACCTCAATCGGAGATTCCGGCTTAAATATAATAAAGATTCCGGAGAGAGCGACGAATAGGTACGGGAGAAATGTCCCTGTAATCACATTCAGCCGCCAGGTCTTTTCCGGAAACAGCAACATAACGGATATCGTTTTGCCTCAAAGCATCGAAAGATTCCCTAAAGGGGCCTTTGAAGGATGCACAGGATTAAAGAGAATTACTGTTCCACGGAAGGTTAAGATCATAAAAGAGGGTACATTTGCCGGATGTGAGCAGTTAGAAGATGTTTACTTTGAAGGCACAATGGAAGAATGGAATAGAATTAATATCATTCATCACAAACACGAGTTAGAATTTGGACAATTGATTCCCGGAACGCCTGTGCAGGAGATCAAAGCCGAACGAATGATTTTTATTCCCGGAAACGAAGCGCTCTTTTCGGCAAATATTCATTTTTTGTGTAAGCTTCCTGGAGAAAATTTTAATTGCTTTTTTAATGTGAAAGTCGGTAATAAGGATATCACAGAATTTTTCAGGACGATTTAATGCACCTTATTTGGAACATTACACATGATATACTCAATATACAAAAGACGACAAAGGTGAGGTGTATACTGAACTAACCGATGTCCGTAAAAAAAGTGACGGATCAAATCATTATAATTTTACCTGTGTAAGTATTTAACGGAGGGCTTTTACATATTGATTTTAAAAACCCGAAGTAATGTATGACTCAAGATAATACTTTGAAAGGAGGAAAAGTTATCAAATAATCGGTCTATGCTTATACGTTTGAAATTATGTTGCCTGCCAAACGCAATGTACCAAATAACGTACGTTGCATTTGGTATAATCTTGCCGTAAAAGAAAAAGACGAAAAAAGTGTGAATGTGTGGAGGATTTAATATGAACGCATTTGAAAAAGTAATTGGCTACGAGACAATCAAGAACGAGCTGTTGCAAATCTGCGATATGATTCACAACAGAAAGACTTACGAGGACTTGGGAGCCAAGCTGCCTCAGGGGATTTTGCTGTACGGCGATCCGGGACTCGGAAAAACTCTTATTGCAAAGTGCTTTATAGAAGAAAGCGGTCTTAAAGCTTATGTTGTACGCAGAAATAAGGGCAGTGACGATTTTATCGGCGATATTACGGACGCTTTCCGAAAGGCAAAGGAAAACGCTCCTTGTGTTGTCTTTTTGGATGATATGGACAAGTTTGCCAATGAGGACAGTAACCATCGTGATACGGAAGAATATGTGGCGGTTCAGTCAGGTATTGATGAGGTTAAGAACTGTAATGTGTTCGTTCTTGCAACTGCAAATGAGATTTGGAAGCTGCCGAACTCTCTTGTGAGATCGGGGCGTTTTGACCGAAAAATTGAGGTTCAGCTGCCTACCGACAAGGACGCCGTTGAAATCATCAAGCACTATCTTTCAGACAAAAAGGTTGCCGAAAACGTTGACATGGACGACCTTTCGAAGATGATCAGCTACAGCTCCTGTGCCGAGCTTGAGACCATACTGAATGAAGCCGCAATCAGTGCTGCACACGCAAGAAAAAGCAGTATTGAAATGGATGATTTTGTAAAATCCGTTCTGCGGATGCAATATGACTCACCGGATAATTTTACAAAAACATCCGCAGAAGACATGAAGAAAACAGCACTCCACGAAGCGGGACATCTTGTTGTGTCCGAGATTCTTTGTCCGGGAAGTGTGGGACTTGCCTCCCTCCGTTCTACCGGCAGAGACTCCACCGGTGGCTTTATTCACCGATGCAAGGAGCTTTCCAGAAGACCCCATTACGTCCTTGTATCTCTTGCGGGGAAGGCGGCTGTTGAGCTTTATTACTCCGATACCGTTGCGAGCGGCTGCAAAACCGATATAAACCGTGCTTTCAACTGCATTAGAGCTGGCATTTCGGAGAACGCAACTCTCGGCTTCGGAATGATTGATGTAGCCACAAAAAGGTTTTCGGACACCTCGGAGAATATGAATTCCAGAAACGAAGCCGTCACCCATGCAGAGCTTGAACGCTATATGCTTAAAGCGAGGGATATCCTTCTTAAAAACAGAGATTTTCTGGAGAAGGCTACCTCTGCACTTATTGAGAAGGAAACGCTGCTTCATTCCGATATCAGGCGCATCAGAGAAAGCACCGTTGTTACCGAAGTGGCTGTGTAAGCTTCCCTTGCCGAATAAAAATGATAACAAAGCATTGCACCGATTTTTGTGCATTGCTTTGTTTATGTTAATGTGTTTTTGTTGCTTTTCAGAAAAATGATAAGCAATGTAAAATAAAATTTTCTACAGTATAGCTTTCTTTCAACATATGATTTCGATAAGGAAAAATGCTGCAGAGAACATTTGGGGTATTGTCTCAAAAACATAAAATAAGGAGAAATATGCTCTACTTTTCAACCCTTCTGAAAACCAACCCAAAATATTCATTATCGGCGAAAAAACTGTTTTCTGTTTTATCCGAATGCGGAGAAAAATTTACTCTTTTTGACGGAGCAAGGGATATCTGGGCAATGGATTATATGCCTGTCAGAACCAAAAGCGGTAAATACATATCATTTCGGTACGAGCCGAGTTATCTTGTGTACGATCCGCAATTAAGAACAAATTTTAAAACCGATATTGCACCGCATTTCACACTGCCCGTTACATATTCAAATATCAATCTTGACGGCGGAAATGTTGTATTTTCGCCGTCTAAGACAAAAACCGTCATCACCGACAGGGTGTTTTCGGAAAATCCCGAATATGACAAGAATACTCTTTTATTAGAACTTGAAAATTTGCTCGAAGCAGAGATAATTATTATTCCGTCGCTTATAAGCGATATGACGGGCCACGCAGACGGCGTGGTACGCTTTGTGAACGAAAACACGATGATCGGCAACGCCTCGCCTTACAAAAACGGTTACGAACAAAAGGTAAAAATGGCGTTGAAAAAGCATGGCATTTCGTGTTTGGATTTTCCGTATTTCGATTCTGCGGGCATAAGCGCCGTGGGCAGCTATCTCAATTTTCTCGAAACCGATAAGCATATTTTTCTGCCGATTTTCGGAAGCGTTCAGGATGAAACGGCGGTAAAAAGAGCAACGGAAATTTTTAATAAAAAAATTGTTGCCGTGAATATTAACAGTATAGCCGAAGAAGGAGGAGTATTAAATTGCATAAGCTGGGAAACGAATTGACCGCAGATGATAAGAAATATCAGCAGAAAAAAGCGGAATGGTATATCCCTGCAAGCGAGGCAATTACCTTAAAGTTGGCAGATAAGTATTACAAATAAGAAAGGTGGAATTCTCGTGAAATATTATGACACTTACTTACCGTATATCGTTGACGATGATTATGACTGGAGTTATCCGGAGCCGGAGATGCAGCTTCTTTGTCGGCTTGATGATCTACAAGACCGCTTGGAAGAACTGATTGCCAAGGATGCCCCATATAGAAATTGGGATATTTACTCAGAAGATGACATTAGATACTCTCTGCCCGAACACCTTTTTGATATCGGTAAAGTTGAACGAGCGATTGAACTTGCAAAGGATGATTTGGTAAACAAATACGGATTGCCCGATCCGGAAACTCTTATGATTGATGAGTCGGAGCTTGTTGCTGAAGATTGTGTCGCACAGTTGACCCTTTTTGAAATTCTTCCTGAGGTGCTACCGAAGGCAGTATAACTTATGAGTACAAGACCATTTAATGCAGTCGCAAAGACTAAGCATTAAAAAAAATCAGCACAGCCACCGGAATATGGTAATCCGGTGGCTGTGCTGATTTTATGAGAATGATAGTTATTCCGCTGCGCGAACGAGTTCTTCCCACACCTTAACCATCGCGTAGGTGTCAAGCTCGCAATACTTTAAAAGATTATGTCGGGCTATCTTTTGCTCTTCGGGTGACATAAACTGTATTTTAGGAAAAATCGTCATTGCTTCACCGCCGTTATGCACACCATCCAGGTTGTGATAGTCTAATTCGGGATCATCCGGAAAAATGGCAGGCAGCACGCTTTTGATGGAAAAGGACCCGCCCATTGCACGGTTATAATAATAGCCTGATTGAAACGGAACAAGCAGATCGACAATGTTATCTCTTATATTGAGCAGATGCTCCGCCAAATCGGGGAAAGCTTCCGCTAATTCCTTCAGTCTGGTGCATTCAAAGGCCTTGTTGTACGCAGTAACGCAGACATTCATAGGAATATCGGCGCAAAGCTGCTCTGCAAGCCTTCTTCTCGGATCTGTTCCCGACTCAGCAAGAAATTCCTTGTGTTTCAGCTCGCCGCCCTCGGTCTCAATGTAGTGCAGCGAATATTGAAACGGAATCTGCGTGTAGGGCTTGGTTCCGACATATTTCGGAATGACCGGCTGCATGGTTTCAAAATCAAGAAAGTAGAGCGGATAAGAAAGACTTGAAAGAAAGTCGCGGATATTTTCTTTTTCGATATAGGTTCCTTTGTCCTGCAAGGCAAACTCCATTTGGCGCAGCTGCGTTTTGTTTGTGATTTCAGAACTGTTCAGTAACTCCTGATATGTAACAAGTCCCTTTTTGTAAAAATCAATTTTCTTGCTGAACCACATTCTGTACAGATTAAAAACCGACTGCTTCGGGATATGCTTTGAACAATAGTTCCAAAATCCGCAGAGATACGGATTTTTGCAGCCGACAGACAGATCGATATCCGGCTCGGCGGGAGAATTGAGCAGTCTTTCGGCAACAGACAGATTGGCAGTGATGTTTTTTTCTTCAATCGCGACGGCCTCTGCTATATCGGAAATCGTGAATAAGCGGTCGATATCAAGAGTGCCGTCGAATATATAGTCTCCGTTCAGACAGACAAGGTATGTCCCGCTGAGTTTTATTCCGCAGTTTTCCAGCACATATTTCTGATAAGCAACATCCGCAATGTATACCGGCTTGTCGTCCTTGGCGTTTTCGTGCTTGGTCGAGCTTTTGACCTCATAAATGGCCCAGCCGTTTCCCTCCTTTTTGAGGATGTCCACGGCGCAATAGAGACCGTTATATTCAAACGAAGCCTCACAGATAACAGGTGTGCCCTTTTGCATTTCCGCTTTGGTGCGTTCCATCATTTTGGAAAGATCGAGTTTTTCGTTATTATATGCCGTCACTTCGACATAGTCGCCGAAAAGCCCCATTGCCAGATCGCCGACCTCGTTGCCGGCTTCCATGCGTGAAAGAACGCTCTTATCAAGTGTCAACTCTTCCGGCTTGTATTTTTTCATCCATGCAATTTTGGGACATTGCCAGAGTCCGCAGTACTTTGACTTCGATAAGTAAACCATGGAAATGACCTCCTCTTTGATATGTTTCCAGTATTCTTTAATACCCGGAACAAAGAATTTTTTGAAGTCCTCCGCTGAAATCATATCGCTTTTTGCGTTGTTGCAGATCACGCAGGCAAACTCACAGTTATTATCGCAGTAATCCACATCGGGATCCTTGCGCTCAATTTGTAATTCCCCGCTGAAAGATCGCTTTTTAGAGGAAATGATCTTGAGATCAAAAGCATCCTTTAATGCTTTTTCATCAACTTTGCAATAGCAGCAACGCCTTATTCCGTCTTCAGGCGTTTTTTCGCACCACCAGGCAAAGAAAGCTTCAAAGTCATCACCAAAAACATCTACAGGATGTTCCTTTTTCTTTTGGCTATTTCTTTTGGTGTTAAAACGCTCGTAGATTGCTTGGATGCAATCCTTTGCATTTTTAACAGATTCATGATCGGCATAGTAGCCTTGTACCGTGCCCTTGCCGCCGATAAGACCGAGTTCTTTCAGTATTTTGCTTTCTTTCGGTTCCTTTTTCACAGAAAACCTCGCCAGAAATTCCAAATCTTCATCTGTAAATTGCGCGTTGGGATATTTTTTCTTTAGATATTTCTCGACCAGTTCTTTTGTTTTCTTTAATTCGCCCATGTGTCTCTATCCTTCCCTGATTGTTTTGTATATTATACCATAAACCAAAGCCGCTTGCATCATCGAATGTTTATTCTAATCCTCGGTGCGTACCGTTTTTGGTGCATATATTGCGGTATGATCATAGCAAAGCAGAGCGACAAAGGGGAGAATGCGTGTGATATATGCGGTATCGGACCTGCACGGATGCTATGACAAGTATATAAAACTTCTTGAACGCTTGAATATGACTTCCGATGATTCTTTGTATATTCTCGGTGATATTGTGGATCGCGGCAGTGACGGAATAAAGATAGTACTGGATCTCATCAAAAGGGATAACATCTTTTCTTGCAGAGGAAATCACGATCACTGTGCGCAGATACTGCTGAGAAGCTTTGCAATTCCCAAAGACGGTCTTTTTGCGGACGGACTTGAAGAGGCATTCAGATTATGGCTTTCCGATGGCGGAAGTACAACATATGAGGAGTTTCTGAAATTGGATGAAAGCGAGCAGAAGGCGGTTTTGAGTTATCTTAACTCTCTTCCGCTTTTTGAGGAGCTAACAGTCGGAGGACAGAAGTTTTTCCTTGCACATACGGTTCCGGAAAAGTCAAAAATGCTCAATATGGATAACTGTCGAATTTCAGATTTCATTATGGGTGAGCCGGAGTATGAAAAGATGTATTTTGAAGACATGCTCATTGTAACAGGCCATACGCCCACAGGGTTCATTGATCCGGAATACACAGGGAAAATCTGGAAAGGTAACAATCATATAGCCATTGATTGCGGAGCAGTATTTGGTAATCCCCTCGGATGTATTTGTCTTGATACTATGGAAGAAATTTATGTGGAGTGAAACAGATGAATATATTAAGATTTGTCAATTCTAAGGATATCAGAGAGCACCTCCGGAATATCGGTTATGAATTTAATTCACTTGAGGCTGCATGGCTGATTTATCAGTGCCGCGATGCTGCTATTGACGAAAAGCATAAAGCGTGGAATGAGCTGATTGAAAAAATGCCGGATTGCACGGTATCGGAGCGCTTGAACACCGTGCCGCAGGATAGCCTTCATGCTTTTCTAAGGCAGTATATGGAGCTTGAAAATAAGTATCTTAATGAGTTTTACGATGAGAAACATGCGGATACTTTTGATTATAATAAGCCGTTTGTTTACAAATTCAAATACATTTACAAGGATGGCACGGAATATGAGTGGGACACGGTATTTTCATGCTTCGATGCTTTATATGAAAGCATCATGGAACCCGAAGATGATGTTATCTCCATTCAATGCACCAAAATGCAGATAGACAGGTTGAATTCGCGGAAAATCGCATATTTTACCCCTTTCTTTGATTTTCTGCGCATTGACCCCGGACATATTGACGGTGATAAAGAGATGGATGTGTTCTGGGGCGTTTTTGACGGCCTTTGGTTTGACTTTCCCACACCGTTTGAAAAGGGCGATATTGTATGGGATCCGAATAAACCGGATGGTATCTGCGCCGGTCCGTTTGTGACAACCGGGATTTGCCTTGACGGAATCCAAAACGATAAGGTGAAAGACAATCTCAGAAAAAACGGTGATTCTTCCGATATGTGTGCCGGAGGATTCTTTTTGAATGAGGACGGCAGCATTTACGGAGAGTGTATGTCAAACTATATGGATCTTGAATTCTATAATAAGGAGTTGACCGGTTCAAAAAGAACGCTGATTGCACTCAGCAATTTTCTGAAGGATAAAATAGATCCGGCACTTTTCGCCCGCGCTTATCATCAGATAATCACGGCTGGGGATACAGAGAACAGTATTCCTCTTGATTATTTGAAGTCCGGTATGATTCTGGCGGGCTTATCCAAACCGGAACATATAAAAATATGGCTCGATGATGTCAGAGAAGCGCCGGAAGGATACTGTCACTGTCACAGCGTGAATGAAGCAAAGAAAAAGATAATCGAGTGTGAAAAGGAATTCATCATTATTGATGAGATTGACTGCGATCATGATTTGGGCGAGTATGCTTCCGATGGCGGACAATTGGGAGATTGCAAAAGCTTGGTGAAAAGGCTTGGAATAGAAAAGAGCGTTCGCTTTATAGGCAAAAGAACAGATGTGCCGGCATGCTTAAAACTGATTGATATATATTTGTTTCCATCACTTTTTGAAGGGCTTCCTATTGCTCTTTTGGAAGCGCAGGCAAGCGGATGCTTTTGCGCTGCTTCGGACGGAGTTTCAACCGAAGTTGACCGCGGCTTAAACTCTGTTCGTTTCATTTCACTGGAAAAAAATGAAGCTGAGTGGGCTAAAGAGATAATAGAAAATTATAATACTTGGAAAGAACCCGAGCCGAAGGAAATCCTTAAAAAATACATTGAGTCCGGGTTTGAAGTTGCCGAGGCACACAAGCGATTGATGAGGGTCTATAATGGAGAGTAAGAATAAAACAGTATATTATGTTTGTTTTTATGCAGAACCCGAATTTTCAGAGAATATCACCGCATACCCTTCCGTTTGGAGCAAGATCGATTATGTATCAGATACATTGAAAAGAAACGGCTGCAATGTTTGCTACGTTTGCCCGGTTATTCCGCACAACGGAAGATTTAAAAAGAAAATTATAAAAAAAGATGACCGGGAAAAGCATGTTTATTTTTCGGCATTCAGTAAGCAAAAGTCAGCTGTATTGACTAAGCTGAATAACTTCCGGCAAATGCTTCAGATTATGGTTTATTTGCTTGTAAATGTAAAATCAGACGACCGAATTTTGATATATCATTCTATGTATCATTGCTTTTGGGCTCCGGTGTTAAAAAAGGTCTTCGGGAAAAAATATATTTTGCAAATAGAAGATGTGTATTCTGCATTATCACCCGAAGGTAATGCCTATGAAAAAAAAGAATGGGACTTTTTTGAAAAAGCCGACGGATACCTTTGCGTAAATACCTTGATTAGGGACAGAATACGCAATTCTGCGCCCAAAGTCATATCGCATGGCAGATATTCTGTTTCGGATGTCATAGAAAACAGGGTACAAAACAAATGCCGTTTGGTGTATGCGGGAGTAATTGAACAGGTGCGCAAAGGGGCTTTTTTGGCGGTTGAGACAATGAACTGCTTGCCCGAAAATTACGAGCTGGTCATTCTTGGGTTCGGAAAGGAAAAAGATATTTGCGCCCTCAAGGAAGAAATAAATAAAATAAACAGCCAAAAAGGCTGGTGTTGTATCAAGTACTTGGGATATATGGCGGGAGAAGAATACCTGCGGGAACTGCAGAAATGCAGTATTGCGCTAAGTACTCATATGTACGATGAAACCAATATGAAATCTGCCGATTATACTTTCCCGTCCAAGCTGTTGGTTTATATGGGTAACGGATTGCATATTGTTGCGCAGGATTTGAAATGTTTACGCACATCTGAAATCAACGAATATATAACCTATTATGACCGCCCCGAGCCGCAATCGGTTGCTAAAGCAATAACTGCGATAGATATACAAAAAGAGTATGACAGCAGAAAGAAAATACAGGAATTAGACAGAAATTTCTGCAAAGACATAAAGAACATATTTGGGTGAAACGGCTATTTGTTAAAGGAACGCTAAAGAATATCATTTTATTATTTGTAGGTAAAAATTAAACTCTCGGAGAATGGCATAACATTTTCCGAGAGTTATTTTATGCTTTTATCATAGCGGCGAATTCGTCCTCGGAAATGATTTTTACTCCGAGGTCCTGCGCCTTTTGAAGCTTGCTTCCGGCAGCCTCGCCCGCAAGAACATAATCAGTCTTTTTTGATACGGAAGATGAGGTCTTTCCGCCGTAGGTTTCAATTACTTCCGAAGCCTGCGTTCTTGTAAATCGGCTCAAGGTTCCCGTAAGAACAAAGGTTTTACCCTCAAATCTGTTGTCGATAACCTTCTTTTCGCTTCTCATATTTACGCCTGCCGCTTTAAGGTCGTTTATAAGCTCGACAGCCTGCGGATGCGAGAAAAAGTCTGTTACTGACTCCGCCATAATTTCTCCGTAACCGTCGATGGAAAGAATTTCCTCCTTGCTTGCGGAAATTATACCGTCCATATCCGAAAAACGGTCTGCAAGGAGCTTTGCGGCTTTCTGACCGATATGGCGTATACCGAGCGCGAATATAAGCTTGCCCAAATCGTTTTCTTTTGATTTCTCAACCGCTCTTTTAAGGTTTTCTGCGCTCTTTTTGCCGAGCCTCTCAAATTCCGCAACCTTGTCAAAATCAAGCTTGTAGATGTCTGCGGCGGTTTTGAGCATACCCTCGTTTACAAGCAGTTCGAGGTTCGCGTCGCCGAGACCCTCAATGTCCATGGCGTCCCTTGAACAGAAATGTATCAGCATTCGCAGCAGCTGTGTGGGGCAGTCGGGGTTATTGCAGCGTATTGCCGCTTCGCCCGCCTCTCTTGTAACCTTTTCGCCGCAGGACGGGCAAGTGTCGGGCATTTTGTACGGCTCGGAGTTCTCTGCGTGCTCACTGACCTCCAAAACCTCGGGGATAATATCGCCCGCTTTTCTGATAACCACGGTGTCGCCTATGCGTATGCCCTTTTCGTTTATGAAATCCTCATTGTGGAGCGTCGCACGGCTTACCGTAGAGCCTGCCACCAAGACGGGCTCAAAAACAGCCGTCGGCGTCAAAACGCCCGTTCTTCCGACATTTATCTCAATGTCGATAAGCTTTGTTTTCTTTTCCTCGGGCGGATACTTCCATGCAAGCGCCCATTTCGGGCATTTTGCGGTACTGCCGAGTTTTTCACGCTGATCAAAACGGTTAACCTTTATGACCGCTCCGTCAATATCGTAGGGGAGAGTTCCTCTTATTGAGCCTATGCGGTCAAGCTCTTTCATAACATCGTCTATATTGTCAAATTCGTTATAGAACGGAATTGTCTTAAAGCCGAGGCTTTTTATATAGTCAAGCGACTGCTTGTGCGTTTGCAGATCCTTGCCGTCAATTTGCTGAATGTTAAAGATGAAGATGTCAAGACCCCTCTGCGAGGTTATTTTCGGGTCTTTCTGACGGAGACTTCCCGCTGCGGCGTTCCTCGGGTTCTTAAAGGGCTTTTCCTCGTTGAGTTCCTGCTTTTTGACAATCTCGAAGAACTTTTCCTTGGGCATATAAACCTCGCCGCGAACCTCGATAAACGGGAGCTTTTCCTTTATGGCAAGCGGAATGGAACGGACTGTTTTAAGGTTTGCCGTGATGTCCTCGCCCGTAACGCCGTCTCCTCTTGTTGAGCCCCGTGAAATAACGCCGTTTGAGTATTCAAGCGACACCGAAAGTCCGTCAATTTTGGGCTCTACGACATAGGTTGCGTCGGGGCACACCTCTTTTACCTTTCTGTCGAAGTCAAGCACCTCGCTTTTGTCAAAGGCGTCCTGGAGGCTTTCCATTTTAACAATATGCGTAACGCTTGAGAACATATTTTTGTCTGCCGTTCCGCCTACACGGTGAGTGGGAGAGTCGGCTGTCAGGAGCTCGGGGTATTCCTCCTCAATGGATTTGAGTTCACGCATAAGCATATCGTACTCATAGTCCTCAATGTCATTTTCATTTTCAACATAATATCTGTATATATGGTGGTTGAGCTCTTTTCTCAACTGTTCGGCTCTGTTTTTCTTAACCTCGTAATCGTTCATATTGCGCCTCCGTTCGTTTGTAATTATTATACACCATATTAAGTCATTTTTACAACGCCGAATATCATACAATTTACCAGAATATTCGGAGGTGTGATATGAAAAGAATAACATGTATTATTTTAACGGCTGCTTTGGTGATTTCAATGCTCTGTATAGGTGCGGCGGCGCAGGAATTGCCCGATATGAAGGTTGAGGTCAACGCAAAGTCCGCAGTGCTTATGGAGGCTTCGACGGGCGAAATACTTATGAGTAAAAACGCCCACGAAAAGGTATGGCCAGCATCTGTTACAAAGATAATGTCGCTGCTGCTTATAACGGAGGCTGTTGACCAAGGGAAAATCGCACTGACAGATGTCGTTACCGTCTCAAGAGAGGCTTCGCAAAAGGGCGGCTCGCAGATATGGCTGAAAGAGGGCGAGCAGATGACCGTTGACGACCTGCTCAAAGCCACGGCGGTTGCCAGCGCAAACGACGCCTGCTCTGCGCTCGGAGAGTATATAGCGGGTAGTGATACGGCGTTTGTCAAGATGATGAACGACAGGGCAAAGGAACTCGGAATGAACGATACGAATTTCGAAAACTGCACGGGGCTTGACGATACGGCAGAAAACCATGTCACAAGCGCCTATGATGTTGCGATTATGTCGCGGGAGCTTATAAAGCACGAGAGAATACGCAATTACACGACCATATGGACGGACACTTTAAGAGGCGGAGAAACTCAGCTTGTAAACACAAACAAGCTGATCAGATTTTATAAGGGCGCAACGGGTCTTAAAACGGGAACTACCTCAAAAGCGGGCTGCTGTGTGAGCGCCACTGCCGAGCGTGACGGACTGTCGCTTATAGCCGTCGTTATGGGAAGCGATTCGAGCGACGACAGATTTTCAGGCGCAAGGGCAATGCTTGACTGGGGCTTTGCCAACTACTCTTTGGTCGAGCTTGCGGTTGAGCCGAGTCTGATAACCGATGTAAATGTCCTCGGCGGCACAACGGATAAAATAACTCCGCAGGTAACAGAGAAAAAATTTGCCGTTGTCGAAAAGGGGGAAGAGGATAAAATAGCCTCCGTGCCCGAGCTTTCAATTGATGTCGAAGCGCCCGTAGAGCAAAATCAGGTGCTCGGAACGGTTAAATTTATGCTCGGAGAAACAGAGGTCGGCAGCATAAATCTATGCGCTCCCGAAGCGGTGGAAAAGATGTCTTTTTCCGATTATCTCATTCGTTTTATCACCTCACTTTGCCGATAAGCTCCCGAAACTGATATTATTTTTGAAAATTTAACAATTTGTTGTTGAAATAAGAGCCGATTTAGAGTAAAATATAAACATAAAATTTGTTTTATAACTCGGATGAGTTGTTGAAGGAGAAAATCTAAGCAATGTCAGTTAAATTGAATACCAAGTATCTCAAAGGCTTCGTGTCTGAGGAGGACTTTTCCGCAATCGCAGGGGAAATTGCGCAGGCGGACAAAACTCTCAACGGCAAAACCGGCGAGGGCAGTGACTTTTTGGGTTGGGTTGACCTTCCCGTAAATTACGATAAGGACGAATTTACAAGAATTAAAAAGGCAGCCGAAAAAATCCGTTCGGATTCCGATATTCTCATTGTTATCGGCATCGGCGGCAGTTATCTCGGCGCAAGGGCAGCTATTGAATTCTGTAAATCACAGAACTATAACACAACCGTAAAGAACGGCCCGCAGATTTTCTTCAGCGGCAACAGCATCAGCTCTTCGGCTCTTTATGAGCTTTGCGAGCTTTGCAAGGAAAAGGACTTTTCGGTAAATGTAATTTCAAAATCGGGCACCACAACGGAGCCTGCGGTATCTTTCAGAATTTTCAAGAAAATGCTTGAAGAGAAGTACGGTAAGGAAGAAGCCGCAAAGAGGATTTATGTTACAACCGATAAGGCAAAGGGTACGCTTAAAGCGGTTGCCGACAGAGAGGGTTATGAAACCTTCGTTGTCCCCGACGATGTAGGCGGCAGATATTCGGTTCTTACGGCTGTCGGTTTGCTTCCCATAGCGGCGGCAGGCTGCGACATTGACGCTATGATGAAGGGTGCGGCTGACGCAAGAGCGCAGTACACCGATTCGGACATTGAAAAGAACGATTGTTATAAATATGCGGCGGCACGCAACATCCTTTACAGGAAGGGTAAATCGGTTGAAATGATGGTTGCGTATGAGCCCGACTACACAATGATGAACGAATGGTTCAAGCAGCTTTTCGGCGAGTCTGAGGGTAAGAACGGCAAGGGCATTTTCCCGGCTTCCGCAATTTTCTCAACAGACCTTCACTCAATGGGTCAGTACATTCAGCAGGGCGAGAGACTTCTCTTTGAGACCGCTGTTGTATTTGATAAGCCCAAGCATGTTATAAACATTGAAGAGGATGCGGAGAACGCCGACGGACTCAATTTCCTTGCAGGCAAGACCATGGACTTTGTAAACGAAAAGGCGTTCCAGGGAACTGTTCTCGCTCACTGTGACGGCGGAGTTCCGAACATTGTTCTCGAGCTTCCCGAAATGAACGAGTACGAATTCGGTTACCTCGTTTACTTCCTTGAAAAGGCATGCGCAATATCAGGTTACACACTCGGAGTAAATCCGTTCAATCAGCCCGGCGTTGAGAGCTACAAGAAAAATATGTTCGCTCTCCTCGGCAAGCCCGGCTACGAAGCGCAGAAAGACGAGCTTGAAAAGAGGCTCGCACAGTAACGGAAATTACCGCACAAGCGGTCATAAATAATATACAGGAGGAGATAATATGGTATCTCTTATAATCGGCCACAAAGGCTCGGGAAAAACAAAGATTTTGGTTGATAACGTAAATGATGCGGTTGAGAAATCAAACGGCAACGTTATCTGCGTCGAAAAGGAGACTAAGCTTACATATGATGTAAGTCACCGTGCAAGACTTGTTTCCACCGACAGCTATTCCGTAAGCGGTTTTGACGCATTTTACGGCTTCCTGAGCGGACTTTGCGCAGGCGACCACGATATAACCGATATCCTTGTTGACGCAACCTTCAGAATAGGCGGCAGAGATTATGAGGCTCTTGCCGATTTCCTTAAAAAAGTTGACGAGCTTGCGAAAATCACGGATACACACTTCACATTTACGGTTTCGACCGACCTTGAGAACCTTCCCGAGAGAATGTTCGAATATTGCACAAAGATTAACTGATTTGAGATTTAATCGCACTGCCGCTGTGATGTCACGGCGGCAGTTTGTCTGTAAATAAGATATTTCGGGAAATTAAATTTAACGGTTGACAAACGCCCGTAATATGTATATAATATTTGTGCTACTTTGACGAGGTGTAGTATGTTTATTGAACTTGAAACGATTTTTAATATCGAAGGCGCTTCAAAGGAATTTTCCTATGAATTCACGCCCGACGACTGCGACATTATCCGTTCGGTTAAGGTCGAGGGTCAGGTTAAAAACCGTGCGGGTATCGTTTCGTTGGAGGGTAATGCAAGCTTTACAATAGATACGCTGTGCGACCGTTGCGCCGCACCCGTTAATAGGGAAACGGTTCTGCCGTTTGAGCACACGCTGGTTTCCAAGCTTAACGACGATGAAAATTGTGAGCTCTATCTTGTGGAGGATATGCATTTCAACCTTGACGAGCTTATCAGAGAGGACATACTTTTATCCTTGCCGACTAAAATTTTGTGCCGTGAGGACTGTAAGGGACTTTGCCCTTATTGCGGAACAAATCTAAACGAGGGAAAATGCGATTGCAAAAAGCCGATTGACCCAAGGCTTGAAGCACTCAAGCAATTCCTCGAGTAAACAAGTATAATAAGGACATAAAGGAGATATTAAAATGGCAGTACCGAAGAGAAGAGTTTCAAAAGCAAGAAGAGATAAGAGACGCTCAAGCGTTTGGAAGATGAGCGCTCCCGAGCTTCAGAAGTGCCCCAACTGCGGCGAGTACAAGAGAGCTCACAGAGTTTGCGCAGTATGCGGTCATTATAACGGCAGACAGGTTGTTGTTAAAGAAGAGGCTTAACGCATCTTTGTTTTACAAGGTTAGACAGAAGGTGGAGAAGAAGTATCTTCCCCGCCTTTTTATCGTGGAGAAAAAGAGGTGAGTGTGTGGCTGTAATTATCAATGAGGTAAAGCCGTTTTCAAAATGCTGGTTTTTCGGCGTCAGAGCGGGAGATAAGCTCGTTTCCATAGACTCCAAAGAGGTTGACGATGTTCTCGATTACGATTTTTATATGAGCTTTTTGCCCGTTGAGATGAAATTCGTAACCGCCAAGGGCAAAACCGTTAAAATCAGGGCGACCAACGAAAATGTCGGCATTAAGTTTGAAACCTTCCTTATGGATAAACAGCACAGCTGCCGCAATAAGTGTGTTTTCTGCTTTATTGACCAGCTTCCTAAGGGCATGCGTGAAAGTCTTTATTTTAAGGATGACGACTCACGCCTTTCGTTCCTTTTCGGAAACTATGTTACGCTCACCAACCTTACCGAGCACGAAATCGAGCGTATTATCGCAATGCATATAAGTCCCGTAAACATTTCCGTTCACACAATGAACCCCGAACTGAGGGTTAAGATGATGAACAACAAAAATGCGGGAAAGTGCCTGTCGATAATCAAACGCTTTGCCGACGCAGGCATCAAAATGAACGCACAGCTCGTTTTGTGCCCGGGCATAAACGACGGCGATGAGCTGCGCTTCAGCCTTACGGAGCTTGCGAAAATGTATCCGTCGATACAGAGCATTGCAGCCGTGCCTGTCGGACTTACAAAATTCCGTGACGGGCTTTTCCCCTTAAAGCCTTATGATAAGCAGACGGCGGGGGAAACAATAGATATAATCGAAGAATTTTCTTCGGCGTTTAAGGCGGAGAACGGCATAAGGCTCGCATATCCCGCAGATGAATTTTTCCTGCTTGCGGGCAGGGCAATGCCACCAGAGGAATATTACGATGAATATCCGCAGATTGACAACGGCGTAGGGCTTTGGACTTCGTTGCGTGATGAGTTCTTTGAGGCACTCTCGGAGCTTGATGTAACCCCCGTAAACCGTGAGGTTACTCTTGCAACGGGCACGGCGGCTTATCCGCTTATGTGCGAGTTTGCGCAGGCGCAGGAGAAAAAGTTCGGTGTCAAGGTCAATGTCGTTAAAATCATAAACAACTTTTTCGGCGAGGGCATAACCGTCGCAGGACTTATGACGGGAACCGACCTTATCGCTCAGTTAAAGGGCAGAAACCTCGGGGACAAGCTGCTAATTCCGCTTGTAATGACGATAGATTATACGTCTCATTCAACGGATAAAAACAAGTTCCTTGACGACATAACGCTCAAAGAAGCCGAAAAGGAATTGAATATCGAAATAGTTCCGACGCCTAACAACGGAACACAGTTATTAAAAAATATTTTGGGGGTGGAATGATGTCAAGACCCGTAATTGCGATTGTCGGCAGACCCAATGTCGGCAAAAGCACGCTTTTTAACAAACTTATAGGGAAACGCCTTTCAATTGTTGACGACACTCCGGGCGTTACAAGAGACCGAATTTACGGCGACTGCGAGTGGCTCGGCAGAAATATGCTTCTTGTCGATACGGGCGGTATCGAGCCTTATTCGGACGATATTATTCTTTCGCAGATGCGCAGACAGGCTCAGCTTGCAATAGAGAGCGCGGATGTTATTGTCCTTGTAACCGATGTCCGTTCGGGTGTTGTCGCAACCGATACCGAGGTTGCACAGATGCTTCAGAAAAGCGGAAAGCCGATTGTGCTTTGCGTAAATAAATGCGATACGGTCGGAGATGTTCCGCCCGATTTTTATGAGTTTTACAATTTGGGTCTCGGCGACCCGATTGCCGTATCGTCCGTTCACGGTCACGGCACGGGCGACCTGCTTGACGAGATTATAAAATATCTTCCCGACGAGGATCAGGGCGAGTATGACGACGATAAGATTAAGGTTGCCGTTATCGGTAAGCCGAATGTCGGTAAATCCTCGCTTATAAATGCCATTTCGGGCGAGGAGAGAGCCATTGTTTCGAATATCGCGGGTACAACGAGGGACTCGACCGACGCCCTTGTGTCAAACAAGTTCGGAGAGTTCGTGTTTATCGATACCGCAGGACTGCGCCGCAAGAGCAAGGTTGAGGATCAGATTGAAAAATATTCCGTTATCCGTGCGAGGATGGCTGTCGAGAGAGCCGATGTCTGCGTTATTATGATTGACGGCACGGAGGGCTTTACCGAGCAGGACTCAAAGGTGGCGGGTATTGCTCACGACCTCGGAAAGGCTTGCATTATCGCAGTCAATAAGTGGGATGCTGTCGATAAGGACGGCAGAACCATGGATAAGGAACGCAAAAAGCTGATGAACGACTTTTCGTTTATGAGCTATGCGCCGATAATTTTCATTTCCGCAAAGACGGGACAGAGGCTTGACAGACTTTTTGAGCTTATCAAGTTTGTAAACGAGCAGAATTCGATGCGTATTTCGACGGGCAAGCTCAACGAGGTGCTTTCCGCCGCAACAACAAGGGTTCAGCCGCCTACGGACAAGGGCAAGCGTCTTAAAATTTACTATATGACTCAGGCTTCCACAAGGCCGCCCACATTCGTCTGCTTCGTAAACAGCAAGGACCTTTTCCATTACAGCTATCAACGCTATATCGACAACCAGATTCGCGAGGTTTTCGGTCTTGAGGGAACACCGACAAGGTTTGTTATAAGGGAAAGGGAAAAGAACGGCAAAAAGGATTATAAATAATCGGAATAACTAAGCAAAAGGAGTGAATTTTTCACTCCTTTTTTCTTGCTATACAGACGAATATGTAGTATAATTAAACAACATATAATTATTATGGAGTATTATGTAAAAATGATAATTTTGGGAATTGACCCCGGCTATGCCATTGTCGGCTACGGCGTTATAAATTATGAGGCGAACAGGTTTCAGGTGCTCGATTACGGAGCTATCACAACTCCGGCGGGAATGCCCTTTGTAGAAAGGCTCGATATTATATACAGAGACCTGAATATGCTGTTTGCAAAGTACCGTCCGCAGGCTATGGCGATAGAAAAGCTGTTCTACAACACCAATGCCAAAACGGTAATCGATGTAGCGCAGGCAAGGGGGGTTACCGTGCTTGCGGCGTACCAAAACAAGGCGGAAATTTTTGAATACACTCCGCTTCAGGTAAAGCAGAGCGTTGTAGGCTACGGCAGGGCTGAGAAAAAGCAGGTGCAGGAGATGACGAGGGTTATATTGAACCTTGAAAAAATTCCGAAACCCGACGATACCGCAGATGCTCTTGCAATGGCTATATGCCACGCCCATTCAAGCGGTTCGCTTATGGGTAAGCTCAGAAATTTGAAATGAGGAATTTGAATGTTTTATTCGATAACGGGAAATGTTGCTTATTATGACGCACAGTGCGTCGCCGTTGACTGTAACGGCGTTGCATTCAAGTGCTTTGCAACGGCAAACACACTTAAAAATGTTGCAAAAATCGGGGAAAAGATAACGCTTTTTACTTATCTCTCAGTCAAAGAGGACGCTCTTGACCTCTACGGCTTTTATACACAGCAGGAGCTTGAATGTTATAAAATACTTATCTCCGTTTCTGGCGTCGGCGCAAAAATGGCGCTTGCCGTGCTCTCGGAGATGACCCCCGAACAGCTTGCCTTGAGCATTGCCGCAGGCGACGCAAAGGCTATTACAAGGGCAAACGGCGTCGGTAATAAGATAGCGCAGAGAATTGTGCTTGAGCTTAAAGATAAGCTTGCCAAGGGGCTTGATTTGCAGACGGCAGGTTCGGATATTGCGGCGGCAAGCACGGCGGCTGCTTCGGGCAACAGCTCGGAGGCGGTTTCGGCGCTTACAATGCTCGGATATTCGCAGTCCGAGGCGGCGGTTGCGGTAGGAAAGCTCAACCCCGACCTGAGCGTTGAAGAAATGATTAAGCAGGCTTTGAAGCAGCTTTCGATGATATAGGAGTAAAATATGGATTTTGACAACGAAAACAGAATTGTTTCTCCCGACCTCAACGAAGTCGATAACGACATTGAAACCTCGTTAAGACCCAAAACCTTTAACGAATATGTCGGACAGGAGAAAGCAAAGGAAAATCTTAAAATTTATATCGACGCCGCAAAGGCGAGGGGCGATGTATTGGACCATGTTTTGCTATACGGCCCTCCCGGTCTCGGAAAGACAACTCTTTCGGGCATAATTGCCAACGAAATGGGCGTGCAGATGAGAGTGACCTCGGGTCCCGCCATTGAAAAGCAGGGCGACCTTGCGGCACTGCTTACAAACCTCAATGACGGCGATGTGCTTTTTATAGATGAAATCCACCGTCTTTCAAGAAGCGTGGAAGAGGTTTTGTATCCCGCAATGGAGGACAATGCGCTTGACATAATCATAGGCAAGGGTCCGTCCGCAAGAAGTATAAGGCTTGATTTGCCGAGGTTTACGCTTGTCGGCGCAACCACAAGGGCAGGTCAACTCTCGGCGCCGCTGCGTGACAGGTTCGGCGTTGTCTGCCGACTTGAAATGTACACACCCGAGGAGCTTGCGATGATTGTTAAAAGAAGTGCGGGAATACTCGGAATTGCCATTGACGACGATGGTGCGCTTGAAATCGCTTCCCGTTCGAGAGGCACGCCGAGAATTGCGAACAGACTTCTCAAGCGTGCAAGGGACTTTGCCGAGGTAATGGGCAACGGCGTTATAACCGTTGACACGGCAAAAATCGCACTCGGCAGAATGGAAATCGACGAATTGGGTCTTGACCTTATCGACAGGCTTCTTTTGACCTCAATGATAAAGAATTATAAGGGCGGTCCTGTCGGACTTGAAACGATAGCCGCAACTATAGGCGAGGAAGCGGTCACAATTGAGGATGTTTACGAGCCGTATCTTATGCAGATCGGCTTTTTGTCAAAAACGCCGAGGGGCAGGGTGGTAACGCCGCTCGCATATGAGCATCTCGGCATACCGTTCGGCGACGGCGCAAGCGGTCAGCAAAAGTTGGATATGTAAAATAAATTTTATTTTCGGGAGACTTTGTTATGGGAAGATTGTTCGGAACAGACGGCGCAAGGGGCGTCGCAAACAGTGAATTAACCTGCGAGCTTGCGATGAAAATAGGCAGAGCGGCTGCAATGGTGCTTACCGAAAGCTGTGCTCACAAGCCCAAGGTGCTGATAGGAATGGACACGAGGGCGTCCTCGCATATGCTTGCGTCGGCAATCGGAGCAGGACTTTGCTCTGTCGGTGCAGATGTGCTCGTGCTTGATGTAGTGCCCACTCCTGCGGTGGCTTTTCTTGTCAAAGAGTACGATTATGACGCAGCCGTAATGATTTCCGCCTCGCACAACCCGTGCGAATATAACGGAATAAAGATTTTTCAGGGCAACGGCTATAAATTGCCGGACGCACTCGAAAATGAGATTGAAGAGATAATTCTTGACGAGACTAAGGTTCCGCCCGTGGTTCTCGGCGGAGATGTCGGAAGAATACATTTTTCATCAAAAGCGGTTGACGATTATATTTTCCACCTTGCTATGACCGCGGACGGAGATTTCAAGGGTATGAAAATTGCGCTTGACTGTGCGAACGGCTCGGCTTCCGTCAGTGCAAGGGCGTTGTTTACAAGGCTCGGAGCGCAGTGCTTTATTATAAACGACAAGCCGAACGGAACAAATATCAACGAAAACTGCGGTTCGACCCATCTTGAGCAGCTGCAAAAATATGTTGTCGACAACAAATGCGACATAGGCTTTGCCTTTGACGGCGACGCGGACAGACTTCTTGTTGTTGATGAAAACGGCAAGGTCGTGGACGGCGACAAGATAATTGCCGTCTGCTCAAAGTTTATGAAAGATAACAATAAGCTTAAAAACGACACCGCAGTCGTTACGGTAATGAGCAATATGGGCTTTTTCAAGTTCTGCGAAAAGAACGGTATAAACTGCGTCAAGACCAAGGTCGGCGACAGATATGTTCTTGAAGAAATGGTTAAAAACGGCTATGTAATCGGCGGCGAGCAGTCGGGTCATATAATTTTCCTTGACTACGCTACGACGGGCGACGGCCAGATGTCGGCAATTCAGGTCTTGAATGTCCTCAAACGCACGGGTAAGAAAATATCCGAGCTCGCAAGCGAAATGCAGGTTTATCCGCAGGTGCTTATCAATGTCCGTGTTTCAAACTTCGGTAAGGCAAGGCTCGATAAGGACGAAGAGGTTCAGCTTGCTATCCGTGAGGCAAGCGAAGAATTGGGCGACACAGGTCGTGTTCTTGTTCGTGTTTCGGGCACGGAACCGCTTGTCAGAGTTATGCTTGAGGGCGAGGACTACGCTCAGATAAAATCCCTTGCGGAGAGCATTGCAAAGGTAATTGAAGAAAGGTTAGTTTAACAGATGCGCTATACATCAAAGTGGAAAGATTACGAACTGCTTGACTGTTCAAGCGGAGAACGCCTTGAAAGGTGGGGCAATGTAACGCTCATACGCCCCGACCCGCAGGTTATATGGAAAACTCCGAAAAAGCATCCTGCCTGGAGACGGGCGGACGCCGTTTACCACCGTTCAAACTCGGGCGGCGGTAATTGGGAGGTTAAGAATAAAATCCCGCCGTTTTGGAGCATCGGCTACGGCGACTTGACTTTTAATGTCAAGACAATGGGCTTTAAGCACACGGGAATTTTCCCCGAGCAGGCGGTAAACTGGGACTATACCGCAGAGCTTATCAAAAATGCGGGCAAACCCGTCAAGGTGCTTAACCTTTTCGCATATACGGGCGGCGCAACGGTTGCGTGCCTGAAAGCGGGCGCACAGGTTGTCCATGTTGACGCTTCAAAGGGAATGGTTCAATGGGCAAAGGAAAATGCGGCGGCTTCCGGAGTTGCCGACAGAAGCGTCCGTTGGATAGTCGACGATTGCGTAAAGTTTGTTCAGCGCGAAATACGCAGAGGGAACAAATATGACATCATAATTATGGACCCTCCGTCATACGGCAGAGGACCGGGCGGAGAAATATGGAAGCTTGAAAACGAGGTTTATTCGTTCGTCGAGCTCTGTACGCAGGTGCTGTCGGACGACCCTGTTATGGTGCTTATAAATTCATACACAACGGGGCTTTCCCCGGCGGTAATGCAGTATATATTGGGCTCTCTTGTCAAGCCGAAATTCGGCGGCAGGGTTGAGAGCGACGAAATCGGACTTCCCGTTACGCAGACGGGAATGATATTACCCTGCGGTGCTTCCGCAATATGGCATAAATAAAGGAATTTTTTAATGGATAACTCAAACATCGTAGAATTTCACAATGTAACCTTCCGCTATGACGCCGACGAGGGCGAGCAGCAGCCCGAGCCTGCAATAAGAGACTTTACTTTTAATGTAAAAAAAGGTGAGTTTGTTGCAGTTCTCGGACACAACGGTTCGGGTAAATCAACCGTTGCAAAGCTAAGCAATTCTGTATTTATCCCGAACGAAGGACAGGTGCTTGTCAACGGAATGGATACGGCTGACGAGAATTTGGCTTACGAGATAAGAAAAACCGTCGGAGTTGTTTTCCAAAATCCCGATAATCAGATTGTCGCTTCGATAGTCGAGGAGGATGTTGCCTTCGGACCGGAAAACCTCGGGCTTCCGAGGGAGGAAATCAGAAAAAGAGTTGACGACTCGCTCAAAGCGGTAGGAATGTACGAATACCGTCATCACGAGCCGCACAAGCTCTCGGGCGGACAGAAGCAGCGAGTCGCAATAGCGGGAATTATCGCAATGCGACCGGAATGTATTTTTCTTGATGAGCCAACGGCTATGCTTGACCCGCAGGGAAGAAAAGAAGTTATGGAAACCGTAATGAAGCTTAACACGGACTACGGGATGTCGGTTGTTTTCATAACACATTTTATGGAAGAGGCTGCTCTTGCAGACAGGGTTGCGGTCATTAACAATTCCCGTCTTTTGCTTGACGGAACGCCGAAAGAAGTATTCGGGCAGGAGAAGCTGTTAAGGTCGGTAGGTCTTGATATACCGCAAATAACGCAGCTTGCCCGTGAAATGAAAGAATCGGGCGTCGGAATTGACGACAGCATTTTGACGGTTGATGAATTCGTTGAAAATATCACAGACTTACTCGGAGATAAATAATGGCTATACTTGAAACTCAAAATTTAACATATATTTATTCTCAGGGCACGCCGTTTGAGAAAATTGCGATAGAAGATGTCAATATATCGGTTGAAAAGGGCGAGTTTATCGGAATAATCGGACATACCGGCTCGGGGAAAAGCACGCTTGTACAGCATCTTAACGGACTTTTGAAGCCGAGCGCGGGAAAGGTCTTGCTTGACGGGCAGGATATTCATTCCGATAAATCGGTTACAAGGCAGGCGAGGTTCAAGGTCGGGCTTTGCTTTCAGTACCCCGAATATCAGCTGTTTGAGAGCACTGTTTATGAGGATATTGCGTTCGGTCCCAAGAATATGAAGCTCTCAAAAGAGGAAATAAAAGAGCGCGTGCTTGCGGCGGCGGAATTCGTCGGAGTGCGTAAGGATATGCTTGAAAAATCACCGTTTGACCTCTCGGGCGGCGAGAAAAGGCGAGTTGCGATAGCGGGCGTTATGGCAATGCAGCCCGAGATTTTAATCCTTGACGAGCCGTCGGCAGGTCTTGACCCCAACGGCAGAAAAGTCATTTCCGAAATGATTGAACAGTACAGAAAAAGCACGGGCAGCACGGTAATCGTCGTTTCGCACAGTATGGAGGATGTTGCCGAGAGTGCAGACAAGGTTCTTGTTATGAACAGGGGCAAGGTCGAGTATTTTACAAGCGTTGACGAGGTCTTTTCAAATGCTCGGCACTTGGTTGAGATAGGCTTGAATGTGCCCGAGATTACAAAGGTGCTTTTAAGACTTAAAGAGCAAGGCTACGATGTCAGAACCGACATTTATTCCGTCGGCGAGGCTAAAACGGAGCTTCTCCGTCTGTTTAAGAAAAGGGGAGTGCTCGCATGATAAAGGACATTACCATCGGACAGTATTTCCCGGGAACATCGCCGATACACAAGCTTGACCCGAGAATGAAAATAGTCCTTACATTTATTTATATTATCTTTATTTTCCTTTGCAAGAATTTTATAGCCTTGGGAGCTATGACTCTGCTGTTGTTTGTGACGGTGCTTGTATCGAAAATATCCCCGAAGCTTATAGCGAAAAGCGTAAAGCCTATATTTTTGATAGTGCTCATAACCTCCGTTTTGCAGATACTCTACAACAGCGACGGTACGGTGCTTTTTGAATGGAAAAGGCTTCATATCACAACGGGCGGCATATATATGGCAATTTTTACGACGGTCAGAATTGTCGTGCTTGTCATTGCAAGCGCAATGCTTACATACACGACCTCTCCGACCTTGCTTACTGATGCCATCGAGAGACTGTTTTCCCCGTTGAAGGTTGTAAAAATCAATGTTCATTCAATCGCTATGATGATGACGATTGCTTTGAGATTTATCCCTACGCTTATTGACGAGGTCGATAAAATTATGTCGGCTCAGAAGTCGAGGGGTGCGGACTTTGAAACAGGCTCGCTTATAAACAGGGGTAAGGCAATGATACCGATATTCATCCCGCTGTTTATAAATTCGTTCAGGCGTGCATATGAGCTTGCATTTGCAATGGATTGCCGCTGTTATCAGGGCGGCGAGGGCAGAACAAGACTCAAGGTTATGAAGCTTGCCGCAAGGGATTATATATCAATCTGCATACTTGTGCTGTTCTGCGTCGGAATAATAGTGTCAAATCATTTCTTAACGGCGGTAATATGATGAAAAATTATTTGCTGACAATTACTTATGACGGAACAAATTATCATGGCTGGCAGGTGCAGAACAACGCCCCGACCGTCCAAAAGGCTATGCAGGATGCAATAGAGCGAATTCTCGGTGTGCGTGAGAGCGTAATCGGTTGCAGCAGGACCGACAGCGGAGTCCACGCAAATATGTTCTGCCTGAATATGCGTACCGAAAGGGAGTTGAATACGGATACTTTTACTCGGTCGCTCAATGCGGTTTTGCCGAGGGATATTGCGGTAAAGTCAGTGCGCGAAGTGCCGTTTGAATTTCATGCAAGATATGACTGCGTGTCAAAAAGATATAAATATCTCATACTTAATTCAAAATACAGGAATCCGTTTTTTGAAAACCGTGCGCTTCATTATTCTTTTGATATTGATGTTGAAGCGCTGAACCTTGAAGCCGAAGCTTTTTTGGGAACGCACGACTTTTCGTCTTTTTGCTCTGCCGATTCAAGCGTTGACGAAAAGTCAAGAACGGTAAAAGATATAGGACTTGTCAGAAACGGCGATACGGTTGAGTTTTATATCGAGGCTGACGGTTTTTTGTACAATATGGTGCGTATAATCGTCGGCACTCTGTTGGATATAAATTCGGGAAGGCTCGAAAAAGGAAGCATAAGCGGAATAATCGAAAAGAAAGACAGAAAATATGCGGGCAAAACAGCCGCGGCATGCGGACTGTATCTTGATAAAGTAAATTATAGCCTTTGACGGTGAGAAGTATGGAAGAGAAAAAACAAAAGAAAAAACAGAAAAAGCCGAATAAGAAAGCCGTAAATAACCAGGAGACTTTTATTAAAACGGCAAAGGCGGTTTGTATAATCCTCGTTGTGCTGATACTGCTTCTTGTTGCGGCGGACAGATTTGGAAATATTACGTTTTCGAGCGTCGGGGATTATTTCAGCGGCATAATATCGGGCGCTAAGAGCGGAGACGGCTATCCTTATTATTTTGAAAGCTCGACTGCGCAAAATGTTGAAAAGATAAATTCCGACCTGATCGTACTTACCGACGATTCGACTTTTGTGCTTGACGCCACAGCAAAAAAATTGAGCGAGCTTCAACACTCCTATTCCGTTCCGCTTATTTCTTCAAGAAACGGAAGAGCGGTAATGTTCGATGTCGGCGGCTATTCCTACCGTGTTCAGTCAAAGACCAAAATTCTCTATGAGGGCACAAGCGAGCATAAAATCATAACCGCGGCTATCGGTAAGGACGGAAGCGTGGCTCTTGCTACAAGAGGCGACAGCTCAATGTCCGAGCTTACCGTTTATAATAAGAACCAAAAAGAGGTTTTCAAATGGGAATGTGCCAAGGAGGCAATTGTTGCCGTGGATATTTCCGATAACGGCAAGCGTGCGGCGGTGTCCGTGCTCGGTGCGGAAAACGGTGAGCTCTATTCAAAGGTGATTATCTTTGATTTCAGATACAGCGAGCAGATTTCCGAATACTCTTACGGCTCACAGACAGTATCCGATGTCGAGTTTATTTCCTCAAACAAGGTGCTTGCGACGGGTGAAGAGGTGTTCAGTATCATCGACAAGACCTCAAAGCAGGATGAGGATTTGTCGCTTAATAAGCTTTCCCGTGTATATACTGCGGATAACAATACGACCGTTGCTGTGTTCTCAAAATACGGCAGCTCATCGTCAAAAATAATCAAGGTATATTCCGCTTCCGGAAAGCTTCTTTTCACAGCTGATGTCAATTCGAATGTCAGAAGCGTTTCATGCGACGGAAGCTACATATCCGTTCTCACGGACAGACAGCTTATTTCGTTTAATAAAAAGGGCAAAACGGTCGGCACTCACGATGTTGCTAGCGACGGAATATCGTGCTTTACCGACGGCAACAACACTTATGTCCTTACAACAAGCGCAATAAATTGCTACAAAACGGTGGGCGAGGATGTAAGCGAAACACAGACCTTTGCCGAAGCCACGCAGAATATACAGTAAATTTATCAATTTAGTTGTTAAAAATTCATTATTGTGTTACAATTTTTATATAAAATAAACGGAGGTAGTTTTATGGGTATCGTTCTTGATGTTGTTTTGGTTTTGATTTTGGTTGCGGTTATTATTATATCTGCAAAAAAAGGCGTAATGAAAACACTTGTTGAGCTTGCCGCTTTTGCGCTTGCAATATTTTTGGCGGCTCAGACGGCTCAACCCGTAGCAAACGGTATGTATAAGGCGTTTTTCAGCAAAACCGTCGAGAGGGGTCTTTACGAGGTCCTTCCCGAAAATTCAAGTAAGCTTACAAACTCTGATAAGGCAAAGTATGTATTTGACGAAATGCCCGAATTTGCAAAGAAGCAGGCGGAGAAATGCGGAATAAGCGTCGCTTCGGTTGCCGAGCAGATAGCAAAGGGCAATTTCGCAAATGACGATACGCTTTATCAGACTCTTGAAAGCAATATAGTCAAGCCGATTGCGGTCGCGGTGCTTAAACATATTATGTTCTTTGTGCTTGCGGTGCTTTACGCACTTGTGCTTACGGCTATATTGAAGTCCTTTGTTAAGGGGCTTAAAAAATCACATCTTATCGGCGGTACTGACAAATTGGTCGGCGGCGTTATAGGTGTTGCGAAGGGAGTGATAATAGTATTTTTGGTCGGCTGCCTGTTGTCATATCTCGAACCGAGATTTGAGAACGAAAAGCTCAAAGAGGCCGTAAACGACTCAACGGTTGTCGAAATGTGTGAAAAGTTCGACCCGATGGAGGCGTTGTCTGCGGCTGAAGCATTTGCAAGCAATATTAAATAATTGGAGTAATTTTATGGACGGATTAAAAAAGCTTTTTACCGGATGTCTTACAATTCCCAATCTTCTTTCGTTGATTAGGATAATACTTATTCCTGTATTTGGCGTACTTTTCTATCACGGAGAGGTCCTTTGGGCGGTAGTCGTCCTTGTCCTTTCGGGACTTACGGATTTCTTTGACGGAAAAATAGCAAGAAAATTCAATCAGGTCAGCGAACTCGGAAAGGTTCTTGACCCTGTTGCCGATAAACTTACACAGATGACAATAGCGATAATTCTTTTCCTTACCTTCAACAAGTCGGAAAACCCGGTAATGGTATGGTTTAAGTGGGTGTTCCTGTTCTTTGTTGCCAAGGAGCTTCTTATGGTTATCGTCGGTGCAATAATGATAGCTATCGGCTTAAAGCCGAGCGCGGCGGTAATTTACGGCAAGGTTGCGACATTCGCTTATTATCTTGTAATGGGTATAGTAATAACCTTCGGACCTGAAGTCGGTGCGTTAAGAAATGTTTTCACATTGCCCGATACCGTTATGATTATTTTGGTAATAATTTCGGCAATACTTACATTTGTAGCGTTGCTCAGCTACATACCGGGAACTCTTAAACAATTCAAAGAGAAAAAAGAAACTAAATCTAACT
The DNA here is from genome assembly GCA_963590415.1 of Anaerovoracaceae bacterium. Taxonomy (GTDB): domain Bacteria; phylum Bacillota; class Clostridia; order Oscillospirales; family Acutalibacteraceae; genus Fimenecus. Next base: position 12,314 of record CAVAPB010000003.1, on the reverse strand, counting down.
GATACAGCGAGGAAAAACATTAGATGAACAAAAATATGCTTTGCAGCAGATGCCACAAAAATCCTGCGGTGTTTTTTATTTCAAAGGTTGACGGAGACAAGACCACCAACGAGGGTCTTTGTATCCAGTGCGCCATGGAAATGAATATCGGCCCCATTAAGCAGATAATGGAGAGTATGGGTATATCCGAGGATGAAATGGGCGAGGTTTCCGAACAGATGAAGCAGATAATGGAAAATGAGGGCGAAGACGGCTTCCAGCCGGGCGGAGCTATGCCGTTGTCGCTGTTTCAGGGTATGTTCGGAAATAACAACAATGAGGATGCGGCTTTGTCGGAAACTCAGACGAGCGACGGCGAACCCGACGGGGAAAAAGACGGCAAGAAGAAAAAAAAGTCAAAGAACGCAAAGAAGAGGAAATACCTCAATCTTTATTGCACCGACCTTACCGAAAGGGCAAGGGAGGGCAAGCTTGACAATATTATCGGCAGAGAAAAGGAAATCAGCAGAACCGAGCAGATTCTTTGCCGCAGAACCAAGAACAATCCCTGCCTTATAGGCGAGCCCGGTGTCGGTAAAACTGCAATAGCGGAGGGTCTTGCGCTTAAAATAGCGGCGGGAGATGTACCTGCGAAGCTTGCCAATAAGGAAATTCATTTGCTTGACCTTACGGCACTTGTTGCGGGAACGCAGTTCAGAGGACAGTTCGAATCGAGAATAAAAGGTCTTATCGAAGAGGTTAAGGCAGAGGGCAATATTATTCTTTTTATCGACGAGGTGCACAACCTTGTCGGTACGGGAGACGCAGAGGGCACGATGAATGCGGCAAACATTCTCAAGCCTGCGCTCTCAAGAGGTGAAATTCAGGTTATCGGTGCTACGACATTTAACGAATACCGCAAAAATATCGAAAAGGACGCCGCGCTTGAAAGAAGATTTCAGCCTGTCAAGGTTGAAGAGCCTTCAATTGCAGACACCTATCAGATGCTTCTCGGCATAAAAAAATACTATGAGGACTTCCACAAGGTTAAAATTGCCGACCCGTTGGTATATAAGGCGGTAACCCTTTCGGAGAGGTATATCACAGACAGATTTTTACCCGATAAGGCAATAGATTTGTTGGACGAAGCGTGTACCTGCGCAAACCTCAGAAACAAGTCGATAAGCGAGTATGAGCTGTTGCTTGATGAAATTTCATCTCTTAAATCGGAGGAAGACGAGCTTTCGCAGGAGACGGAAAACATCGATTACGAACGCCTTGCGGAGATAAGAGCGGAGATTTTAAGCTCCGAAAAGAAGCTCCCCGATATAAAAGAAAAGGCAAGCGACAATGCGGTTCTCGAATCTGACCTTGCAACGGTTATCAATCTTTGGACTGGAATACCCGCGTCAAAGGTCGTTGAAGGCGATTTGAAACGCCTTGCGGGACTTGAAACAAGACTTAAACAGCATATTATCGGTCAGGACGAAGCGGTAGAGCTTGTTGCGGCGGCTATAAAGCGCAGCAGAGTTCAGTTATCGTTGCAGAAGCGTCCTGCGTCGTTCATCTTTGTCGGACCCACAGGTGTCGGTAAAACCGAGCTTGTCAAGCAGCTTTCAATGGAGCTGTTCGACACTCCGGAGACCTTGATACGCTTTGATATGTCCGAATTTATGGAAAAACATTCGGTATCGAGACTTATCGGTTCGCCTCCGGGATATGTGGGATATGACGAAGCGGGTCAGCTGACGGAAAAGGTCAGAAGAAAGCCTTATTCGATTATCCTTTTTGATGAGATTGAAAAAGCGCATCCCGATGTTATGAACATTCTTTTACAGATTCTTGACGAGGGAAAGACAAACGACGCCCACGGCAGAAGCGTAAGCTTTGCGAACACGGTTATCATTATGACCTCAAACGCAGGCAGTGAGAGAAAGGAAAACGCTCTCGGCTTTGCCAAGGACAGGGGAGAGGTTAAGAGGGAGAACGCCATAAAGGCGTTGAACGAATTTTTACGCCCTGAGTTTATCGGCAGAATTGACGAAATAGTTGTTTTCAACAATCTTACAAACGAGGATTACAAGGGAATTGCCGCTCTTATGCTCGCCGAGCTTAAAACAGCGCTTGCAGACAGGGGAATCGTGCTTGAATACGACGATACAGTTACAAATTGCGTTGTTTCAAAGATGAGCGGCGACTCAAGAGGCGCAAGAGATCTCAGAAATGTTATAAGAAGAAATGTAGAGGATAAAATTTCCTCTTATATGGTTGAGAACTGTGACAGCTTAATCACAAAGGTTTCTCTTTCCGGCGAGAACGGAGAAATCACTCTTTCGGTTGAATAAAAAATGATGGTTTACCCCGTTCTTGCAGATTATAAATTTTTGGGGTAATACAAATGGAAAAACAGAATAAAAACAACAGACAGAAAATTATCGATATGGTATTGATTGCTATGTTTGCCGTGATTATAGCGATTTGCTCATGGCTTTCTATACCGGGCGAGGTGCCCTTTACCTTGCAGACCTTCGGCGTGTTCTGCGCAGTGGGTATGCTTGGCGGCAAGAGGGGAACATTATCGGTTATAATTTATATCCTTTTGGGACTTGTCGGCGTGCCCGTGTTTGCAGGCTTCAAAGGCGGCGTCGGCTCGCTTGTCGGACCTACGGGCGGATATATAATCGGCTTTATCTTTACCGCTCTGGTTTATTGGCTTATAACAAAGCTCCTCGGCACAAAGCTCTGGGCTGTTGTTCTCGGAATGGTGCTCGGACTTGTTGTGTGCTATGCTTTCGGCACGGCATGGTTCGTGGTTGTGTATTCGCATAAGAACGGCGCAATCGGCGTTATGCAGGCGCTTTCAATGTGCGTTATACCGTTTATCATTCCGGACATTGTTAAAATTACGGTTGCGGCAATACTCGTAAGGGTTATGCCCAAGAAGTATCTTAACAATAAATAATCAAAATACGCAGAGCAACGGTTTTTGCCGTGCTCTGCGTGAATTTATTAAAATATTTTGGCTTTATGTCTTGACAATCATCATATTTTTTGATAATATATTCAATGTTGCAAAACTAAATATGCGGGTGTAGTTCAACGGCTAGAATCCCAGCCTTCCAAGCTGGTTGTGTGGGTTCGATTCCCATCACCCGCTCCATATAATAAGTAGTTGAAAGCTCAACTGCTTATTTTTTTATCTTGGTTTATTTATAGCAGGGGAATCGAACCGTCGTCCATCTTTTGCGAAGCGTAAGCGTAGCAAAAGGGACATAAAATAGGACGAAGTCGAAAATGAGCGAAGCGAACTTTTCGATTCCCATCACCCGCTCCACGTCGTCGCGGACTTTGTATCGTTCGCGACGGCTTTTTTATTGAAAAGCCGTCTCTCACTCACGCCGTCGCTCCTCCTTTCCGAAACAGGTCACGCTCAAGTCGCCTGTTCGGTTGTAAACGCCCTCACAACGGCTTTGTTTCGCTACCACCCTGTTTCGGTTAAAGAAATATAATTGAATTGATTAAATCTTGTTTTTAGTAGTTGATAATTCAACTGCTTATTTTTTATCTTGGTTTATTTATAGCAGGGGAATCGAACCGTCGTCCATCTTTTGCGAAGCGTAAGCGTAGCAAAAGGGACATAAAATAGGACGAAGTCGAAAATGAGCGAAGCGAACTTTTCGATTCCCATCACCCGCTCCACGTCGTCGCGGACTTTGTATCGTTCGCGACGGCTTTTTTATTGAAAAGCCGTCTCTCACTCACGCCGTCGCTCCTCCTTTCCGAAACAGGTCACGCTCAAGTCGCCTGTTCGGTTGTAAACGCCCTCACAATGTCTTTGTTTCGACTGCTACACCTTCAAAACAAAATGATTTTTATGACAGTCAAGAAGCCCGTCATTTTTCATTTTTCCAAGCTCCGATGACAGTCCGCTGCGTTCGACGCCGAGATAATCCGCAAGCTGCTGTCTTGAAAAGGGAATGTCAAACTCGTATGACCCGAGCCGCTGTGCTTCCGCCGAAAGGTAGGACATAATTTTTGACCGTGTGGTGCGCTGTCCCATATGCGTCAGTTTCTCATTGGAACGCAGATTTTTTTCGGCAAGCTCTCCCAGGAGGTTTCTGATAATACGGCTGTGGTGAGAGCAGGCGGACGGGCACACGGTTAAAATGCGCTTTACATTAAGAAACAGGGCAGTAACGGGCGTCTCTGCTATTACGCTCACATTCAGCTGGGAGCCGGGAGCACAGGCATATGCGGCGGCAAAAGTTTGACCGGACCCAATTTTGGAAATGATATTGCGGTTTCCCCAAATATCCTCCTGTATAATCAGAGCGCTTCCCGACAGCACTATACCAATCGAATCAACGGTGTCGCCGGCTTGTAATATAAACGCGTCCTTTGGGAAGTCCTCTTTTTTTGTATCGAGGCAGGACAGTATATCTGTAAGCTCGTTTTCGGAAACGCCCGAAAAAAGTTGAGATGATCGAAGAACAGATAAAAGTTTTTTCATAAAAATCCTCTTTTGTTGAAAATTCAACAGACTTATAGGCTTTATTATATTATAATATGCACAGAAAAACAAGGAGGTACGATTATGAAAAGAAGAATTATTGAGATAGATCAGGATAAATGCAACGGCTGCGGTGCTTGTGCCGCCGCTTGTCACGAGGGCGCTATCGCTATGGTGGACGGCAAGGCAAAGCTTATGCGTGACGACTATTGCGACGGTTTGGGCGACTGTTTGCCGGCTTGTCCCACAGGGGCAATCTCATTTGTTGAACGGGAGGCTGCCGCTTATGACGAACAGGCGGTACTCGTAAATAAACAGAAGAAGATGCAGCAGGAGGGAATGCGACTTCACGGAGGCTGTCCCGGAGCTCGGATGAAAACAATTCGAAACACAGAGCCGTCGGGCGTTGATGTCGCTCCCACACAGGTACAAAGCTGCCTTTCACAGTGGCCGGTGCAGATAAAGCTCGTTCCCGTAAATGCGCCGTACTTTGACGGTGCAAAGCTGCTTATCGCCGCCGACTGCACGGCTTACGCCTATGCCGCTTTTCATGAGCGATTCATTAAGGGGCATATCACGCTCGTGGGCTGTCCTAAGCTCGACAGCGTGGATTATTCCGAGAAGCTCACAGAAATTATTCGCAATAACAACATCAAGAGCGTAACCGTTGTCCGTATGGAGGTTCCGTGCTGCGGAGGACTCGAGCACGCAGCGAAAACCGCTTTGCAGAACAGCGGAAAATTCATTCCGTGGCAGGTTGTAACAATTTCTACCGACGGAAATATACTTGATTAAACTAAAATAGAATTGTAAATTGAAAAAAGCGCCCGTAAGGACGCTTTTTTGCGGATAGGAAGGCATCTTATAAAAAATGCAGGGCATAGCAAATGCTATACCCTTTATTTCCCGGCGGAGAGCAAGGGACTCGGCTCGCTTCGTTCGCCTGTAAGTTTGCTTCGCAAACTGTCCTATTATAGATTCCTTTTGACAAGACTTCGTCTTGCAAAAGATTATAGGGTTCGAATTCCTTGCTGTTTTATCAACAAAAAATAAAGGGTACAGCAAATGCTAACACCACATAAGGACGTAATCTGAAAACACATCAAAATACAACTTTATTGGCGTTGTAAAGGCACAAAAGACAGCGTAGAAGGCAGAAATTCTTTTTACGCTGTCTTTCTTTATGTTCAAAAATAAAATCGCACATTCGTCATCTTGATAATTTCCTGCTGCAATGTAGACACAACTGAAGAAGAAAAGGCGATAGGAATTGGATTTGGCGAAAACATGGAAAAATTCACAATTATATGTTATAATTTTTGGGCTTTAGGAGGTGGATATAATGCGAGCAGCGTTTCAAATACTTGCAATACCATATCGAATTATTGACGGCTCGCCCGTCTATTGTGTATTTCACCGTGCGGACTGCGACCAATGGCAATTTATTGCCGGAGGTGGTGAAGATAATGAAACGCCTTTGGAATCCGCAAAAAGAGAAACCTTAGAAGAAGGCGGCGTGCAGTCGGATAAATGGGTGGAACTGAAAAGTCTATCTTATATTCCCAATGTCGTTATATCCGAAAGGTGTCGGCAGTCTTGGGATAAAAACACTTATGTAATTCCCGAATTTACCTTTGGCTTTGAGTGTAAAGAAAATATTAAATTGTCCAACGAACATACAGAGTGTGTTTGGTTGTCTTATGATGAAGCAACCGAGAAACTCAAATGGGATTCAAACCGTACAGCTCTTTATGAGCTTAATTGTCGTTTGAATGTTAAGTAATGATTGGATTAAATGAGGAAGCACCGTAAACTTACTTAAAAACAGCCTTATGCGGCGTTGCCGAATGCTATACCCTTTATTTCCCGGCGGAGAGCAAGGGACTCGGCTCGCTTTGCTCGCCTGTAAGTTTGCTTCGCAAACTGTCCTATTATAGATTCCTTTTGACAAGGCTTCGCCTTGCAAAAGATTTTAGGGTTTGAATCCCCCTGACAATTCACAAAAAAATAACGGTACAGTGTATACACACTATACCGCTATTTTCTGGCGGAGAGCAAGGGACTCGGCTCGCTTCGCTCGCCTGTAAGTTTGCTTCGCAAACTGTCCTATTATAGACTTCTTTTGACAAGGCTTCGCCTTGCAAAAGATTTTAGGGTTCGAATCCCTTGCTGTTTTATCAACAAAAAATAAAGGGCATAGCAAATGCTATACCCTTTATTTTCTGGCGGAGAGCAAGGGATTCGAACCCTCGAAACCGTTTTGGCGGTTTACACGATTTCCAATCGTGCTCCTTCGACCAGCTCGGACAACTCTCCGTGTTACCTGTGATATTATAAACGATAGTCGGAAAAAAATCAAGAGTGAATTGCAATGAATAAATTTTTGTTGTATAATATCTAAAAAACAGCAGTAAAAATCAGACTTTTCGGATAAAAATATCGGAGTTTATATGTTCAAGAAATCAGTTGCCGTGATTACGGCGTTAATTTTAATAATGCTTTCACTTTGCGGTTGCTTCGGAAAGGGAAAGGCGAACAAATCCTTTGTCGTGCCGATTATCGGCGAACCCACAAGCCTTGACCCGCAGATTGCAAAGACCGACAGCGAAAAAATGATAGTCCTCAACTGTTATGAGGGACTTTTCAGAATGGGAAGCGACGGAGAAATCGAAAACGGCGTGTGCGAGAGCTACACCGTGTCGGATGACGGATTGAGCTATGTTTTTAAGCTTCGTCAGGACGCTCATTGGGCGCTTTTCTCGGGTCATAAGACTGTTTTGGGTGAAAATTATGCGGATACTTTTGACATAAATGTTTACGCCGAGGACTTTGCCTTTGCCTTTGACAGGATTTTCGACCCTGCCATAAATTCGCCGTATGCCTCACTTTTTTCCTCTGTCGCTTCGTACATCGCAGATGACAATTACACCTTTTCAATCACGCTTAATTCAAAGGATGACAATTTACTTTACAACCTTACCACGGCGGGCGCAGTGCCGTGCGACAGGGAATTTTATGAGCTTACGGGCGGTAAATACGGGCTTGACGCCAAGTATTCCCTTTGCAACGGTCCGTTCAATGTCGGCAAATGGATTGACGGCACATCTGTAAGGATTGACCGCAATAACGACTATAACGGCGAAAACAAGGTTATGCCGTCATCGGTAACCTTCTATGTCAACACAAGCCGTGACGCCGTTGCGGACAAAATGAACAACAATACATACGATGTTGCGTATCTTAATAACCTCAACTATTCCCGCATAACGGATAAATCCGATTTCAGCACGCAGAGCGTTGAAAACACGGTATATTCATTTGTGTTTAACCAGACAGACAAGTATCTTGCAAACAAAAATGTACGCCTTGCACTCGCATATTCGGCTGATTTATCACTTGCAGGCGCAATTTCCGAGAATATCAAGCCTGCGGTCAGCTTTGTTCCGCCTTACTGTAAGGTAGGTTCGGTTCAATATACACCGTCCGACTCGACAGGGTCTGTTTACGGTTTTGACTCGGCAAAGGCAAAGGACTACTTTGAGCAGGGCTTGCTTGAAACGGGCTCGTCAAGCGTTGAGCTTGAAATTAAATGCACCGAGGAATATGAAACCTTTGTCAAGCAGATTGTACAGGTATGGCAAAAAACGCTTGGCGTTAAATTTGCGGTTACCGTAACGGTTGTTACGGGCGACGAGCTTGATTCCACGGTGATTTCGGGCAATTATTCGGTAGTTTTCTATCCGTTCACGGCAAACACCGTCAATACAAACGAATTTTTGGAAAGCTTCAGCAACAACACAAAGTTCAATTATACTTCCGACCGCTTTGAAGCCGCTTTGCAGCAGGTGCGTGAGTCGTCAAAGGATAATTCACGGCTTTTGGAAAGCTGCAAAAACGCCGAAAGCGTTCTCACAGACGAAGCCGTTATGCTTCCGGTTATATACGAATACAGCTATTTTATCGAGAGCAAGGATGTTGACGGCATATATTTCTACCCGTCGGGCGACATTATGTATTTTATAAATGCGGTGAAGAAATGAGCAGAAAACGGAAAATTCTGACAGCGGTTGCGTGGCTGTGCGTTGCCGCATGTATGATAACGATATTTATGCTTTCCGCTCAGCCCGCGGTAAGGTCATCCGAGTCATCGGACACTTGTATCAAATGGATATATGACATGTTCGGCATAAGGCTCAGCTCACATTTTATAAGGAAAACGGCGCACGCTCTTGAGTTTTGCGGACTGTGCCTGCTGTTTAATCTGGCACTCGGCGCCACAACTTCGAAATTCAAGCCGCTTTTATCGTTTATATTGACCGTGCTGTATGCCGCAACGGATGAAATTCATCAGATATTTGTTGACGGCAGGGCGTGCAGGTTCCGTGATGTGCTCATAGATTCGGGCGGAGCTGCCGCATGCATAGTCTTTTTGTCAATCGTTTATTTATTATATAAAAAATACTGTAACAAGAGAGGAAAAATATGTCAGTTTTAAGACCTTTCAAAGCAATCAGACCGAAAAAGGAATACGCAAGTAGGGTAGCCGCTTTGCCTTATGATGTTATGAATTCACAGGAAGCCCGTCATATGGTCAAGGGCACTCCCTATTCGTTTCTCCATGTGGATAAGGCGGAAATAGACCTTCCAGAGGACACTTACATATACAGCGAGGAAGTCTATGAAAAGGCTAAGCAGAATTTATCGTCGCTTGTATCGGACGGAATTCTCAAAAAGGACGAAAAGTCCTGCCTTTATATCTATGAGCAGACCCGAGAGGGCAAGGTGCAGACGGGCATAGTCGGTTGCGCTTCAATTGACGATTATATGAACAATATAATTAAAAAGCACGAACTCACAAGAGCCGACAAAGAGGCGGACAGAATTCATCATGTAGATACACTTGACTCAAACACGGGACCAATATTCCTGGCACACCGTAAAAACGACGCCGTAACCGAAACGCTTTCCGAGTGGAAAGCGTCTCATGAAGCGGAATATGATTTTGTCTCTGACGGAGTTCGTCAGACGGTTTGGGTAATCGACGACGATAATGTTATCGCAAAAATTACGGACGAGTTTGCAAAAATTCCGTCTTTGTATATTGCGGACGGTCATCACAGAGCGGCTTCCGCAGTCAAAGTCGGCATTAAAAGGCGTGAGGCAAACCCCGATTATACGGGAGACGAGGAGTTCAACTTCTTCCTCTGCGTTGTTTTCTGTGCGGACGACCTTGCGATTATGGACTATAACAGAGTAATTGCAGACTTAAACGGTAACACGCAGGAAGAATTTATCGATAAAATTTCCGAAAAATTCGAAGTCGAAAAGGTCGGCGCTTCTGCATACAAGCCCGAAAAGAAGCATACATTCGGTATGTACCTTGGCAATGAGTGGTACTGCCTTAAAGCAAAGGACGGAACCTTTGACAAAAACGACCCCGTAGGCAGTCTTGATGTTTCGATTTTGCAGAATAATCTCATTTCTCCGATACTCGGCATTGACGACCCGAGAACCGATAAGAGAATTGACTTTGTCGGCGGAATAAGAGGTCTCGGAGAGCTTGAAAGGCGTGCAAACAGCGATATGAAGCTTGCTTTTTCAATGTATCCGACCACGCTCGACGAGCTGATGGCGATTGCGGATGCAGGACTTATTATGCCGCCGAAATCGACATGGTTTGAGCCCAAGCTTTTAAGCGGTCTGTTTATTCACGAATTGCATTGAAAAAACAAAGAGATTAGTGTATAATACTCTGTGCCCAAATGAAAACAAAGGAATGAAATAAATGAAATTAGGAATAGTCGGTTTGCCGAATGTCGGTAAAAGCACGCTTTTCAACGCAATTACAAATGCGGGAGCGCAGTCGGCAAACTATGCTTTCTGTACAATAGAACCGAATGTCGGCGTTGTCGATGTTCCCGATTACAGGCTTGACAAGCTTGCCGAGATGTACTCTCCCGACAAGGTTACGCCCGCTTCAATAGAATTTGTCGATATTGCGGGGCTTGTAAAGGGTGCGTCAAAGGGGGAGGGACTCGGAAACAAGTTCCTCTCGCATATCCGTGAGGTTGACGCAATAGTCCATGTTGTCAGATGCTTTGATAACGACGATATAATCCATGTTGAGGGCTCGATAGACCCGACAAGGGATATTGAAACCATAAACCTTGAATTGCTTTTGTCGGATGCGGAAATTCTTGACAGAAGAATTGCAAAAGCTGAAAAGGAGCTTAAAGGCGACAAGTCGCTCCAAAAGGAAGTCGATTTTCTTCACCGTCTTAAATCCGAACTCGACAGCGGCGTGAATGCAAGAGCCGTTGAAGCCGACGAAGAGGAGAAAGAAATTCTTTCCGGTATCGGTTTGCTTTCGGCAAAGCCTGTTATTTACGCTTGCAATATGAGCGAGGACGATTTCAAAAACAACATTGAAACCAATGCCCGTTATAATGCGGTAAGGGAGCTTGCCGCAAAAGAGGGGGCGGAGGTGCTTCCCATTTGCGCCGAGCTTGAGGCTGAAATATCCTCTCTCGACAAGGAAGAAAAGGAAATGTTCCTTTCCGATATAGGCGTTGACAAGGGCGGGCTTGACCTGCTCATACAGCGTTCATACGACTTGCTCGGACTTATGTCGTTCCTTACAGCAGGTAAACCTGAGGTAAGAGCGTGGACAATTAAGAAAGGCACAAAAGCTCCGAAAGCCGCAGGAAAAATCCATTCCGATATTGAAAGAGGCTTTATCCGTGCCGAGGTAGTGTCGTTTGACGACCTTATGGCGCTCGGCTCAATGCAGGCGGCAAAGGAAAACGGCAAGATACGCTCCGAGGGTAAGGATTACATTATGCAGGACGGAGATATTGTCCTTTTCAGATTTAATGTTTGATAATATTTGATTATCGGCGCCCGTAGCTCAGTTGGATAGAGCGTCAGACTCCGACTCTGAAGGCCGCTGGTTCGACTCCAGTCGGGCGCGCCAATTATATGACCAAGTCGCACGGCTTGGTCTTTTTTCATAAAATGATTTTAATGCGAAGCGTTTTCTTTCAAATTATACGGTTTTTTCACAAATTCTGTTGACATATAAAATTTCAAGTGATTAAATATAATCGTGAGGAGTGTTTAACATGAAAAAAATGAATGTAATTATTATTACCGTGCTGGCTGTTGCTCTTTTATTTGCCGGATGCGGGAATACAACGGATAAAAACCTGACAACAACGGGAGCGGGAAAGGTAAGCGCTTCAACGGTCGGTACATCGGTAGCTGTTGTCGATGCTGTTGTAACCGCCGATGCACAGGAAAGCGTAAACGGCAAGCAGTGCCCTTATTGCGGTTTGGTATATGAGGGCGACAATGTCGAAGCATATAACGCTCATGTTGCGGCTTGCGCACAGGCAGAGGGCGGAAAAAGTACGCTTGCGATATGCCCGTATTGCGGCGAATCGTTTTCTACGGTAATCGACGATCCGCAAAATCCGGGTGTGTCAGTGTATGATAATCATATATCGCAGGAGGAATGGGAGCACAGGGAATATGTTATGTGCCAGCTGTGCGGCGAATATTATAAAAACGGAACCGAACACACCTGTAAAAGCAATTAAACGGTGCAATTTCCAATTTTAACAGATTGGTTTTCGGCGGCTGTATAAGTACAGCCTGAAGTAAACAAAAAGCACCGTTTCATTTGCCGAGCTGCGATAACGAAGTATTTAGAGCATGTAAAATAAAGTGTGAAAGTTGTTTTCTAACTTACACACTTTATTTTGCATGCTCATTATGTGCGGATTGTTTATATAATTTCTAATTATTTAAATACTGCATTGTAAAG
>CAVAPB010000002.1:0-104948 GCA_963590415.1 Anaerovoracaceae bacterium | reverse complement strand
GAGGGTCCACCCGTTCCCATCCCGAACACGGTAGTTAAGCTCATTCGTGCCGAAAATACTTGGCTGGAAGCGGCCCGGGAAAATAGGTCGGCGCCGACATCAACAAAAGTAGTTCTCCAATAGGGGGGCTATTTTTTTGCCCTTATCAAGCAAATGAAAATTAAGGCACTCTTTTTCGAAAAAAGAGTGCCTTTTGTCATATTGCGGTTTTTATCCGAACACGCCTGTATTGCCCTCGGGAACATAAAGACCCGTAATCGAGTTGTCGTCGTAAACAACTATAATTGCCTTGCCCTTGAATTCGGTACCTCTGTCAGGCTCATAATAGGGGACGGACTTTGAAACGATTTCTTCAGCCTTTGCACCCGATACGGTTTTGAGTTCAATTCCCGCACCGGCATATGCGTTTTTAATAAAGTCCATATAGCTAATAGCAGGGGAGTCATCGTCAGCCACACCGTAATTATAGATGCTCAAAGCATAGGAAATATCAAACTCTTTGTAGCTGTCGCTAAGCTTTGAGCCGTCGGCATAGTGGCTGAGAATTGAACTTATGGCATAATTCGTATCGGCATAATATACTTCCTTGACTTTTCCCGTATACGCAAGGGGAGTGATACCGTTGTCGTTGAGATACTTGATGGTATTTGTCATATTGGGATAGATATACAGCGAATAGTTTGCCATACCCTTTATGATTTTTTCGGGCTCTTCATTTCTGTCATAGGAATTGTCATAATAGGCATAGTCGTCCTCTACATAATAGCTGCCGTATCTTACGATAAGCTTTGAGTCAGCCGCCGTAGACTTTTCAATGTTGGTCGTTATCGCACCGACGGGGGTACGGCTGTTTGTGTGTGCATCATCGTATGACATTGCAATGAAGTCCTTATACACGGCTTCCAGCAGACCGTCTGTTTCCTCCAGCGCTTCAAGGTTATCTGTGCCGTACTTTGTCGAATAGTTATCAACAAGGAATGATGGACCTACATAATACCAGGTTTTGTCAACAGGTGTTGTTCCACCTGTATAAGCTTCTGAGGCGTATACGGCGTCATAGCTTGCACCGTTGCTTGTATAGTAGGCAATATTATCTGACGATACCGAGCCGTGATTGTCAACGAGTACATATTTAAGGAAATTTTTGTAGAACTGTGTGTCATAAACTGTTCTGTTGTACTTGTTATAGACATCAGGCGTGAACACCATAAAGTTTCTTGCAATTTCCGTTCCGTCTTTGAGTACGAATTTAAAGCCTATAAGGCCCTCAAGCTCTGCGCCCTTATAATAAGAGTCGTCTCTGACTGCTTCAAAAAGGGAAGCGGCTGTTTTGATATCTTCGGCATTTTCGGAAAGATACTTCGAAGAAATTGCCGCATTGTCGAGAATATTGCCTCTGTTGTCATTAACATCCATAGAAACTGACTTGATCTCCGAGATATCGGGAAGCTTATTATATGTGCCGAAGCATCCGGTGCTGTAGTAGACAAATACCAATACCGTAACCGCAAAAGCTACGGCATAGACGGGGAGAACTCTCAAAGTGCCCTTGAAGTTTCTTCTTATAATAAGCACTGCCACAAAGAACGCTATCAATGTTACGCCCAATATCATAAGCAGACACAGACCGAGATTTTGGAACAGAGGAGAGGTTGTTACATTGTAGTACCGATATGACAGATCGCTGCTGATAACCGAAAGCGCTATAAGGAACACTGTAACGCCGTTAAGTGCGCTTGTTAAATAGAACTTGCCGAACGAGTTTGAGTTTTCGCTCTTTCTTCTGTTTATGAGCAACCACACTATACCGACAATAACGATACTTATAACGAGCCAGATGATAAGCGGAAGCAGAACACCGAGGTCGATACACTGGTCTGCCTCAAAAGACGCTTTTTTTGTAAGCTTACCCAAGGTAACAAAGGTCTTTTGATAGTTATATTCGGTAGATTTTCCGGTTAATGGTTCAAGGTCCGTGGCAAATGCCCAAATGTTGAAAAGCGTGAATTTTGCATTTCTTGCAAGATCGCTGCTGACATTGTAATTGTAGCCTCTTACAGTTTGACTTAAATAATTTGTAATAGTGTTAATAAGAAATGCCCAAGCGGACAAACCGGTTACTGTTATTGCTGCCTCAACCATACATCCGGAAATTGTCATAACAGCTGAGGCGAGCGCAAAGCCTGCAAGACCGCTGACAAATTCCATTAAGAACATATAGCAGAACAGGCTTGTAAGATGAGAGCTTGCTCCGAAGTATATAAGGTTAAGAATAAAGGTTATGAATGTCGGAATAAATGTGCAAATAAACAGCGAGAGTACTGCCGCAAAAAGTCTGTTAAAGTAAAGCTTTGAGCGCGTCATTCCGAAGCTTAAATATACATTTACCGATTTTTTCTTCATTAGAAATTGAAACAGCGAAAAGGCCATAAGAATTCCGCAAAGAACCATACCTATCTGTATGAAACTTACCAAATAACTGTCTGAGTTGCAGAAATATGACAGAACCGTTTTTTGAATTCTTTCAAGACGGAATTCGCTTTTCTGTACATATGCCATAACAGGTACAAAGTGGAACATTGCAAGAGCGAAAAATGCAATCAGTGAAAAAGGAAGAATGCTTACAAAGCTCCTTTTCAAATCGTTTGAGTCAACCCTGTCATTCGAATATCTTTGTGATATCATATTTCTTATCCTCCATTTCATTTAAGAATACCTCTTCCATTGTGAGCTTATACTCGTCAATGGCAATCGGACGAAGAGCATTGAGCCTTTCTGCGTATTCTTTTGCGTTGCCCTCAAAGATGATTGTCGCAATCTTTGAGTCAATGTCAATTGATTTACAGTTGAAGCCGGCAAAATCGGCTTCCGAGATATTTCTGTCAAAGATAAGTCTGAATTTACAATAGTTTTGAGAAACATCATCAACACAGCAATTCATTGTAAGACGCTTGCCGTTGATAAGTCCGACATGGTCACAAAGATTTGAAAGCTCCGTCAAGTTGTGGGAAGAAATTATAATTGAAGCGTCGCTTTGTGCTATATATTCAATAAACAGCTTCTTTGAAATTTCCTTTTTTTGCGGATCGAGTCCGTCAAAGGTCTCGTCGAGCAAAAGATATTTCGGGTTAGCCGAAAGTCCTAAAATTATTTCCGTCTGCCTTTGCATACCCTTTGAAAAGCCTCTTATCCTCTTTTTCTTTTCAAGACCGAAAACATCAATAAGGTTTTCAAAAGTTTTCATATGGAAGTTCGGATAGTAATCCGCATAAAACTTTGCCATAGACAGCGGTGTGGCGTTAAGAGGGAAGTAGAGGTCGTCGGGAATGTAGAAAAGGTCTTTTCTGTTGTCGTCATTGTTAAAAGAAGGCTGACCGTCAAGCAAAATTTCGCCGCCGTCGGGACGGTATATGCCCGCAACGGTTTTAAGCAAGGTGGTTTTACCTGCACCGTTGTAGCCGATAAGACCGTATATCGATGTTTTATCGACATTGAAGCTTATGTCCTCGATAGCAACAAAGCTGTCGAATTTTTTTGTAACGTTTTTTATTTCTATCATTTTTTAATCATCTCCTGTATAAATGTTTTCAATCAATTTCATTATATCGGATTTTTGTGCGCCCAAGACCTTGGCATTTGATACAGCCGTTCTGACTGCGTCGAGCGAAGAGGCGAGGTAAGCGTCCGAATTGGGCTTGTCGGCTATGAAAACGCCCTTTCCCGCAACGGAATAGACAATTCCCTGTTCTTCAAGCTCAGACAGCGCTCTTTTTACCGTATTGATATTGATTGACAGCTCCGAAGAAAGCTGCCTTAATGATTGAAGCTGATCACCGCTTTTCAGTTCTCCGCAGTTTATAAGCTTGATTATCTGTTCTTTAATCTGCTCATAAATCGGCGTCCTTGACCGGTAATCAATGAAAACACGCAACAGCATTCACCTCCGTTTTATACTGTGTCAACTGTGCTATCACAATTAGCACAGTTACATAATAGTTTATAAACACTTTTTTGTCAAGATGTTTTTAAGTAAAATTTTTCCGGAAAAATTATGATTGTGCAAATATACAATAAAATTTTGAAATTATTGTATATTATAACGGTTTATTTTAATAATTTGTTGTGATATTATAGTATTACAAAATCACAAGGAGACGGTTATATGGATAAATGGATTTTACACGACCTTTTAAGCAAGGTAGGCATTTCAATCGCGCTTCTCGGCGTTGCCGTGGCTGTGATAGGCAATATATTTGCTATTGTCGGCGTTATTGTAGCTGTCATAGGCGTTGCTTTTTGCGCTTCAAGCTATTTCAGCGCTAAAAGTCAGGCGGAAGAGGACGAAACGGACGACGGCAAGGAAGAATAAGGTCGGATAATTACATAAAAAACGGCGCAGACGCTTCATTTTGAAGCATCTGCGCCGTTTTGTTTATTCTTCGTTATTTCTGCCGCACATCGTTTCCGACAAATTCTAATATTCGATATTCACCATATATACGAGATGTTATACGAGGTCCATAGTCTTTTTCCAATTTGTCAACAGAGACATTGGAATTTATTATTGTAGGCAGTTCTTTAGCTATTCTTGTGTTAATTATGTTGTAAAGAGCGGCAACCGTAAACTGTGTAGTGAATTCTGCTCCGAGGTCGTCAAGAATTAACAGGTCACAGCACAGAAGCTTTTCCTCGGTTGTGCCGTCGGGGTCTTCGCTTCTGCCGAAGCGTTCCCTTTCAAGTTTTGAAAAAAGATTTTGAGCAGAGCCGTAAACAACTCCGTAACCCTTTTCAATTACCTTGCCTGCAATCGCAAGCGAAAGATGCGTTTTTCCCAAGCCTGTTTCTCCGTAAAGGTAGAGGTTGGGGGAGTCAGTACAGAAATCATTGGCATATTCTTCGCTGAATTTTAAAAGCTTTGTTGCTTGATTTTGGGCAGTGAGATTTTTCTGGAGAGAGGGGTTGAAGTCCTCAAATTTTGAAATCTTAAGCGGACAAGCCTTTGCAAGCTCGTCAAAGGCGCTTTTTTTAAGCAGCTTTTCAAGACATTCGCACATTTTTCCGTCGTGATAACCGGTATCGTTGCACTTTTTGCAGGTGTAATCGGGCTTCAGATAATTTTCATCTACGCCGCAAGCCTCAAACAAAGACTTTCTCGCTTTTTGAAAGCCTAGGTTCTTTTCTTTGAGGTCGTTTACCACCTTTTTCGGGTCGGGACAGTTGCTGATAGCCTTGAAAAGACCGAGGGTCGTGTCGGCCATTTCACGCTCTATTTCGGCAAGCTCGGGATGCTCGGTTTTGAAATTTACAGCTCTTTCCTCGGCTTTGTTTTCGGCATCCCGTCTGCGTGAGTTGATAATGCTCAAAGCGTCGGATATGGCTTTGTTGGAATATTTCATTTGCTACTCCTTTTTTCCCTTCTTCTATATACAAGATCGTCATTTTTAACTTTTTCTAAAACTTTGTTAACGTCATAAGAGCGTTCCGAAGTGCCTTGCTTCTGTTTCTTATAGGCTTCCCGTGCGTTTTTGACATCCTCGGGGGTTTTATAGCCGTTTTCGTGCCAGTTTTCAAGGATTTTATTTGTGTAATCGAAATTGATTTTTCCTTTACGGTCAATGGTTTCGTTGTATGCGAGAACCATCATTTCAACAGAAATGCCCATTTCGTCCCAGCTTAAAAAATAATCCGTTTGCTTAGGTGTGGGAGTGGGAGCGGAAATGCCCGTGAATTGGCAGAACTCCTCGTAAATTTTCATTATCTTTTTGTTTCTGTCAATGAATTCGTTTGCTTTTTCAAGTGTGTCTATATCTTTTTTATAAAAGATTTTTGCGGTTGAGAGCATATATGCAGTTGATTTTTTGCCGATGTTTATACAGTACTGTATAATGGTAAGGATAACATCACTGCTGAGTCCGTATCCGTCATACATCTGAATAAATGCCGAATTATCGCTGTACCCCAAGGTCTTGCCGAGCATAATCTGAGCCTGATTGAGAAGTCCGCTGATTTCCTCATCCTCAATCATTCTCTGCGCGACCTGTTCGTATGTAGGGCGTACAAGCTTGATTTCGGGCGCCGATGGCTTTTCCTTCACTTCCGCGGCAGATTTATTTTCAGACTTAACCTCTTCTTTTTTGAGGTGCGAGTCGCTGACGGTGGGCGAGGGAACAGGTGTGCTGTCGCCGTTTTTTATAAGAATACCTTCGTTTACCCAATATTCAACGGCTTCCTTTGTGTCTGCCTGTGAGGAGCCTACGGCTTTTGCAATTTCCTCAACAGAAAAATTACCGCCTTGGTTGTTTAATATCCAAAGCAGTGATTTCAAGGCGCAGAAGCTTGCCATTTTTATGTACTTTTCGACAATTATTTTCGGCGTAACAAACACCGAACCGTAATAAGACGGGTTGAGAGAAAACATATTATTTATCCTTATATCTTTTTCTTACAGAATTCTTTGAGCGAACATTCCTCACAGTGCGCTTTCCTTGCCGTGCAGACCGCTCTGCCGTGAAGCACCGTTCTGTGGCAGAAGTCGTTGCTCTCGTCGGGAGGCAGGAGCTTGCGAAGCTCAAATTCGACCTTTTTCGGGTCCTTGGTTTCGACAAGACCGATACGGTTTGCAATCCTGATTAAATGCGTGTCGGTAACAACGCTTGACGGAGCGTGAAAAATATCGCCCATAATAAGATTGGCGGTTTTTCTTCCTACGCCGGGCAGGGATGTCAAATCCTCAATGGTGGAGGGTACCCGGCCGTTAAAATCAGATTTGATTTTTTTTGCAATTCCGACTATGTCTCTTGCCTTATCATGATAAAATCCGCATGAGCGGATGATTTTTTCAACATCTGTAACTTCGGCGGAGGCAAAGTCGTCGAGAGTTTTGTACTTTTCAAAAAGCTCGGGCGTAACAAGGTTCACTCTTGCGTCAGTGCATTGAGCGGAAAGCCTTGTCGCTATAAGTAATTGCAGGGGATCTGAGTATTCAAGCGAGCAAATCGCGTCGGGATATGTTTCTTTTAATGTCTCAACCGATTTGAGAGCCAGTTGCTTTTTGGTCATTATTTTCTCTCAAGTGTATTCGGTAAATCAAGCAGATAGTCCGCCGACACCTGGAAATACATACAAATAGCCTTTAAGTCCCTCAATGACGGCTCGGTTGCGCCGGTTTCAAGGAACGAAATTTTCCTCTGCGTCATTCCAAGCACATTTGCGAGATCCGTCTGAGTAAGAGGCGGCAGCTTGGACTGTCGGAGTTCTTTGAATTTTTCGTTAAAAGGCATAATAAATCCCCGTTTGCAAAAATTTGTGTTTATTTTATCACAAAAATATTGCTTTATCAACAAGTAAAGCAAAGTACTAAGTAGAAAAATTACTACTATTTTTGTGCAATATTTTTTTTACACAAAATGTTGTATAACAGTAGCTCTTAATCGTCAAAATATACTGTTGAGCACTTGTAAAAATATTTTTTATTTGATATAATATTACAGTATTTTTATATGATTTAAGGAGATAAAGGATGACGAAGGTCGGAAAACGCATTTTTTCAATCATTCTGTGTATATTAACCGTCGTTTCTTCATTTGCATTTTCTGCTTCAGCGGTGACCGCAGAGGAAACCGTCGGGAATTTGAGAAACGATTTTACAAAGCTTATTTGTGTTTCAAAATACGGAGATACAGCACATTTCCCGGAAAACTCTGTTGAGGGCATCCTTTCGGCAATCGAAAAGGGCGCAGATATGGTTGTGGTTAGCGTTAAGGCTACGGCTGACGGTGAGCTTATCCTGATGTCGGACGATGACCTTTCAAGAATGTGCGTTGACGCCGGCGGCAACACCGCAAATAAGAATGTTTCCGAAACGGGTCTTTACGAAGTTCGTGAATATTTTCTTAAAAACGGTAAGGGCGGTGTGTCACAAAGCGCTACGGAGTGCAGAATACCAACGCTTGCTGAAGCTTTGCAGGCGGTTGACGGTAAAACTGTTCTTGTAATAGAAAACGCTTGGGAATATAAGGATCGAATTTATACATTGCTTTGCGACGGAAATTACCTCAATTCCTGCGTGCTTACGCTTGAAGCCGGCAAGCGCGATATTTCTTCGTGGCTTTCGGGAAAATCGGCTATGCCGCTTGTGTTCTCAAAATTTACGGGAACGGTAGTATGGAAATCACGCTCATATATAAAGAAAACGGCAAATGCGGGCGTGCTCGGAGTGGCTCTCGGCTCGTCAAACGCTTATTCCATGACCTTTAATAAGAATACGGTGTCAAAAACACAGGGTAAGACCCGTGCGGTTATTGATATGACAGACCCCAAGCTTTGCGGTAAGCGTGCCGATACACAGCTTTATTGGGATGATGTCACATCGAGGGGCTTTTCGGTTATAATTACGGATAATATCGAACAGCTTTCGGAATATGCACAGCGAACAGAAAATGCAAGACAAAGGCTTTCCGAGCTTAGCGATGAGGTTGCAAATACCGACCTTACGCTTTGCAGCACATATTCTGCCACGAAGCTTAAAAACAGCCTTGCCGACAGCCGTGAGGTGCTTGCGAATTCCGTTTGCGCCAATACGCTTGAAAACCAATATTACGAGCTTTCAAATGCACTCAATTCACTTAACGACAGATCGGTAAACGACAAAAACCAAAAGACCGTTACAAAGGGCAGGATAGTTGCCGCAGTTCTGGTCGTGATAGGATTTGTTATAGCCGAGCTCTTGTTTGAGCGATACAGAAACAAAAGCATAAAGCTTCGCAAGGTCGGCAGAAAGCTTTACGGAAAAGTTAAGAAAAAATAATTTCAAGGGCGGTCGCTTCCGTCCTTGTTATTTTGTCGGAGGGGAAGATATTAAAGATGTCAGACAAATTCAGAAAAGATTTAACGAAGGGCAGCGTTACTAAAAACCTTATCAAATTCGCCATGCCCTTTCTTGCCTCAAACATTCTCCAAGCGCTTTACAGCGTTGTTGATATGATCGTAGTCGGTCAGTTTTGCGGTAAAGCCGGAATAACGGGCGTTTCTATCGGCGGTCAGGTTAATATTCTCATCACGGGTGCGGCAAACGGACTTGCAATTTCGGGAACTATTCTTGTGGCGCAGTATCTCGGCGCAAAAAAGTATGACGATCAGAAAAAGACGATAGGCACCATGTCATCGCTCTATCTTGTTTTGAGCATTATCATAACCGCCGTCATGCTCCTTGTCGGAAAACCGTTGCTGTTGCTTCTTAAAACGCCGGAAAGCGCTTTTTCGGAGACTTTGTCATATCTCAACATATGTATGGCAGGAACGGTTTTTATGTTCGGCTACAATGCCGTGTGTGCGATTTTACGAGGTCTCGGAGATTCAAAACGCCCTCTTTATTTTGTTATGATTGCTGCTCTTATCAATGTCGTGCTTGATGTTGTGCTTGTCGGTAAATTCAATATGGGAGCGGCAGGTGCGGCGTATGCAACGATTTTTGCACAGGCAATCAGTTTTATACTTTCTGTATCCTATCTGTCAATGACAGGATTTTTCAAAGGTTATACTGCAAATGACTTTAAGATAGATAAGAATAAAGCGGTTCTGCTTTTCAAAATAGGACTTCCGAGCGCTATTCAGAGCCTTGTTATTTCTCTTTCGTTTATGACGCTTACAGCTCTCGTAAATTCGCTTCCCAACGCTGAGGTTGCAGCGGCTTGTCAAGGTATAGGCGGTAAAATAAACTCCTTTGCGATTTTGCCCGGACTTGCGTTCTCAAATGCAATTTCATCAATGGCGGGTCAGAATATAGGAGCAGGAGAATACGGGAGAGCGAAAAAGACAATGCGCATAGGTCTCATACTTGCATTTATTTTCTCGCTTATCGTTATGGGCATTGCAGAGGCGTTCCCCGAGGTGCTTTTCAGAGCTTTCACGGATGATGCCGAGGTAATCGAAACGGGTGTACCTTATTTGAGACTTATTGCAATCGACTATCTGTTTACAGCGTTTATGTTCTCGTTTAACGGTCTTGCCATTGCGGCAGGTAATACAGCGTTTGCGTTGTTCAATTCGTTCTTTAATTCGATAATCGTTCGTGTACCGTTGGCATATGCGGCTGTATATCTTTTGAATATGGGTTTTAACGGCGTAGGACTTGCAATAGGCTGCGCCTCGGCGTTCAGCGTATTTATCGGACTTTGGTATGTCCGCTCGGGAAAATGGAAAAAATCCAGAGTGATTCTTGAGGATTAACTATTGCAAAATTTTCTGTTATTTGGTAGTATTAAAGTGTCGAATGACACATATTATTCCTTAATGGGAATAAAAAGGAGTAAAAAAGGGTATGGATAACAACAAATTTTTCTGTGCAAAGCCCAACGGTAAGCTCAATTATCCACATACGATGCTCACGGGCTTCGGCTTTATGGCAGTTCAGATTGCGTGGATAATTTACAATGCTTATGTTCCGCTTATTTTAAGAGAAAACAGCACCATAGCAAATCTTGCTTGGTCGGGTACCGCAGTCGGCATTATAATGGTTATCGATAATATCTTCGGCGTTATCTTCCAGCCGTTGTTCGGTAAAATTTCCGACCGCACACACACAAGGTTCGGCAAAAGAAAGCCGTTTTTGATGTACGGCATTCCGCTTTGTGCGCTGTTGTTTATCTTCGTTCCGAGAATACAGATGCTTGGAATACTTATGCTTGACATCATCGTTTTCAACTTCCTGATGTCGACATGGCGTTCGCCCGTTGTTGCAATGATGCCGGATTTCACTCCGTCAGAAATAAGAGGCGAGGGTAATGCGGTAATTAACATTATGGGCGGTATCGGCGTTGTTCTCGGTACTGTTGCAGGTAAGATAATCACATTTATTACTCCCAATGCAACACAGGCTGAAATCCGAAACAATGTCTTTGTTTTCGGTTCGGTAATTATGGTTA
Organism: Anaerovoracaceae bacterium; assembly: GCA_963590415.1. Classification (GTDB taxonomy): domain Bacteria; phylum Bacillota; class Clostridia; order Oscillospirales; family Acutalibacteraceae; genus Fimenecus. The sequence goes on along the minus strand of CAVAPB010000002.1, from coordinate 94,026 downwards.
TCTGTCTTTTGGTTGTTCTTTTCTTCGTAAAAGAGCCCGACAGCAGAATTACCAAGGAAGAGTCGCTTAAAATCAAAGCTGATTATGAAAAGGCAAACGCACCTAAAGGCGAAAAGCAGTCGATTAAGACAATGGGTCTTACAAAGGGCGAAAAGAAGAGCCTTATCTTTATGCTTATCGCTCTCTTCTTCAATTCAAACGCAACGGACTCAATCAATACATATTTCACAACCTTTGCAACCAGCGAATTGGGCTTTACGGAGGCTGACGCTTCCCTTGTAATCACTCTCTTTGCGGCGGCAACGGTTATCGGCGCAATTCCCGCAGGTAAGCTCGGACAGAAGTTCGGCAGAAAGAAAACCATTATGTCGGGTTGGATAGGCGTGCTTGTTCTTTTCCTTACTTATGCGTTGACAAAGTGGAATCCGCTTCTTTACATTGCAATCGTATGCGGCGGTATTCTTATCGCATTCGTTACAATCAACACGCTCCCGCTTGTTCTTGAAATCGGCGGACTTGACAGAGTAGGCACATTTACGGGTTATTATTACACCGCAACATTCTCGGCTTCTATCGTAGGTCCCGTCCTTGTCGGCGGTATGTTCGACCTTACAAAGCTTATGACGCCGAGCGGCGAAGTCAACTATTGGTCGCTGTTCATTTACTGCCCGATTTGCTTCGCACTCGCGCTTCTGTGTATGTCGCAGGTTAAGCACGGCGAGTCGCAGACAATATCTCAGGAAACGATTGATAAAATCAAAGAGGAAAACGAAGACTGATAAACGCAAACAAATAAACTTAAAGGGAAGCACACGGCTTCCCTTTATTTTTGTGCAAAGCCCGAGTTAAGCGGCTGTTCTGTGGGCTGTTGCCACCGCTTATAAGCCGTTGCTTATTTGCACATTATCATTCTATGTAGTTTTTCTCCAATGTTTCAAAATCGGTTTATAAAAATTAAAATTTACAGCAAAGCGTAGGGACAGCCCTTGCGGCTGTCCGTCACAGGCGCCCTTGTAAAGGGAGCTTTCATTTTTGTGAAAAAATGACTGAGGGATTTTTATAAAATCAAATAAAAACAATTTTACAATCCCTCCGTTTCGCTCCGCTCAACACCTCCCTTTACACAAGGGAGGCTTAGTTCTGCAAGCATTGCAGTTTGTGTATCACCGTAGGGACAGGGGCAGCGCCATTACGGGCGAATGAAAAATGAAGAATGAAAAATTGTGGGTGCTTCGCACGTCGTCGTCGTTTGCTCCGTATCGTTCGCAACAGCCTTTTCCGCAAAAATCACGCTCGGCTCGCCTGCTCGGTTGTAAACGCCCTCACGACGGCTCGCTGTCGCTACCGACTTTTGCGGATTTATGGACAGCCGCAGGTCGCCCCCTACGGGTTGTGCGTTGCCAATCGGTAGGGCGGGGGCTTGCTCCCGCCGAAAAAATCAGCGTTTTTATAATAGTTTTTGGCTTATGTAAATTTGAAAATTTAGGACAAACAAAGGCTCCCTCTGACGAGGGAGCTGGCATTTTTCAATTTTGAAAAATGACTGAGGGAGAGATAACGAAAATTTGATGTTTATTAGCGGAGAGAGCAAGTCCTCGCCCTACGCTGACAATGTAAATATTAAATTATCTGAGAAGTTCATATTTATTAACGGACAGCCGCAAGGGCTGTCCCTACGGGTTGTTTATCCTAACAACCGCAAAAACCAATCCCTGCACTGCTTCCCGCATAAAAATGTACCCTCATAAAAGAGGGTACATTGATAAAATATTCGATTAACCGTTTATCAGCTTCTGAGCTTGATACCGATTTTTTCAAGCGCCTTGACAGCCTTGTTTACCGCGCTGTCCGCATCCTCGTCGGTAAGTGTTCTTTCACCCGAGCGAAGCTTCAGGCTGAACGCAACGCTCTTCATACCTTTTTCAACCTGACTGCCCTCATAAACATCGAACAAAGCGATGCTTTCAAGAGTTTTGCCTATCGCAGAGGAAATAACCTTTTCAAGCGATACAACGGGAATGTTCTTCTCGCATACAAAAGCAAGGTCTCTTGTAAGAGCGGGGAACTTGGGCAACGGTGTATAAACCTTTTCGACAAGCCTGTTTTCAAACAGAACATCCATTGAAATCTGTGCGACATAGCAGCGTGTGCCGATTGAATAATTGTTTCTGACGCTCGGATGAACTTCGCCGAATATAGCCAATTCCTTGCCGTTTACGCTGATTTTTGCGGCTCTGCCGGGGTGGAATACGGGATTGTCCGAAAGTCTCTCGATTTCATATTCTTTTATTCCGACAGCATTCATAACCGTTTCAACAACGCCCTTGATGTTGAAGAAATCAACATTTTCGCCGTAGAGACCGATTGTGACAAGCGACGGCTCGTCGGGTAATTCTTCTGTGCCGTTTGACTTGTAAACGGGTCCTATCTCGTAAACAGCGGCTTTGTCATTACGATTATTATAGTTCTTTGAAAGAACCTGGAGGATTGACGGAATTGCCGTTGTTCTCATAACTGAGGTATCCTCGCCCAAGGGGTTGGAAATAACAACGCAGTTGCGAAGCTCGCTGTCCTCGGGAAGCATAATTTTATCAAATTCTTTGGGGCTTATGAAGGTGTATGTGCATACCTCGGAATATCCTGCGGCAAGCATGGTTTCATTAACCTTCTTTTCAAGCATCTGCTCGTCGGTGTATCTGCCGTCTGCAACGCCCGAAAGAGCTCTGTCGGGAATTTTGTCATAGCCGTAAAATCTTGCGATTTCCTCGGAAATATCCGCCTGATGCTCAATATCGTTTCTGAACGACGGAGAAATAATCATACCATCCTTAATTTCAAAGCCGATTTTTTCAAGAATTTTCTTCTGTTCGTCTGCCGAGAGGTTGATTCCGATAAAGCTGTTTACCCATTCGGGCTTGAAGGGGAGAGTAACAGGAGTTTTGTCGCTGTGGTCGCAGTCAACAACACCGCCGACAACATCGCCTGCGTCAAGCATTTCAACTAACTGTAAAGCACGGGTGAGAGAACGCAGACAGCCTGTTGCGTCAAGCTCTTTTTCGTATCTTGCGGAAGCCTCGGTTCTCATTCCGAGAGCCTTTGCCGTACGCCTTACCGAAACGCCGTTAAACATAGCCGACTCAAATACAATCGTTGTCGTATCGTCCATAATTCCCGAATATTCGCCGCCCATTACGCCTGCAACGGCAACGGGCTTATTTTCGTCCGCAATGACAAGCATTTCGGGGTTAAGCTCTCTTTCAACGCCGTCAAGTGTGGTAATCTTTTCGCCGTTTTCGGCTCTGCGGACAATTACCTTGTGTCCGTCAAGGTATCTGAGGTCAAATGCGTGCATAGGCTGACCGAATTCAAGCATTACATAGTTTGTAATGTCAACAATGTTGTTGATGGGACGGACGCCGCAGGCACGAAGTCTTTCTCTCATCCATCTCGGAGAGGGCTTTATTCTGACATTTTCGACAACTGCGCCGGCATATCTGTAACAGAGTGACGGCTCCTTGATTTCAACCGAAAGGAAGTCGTTTACATCGCCGTGAGTGTTCTTAACTTCGGGGACGGGAACCTTGAGTTCTGCGTCAAAGGTTGCGGCAGCTTCCCTTGCAAGTCCGACGATTGAAAGACAGTCAGCTCTGTTTGAAGTGATTTCAAATTCTGTGACAACATCGTCAAGACCGATAGCCTCGTGAATATCCTTACCGAGAGTTAAATCACAGTCATCGCCCAGAACAAATATTCCGTCCTCAACGGCATACGGGAAATCATGAGCGGTAAGACCGAGCTCGCCGAGGGAGCAGAGCATACCATTCGACTCAACGCCGCGAAGCTTGCCTTTTTTGATGTGCTGACCGCCCGCAACATAGCTGTCGTCCATGGCAACAGGGACATAATCGCCCTCTTTAAGGTTCTGTGCGCCTGTAACTATCTGAAGGTTTTCGGGTGCGCCGACATTTATTTGACATACCCAAAGGTGGTCTGAATCGGGATGCTTTTCGAGTGATTCAACTCTGCCCACGATAACATTCTTTATATCCTTACCCTCTGTTTCAAAGCATTCTACCTTTGAACCCGAAATCGTCATATCGTCCGCAAACTGTTGGTCGCTGACATTGAGAGTAACATAATCGCTCATCCATTTTTTTGATAAATTCATTTCGACGCCTCCTTAAAACTGACCTAAGAAACGCATATCGTTTTCAAACAGCAAACGCATATCGTCAATATTAAATCTGAACATTGTAAGTCTTTCAAGACCGATACCGAAAGCGTAGCCCGAATATTTTTCCGAGTCAACGCCGCCGTTCTGGAGAACCTTCGGATGAACCATACCGCCGCCGAGGATTTCAACCCAACCCTCGCCCTTACACATAGGACAGCCCTTGCCGCCGCATTTGAAGCAGGTGACATCCATTTCGCAGGACGGTTCTGTGAACGGGAAGTGGTGAGGCCTTAAACGGATTTCGGTATTTTCGCCGTATAAGCGCTTTGCAAACTGCATAAGATTGCCCTTTAAGTCGCCCATTGTAATACCTTCGTCTACGACAAGTCCCTCAATTTGGTGAAAGTAGGGGGAGTGAGTTGCGTCAACAGCGTCCGAACGGTAAACTCTGCCCGGAGCGATAACCCTGATAGGCGGCTTCTGCTTTTCCATAACACGGATCTGAACAGGGGAGGTCTGTGTTCTCAAAAGCATCTTTTCCGTAATGTAGAATGTGTCCTGCGTGTCTCTTGCAGGGTGATCGGGCGGAAGATTGAGCGCTTCAAAGTTGTAATAATCCCACTCAACCTCGGGACCTGTAGCAATTTGGAAGCCCATACCGATAAATATGTCCTTAACCTCGTCAAGAACGATTGAAAGCGGATGTTTGTGACCTATCGGCGTGATGTCGCCGGGGAGGGTGACATCAATGGTCTCGGCAGAGAGCTTTGCCTCAAGCTCTTTTTCCTTTAACTGAACAGTCTTTTCCTTGAGCATTTCTTCAATGCTCTGCCTTACTTCGTTGGCAAGCTGACCGATTTTCGGTCTTTCCTCTGCGGAAAGTGTGCCCATCTGCTTGAGAATGGCTGTCAATTTACCTTTTTTACCGAGAACCTGTACTCTGAAATTTTCAAGCTCCTGAATACTTGAAAGCTCGGCTAATTCGGCTTTGGCAGACTCATGAATTTTGCTGAGTTGTTCTTTCATTTTTCTCTTCCTTTCAATATTGTGAAATATATTTAACAAAACAAAAGCTCCGCCCCAAATTGGGACGGAGAAAATACCGTAAACCACCCGATTGGAAAGAGCAAACACTCCCTTGCCCGTAACGGAGGCTGCCGTTGCGACCTACTGTATGGTTCAGTCGCACCGCTCCAAAGTGAAATTTCAATCTGTCGTCGGAATAAGCTTGTTCCCAGCTTGTGCAAGCTCTCTCTTAAATTCTTAAAATCGGCAGATTTACTGACTTTTTCACAGCGTTTTTCGGATTTGTTCTGTTTGTTACTATAGTATAACATAAATAAAGATTTTTGCAATAACTTTTTTTGACGAAATTTTAACAAAATTCGGTTATTCTATTGAAAAAATATTAGTTTGATGTATAATATATAAGATACAATAAAGTTGAAGGAGTGTGCTTATGAACACTAATTGGATGAATAACAAAACCGTTATCATCACAGGTGCTTCGGGCGGTATGGGTAAAGGCGTTGCAGAGCGTCTTATCAAAGAACACGGTTGTACTGTAATCGGTATTGCAAGAAGCGAAGAAAAAATGAAAAAGGTTGTTGAGGAGCTCGGCAACTATGCGGACAAGTTCTCGTATCAGCTTTTCGACGTTTCCGTTGAGCAGAATTGGCTTGATTTTGTTGACTATCTTAAAGATAACAACATTCATCCCGATGTTCTTATCAACAATGCCGGAATTCTTCCTAAGTTTGACAGATTTCAGAATTACTCGATTGACTACATAAAGAAGGCAATGGATATTAACTTCTATTCGGCGGTTTATTCCATTCATGCTCTTCTTCCGTTGCTTCTCGAGTCTTCTGCACCCGCTATCATCAATGTTGACTCATCTGCGGCTCTTATGACTCTTGCAGGTACTTCTGTTTATTCGGCTTCCAAGGCTGCTTTGAAATCGCTTTCCGAGGCTCTCAGAGAAGAACTCAGAGGTAAGTGCTATGTCGGAATTGTTTGCCCCGGATTTACAAAGACAGACATTTTCAGAGACCAGAGCGCTACCGACGACAAGGGAACAAAGATGCTTAATGCTGTAAGCACACCTTGTGATAAAATGGTAAATATGATTATGAGAGATATTAAGTTCAAGCGCCCGCTCGGAGTTCACGGCTTCGACGCTGCGTTTATGAACTATTTCGGAAGAATTATGCCTGTTCAGGGCGGCAGACTTTTCTCCGCCGTTATGAAGGCTTCAAAGCTTCCGCTTTTTGATCCCGTATTCAAAGATTAAGTTAAACTATCGGGCATTGCCCGTAAAACATATTGGAGGTCCACTATGAAAGTATTTATGATCGGTGGCACAGGTCTTCTCGGTTGCGAAGCTGCAACCACTCTTATTAAAAGAGGCCACCAGGTAACAAGCGTTGCGCTTCCGCCTCTTCCGGAGGGCGCACCTATCCCCAAGGAAATGGAAATCGTTTTCGGCGACATTAACAAAAAGTCGGACGAAGAAATCGAAAAGATGCTTGAGGGTTCCGATGTTTTCATCTTTGCTGCGGGTGTTGACGAGAGAGTTGAGTTCCCGCATCCTGTAATGGATTACTATTACAAGTTCAACATTGCTCCGCTTGAGAGAATTTTCCCGCTCTGCAAAAAGGCAGGCGTAAAGAGGGCTGTTGTTCTCGGCTCTTACTTCTCATATCTTAACAAGATAAGACCTGAAATGAAGCTTGAAGAGAGAAACCCATATATGAAGTCAAGAATGATTCAGGAAAAGGTCTGCGAAGACGCTTGCGATGAAAATTTCTCGGCTTGCGTTCTTGAGCTTCCTTACATTTTCGGCACACAGCCCGGCAGAAAGCCCGTTTGGACTGTTCTTATCGAGCAGATTGAATTTATGGACAAATGGCCTTTCACAATGTATCCTAAGGGCGGAACCGCTATGCTTACTTGCCGTCAGGTAGGTCAGGTTATCGCAGGTGCTGCTGAAAACAAGGCTGGCAAGACCGGCTTTGAGGCTCTTCCGATAGGAATGTATAATATGACATGGCCCGAGTTCCTCGCTATCGTATTTGATGCAAGAGGAATGCACGGAAGAAAGGTCGTTACGGTTGCTCCCTGGATGATGAGAATGGGTATGGGCAAGATTGTTAAGGACTATAAGAAGAGAGGTATTGAGTCGGGCATGGATCCGATGCAGCTTCCCGATATTATGGACTACAACCTCTTCATTGACAAGAAATATTGCCTTGAATTGGGCGTGGAAGAGGACGATATCAAAGCTGCTATCACAGACTCCATCAAGGTTTCTCAGGCTGCTTTCGACGGTAAAGTTAAGCTCCTTGATATGAAGGGCGAATAATTTTACTTGACACAATAATTAAGGCGTTATCGTAAGATAGCGCCTTTTTTGTGCCGTAAGAAGAGTAGTAATTTTTTTCAAAAGCGAATTACACAGCAAAAAGCGACAGCATTTTTATAACCTTACGGTTTGAACGCAGTCGCTTTTCAGTATGTTTAATTAAATTTTAGTATCTTGCGTACGAATTAAGAGTCGATAGTTGAAATACCCATTGTTATCTCTTCAAGCACATCAAGCAGAACCTTTACAGTATCAAGCGAAGTAAAGGTGGTAACTCCGTTTTCAACGGCACAGTTTCTTATCGCAACGCCGTCCTCATAGTGTATGCCCGAAAGTATAGCTCTTGTGTTGATAACATAGCTTACATATCCCGCTCTGATAGCTTCAAGGATTTCCGTGCTGCCCTCACTCAATTTTCTGCGAACTCTTGTCCTGATACCGTGAGCCTTTAAGAAATCTGCCGTACCTATGGTTGCTTCAATATTAAAGCCCATATCGTAGAAGCGTTTAACAAGCGGAAGAGCCTCTTCCTTGTCCTCATCGGCAAGAGTAACGATAACCGTACCGTAGTTCTGAAGCTTAAGTCCGGAAGCGATAAGCGACTTATACATAGCTCTGTGAAGCTTATCATCGTAACCGATAGCCTCGCCCGTTGATTTCATTTCGGGGGAGAGATATGCGTCCATACCGCGGAGCTTTGAGAACGAAAAGGCGGGGGATTTGACATACCAACGCTTTTTCTCCTCAGGATAGAGATTGAAAATACCCTGTTCTTTTAAGCTTACGCCGAGAATTGCATATGTCGCGATGTCGGCAAGCGAATAACCAGTGGATTTTGAAAGGAACGGAACTGTTCTTGACGAACGGGGATTTACTTCGATTATATATACATCTTCGTTTTCATCAACAATAAACTGAATGTTATAAAGTCCGACAATTCCTATTCCCAAGCCTAATTTCTTTGCGTAGTCAAGGATTGTGCCCTTAACTTTGTTTGATACGCTGAAGGTCGGATATACGCTCATGGAGTCGCCGGAATGAACGCCCGTTCTTTCGACAAGCTCCATAATTCCGGGAATGAACACATCCCGTCCGTCGCAGATTGCGTCAACCTCAAGTTCCTTGCCCTTGATATATTTGTCAACCAATACGGGCTTGTCCACATCAATTTCAACAGCCGTTTTAAGGTAATGGCGGAGGTCAGCTTCCTTTGCGACTATCTGCATTGCTCTGCCGCCGAGAACAAATGACGGGCGCACAAGCACCGGATATCCGATTTCCTCTGCGGCACGGATACCGTCCTCAATATTTGTAACTGCACAACCCTTGGGCTGTGGAATACCGAGTTCAACAAGCAGTTTTTCAAACGAATCTCTGTTTTCAGCCTTTTCTATTGCGGCACAGTCCGTTCCGATAAGCTTAACGCCGTATTCGTTGAGCGGCTCAGCAAGGTTTACAGCAGTCTGACCGCCGAGAGAAACAACAACGCCATCGGCATTTTCAAGGGTTATGATGTTCATTACATCCTCAACACACAAGGGCTCAAAATAGAGCTTATCGGAGGTGGTATAGTCGGTTGAAACAGTTTCGGGGTTGTTGTTTATGATAATAGCCTCATAGCCCGCCTCTTTGATGGTTTTAACGGCATGAACGGTAGAGTAGTCGAATTCAACGCCCTGACCGATACGAATTGGTCCGGAACCGAGAACAATTATCTTTTTACGGTCAGATACAACGGATTCGTTTTCGTCTTCATAGGTTGAGTAGAAATAGGGCACATAGCTCTTAAACTCCGAAGCGCAGGTGTCTATCATCTTATAAGTCGGCATTATGCCGTTTTTCTTACGCATTTCAAAAATTTCTCTCGGAGTTTTATTCCAAAGATAAGCAATTTCAATATCGGAAAATCCGTTTTTCTTTGCATATTTAAGATAGTCAATACTTTCTTTGTCAGCCTTTAATTCCCTTTCAATTTCAATAATATTTCTGAATTTTCGCAGGAATAAAAGGTCGATTTTTGTAAGCAAATTTAATTCGTCAACCGATATATTTCTTCTCAGGAGCTCTGCAATAGCAAAAATCCTGTCGTCAGTACCGATTTTGATGTATTCGCACAACTCCTCCGTGGAGCTTTCGTCAAACTTTGCTATGTGAAGATGATATGCGCCGATTTCAAGCGAACGAACTGCTTTTAACAGGCTTTCCTCAATCGTTCTGCCAACGCTCATAACCTCGCCCGTAGCTTTCATCTGTGTGCTTAAGGAATTGTTTGCGTCCGCAAATTTGTCAAACGGGAAGCGGGGCATTTTTGTAACAACATAGTCAAGCGTCGGCTCAAAGGATGCGAGTGTATTTGCAAGATGAATTTCGTCAAGGCGCAGACCTACGCTGATTTTAGCCGAAACCCTTGCAATCGGATAACCGCTTGCCTTTGAAGCGAGAGCCGAAGAACGGGAAACTCTCGGGTTTACCTCAATAAGATAATATTGGAACGATTTCGGGTCAAGCGCAAACTGAACATTGCAGCCGCCCTCGATTTTCAACGCTCTTATTATTTTTAGTGCGCTGTCACGCAGCATATGGTATTCCTTGTTCGTAAGCGTCTGCGAGGGGCAAACGACAATTGAGTCGCCCGTGTGTATGCCGACGGGGTCGATATTTTCCATATTACAAACAGTGATTGCGGTGTCCGCAGAGTCACGGATAACCTCGTATTCGATTTCTTTATAACCCTTTACGCTCTTTTCAATAAGGACCTGATGAACGGGGGAAAGTGTGAGCGCATTTTTGATAAGCTCCGCAAATTCCTCTCTGTTTTCGGCAAAGCCGCCGCCCGTTCCGCCGAGAGTAAATGCAGGGCGCAAAACTACGGGATAGCCGATTTCTTCCGCAACTTTGAAGCCCTCTTCCTCTGTGTTTGCAATTTCAGAGGGAAGTATAGGCTCGCCTATATCAAGGCAAAGTTCCTTGAAAAGCTCTCTGTCCTCGGCTCTTTTAATGCTTTCGCTCTTTGTGCCGAGCAGTTCGACATTGCACTCACGAAGCACGCCTTTTTCTTCAAGCTGCATGGCAAGGTTAAGACCCGTCTGACCGCCGATACCGGGCAAGATAGCGTCGGGGCGCTCTTTACGGACGATTTTTGCGATATATTCGAGAGTAAGCGGCTCCATATAGACCTTGTCTGCGATTGCGGGGTCGGTCATAATTGTTGCGGGATTTGAGTTGCAGAGGATAACCTCGTAGCCCTCTTCTTTAAGCGCAAGGCAAGCCTGCGTGCCCGCATAGTCGAACTCGGCAGCCTGTCCGATAACGATGGGACCCGAGCCGATTACAAGAATTTTGTTTATATCTTTTCTCTTAGGCATTTCGGCTTTCCTCCATTAAAGCTATAAATCTGTCGAACAGGTATGCGCTGTCCTGCGGACCCGGTGCGCTTTCGGGGTGGTACTGCACGCCGAACACCTTGTCCTTTTTGCACTCAACGCCCTCAACGGTGTTGTCGAGAAGATTGATGTGCGTTACGGTAAGCTCCGTGTCCTTTACGCTGTCGGTTTCAACGGCATAGGAATGGTTCTGTGAGGTTATTTCCACTCTGTCGGTCAAAAGATTTCTTACGGGGTGGTTACCGCCTCTGTGGCCGAATTTCAGCTTATATGTCTTTGCTCCGTAGGCGAGGGAAATTATCTGATGACCGAGGCATATGCCGAATATCGGGCAGAAGCCGCGCAGATTTTTAATTGTGTTTATAACCTCGGGAACATCTGTGGGGTCGCCGGGACCGTTTGAAATAAATACACCGTCGGGCGAAAGCGCTTTAATTGCTTCGCTGTCGGTATTGTACGGTACGACTGTTACACTGCAGCCGACTCTGTTAAGCTCTCTTACGATATTCTGTTTCATTCCGCAGTCGATAGCCACGATATTAAATCTTGCGTTTTCGACATTGTACGGCGTAATCTTTTTCCTGCTTACACGGCTTACTGCGTCGTGCGGCATATTTGTATCAGCGAGGATTTTTAAACCGTCCTCAACCGAGGTGTCGGCAGATGTCAAAAGTGCTTTGCAGCTGCCGAAGTTTCTGATTTCACGGGTAAGCTTCCTTGTGTCGATTTGAGAGATGCCGGCTATGCCGTATCTTAACATAACATCTTCAAGAGTTGCAGTGCTTCTGAAATTGGACGGGTCGTGGTTATATTCTCTGACGATCAGGGCGCTGACTGTGGGCGTTTCGGTTTCGTAGTCGTCGTCAGCCATACCGTAGTTTCCGATAAGCGGATATGTAAACACAACGCCCTGGTCGGTATATGACGGGTCGGAGAGTATTTCCTGATAGCCTACCATTGAGGTGTTGAAAACGATTTCCACCACCTTGTCGCTTTTGTCTGCAAAGCCCACTCCGAGATATTGCGAACCGTTTTCCAAAATAATTTTTCTGTCGGGCTGCTGAATCATTATATGCTCCTCCTGTTTTCGAGAGCCGCACCTACAAAGCCTTCAAACAACGGATGGGGTTTGTTGGGTCTTGACTTGAATTCGGGATGATACTGTACGCCGACATAGAAAGGTCTGTCGGTGAGCTCAACCGTTTCAACAAGTCTGCCGTCGGGCGAAAGTCCGCTGAGAGTAAGACCCGTAGAGGTCAGAACATCTCTGTATTCGTTGTTGAATTCGTATCTGTGGCGATGGCGCTCCGAGATTTCATTTGTTTTGTAACATCTTTCCATGGTTGTGCCGGGTTGAATGTCACAGGGATACGCTCCGAGACGGAGAGTACCGCCCTTATCTATATCATCGCTCTGTCCGGGCATAAAGTCAATAACTTTATTTTTACAAAGCTCGTCAAATTCGCCCGAATGTGCGTCGGCAATGCCTGCAACATGGCGTGCGTATTCGATTACGGCAATTTGCATACCGAGGCAAATACCGAAATACGGAACATGATTTTCTCTTGCATACTGTGCCGCAAGTATCATGCCCTCTATACCTCTTGAGCCAAAGCCGCCGGGAACTATGATACCGTCAAGCTTTCCGAGAACATCGCTTGCTGTTTCTTTTGTAATGGTTTCGGAGTCAATCCAATGTATGTTTACATTGGAACTTTGAGCGTAGCCTGCGTGCCTTAAAGCTTCGGCAACGGAGAGATATGCGTCGTGAAGCTGAACATATTTACCGACAAGTCCGATTTCAACATCATCGTGGCTTGCTTTTATGCGTTCAACCATATTTGTCCATTCTGTAAGATCCGCTTCGGGTGCGTCGATATTGAGTTCTCTGCATACAACGCTTGAGAATTCGGCGCTTTCGAGCATGAGCGGAGCTTCATACAGGCAGGGGAGAGTGATGTTTTCTATAACGCAGTCCGGTTTTACATTGCAGAACATTGATATTTTTTGGAAAATTGATTTTTCAAGCGGTTCGTCGCAGCGTAAAACGATAATATTGGGATTTATGCCCATTCCCTGCAATTCTTTGACAGAGTGCTGCGTCGGCTTTGACTTGTGTTCGTCGGAGCCTCTGAGGAACGGAACGAGTGTTACATGAATAAACAGACTGTTTTCTCTTCCGACTTCAAGTGAAATCTGCCTTACGGCTTCAAGAAACGGCTGGCTTTCAATGTCACCGATTGTGCCGCCGATTTCCGTGATAACAACATCCGCTCCTGTTTTTTTGCCTACAGAATATACAAATTCTTTGATTTCATTGGTAACATGAGGTATGACCTGAACCGTAGAGCCGAGATATTCTCCGCGGCGCTCCTTGTTGAGTACATTCCAATAAACCTTACCTGTTGTAAGGTTTGAATATTTGTTCAAATCCTCATCAATAAATCTCTCATAGTGTCCGAGGTCAAGGTCTGTTTCCGCACCGTCTTCCGTGACATAAACCTCGCCGTGCTGGTAAGGGCTCATTGTGCCCGGGTCAACATTTATATACGGGTCGAGCTTCTGTGAGGCTACCTTCAAGCCTCTTGATTTCAAAAGTCTGCCGAGAGATGCAGCGGTAATTCCTTTTCCGAGCCCGGACACAACGCCGCCTGTTACAAAAATATACTTTGTCATAATTTCCTTCCTAACCTTTCTTTATTTCTTGCTTTCACTGATTTTATTTTCAAATCTTGATTTTTCGGAATGCTCGGACGGACATACTGGATATTTACCGTCAAAGCATGCGGTACAGAAGCCCCTATCCTTTCCTGTAAGAAGCCGTACATCCTCCATACGCAGGTAACCGAGCGAGGTAACGCCGATTATATCGGCAATTTCTTCAACCGAATGCTCGTTTGCAATAAGTCCATTTGCATTGTCGATGTCGGTGCCGTAATAGCAGGCAGAAATAAAAGGGGGAGCGCTTATACGCATATGTATTTCTTTTGCTCCTGCTTCCCACAGCAGATCGACAATTCGTCGGCTTGTTGTACCTCTGACGATAGAGTCGTCAACAAGGACTATTTTTTTACCTTTTACTATTTCTTTGATAGGATTTAATTTTATATTAACGCCTTTTTCTCTCGAACTCTGTTCGGGTGCGATAAAGGTACGACCTATATACTTGTTCTTTGTAAATCCGATATTATACGGTATTCCGGATTCTGCGGAATATCCGAGCGCCGCTTCAAGTCCGGAATCAGGCACGCCTACCACAATGTCTGCATCAACGGGATAAGCCTTGGCAAGAAACCGTCCTGCCTGCTGACGGGCAAGAGATACGCTCACACCGTCTATAACCGAGTCGGGGCGTGCAAAATAAATGTATTCAAACACACAAAGACTTCTCGGTGTTAAATTGCAATGTGACATGTCAAAATGGATTTTGCCGTTTTCGACAATAGCAATTTCACCGGGAAGTAAATCTCTGATATGTTTTGCGTTTACCGCATCGAGAGCACAGCTCTCTGAAGCGAAAACTATTGAGCCATCCTGCATTTTGCCGTAGCATAAAGGACGGAAGCCGTTGGGGTCTCTGACTGCTATGAGCTTTGAAGGCGACGAGATAACAAGGGAATATGCGCCCTTGATAATGTCCATTGATGAGGCTACCGCCTGTTCTATTGAACCGCATTGAAGCCTTTGCTGAACTATGATATATGCAATAACCTCCGTATCGGATGTTGCGTGGAAGATAGCTCCTTTTTCTTCAAGCATTTCTCTTAATTCAAAGGAATTTGTAAGATTGCCGTTATGAGAGAGTGCCATTTTGCCCTTGTTGTGGTTTACAACAATAGGCTGTATGTTTTCTGAGCTGTCGCTGCCTGTTGTGGCATAACGGACATGACCGACAGCGATATTGCCTTGCCCGAGAGAGTCTAAGTCCTCCTGAGAAAAGGCGTCTGAAACCAAGCCGAGTGATTTTTTTACTGAAAACACGCCGTCATCGTTTACAACAATTCCTGCACTTTCCTGACCTCGGTGCTGTAAGGCGTAAAGACCGTAATAGGTTGTCCTTGCGACGTCAGATACAATCGGGGAATAAACCCCGAAAACGCCGCATTCTTCATGTAAGGTGTTGAACATAAAAAACCGCTTTCTATACCGCAATTTCGGACCCCCGTAAAAATACGGGAATCCGAAATGTTTTTTTATTTATTTATTTTAGTTTATTTTACGCCAAAAAGCAAGTCCCCATATGAGGGATAAGGCCAAAATTCTTTCGCAGTGATTGTTTCTGCCTCATCGCAAAGCGCACGGACATCATCCATTTTCGGCAAAAGCTCGTCGCGAATAGCGGCAGACTCTTTTCCGATGTCAGTATAATCCGAAAGTGAAGCAAGAATTTTTTCAAGCTCATCGGTTTTAACGGCAATACCGTCGTTGAGAGTTGAAAGCTTCTTAGCTACGCCGATTTCGTATGTGCAGGGAATGGATGCATCTGCAAGCTTCTTGTTTTTAACAGCCTTTGCAAGCTCAGCTGTGTAGCTTGCGATTGCGGGAGAAATTTCCGTCTTTGACATCTCAATCATTGTAGAAGCTTCAATCGAAACCGCCTTGCAGTAATTTTCAAGCATGATTTCATATCTTGAGTTGAGCTCTGCAACCGTGAACACCTTATGTGAAGTCAGCATATCGACATTTTTCTTGTCGAGAAGATGGGGCATTGCGTCGGGAGTGGTTCTGAGATTGAGAAGACCTCTCTTTTCGGTAGCTTCTTTAATCCAAGCGTCGTCATAACCGTTTCCGTTAAAGATAATACGCTTATGGTCTTTAATTGTCTTGCGAATCATCTCGTGAAGCTTTTCTTCAAAGTCGTCGGCATTTTCAAGCCTGTCCGCATAGATTTTCAGGCTTTCGGCAACCGCGCTGTTAAGCATTATGTTGGCGCAAGCAATGCTGTTTGAAGAGCCGAGCATACGGAATTCAAATTTGTTGCCTGTGAATGCGAAAGGCGATGTACGGTTACGGTCGGTCGTATCTCTGTTAAATTTCGGGAGAACGTCAACGCCGAGCTTCATTTTTGTTTTCTTTGTACCCTCATAGGGTGTATCGTTTTCAATGGCTTCAAGAACAGCGTTTAATTCATCGCCGAGGAACATTGAAATAACAGCAGGGGGAGCCTCGTTAGCGCCGAGACGGTGGTCGTTGCCGGCAGTCGCAACCGAAAGTCTCAGAAGATCCTGATAATCGTCAACTGCTTTGATGACCGCACAAAGGAAGATAAGGAACTGTGCATTCTCATACGGTGTATCTCCGGGAGAGAGAAGGTTAACGCCCGTATCGGTTGAAATTGACCAGTTGTTGTGCTTTCCGCTTCCGTTTACACCCGCAAACGGCTTTTCGTGAAGCAGACAAACAAGTCCGTGCTTTGCAGCAACCTTCTGCATAATCTCCATTGTAATCTGGTTGTGGTCGGTTGCGATGTTTGTTGTCGAATATATCGGAGCCAGCTCGTGCTGAGCGGGAGCAACCTCGTTATGCTCCGTTTTTGCGAGAATACCGAGCTTCCAAAGCTCGTCGTTAAGGTCCTCCATAAACTCCGCAACCTTTGGCTTGATAACGCCGAAGTAGTGATCGTCCAATTCCTGACCTTTCGGAGGCTTTGTTCCGAAAAGAGTTCTTCCGGTAAATCGGAGATCGGGGCGCTTGTCATACATTTCCTTTGTAATAAGGAAATATTCCTGCTCCGGACCTACAGATGTTCTGACGCATTTAACATCATCGTGACCAAAGAGCTTGAGTATTCTCAACGCCTGTACATTGAGCGCTTCCATTGACCTCAAAAGAGGAGTTTTCTTGTCAAGTGCTTCGCCGCCGTATGAGCAGAAAGCAGTCGGAATACAAAGAGTTTTACCTTTGATAAATGCATATGAAGTGGGGTCCCAAGCAGTATAGCCTCTTGCTTCGAATGTTGCTCTCAAGCCGCCGGAGGGGAAAGACGAAGCATCTGGCTCACCCTTAATAAGCTCCTTGCCTGAAAATTCCATAATAACTCCGCCGTCGGGAGACGGAGAAATAAAGCTGTCGTGCTTTTCTGCCGTAATACCCGTCAAAGGCTGGAACCAGTGTGTATAGTGGGTTGCTCCGTTGGCAACCGCCCAATCTTTCATAGCCGTTGCAACGGCATTTGCTACCGTAATGTCAAGCTGCGCGCCTTCGTCAATGGTCTTTTTAAGCGATGTATAAACATTGGCTGAGAGGTTTGCTTTCATCACTCTGTCGTCAAAGACCTTACATCCAAAGTATTCGGGTACGGTTTTCATAAAAATTCCTCTTTTCTGATAAAAATAAAGGCAACTGCGCCGTTGAAACTTGCTTGGGCGCCGTTGCCTTGTCAGGTATGGTAAAAATAGAGATAGGGCATCTTCAAGCCCTAAGACTTAAAGACGCCCTTGTCTTTATGCAAGAAATTATACTACCGTGAAAAAGCGTTGTCAAGAATTATTTTTCTTTTTTTATAATTTTTTTGAAAGCGAAACGGTATCTGCACCATAGCAGTGAATTTCGTGAAAACCGCATTTTATGTAAAATCCGTAAGCGCCCGAGCTTCTGCTTATTCCGCAAACGGAAAGGCAAGTGTGTCCTTTTTCCTTCAGATGTTCGCAAAGAGTGTCGATAAGCTCTGTTCCGAAGCCTGCGTGTTGAAATTCGGGCAGGATGTCAATATGCAGATGGACGGAATTTTCCTTAATTCTCTTCAGCTGATAAATATATATCAACAAGACGGCGGCGGATGGTAAATGCGTTTTCAAAAGGCGTTTTAAGTAAATTTTCCTGTTGTTTTTAACAAACTTTTCAAAATCGGCGCTGCAAAGTATATATCCGACCGCTTTGCCGTTACCGTCGTCGAGCACAAATATGTTGTCGGGCTCCTGCTCGGTAAAATAATCGTTATATATTATCGGAACGCACTTTAGTATACGCTTGTTTTTCTTAAATGAAGCGTCGGCAGTTTTAATACAGATATTTCTGACATTTTCTCTGTCGGATAAAAAATATTTTCTGATAAAAGCATTTTTCATATTTTATTTTTCTCTTATAATTTTCAACACTTGTTTCCAGTTGTCAGCACGGGTAAGAGAAGTTGGGATATCTCTGTTAGCTTTACTTGTAAAAAGTATTGCTTTTACGCCTGCTTTTTCGGCTGAAAGGCAGTTTTTTGGCATATCGTCAATTAAAATATCTATACGCTCATCTTTGCAAGCTTTGTCCTTGTCAAGCGTGCATATCAGCCTGTCATAGGCGATATTTCCGTTTTCAAGCTCTTCACGGGTTGTTTTGTACGGGTCTTGGTAGAATGCATTTGTTCTGCCAGTGATTATTATAATTCTGTGTCCCGCATTTTTAAGAGCGTCGACACTGCTTTTTGCGTCGGGCTTGAAAGGCGTGAGTGCGGCAGTACGGTCGTAATACTTTTTGCAGAATTCAAGCTCACGGCTTTTCCATTCGTCGGGCAGATTGCCGTAAGAAATATTTTTCTCTTTAAGCTCCTCCGAATCGGCGTTGAAAAATTCTGCCACAAACGGCTGAAAGTAGTCAAACGAGTTTGTGAGTGTGTCGTCAATATCAATGGCTATATTCATTGAAGTTCCTCCGTTTCAATGTTCTTTGCGGATTCCTTTATTGCTGTTTCGTTTGCAATTACCATAAGACACAAAAGCGCCGCCAAAACATAGGGAACGATTTTGAAGGTTGTGCCCGTTGCGGCATATCCGAGGCTTAACTGAAACGCAAAGCCGACGGCATACGCACCACCCATATGAAAGCCCGTCAGGTCTGCCGAGAACTTTTTGCCGAACCTTGAGGGGACTGCGTGCAAAACGCTCGGGAATACGGGACCGAAGCCCACGCCGATAAAGAACAGCCCTATCAGAGCCTTGCTGCCTATGGGCAAAAGCAATATGATTATTCCCGTTGCCGCAGCAGCTGCGCCTATTCTTATCATTTTGTTATCGCCGAATTTGTCGGAAACAAAGCCCGAAAGCAACCGCCCCGTCATAATTCCGCCGAAGTAAACCGATACCCATCTTGCCGCAACATCCGCACCTATCGAATACACATTTACGGCGTAGGAAGCGCCCCAAGTGCCGACTATAAACTCCATTGAGCAGTAAAAGCCGAGTGCGAGTATGCTCGGTATCAATCCCTTAAATTCTAAAAGTTTAAGCTTTTCCTTTGCCGCTTCTTCCGTCTTTTCGGGCTGTGAGTCCTTATCCTTTTTCAGCCACTTAGGAAGCATAATACCGACTGCTGCGGCTATGGAAAACTGAATTATCGCAATAACTCTGTATCCGTTTCTCCAGTTGCCTTGTTCGCCGCCGAGAAAAGCAGACATAATTGCAGGACTCAATGTAACGCCTATTCCCCAAAAAGCATGAAGCCATGACATATGCCTTGCCTTGAAATGCAGCGAAACATAGTTGTTAAGACCTGTGTCGATAGCGCCTGCACCGTAGCCCATAACAACTGCAAAAAGCATCATAACCCAAATGTTAGGGGAGAAGCTCATACCTATAAGACCTATTGCCGTAAGAAGAATTGACACAAATGTTACCCTCGGCGTACCGAATTTACGAAGCACAACTCCCGCAACAAAGCTCGCACCGCCCGAGCAAAGACCCGTAACGATACTGTAAATTGAGGCAAACGACTCGGCAATACCGAATTCATTGTGAACAACGGGCCACGCAACGCCGAAAACGCTGTCGGGAAGTCCCAATGAAATGAACACTATATAAATCAGTACAAGAATAGAAACCATATTACTTCTCCGTTAATATTGATTGGAATAAGTTTATTATATCATTTGCGAAACTTCCGTTCAACACAAAAATAAAACGGATAAACAAAGCCGAGCCTTGTATAATCCGCTTTTGTGTTATTTGAAGGGATAAAGTTTTGGCAGAATTTCCGCAAGATTTCTGTATTCAACCGCACAGTGCTGTGCCATTCCAAGCGCCATTTTATCGTTTATAATCAGTTTTCTGAGAAGCGGATTCATATTTCTGCCGAGCCAAAATCTGCTTATTAAAAACAAGCCGTCTTTTGTCTGATGAAAAATATGAGCCATTTCCGTATGCCATATTAAACCGTTGAAAGCGCCTACATGACCGCATACAATCAAAGGAATGTTATTGTCAGACATTGCTTTTTCTGAAAATCCGAATTCCGACGGCTCGATAAAGTCTATTCTGAGAGGCATTTTTATACCACCGATTTTTTCAGTCGGAAATTGAGTGTTTTTCTCAAATTTCGGCTGTTTGCTTTGATTGAAATATGTACGGTTGTTTTTTGAATAACCGATTTTGCAATGTGCTCCCGGGAACCATACCCGATAACGCTCGTCTTTCTGCGGATGCCACCAAAACCACCATGAAATCATTTCAGGAGTTATATTAGGCATGGGGCAATACATGGAAACAAGATAGCTTTTGTCTGAAAATTTTTGATAGCCCGCATCATGCCATATTCTTTCGTTTTTAAGAATATCGTTTTTATTATCAAACGAGGTTAAAGTTATATTGGGATGAGCAAGACATTGGTTTATTTCAGACGGTATTTCCGGCAAAGGCTTATTCATCAATTCAAGAATCAAACTCATGTAAGCGTACCTCCATTTTGTGAATTTATCTGTAAAGCTACAGAATACATTCCATTGTTCTGTGCTCGATTCCCGCGTCAAGGAAAATATCCGAAACACAGGTAAAGCCGCAGCTTTCATAGAATGGTATTGCGTGACACTGTGCGCCGAGGGTTATCTTTTTGTCCCCGAGCTGTTTGTAATGCTCTTTCAAAAACGACATTGCGGCGTAACCGTAACCCTTGCCGCGCATTTCGCTTAATATGCAGAGCCGTTGCATATGTACAACACCGGGGGCGTCATGTATGCAACGGAATGTGCCTGCATTGACGCCGTTTTCGGTTATGAGATAATGTTCGCAGTCCGCACCGGGCTTGTCGTATTCGTCAATTTCAAGCTCGGTGGGAACATTTTGCTCTTTTATAAAAACTTTTTCTCTGATTGCAAGACAGGCGGCAATATCGTCTGTCTTTATTATTTTGATATTATTCGATTCCGACAAATTCATATCCCGCCTTTTCAACAGCTTCCTTAACAGCATTTTTGTCAATCTCGCCGCTTGCTTTGATAACAGCCTGCGCCTTTGTGTGGTCTGCGGTTACTTCTGTTACATTGTCCAATGCTTCAAGAGCTGTTTTGACATGATTTTCGCAATGCGGACACATCATACCGTTGATTTTTACCGTGATTTCCATTTCGTTTTTCTCCTTTTTTGAATGTTTTTGTTTAATTTTTTTATCGTGCTTGGGGCTGTAAATCTTGCAAAGATTAAGCCTTAAAGCGTTTGTGACAACACAGAAACTCGAAAGGCTCATTGCCGCCGCACCGAACATCGGGTCAAGTGTGAGACCGAGTCCCACAAAAAGACCTGCCGCGAGCGGTATTCCGATTGAGTTGTAGAAGAAAGCCCAAAACAGGTTTTCGTGAATGTTTTTAAGTGTTGAACGGCTGAGCCTTATTGCCGCAGGAACATCACGCAGACTGTTTTGCATCAATACAATGTCGGCTGACTCAATAGCTATATCCGTACCTGCCGCAATAGCCATACCGATATCCGCACGGGTAAGGGCAGGGGCGTCGTTAATTCCGTCGCCGACCATTGCAACAGAGCCGTTTTTCTGAAGCGAGCGTATAACCTCGTCCTTGCCATCGGGTAAAACGCCTGCTATAACCTCGTCAACGCCCGCCTTATCGCCGATTGCCTTTGCGGTCTTTTCGTTGTCGCCTGTAAGCATTATAACCCGAATTCCCATATTTTGCAATTCTTTAACCGCTTCGGGGCTGTCCTCTTTAATTACATCAGCAACGGCTATAATTCCTATAAATCTACCGTCATATGCAAAGAACAGGGGAGTTTTACCCTCATTTGAATAAGCGTCCGCCTTCGCCTGAATATCACTCGGTAAATCCGCCTTATCGCTTATATATTTTATATTGCCGCCGTAGATTTCTTTGCCGCCGAGCACAGCTTTAAGTCCGTTACCCGAAACCGCTTCAAAATCCGTAATTTCTTTTGGAGCGATACCCTCTGCCTCGGCTTTTTGGGTAATTGCAAGAGCAAGCGGATGTTCGCTGAGGTTTTCCAAGGATACCGCAAGCTCAATCAGTTCGTTTTCCGATAAAACCGGCGAATAAATATCCGTAATCTGCGGTTCGCCCTTTGTTATTGTGCCCGTTTTATCAAGCACAACAGTATTGATTTTTCCTGTCTGCTCAAGACTTTGAGCCGTTTTGAACAGTATGCCGTTTTTGGCGCCTACGCCGTTACCGACCATAATCGCAACAGGCGTTGCAAGACCGAGAGCGCACGGACAGCTTATTACAAGTACGGAAATACCCCTCGCAAGGGCGTAGCCGAAGTTGCCGTTTATAAACATCCACACAACCGTTGTGATAAGCGCAATAGTCATAACCGTAGGTACAAATACACCCGAAACCTTGTCTGCAATTTTAGCTATCGGTGCTTTCGTTGCCGCAGCGTCGCTGACGGTTTGAATAATTTTTGAAAGCGTTGTGTCCTCTCCGACTTTATCGGCGGTACATTCAAGATAGCCCGAGGTGTTTATTGTTCCTGCGTACACCTTGTCGCCGACAGCCTTTTCAACGGGCAAACTTTCGCCGGTAAGAGCTGATTCATTGACTGCGCTGCTGCCCTTTGATACCGTTCCGTCCGTGGGTATGCTTTCTCCGGGCTTTACCGCAAAAATATCGCCGACTCTGACATCGTCAACGGAAATTTCAACCGCTTCGCCGTTTCTGATAACCGTTGCGGTGCTCGGGGCAAGCTTCATAAGCGATTTCAATGCGTCCGTGGTTTTTCCTTTTGCTCTCGCTTCAAGAGTTTTACCGACAGTGATAAGCGTAAGTATCATTGCCGCACTTTCATAGTAGAATTCCATCATATAGCTTTCGACAGCCTGTATATTGCCGTCTGTCTGGGCTCTTGTCATTGCGAACAGGGCATAGGTACTGTAAACAAACGCCGCAGTCGAGCCGAGCGCCACAAGTGTGTCCATATTAGGAGCTCTCTTAAAAAGCGCTTTGTAGCCGCTTATAAAGAACCGCTGATTGATTACCATTATGATAACCGTCAGCAAAAGCTGGGTAAGACCCATTGCAACATGGTTGCCGTCATAGAATTTCGGAAGAGGGAAGCCCCACATCATATGACCCATGGAGAAGTACATAAGTATGAGCAAAAATACAACCGAGCTTACAAGCCTTTTGATAAGCTTGGGTGTTTCCTTGTCCGTAAGCTCGTCCGAGCCCTGACTTTTCTTAGCTTTTGAGCCGCCGTCCTTAAGAGATGCGCCGTAGCCCGCTTTTTCGACGGCTGAAATTATATCATTCGGTGAAGCTGTTCCCTCGACGCCCATTGAGTTTGTAAGCAGACTTACAGAGCATGAGGTTACTCCGTCAACCGAATTTACCGCTTTTTCAACTCTTGCACTGCAAGCGGCGCAACTCATACCCGTAACTGAATACTGTGTCATTTTTATTCCTACTTTCTTATTTCATCAGCTTTGATAAGATGTTCATAAGCTCGTCAACAACTTCCTCGTCGCCGTTTTTAATATCTCTGACAACGCAGGAATGAATGTGCCTTGAAAGCAAATCTTTATTAAATGAGTTTATTGCCGCGTTTACCGCCGCCGACTGGACAAGCACATCTGCGCAGTAAGCGTCCTTTTCAATCATACCCTTTATTCCTCTGACTTGGCCCTCGATTCTGTTGAGCCTGTTTATAAGCTTTTTCTTTTCTTCGTCCGTACGCTGTGTGTTTTTTTCACAACAGCAGCATTTTTTATCACAAGGCATATTATTTCTCCTTTTCTTTGTTTTACGCATTTATAATATACCCTGTGGGGGTATTTGTCAACACTTTTTTTGATAAAAAAATACCGACATATCCGCACCGGAATATGTCGGTAAAAATATTATGCTTTACAGCGTTTTAAGGGCTTTTGCGATTATCTCCGCATGGTCAAAAGCGAGCCTTTCGGCGCTTAAATATTCAATTCCTGTCTCTTTGTGCCTGAAAGATATTTGCGTTTTGCCGTTGGTCAGCGTAATTGTATCGTTATCACGGGAAATGTCAAACCATTGGGCGTTTTTTGCATCATCGCCCGCAAGAGGCTTGCATTTTGTAAAATCGACCTTTGCGAGATATGCCTGAGTTACAACCCAGCCTCTCGGGTCCCGCCCGGGTCTGCTGAAAAGTCCGACAGGGGAGATACAATCCGAATTGACGCCCGTTTCCTCAAGCAACTCCCTGTGAGCGGTCTGCTCCATAGTTTCCGTCTGCCGTGAAAAACCGCCCGGCAGCGCCCACATATTTATATACGGATGACCGCCTCGCTGAATTAAAAGGAGCTTTTTCTTATCTCCGATAATTCCGATAACTATAATATCGGCGGTGAGATACGGTCGGGGATAATTCTTTTTCTTGTACGCTTCGAGGAATGCTTCCTCTGTCAAGCCGTTTTTATCTTTTTTATTATCCATATATGCGCCTCAAAAAAGAATCGGCTGCGTAAACAGCCGATTCGGTCAGATAGCTTATCAGAAATCAACTTCCGTGTCGTAATAGCAACATTTGAGAAGCTTTTCCATTTCTTCAACGGAGGGCTGACGGGGGTTAGAACCTGTGCAAGCGTCTGCGATAGCATTGACAGCAATGTCGTGAAGTCTTTCGAGGAATACATTCTCGGGAACAAAGCCGTTTTCCGTAGGATAGCTGTCTGCACCGTAGTTCTTAATGCAGTGGGGAATGTTAAGCTCGTCGTTCATATTGCGAAGATATGCAATCAAAGCCGCAACCTTTTCGTCGTCGGAAGCCGACTTATCGCAGATACCCATATAGTCAACGATTACACCGTAACGCTTTTTTGCCGTTTCATCCTTTGCGTTGAATGCGATAACCTTGGGTAGGTACATAGCGTTTGCGGCGCCGTGAATAATATGTGCGCCGTAATCGGCAAATGCCGCACCGGTTTTGTGAGCCATTGAGTGAACAATACCGAGAAGTGCATTCGAGAATGCCATACCTGCAAGGCACTGAGCGTTGTGCATACGGTCACGGGCATCCATATCGCCGTTGTATGATGGGATAAGATCCTTCATAATCATTTTTATTGCGTGTATTGCAAGCGGATCGGTATAATCGCAGTTTGCAGTTGAAACATAAGCCTCGATAGCGTGCGTCATTGCGTCCATACCGGTGTGAGCAACAAGCTTTTTGGGCATTGTCTCTGCAAGCTCCGGGTCAACGATAGCAACATCAGGTGTAATTTCAAAATCTGCTATAGGGTACTTGATTCCCTTTGAGTAATCTGTAATAATTGAAAAAGCTGTAACCTCGGTAGCTGTGCCGGATGTTGAGGATACAGCGCAGAAGTGCGCTTTTTTACGAAGCTCGGGGAGTCCGAATACCTTGCACATATCTTCAAATGTGCAGTCAGGATATTCGTATTTTATCCACATTGCTTTTGCGGCGTCAATAGGAGAACCGCCGCCGATAGCGACAATCCAGTCGGGCTGGAAATCAATCATTGCCTGTGCGCCGCGCATAACCGTTTCGACAGAGGGATCAGACTCTATACCGTCGAAAATTTTAACCTCCATACCTGCTTCTTCGAGGTAAGATACAGCTTTATCAAGGAAGCCGAAACGCTTCATTGAACCGCCACCTACACAAACAATAGCCTTTTTGCCCTTAAAGTCTTTAAGAGCCTCAAGTGAGCCTTTACCGTGATAAAGATCTCTGGGAAGAGTAAATCTTGCCATGTTTTTGCCTCCTAAAATATATTAAATGCTAAAGCAAATTGCTTTCGAAAATTAAACACAACGGGATTGATAATTATTTAACAATCTCACATATATAATTATAGCATTTTCAAAAATAAATACAACACTTTTTTGAAAATTTTTATGTTTTTTAGCCGGCTTTATGATAAAATTGATTTTTAGCAAGTGAATTTTTTCTTTGAAAGGTAAAAAATGGAAAATATAAAGGTCATAAAATCAAAACGAAAAACTTTTTCTCTTGAAATAAAGCATGACGGCAGCGTTGTAGTCAGAGCTCCGTTTTACGCAGGCGGAGAACAGATAGAGAGCTTTGTCCTTGGACACAAGGCTTGGCTTGAAAAGCATCTTGCCGAAAATGAAAGGGCGAGGCAAGAATATTCAGCTTTTTCACCGCTTTCCGATGAAGATATAACTGCTCTTAAAATTAAAGCAAGGCAATATATTCCCGTACGGGTTGAGTATTGGGCGGATATAATAGGAGTTAAATATTCCTCGGTTACGATAAGAGCACAACGTACAAGGTGGGGGAGCTGTTCCTCAAAAGGCAACCTCAATTTCAACTGCCTTTTGATGCTGACTGACACGGAAATAATTGACTATGTTGTAATCCACGAGCTTTGCCACATAAAAGAAATGAACCATTCAAAGCGGTTTTGGGCGCTTGTCGGTTCTGTAATGCCTGATTGTAAAGCTGTTCAGTCAAGGCTTAAAAGCACGGAGGGACAAATTTTGTCAAGACTCGAAAAAAATTAACAATTCTGTAAGCTTTGACTTGTTGACATATGATTTATCCGTAAAGTATAATAAACCTGCAAATATTTTTAAGGAGAGATAATTTATGAAACAGCAATTTTTCATCTGCAAGCATTGCGGAAATATAATAGCATATGTTAAGGACAGCGGCGTTCGTGTTTCCTGCTGCGGCGAGGAAATGCAGGAGCTCATACCCGGTACAACCGACGCTGCCC
The DNA here is from genome assembly GCA_963590415.1 of Anaerovoracaceae bacterium. Lineage (GTDB taxonomy): Bacteria > Bacillota > Clostridia > Oscillospirales > Acutalibacteraceae > Fimenecus. The sequence goes on along the minus strand of CAVAPB010000002.1, from coordinate 67,205 downwards.
GCGAAAAGCATGTTCCCGTATACAGCGTTGAGAATGGAACAGTCAGCGTAAATGTCGGCGAAATCGACCATCCGATGCTTGCCGAGCACTATATCGAATGGGTATCGCTTCAGACAAAGTTCGGCAATCAGCGCAAGCAGTTAAAGCCCGACGATGCTCCGAGCGTAACCTTTGCTCTTTCCGACGGCGACGAGGTTGAGGCGGTTTATGCTTACTGCAACCTTCACGGTCTTTGGAAAGCATAAAATAATGTTAAATACGAATGAGTCGGCTTATGTCGGCTCATTTTTTGTTGACATTTGTGAAATTAAAGATTATAATCACTTCAAATTTGAAATATATAAATTTGAACTAACGGAGGCTGAATAATGAATCCGAGTTTGGAGTTTTCCCGCAAGCTTGTTACGGCATACGCAGCTATGTGCAAGCCCTTATGCCGTGAGCTGAGGCTGCCGCAGACGGCTTTTGATATTCTTATGTTCCTTGCCAACAACCCCGAATACAGGACGGCGGGGGAGATTGTGGAATACAGAAAAATTAAAGCTAACTTGGTTTCCGTCAATGTCGATAAGCTGGTTAAGGACGGCTATCTTCGCCGTGAGGCGGTTGAGGGCGACAGGAGAAAAACACAGCTTTTGTGTACCGAAAAGTCAAAGCCGATTATCAAAAAAGGCAGAGAAATGCAGGCTGATTTTCTTGAAGCGCTTTTTACGGGTGTTGACAGTGAAATGCGTGACATGTTCTTTACGGTAACGGACATTATGAATGAAAATCTTGACGCAATAACGGAGAAATTGTAATGAATATATTGATAACCGTTTTGGTAACATTTTTTGCGGGAATGGGCGCAGGTCTCGGTACGGGATTTGCCGGAATGAGTGCGGCGGCGGTAATAAGCCCGATGCTGATTACCTTTTTGGGTATGGACCCGTATATGGCGGTCGGTATTGCGCTTTCATCCGATGTACTTGCAAGTGCCGTTTCGGCATACACCTACGGCAAGCACAAGAATCTTGACATCCGCAACGGCTTGATTATGATGTTTACCGTCCTTGCGTTCACGGTTGTGGGCAGTTATGTCGCAAGCCTTGTTCCGTCAGCCACAATGGGCGGATTTTCCGTGTTTATGACATTCTTGCTCGGAATTAAGTTTATTGTAAAGCCCGTAATGACAACCAAGGAGGCTATGCTCGGCGTATCAAAGAAAAAGCGTGCGATACAGTCCGTTGTCTGCGGCATGCTCATAGGCTTTATATGCGGCTTTGTCGGAGCGGGCGGCGGAATGATGATGCTTTTGATTTTGACAACCGTTCTCGGTTATGAGCTTAAAACAGCTGTCGGAACAAGCGTATTTATAATGACCTTTACCGCTCTGACGGGCGCTGTTTCGCATTTCTCGATAGGCGGCGCACCCGATTGGACGGTGTTTATTCTCTGTGTTGTATTTACGCTTATTTGGGCAAGAATTGCGGCGGTGTTTGCAAACAAAGCTTCACCTAAAACGCTCAACCGTGCAACGGGCGTGATACTTGTTATTCTCGGCTTAGCCGTAATGGCGTTTAACTTCATTAAATGATATAAAAAAAGGGCAGTCCGAACGGATTGCCCTGAAATTTTATTTAAGCTTAATAAGTAATACGCCTATGAAAAACATTGCCTGCGATATGCCGTTTGTAATTTGCTCTATCCAATTTGACTTTGATTTGCTGCCGTCGAGAGTGAAAGCAAACACGCTCATCAAAATCATTCCGAGCAAGCCCAAAGCAAAGAAAACAATGTACGGCAGGGAAAAGGCTGTATGAAGAAGCAACGAAAAATCCGTATGCTTTATTGCCGAGACAAAGCCTGCGATTAAAACGAGCAAGCCTATCGGCATTGCAATTCGCATTTGCACAAACATCCACCATATATTTTTCTTATTAAGAGCCGCAATGATTTTCCAAAGTACTTTTACGGCACCCGATATAAACGATATAACCGCTCCGAGAACAAACAGTGGACTTTCAAGGATCGTTCCCGCAACAATCGCCGTTGCGCCGAAGAAAAGTACGGGGACGGCGTCAACCAAAGCAAGCCCCAAACTGAAATCCTGCGGCACGGTGTCTTTTGTCATTTTATTACTCATATTTTCGCCTCTGATGAAGTATAGCATAAATAAAATTTACGGTAAAGAAAAAAGCCGCACAATTTGTACGGCTTGGTGGTTGCGGGGGTGGGACTTGAACCTCACGACCTCCGGGTTATGAGCCCGACGAGCTACCAACTGCTCTACCCCGCGATATTTACTTTTCTCAAGTGCTCAAATATAATACTACAAACATCATTAAATGTCAACAGTTTTTTTGAAAATGACGGAATTTTATATATTACTCGCTAAACAATATATATTCTGTCTTTGCGATAGATTGATTTTTGTTTGATTTGATACGCTTTTTATGTTAAAATCACTTATAATGATAAGTTTTGAGGTGTAAAATGAAAAATCCAATAATATCTTTTAGAGAAACGCAAAATAAAATTAAAACAGTAAAAACAGATATTTTGACTAAAAAACAAGAAATTCAAGAATGCAAAAATCAAGTTGATGAGATAAAGTCTGAGAAAAGTAAAACAAATTTCAAATGGTATGATATAAAAAACAAAGCAAACTTTAATGATGAGGTAAAAGATAAAAAGAAATCTATCAAGGAAAAGATTTCAGAACTTGAAAAAGAACTTAATACTCTTGAAAAGGAATATGCGGAAGTAATCGATAAAAGAAACAAAACATTATTTTGGATATGTATCAGCGCATTTATCATATTTTCGATTATAACTATTACTGTTGGTTCAATAAAAGAAAAAACTAGTCCGGATATTTTAACAACAACTGTTTTATCTGAAACGACAAGTGAAATCAGCACTGTTAATTTCACTGATAAAAATATGGAAACAACTACAAATGATGTATATTCTACAACATTCGAAGTAACAACAAAGGAATATACGACAGAGCGGAAAACTGAACAAGTTACAGAGACCACAACTTTACGCACACAAAAAATCGTTTATGGGTCAAGGACAGGTAACCATTACCACAATGGTAGTTGCAGATATGCTAATGGCGCACAAATGACTATAGCAGAAGCAGAAAAGAAAGGTTGGAACCCTTGTTCTGTCTGCAATCCATAATTTATTTTTATGCTTTTTGCCTACTGACAACACCCTTAAAACGCTTTACAAATCAGCCGTTTTATGGTATCTTATTTAAGAATTTATATTGCTAAAGGTTGTGATTTTACGGAACTTTCCGCATTTTTCAAAAGCGTAATCGAGCAGGATACCGCATCGGTCGTAATTTGTGATTTGGAACACACAATCATCTATATGAATCCGATTGCCGCAAAGAGATACTCAAAATACGGCGGATATGATTTGGTGGGTAAAAGTTTGCTCAACTGTCATAATCCCAAGTCCTGCGAAATGATAAACAGGGTAATCGAGTGGTTTGCAAAAAGCGCCGACAACAACATTATATATACTTCTTTCAATCCGAAAGAAAACAAGGATGTTTATATGGTTGCGTTGAGGGACGATGACTCAAAGCTTATCGGATATTATGAAAAGCATGAGTACCGCGACAGGGAAACACGCCCGATGTATGATTTTACCTGATAAATACACTTGCGAACATTTAAGAATAATGTTATAATCAATCTATATTGACATAGGAGATGTTTTAATGAAAAAGACTTTATCTTTGTTTTTGGCTGCATTGATGATTTTTACATCTTTGTTTGCTATGAGCTTCAACTCATTTGCGGCTGATAATTCAAATAATGTATTGGCTTTGGTAACTGATAAAACCGGTTACAATGCGGGCGATACGGCTACGGCTCGTGTCGTTGTAAACGCAAGCCAAATTTCAGGACTCGGTATTGTCTTGAGATATGATTCTGATGCATATACCGTTGAAGCTGCCGATTGTATGGACGGCTTGAGCTTGGTATCGACCGCTCAGAAAGGCGCAGTTAAGTTTTCTTGGGTAAGCGCAAATGACACAGACTTTTACAATAAAGTAGTTTTTACTGTTAAATTTACAGTCTTGACAAACGATGCCGATGACTTTACATTAGAATTTTACAGTGATAATGTTATAGGCCCGAACAATGAAGACATTTCTTCTACTTTTACAATTGAAAGAAGACTGTTCCCCGATGTTCCGCTGAAGGAGTGGTACAGTGCTGCGGTTGCTTTCAATGTCGAAAAAGGCTATTTTAAGGGCTATGCCAACGGTTATTTCGGACCTGCCGACAACATTCAGAGACAGGATTTCGTGGTTGTACTTGCTAAAATTGCAAACGCAGACCTTTCGGCATATAAGGGTCAGAACGGCGACTTTGCTGATGTACCGATGAATGATTATTATTCCGCTGCGATAGCTTGGGCAAAGGATAACAAAATCCTTTCGGGCTATGCAGACGGTCGCTTCGGCGTAGGCGATCCGATAACGAGAGAACAGGCTTGCTTAATTTTCTATAATTACTGCCACGGTTCTGTTTCGGGCGATGTCAACACAGTGCTTGCAGGCTATCCCGACGGCAGTGCAGTCAGCGATTGGGCAAGAACCGCAGTTGCATGGGCAGCGGAAAACCATGTTGTCGGCGGCAACGGCAAATTAAATCCCGTAGGCAACGCCAACAGAGCAGAAATGGCACAAATCATTATGAATATGTCAAATAACAATATTCTGTGATTTGACAAGTTAAATAAATTAAAACCGACTTTTATTGGTTATGATTATAAAATACCCGACTTACTTTCGTAAGTCGGGTATTTGCTCTTGTATGATTATTATCTCTTGATGTCGTCCCAAGCAACGCCGTTGATGTGGAACAGCTCGTCGAAATCATACTTGTTGTTCTCATCCTTTGAGTGGTTTGTATACCAAACCTGAGCGAAGAAGGGGTTTGTCTTTGCGATTGAATCGTAATCCCAAGCCTTGTGGGGGATATAGCACTCGGGGCACCAATGTCCGCCGAGGAGGATAAGAGCGGGGCTTGCTTCAAATTCAGCGCCGCAGTGACCGCATTTCCATTTAAGCTTGGTAGCCATATCGCCCTTTGTCATTGTATCCGAGAGGCATTCGCCGCCACGGAACTCGGCAGCCTGTTTCATATCGTTGATGTCAAGCTCCGATTCCGGCTTTGATTCATCATAGCCGTGGTCAAGCTTATACTGCTCTGCTGCACTGTTGTCCTTATCAAACTTGATGATTTCAAAGTCTTCCCACTTTGACGGAATCTTTTCCCATTCAGCCTTTGAGCCGAAGTAAGCGCTCAGACGAACCTTGTTGTCTTTAGCAACCCAGTCAAGTGTACCGAAATCGGGGGTGGAAGCAATTTTCTTCATAAAGGGCTTAGCACAAGCTGCAACGACACCCTTTGGAAGATATCTCGGAATTTTGAAGTAGAATTCAACCTGATCGGCAAGGCGATTGAAATAGTCTTTAACAGGAAGATTTTCACGGAAGTGAAGGAAGTTTTCAAGCTTGTCGCCGTCTGCATAGAACTGACCGTGAAAGTTCTTTGTAATGAACCAGTTGGGGTCAAAGAGCTTTTCGGGACCAGCAAGACCGAGAGTGCCGAGAAGGAGATGCTCAAATTCATAGTTTGAAATTCTGTATTCCTTACCTGAACCGATGTTAAAGAAATGGTTCCAGAAGTCTCCGCCGAGGTTGCCCTTAGCGTCCTCATCGCAGAGGTTGGCAAGCAAACGACCCGAGTCTTCAACAGTACACCATTCAAGAACGCCGTTAATCGGTACATGGAACATAATCGGGTCCATATTTTTAAGAATGTTGGGGTAGAGGATACCTGACTGACGCATTACAACCCAGTTTTTGAGTCCGCTTTCAACAAATACAGCCTCTGCACGGCACTTTGAAACCGCGTAGTGATCGTAGATGGAAACCTTGAGCGGGTCACCGCAACGGCCCCAATGGATAGGATAGTTTCTGTCGCCCGTCTCGGCAACAGTACCTATGTAACAAACCTTAACAGCGTCCGGATTGGGCTGAGCCTTAACCGCATCGCAGATGTGCTGAGCGGCACCGATATTTGTCTTTTGCGTTCTGTAAGGCTTCCAGTCCGCTGTCGGAGAAACCATACCGCCGACATGGAGAACATAATCCGCACCGTTTACGGCGTCAAGAACATCCTCATACTTTGTAAGGTCGCCCCATACAATTCTGACCGACGGGTCGTTGAGATAAGCCTTGAACTTTTCTCTGTTCTTCTCACTGCCTCTCAAAAGGAGCGTGATGTTGAACTTGTCTTTTTTCGCATAAAGCTCTTTGAAACCTGCATAGCCCATATTTCCAGAGCCGCCGGTGAGCATTACGGTTTTCTTATCTGCCATAATCTTCCACCTCATATAAAAATATAATATAGTACTCTAATTATACCATATATAGCGATATTGTCAATGAATTCACAAAACAAATACTAAAAAATGCCCTCCGATTTCTCAGAGAGCATTTGTGATTCTTTTCCGTTACCAAGTGATGGTAAAGTCTTTCTGAAGTCCAAAGGGAATTGAAACGCTTGCGCCTAAAGCTTTAACGGAAAGAGTCCATACAAAGTAGTAATTTGCGTGTGTAACATTTCCTGTTGCCTTGTCAACTGTAACAACAACCTTGCCGTCCTTATGTCCGGTCTTAACTTCCTTAATAATGCTTGCGGCAGGACCGGCATTGTCCGTAACGATGGAGGGCATAATTACCGAGAACACCTTGCCGTTATGTCCCTGACCGTGAGCTGTTGATTCGCTCGGGTCATCAGCCTTAACATTTATTGTAATTTCATAAGTGCTTCCGTTGTCGGTAACAGAAGCATTATCGACATCATCTGCCGTAAGCTGGCTTGACCAGCTTTCGCTCTCAACAGGGAACATAGCATTCTTTTGGTCAACTGTCGTAGCATTTACTGCACCGGGATCAAGAGATGAAAGATCTTTTTCGCCCATATTGTCTTCAACAAGTTTGTCCGCCATGCTCGTAAGAGAGGAGGGAAGGTTACCTTCAATTGAACCCTCCTTGCTGTTTACTTCTTTGTTAAGAGTAATCTGTTTAGCATTGGGTTTAACCTTGTTGATTGCCGTATTGAAATAAGAAACTATATCAGCTGTTGAGCTTGAAGCAGAAAGCTCTGTAACGCTTCCGTTTGAAGCAGCTGCGCTATCACTTGAGGATGAAGAACTGCTTGAGGAGTCGCTTGATGAGCTTGAACCGCTTGACGAGCTTGAGCTGCTTGAACTGCTTGACGAACTCGATGAACTGCTGCCCGAGTTGTTCGAATTAACGGTTGTTACAGCCGTATCTGCCAATTCCTTATCGGGATCAAAGAAGGATATGTAACAAACAGAGTATATAAGTAAAAGAGAAAGACAGATTGCCAATGCGGGAACGAATGTCTTTCTGAAAGCTTTACGCACTTCCTGTTTATCTGCGAGTTTCTTTGCACGGGACTCCGGTGTTGACGGAATCTTTTCTTTTTTTGCCATTGTTTTTTCCCCTTTCAATGCTTAAGACAATTTTGCAAAATAATACTCTTATAATTTACAATAAATTCATAAAAATGTCAATCGAAAAAAAGCAAAAAAATATTTTTGTTAGGTTTTCCGAATTTTACCGACTGACAATTATGCGTCTGCCGTTGTTTTAAGTTTCTTTCCGTAATTTTGAAATGCAGCGCAGCCGATTTTACAGAGTCGGCTGCGCTTATTGAGCGGAAGCAGGGAATTATCACTGCATATCTTCGTTGAGTACCTGCATTGTAACCTCTTCTTTTGCATATTTGGAGAGGTATTTATCCTGATAATAGTTTTCGTTCCTCGATGTAAGGTTTCCTTGAGTGTCAATGCTCAAAATACCGCAACCGCGCTGTGAACCTATTCTTGAAATACCGCTGTAAGCAAGGTAGTCGATGCTCATACCGTAGTTGAGATTTATTGACTTGTAGTTAATCGAGAAGTTGTTCAGATGGTCGTGACCGCAAAAGACAGAATCGGTAGAGCCGAGCTCTAACATGGTTTCAAAAAGCATATCGTCATTGATACCGCAGTAAACTACCTTACCGCTCTCTCCGGCAGTACCGTAATTATAGGTAATATTTTCATCGTCTTTGTATCCGTTGTCGACATATTCGTTCCATGCTGTTCTGTATTCGTTGAGCGGAATGTGCATAAATGCAGAGGTCTTGACCGGAGATGAGGTGTCGTACAGAGCCGCTCTCTCGGCGGAAAGCTTTGAAACAGCCTGTGCGTTCTGCTCGGTAAGAGATTTAACGGTGTTTTTGTACCATTCAATCTGGTTGTCGTGGATATTATCATACTTCCACGCGATTCCGAAAATGTCTCCGTCAATATATGAATGTGAATCAAACAGAATAAACGAACGGGTAATTACATTGTCGGAATTTACAATGTTTATAACCTGATTGCCGCAGCCGTCAACATCCTCCGGACCTGCCTGTAAAAGGCAGTGAGGATAATCGCCGCTTGAATAAATTTCGGTAAGCTGCTCTCTCGAATAATAGCTGTAAGACTCCGTGTCGTGGTTTCCGTAGCAAACCGTCCAATAAACCCCGAGAGACTCCATAAGCTCTGCAAAGAGAACTGCGGCGGATTTGTTGTTGAAGGTTCCTGCCTGGAACGGAACGGGGTAGGAAATGTCTCCGGTTACGATAACAAGGTCTGGCTTTTCGGCGGTAAGCATAGCCGCAACCGCATTGATTGCTTTTGAGTCCTTATTTATCGAAAGATAGCCGCCGCCGATATGTACATCGGTAAGCTGAACAACCTTTACGTCGTTATCCGTCCGTATATTCCAGCAACCGTTATCGTAGTTTTCGGGAACAAGCTGGTTTTCATATTCAACCTTTGAAAATGTCTTAATTTTGTTTTTGTTGGCTTTTAATCCGATAAGCGTGATTACGGTCGTAACAGCAGCGTAAACGACTATAACGCACAAAAAGATACACAAGAACTTCAAAAATCTTTTCTTGTGCTTTCCCTTAGTTTTTACTTTTTCACTCATAGAACTCCTCCGACGGTTACTTGTAAATCGTAACCTAATTTGTTTTTTATAATATTTTTTAACAGCTGTGTCAGCTCCGCACTCTCTTTTGCGGTACTGCACGAAACTGTTATTTCCGCAGTTATGATTTTCCGGTCGCCGTATGTGTGGCATTGAATGTCGTTTATTTTCGCAACGCCGTCAATTTTCTTAATAACGGTTTCCGCTTTTTCACAGGCTCTGTCATCTCGCTTGCCGATTATGACCTTACACGATGCCAAAAAAGATTTTATACCGCTGATAATTATAACAAACGAAGCGACAAGCCCCATGACTGAATCTATCGCATAGCCGAATTTCGATGTCAGAGTAAACGAAATTACAATGCAGAACGACATAAAGAAGTCAAGGAAACTGTCGACGCTTAAATTTTTTATAATATCGGATTTATGCTTTTTGTCAATACGGTTGAAAACAATGCCCATTATCAGCTTGACAAGCGCCGTACCGCCTATGACAGCGGCATATTTTGTCGAGTACCATACGGGGACGGGATACATAAGTCTCTGAAGCGATGTATAAACGAATACAAAGCCTGTCATAAGTATTACCGTTGACAAAAGCAAATTGATAAGTTCTTCTGTCTTGCCGTATCCGAAAGGATATTTCTCATTCGGTTCGACAGCACTGACGATAAATCCGATAAACGCAAACAGGCAAACGAAAGTGTCTGCAAGCGAGTTTAACGAGTCGACATAAATACTGATGCTGTTAGATGAGATAGCAATATATATTTTAATAATAAACAGCAGTAAGTCTGTTATTGCAGCAAAAATGCTGACCGTCTTTTTTAATTTGTTGCTTTTTATGCTTATCACTTCTTACCTTTATTTTTTCAGTCTTGCGGTGTTTATGCTTTCGGATTTCATCAAAAAATCATATACCGGCTTGAGCTTAACAAACTCTTTCCCGATTTCGTCGCCGAGGTTTTCGCTGAACAGTAAGTTGAAATCAGCGCTTTCGACAATAACGCAGAAATCTCTTATATTGAGCCACGGGCGATCCGTTTCGTCGGCGCTCGGGAAATGCTCTTTTTTATAAGGATTACATTCGAGAATGTATTTGGGGTCCGATTCGACCGTCTTTCTCGCTTCAAGGTAAGTCTTATCCTTCTTGAGCACAAGTGAGCGCAGGGCTTCAATACTTCCTTTGCCTGCCTTATAGTATCCGCAGCCGTATATAAATCCGCGAGGTGAAAAATCAAAGAAAAAGGAGGGTAAGCCCTCATAAAGCTCCTTACCATGCATAAAGCAATACCACTGGTTATCCCTGAATACTGTTTTATCCTTTGAAAACCGTGTGTCGCGGTATATTCGGGATATTCTTTTCGGATTGCATACGATTGTGGGGTCGATTTCGTTTATGTACGGTTCAACCTTTAATATAAACTCACGAAAAGGTTCGACAACAAGCTTTTTATGGATATCCTTATGCTCTTTGTACCACTCTTTACTGTCTTTCAGCCTGTTTTCAAAAAGAAAATCAAGCGCTTCGGGGGTTATGTTCATCGATAGAATATACTTCCTTTGTTCTGTATAAATATAAGTATATTAAAAAAACATTTTTTTTGCAAGTCAAAAAGAATTTTTTGTTGAAATTTAACTGCTTTTATGCTAATATTATATTTATGTTAATTAACAGGAGGTTTGGGTTATGGATTTAACAAAAATTATTGACAAAAAAGACGAAGCCGCACAGTATATGATTGATGAAATCACTCATATCTGTAAGGACTTTGAAACAAGAAGCCCCGGCACAAAGGGTGAACTTCAGGCTAGTGAGTATATGGCTGAAGTCCTTAAAAAGGATTGCGGATGCGACAGTGCCGAGGTTGAGTCGTTTAAGGAAAATCCCGGCTCGTTTTTCGGCTGGATATTCTTTACAATCACTTTTGTGCTCATTGCAATCGCTCTCTTTTTTGTTGCGCCTGTAATTTCGGCAATTCTTATTGTTGCAGGTCTTTTCATTGCATTTATGCAGTTCGGTCTCTATAAGAAGTTCGTTGACAGATTTTTCCCCGAAAAAACAGGTCATAATGTAACGGCCATCAAAAAGCCCACGGGTGAGGTTAAACGCCGCATTATGTTCAACGGTCACTCGGATGCATGCTGGGAATGGCCCGTCAACTATGCGCTCGGAGGAGTTGCTTTTGAGAGCCATGCCGTAATCTGCGGTATCGGTGCTGTTTTCTATCTTGTGCTTTCAATAATTGCTTGCGTGAACGGAAGAGCGTTCGGCGTTATTGATTTTGCCGACGGGTTTACGAAGGTTGCTCTTTGGGGACTTCTTTTCGTTCCTTTCCTTGTAGGTCTTTATTGGATGTGGAACAGACACAGAATCGTTGACGGCGCTAACGATAACCTTACAGGCTGCTATATGGGTATTGCAATTCTCAAGGCTCTTAAGGATGAGGGTATTGAGCTTGAAAATACCGAACTCGGCGTTGTTATTACAGGCTCGGAGGAAGCAGGACTCAGAGGCTCAAAAGCTTGGTGCGAGGCTCATAAGAATGATTTTAACGATGTTCCCACATTCATTATTTCATACGATACGATTTTTGACCCGAAATATCTTATGACGAATTACCGTGACCTCAACGGTACGGTTAAAGTTGACAAGGATGTTTCCGACCTTTATATGGAGGCTGCCGCGGCTATCGGCGTTCCTTGCAAAAAGGGTTGGGTTCCTCCGCTTGGCGGAGCGACAGATTCAGCGGCGTTTGCACAGGCAGGCTTCCGTGCAACCGGCGTAACCGGTCTTAACCATAAGCTCGAAAACTATTATCACACAAGAAGAGATACATACGACAACATGAATCCTCAGGGACTTGCAAACTGCTTTGCAGCTTCCGTAAAGGCTCTTGAAATGTTTGATAACGGTGCTAAGCAGTAATTAAACAAACAATATGGTATAAAAACTGCTCCTGTTGAAGCTATACTTCGGCAGGAGCGTTTTTTTATGAATGTTTATTCCGAGTAGATTTTTCTGTATTCGGTAGGGCTTTTCCCGTAGTGCTTTCTGAATGCTTCCGCATAATAACTGCTTCCGGAAAAGCCGACAGCGTCTGCAATTTGTGTTATCGGCATATCGGTGTCTTTCAGAAACCAAGTGCTTTGGTGGAGTCTGTATTGAATTAAATAAGCATTTGGAGTTGTACCTATGTGCTTTTCAAACAGCTTACAGCATTTGCTCTGTCCGATAGCTCCCGCTTTGGCGATGTCTTCAAGCGTGATTTTATTCCTATAAAATTTTTGAATGAAGCCGATCATATTTTTCAAAACCGTAAAGTCGTTGTTTTGAAATTGACGGGAGACGGAAATGTTCGTATTCTCAAAAATCAGCGACCATATTCTCAAAAACAGCGATGAGATTGCCAGAGGGGCGGATATGAAGCTTCTTTGTTCATACATACATAATATGCAACGGTATATTTCCTTTTTCCACTCAGCGTTATCGGATAACTTAATATAAGGTGTATTCTGATTTTTCAAAAGAGGAACAACAAATTTTTCTTCAAACGCCTGCGATATGCAAAGCATCATCGGATGTATCAGAATGCAGATAAATTCACATTCGTTCTTGGCTTGTGAAAAACCGTAATGAAGCTGTCTTGAATTTACAAGTACGCCTTCATTTTGTCTTACGGTGATAATTTCTCCGTTGATGTTATAATTCATTTCGCCCCGTAAAACCGCTATAAATTCTATATCGTCGTGCCAATGCGGCGGTGCTTCAAAATTATCATAGGATGAAAGAAATGCCTTTCTTATATAAATAGGATATTCTTTATAGGTGTAGCGGACAATTTCGGAGTAATCATCATTCACATCAACTGAAAGCATATACTTTACCTCGCAGGATTGTTATTGAATATCGCAGAATATTGATTGAATTCAGCTGATATTCACTATATAATTATAATGAAATATGACGGTTAAGTCAATCGGAGGTATTTGACAGTGAGCAGAAAGGATAGGTCATTTTCCAAAAAGTTAATCACACTTGTTCTTCCGATTGCATTTCAGCAATTTATGCTGGCTCTTGTAAGTGCGTCCGATGCGCTTATGCTCGGGATGCTGCGTCAGGATGCACTGTCAGCCGTGTCGCTCGCAGGTCAGCTTACTTTTGTCGAAAACCTTTTTTTCGCCGCCATGACTATAGGTCTTTCAATGCTTGCCGCGCAGTATTGGGGCAAAAGGGATAATGCGTCGGTTGAAAAAATCTTTGCATATGTAATGAAAATCACGGCGTTGGTTTCTTTTTTGTTCTTTATAGCGTGTTTGTTATTCCCGAATGTATTGATGAGTATTTTTACAAATGATTCATCTTTGATTGACGCAGGAGCAATTTATTTAAGAACCGTATCTTTGTCGTTTTTCTTAACGGGAATATCACAGATTTTTCTTTGTACTCTAAAAAATACAGGCAAAGCCGCAAAATCAAGTGCCATAAGCTGTGTGAGCGTAATTGTCAACATTGTTCTTAACGCCGTATTTATTTTCGGACTGTTCGGCTTTCCCAAGCTTGAAATTGCGGGGGCGGCGCTTGCAACAGTCATTGCACGCATAATTGAGGTCGTATGGTGTATTGCCGAAACGGTAAAAAAGGAAAGCGTAAAGCTGAGAATGTCTTATATTATTCACGGCAGTAAGCTTTTACGGCGCGATTTTTGGAAATATACCGCTCCGGTTCTCGGCAATGAAATTGTCTGGGGTATCGGCTTTACAATGTATTCTGTTATTATGGGACATTTGGGTACGGACGCGGTTGCCGCAAACTCTGTTGCCAATATCGTAAAAAATCTTGTCGCTTGCTTTTGCCTCGGTCTCGGAAGCGGAAGCGGAATTATTGTCGGCAATGAGCTTGGAGCAGGAAACTTGGAAAAAGCCAAGGCTTACGGTCAACGGCTTTGCAAGCTGTCGATAATTTGCGGTGTCGCTTCAGGCTTGTTTTTACTTGCTGTAAGTCCGCTGATTATTTATGTTACGGATTTAAGCGAAACCGCAAGCGGATATTTGAAACAGATGCTTGTTATTTGTTCGTATTATATGATAGGAAAATCGGTAAACGGAACGACAATCGCAGGAATTTTCTGTGCAGGCGGGGATTCGAAATTCGGCTTTATCTGCGATACAATAACAATGTGGTGCGTTACAGTACCGCTCGGATTCATTGCCGCGTTTGTTTTGAAAACATCGATTATTGCCGTATATTTCGTAATAAGCTTAGATGAAATTGTCAAACTGCCGGCTGTATATCGGCATTATAAAAAATATAAATGGGTTAAGGATTTAACTGAAAAAACGGAGGAGTAAAAATGTACAACAATATCAACGAGTGGGACAGAATGGTTGCCGGAAAGCTTTATAATTCTTCAAGTAAGGATCTTTTCAAGCAACATGCCCTCGGACTTATAAGGTGCGAGCGCTTTAATAAAATCGCCCTGTGGAGAATTTTAACAAAGCAGCGTGCGCTCAAAAGGCTTATTCCGTCGGCAAAGGGGAATGACCTTGCGGTTTTTGCTCCGTTTTATTGCGAATACGGCGTTAATATACATGTAGGAAAGGGTTGCTTTATCAACTATTGCTGTACATTTCTTGATGTTTCGCCCATAACGCTCGGTAATGGCGTCTGGATCGGTGCGAATGTTACGCTTGCAACGCCGAATCACCCTTTTATCGCCGAGGAGCGTTTGCCTGCCGATTATCCCGACGGTAATCACGACCTTGAATATTCGGAGCCCATAACCATAAAGGATAACTGTTGGATATGCTCGGGTGCGACAATTTGCGGCGGAGTAACGATAGGAGAGAACAGTATTGTTGCCGCAGGAGCGGTTGTAACCCGCGATGTTCCTCCAAACAGCATTGCGGCAGGTGTACCTGCAAAGGTTATTCGCCAAATAGATGAAGACGACAGAATAAATGTGTGGGAAGCTTATGAAAAGAATGAAATTCCCGTTTCTATAAGAAAAAAGCGCAAAAAAATTTTATAATTATATCAGGAGAAATAAAAATGGAAAACGAAGTATTGAAAACCGTTAAATCACGCAGAAGCGTCCGTGCATACAAAACAGACGCCGTTCCCGAAGAAGCGCTCGATGCAATTCTTGAAGCGGGAACATATGCGCCGACGGGAGGCGGTCGTCAATCCCCGACGGTTATTGCTGTTAAATCCGCAGAATACCGTAAGCGGATTTCCGAACTCAATGCCGAGATTATGGGAAGCGATAAAGACCCATATTACGGAGCGCCCGTTATCATACTTGTGCTTGCCGACGGAAATGCAAATACCTTTGTTGAAGACGGCAGCTGCGTGCTTGAAAATATGATGCTTGCCGCCGCATCGCTGGGTCTCGGTTCGGTTTGGGTACACAGAGAAAGAGAGATATTCGACAGTGAAAAAGGTAAAAAATTACTTGCCGAATGGAAGCTTCCCGAAACCTTACGAGGCGTCGGAAGTATTGCACTCGGATATTCATCGGCTCCTGTAGGAAAAGCGGCTGACAGAAAAGATAATTATATTATCAAGGTGTAACAGAATAATTCACAAATGGCTTGCAGAATGATGCGCACCTGAAATTTTCGGGTGCGTATCAGATATGCAAGCCTATTTATTTTGTAACGAAAAACAAGCAGCCCAGCGAGCGGACTGCTTGTAAAAAGCAACTCAATATCAAATTGTAAAGGCAGACCGAAAACGGGGATTGCGCTTGCTATATTTTCCGTTATACAAGCTTTTTAAGTCCGTCGGTCGAATATTCTTTACCTGATTTTTTCTTTTCAAGCTCTTCTTTAAGCTTTGCAAACTTCTCTCGTGTTACAGGATAAAGATAAATGCCGATAATCGACAGCACAAGGAATGCGGCGGGAATGATTGTTACATTGTTTTCAATTCCATTTGCGACTGTTGCGGGCTGAACGGAGTTTGTCTTGTCATAGCCTGCAAGCTGAAGCACAAAGCCGACGGTCCATACGCCGATTGCAGAACCGAACTTCTGGAAGAACTGCGGAAGTGCGGTGATAACGCTCTCACGGCGTGTGCCGTATGCAAACTCATCAACCTCGACAAGGTCATATGCGATTGAGTAAAATACTGTCCAGAAGTTAGCCATACCGACTGCCATAAAGAATGTTACGCAAAGAACAACGGGGATTGACTTAACTCCTGCGATTTTACAGCATATAAGTCCGACACACATAATCGACATAAACACAAGGCTTGAAAATCTTCTGTCCTTTTTCTCAGCAACCTTCGTAACTATCGGGATAAACGCCGCCATAACGACAACCAATTCGACTATAACGACAACCATATAGAACTCGGGGTCTGCGCCGACGCAGTCCTTAATCATATATTCGAATGACGACTGAATCATTGACGAAGCGATAAGGAAGAAGATAATGAACATTGCAAACCATTTGAAGGGCTTGATTTTAAGCACTTCAAGCATTTCGGAGAAAATTGCCTTGACTTTTTTCCTTTCGCCTGTAACATTTTCGGCTTCGGCTTTAATAAGCTTAATGCCTTTAAGGGACTTGACCGCACAAAGACCGAATGTGAGTGAAAGCACGCACATTATAATCGCAGTGATTTCCCAACCGAGCGACTCGCCGACATGCTTGCCCGAAATCACAACGCCTGCGAAAAGCGACGGAACAACGGCCGGTAAAGCGTTTCCGAGGAAAATCGCCGCCGTGTTGATAAGCGAGCTTGTGCTTCGAATATCGGTTCTTTCGTCGTAATCCTGCGTGATTTCCGCAACGATTGCGTAATAGGGGATTGTATATACCGTGTAAGCGAGCCAGAAGAGCATAGCTATCGCCGTGTAGTAAATAAACTGAATTACGCTGTTATCCGTGCCGATGTTGAAGAATGAGGCAATAAACAGGAGTATAAGCGGAAACAGGGATTTTGCCATATATTTCCTTTTATCCGCACCGTTTTGGTCGGCGTAAGCACCGATAATCGGGTCGGTTATTGCGTCCCAACAAATTGAAATAAAGCTTACCGTACCTGCAAGCACGGGCTTCATATGGATAATATCGGTCAGGAAAACAAGATAATATGTACAGAACATATTATAAAGTAATGATTCCGTAATGATGCCCGAACAATATCCGAGCTTACGCTTTCCTGTGAGTTTTCTTTCTTCCATAAACTTATCCTCCGCAAATTTATTTATTTCAGTTTACACCTTTTGGCGGTTCTTGTAAATAAAAATCTTTATAATTATGCCTGCGTGTGCTATACTTTTTGCGGAGATGATTTTATTGACTTACGAACAGGCTGTCGCCTACATACATTCGCTTTTGGTTTTCGGCATAAAGCCGGGGCTTGAAAGAATAAATATTTTGCTTGAAAGGCTCGGGAATCCGCAGGATAAAATTAAGTTCCTTCATGTTGCGGGCACAAACGGAAAAGGCTCGACCTCGACTATGCTTTCAAACGCTTTGATAAGCGCAGGATATAAGACGGGACTTTTTACATCTCCGTATGTCTTTGACTTTTGCGAGAGAATTAAAATTGACGGCGAAAATATCCCAAAATCCGATTTGGCAGATATTGTTTCGAGAATTAAACCTGTTATTGACGAATTACACGAAAAAGGAATTATAATTACCGAGTTTGAGGCAATCACAGCCGCCGCTTTGCTGTATTTTTATGAGCAAAAGTGCGACTATGCCGTTATGGAAGTCGGCTTGGGCGGCAGATTCGACGCCACAAATGTAATTAAATGTCCCGAGGTTGCCGTAATTACTTCAATTTCAAAAGACCATACGAAAATATTGGGCGATACAGTGGAAAAAATCGCTTTTGAAAAGTGCGGAATTATAAAGGAAAATTCTACGGTCGTTACGACCACACTACAGGATGAGGAAGCGTTGATGGTAATTGAAAAAAAGGCAAAGGAAAAGAATGCAAGGTTGATTATAGCCGATTTCGGAGAGGCAAGCATAATTTCCAAAAGCAAAGACGGCACGGATTTCGTTTATAAGGGTAATGAGTATTTTATATCGCTTGACGGCAGGCATCAAGTGGAAAACGCAATAGGTGTTGTCGAGGCGGCAAGGCTTATTGACGGAGTAGGGGAAAAGGATATTGTATTTTCTCTTAAAAATACCGTTATGCACGGCAGAATGGAACTGATAAGCGATAATGTCCTCATTGACGGCGGGCATAATGAGGAGTGTTCAAAGGCGCTGTCGGCGGTGCTTGAAAATGAATTTTCCGACAGGGAAATTACGGCGGTAATCGGTATGATGGCTGATAAAGACTGCGAAAAGTACCTGTCAAATGTCCTGCCGCACTGCAAGAGGGTCATTTTTACCAAGCCCGACAACCCCCGTTCCGAAGAGCCTGAGCGGCTTTGTGATTATTCTAAAAAATATATTGATAAAATAGATGTTGAAATTGACCCGAAAATCGCTTATCATATAGCAGTGGAAAGTTCGCCGTTTGTGCTTGTGTGCGGCTCTTTCTATCTTATTTCGGATATATTTAAGGATGAGAGGTAGTTATGACAGATTTTTACGAGGACAGAATGAGAGTGTTTTTTGACACTTTTGAGCAATATATGACGGTATCGGAAACCCATATTGACGGTTTCCTTTATAAGGAATGCGGCTACAAGTCGGACAACACCTTGCCCGAGATTGACGACAGTTTCCGTGAGTTCGGCAAGAACGAGCGTTGGGGCGGTAAGCAGGACGAGCACGCATGGTTTTATAAAAAGCTTGCAATTCCCGAGCAGTACAGAGGCAAAAACGTTGAGCTTGTCATTTCGACCGACGCTTATAAGCAGAGCTGGGATGCAATAAATCCGCAGTTTATAGTTTATCTCAACGGCGTGCTTGTACAGGGACTAGATATGAACCACAGAGAGGTTTTCCTTGACAATGCCGAGGAAAGCTATGAGCTTTACATATATGCTTATACCGGAATGAACGGCGACGGTTGGCTTGATTTTGATGCAAAGCTTGTTGTATATAACGAAGAGGCGAGAAAGCTTTATTACAGCCTTAAAGTTCCGTTTGAGGTTACCGAATATCTCAATCCCGACGAAAAGACATATATTGATATCGAAAACCACATACTCAATGCGGTAAATCTTCTTGATTTGCGTGTACCCGGCAGTGCCGAATTCAATAATTCCGTCAAGGCGGCACAAAAATACCTTGACGGGGAATTTTTCAAAAAGTGCACGCCCGAGGATGTAAACGCAATCTGTATCGGTCACACACATATTGATGTTGCGTGGCTTTGGACTCTTGCGCAGACACGGGAAAAGGTTCAGCGTTCTTTTTCAACCGTTCTTGCGCTTATGAAGAAGTACCCCGAATATAAATTTATGTCGAGCCAGGCTCAGCTTTATAAATATCTCAAAGAGGAGTGTCCCGAGCTGTATGCCGAGGTAAAGGAAATGGTCAAGGCGGGCCGTTGGGAAGTTGAGGGTGCAATGTGGGTCGAAGCCGATTGCAATCTTTGTTCCGGAGAAAGCCTTGTAAGGCAGGTCCTTTACGGCAAGAATTTCTTCAAAGAAGAATTCGGCGTTGACTCAAAAGTGCTGTGGCTTCCCGATGTGTTCGGATATTCTGCGGCGTTACCGCAAATCCTTATGAAGAGCGGCGTTGACAAGTTTGTTACCTCAAAAATCGGTTGGAATGAAACTAACCGTATGCCTTACGATACATTTTGGTGGAGAGGCATAGATGGCACGGACATATTTTCCTATTTTATGACGGCACAGGACAAGCACAGAGGAGTTCCGACCGCCACAAACTGCACATATAACGCAAAGCTCAACCCAAGCCAGCTTCAGGGTGGATATGACCGCTATCAGCAAAAGGACATAAACAATGACATTATGATAACCTTCGGCTTCGGAGACGGCGGTGGCGGACCCGTAAGAAAGGACCTTGAATATTACGATGTTCTTAAAAAAGGTCTTTCGGGCGTTCCCAAGGCGAAGATGGAATATGCGGGATCAATGCTTGACAGGGTTAAAAAGAGAGCGGAGGATAACCCGAAAACGCCTACATGGCAGGGCGAGCTTTATCTTGAATACCACAGAGGAACATATACCTCGCAGGCTAAAAACAAGCGTAATAACCGTAAGTGTGAATTTCTCTATGAAAAGGCGGAAACGCTTGCCGTTATGAACGAAAAGCTCAACGGTGCCAAATATCCCGAAAAGACTCTTCACGACGGTTGGGAAACAATACTTCTCAATCAGTTCCACGATATAATTCCCGGCTCCTCTATAAAAGAGGTTTACGAGGTTTCTTCAAAGCAGTACGAACAGCTCAAGCTTGCAGGCAGGGAAGTTGTGTCAAAGGCTTGCAGCGACATTGCACAGAACATTGATACGGACGGCGGAGTTCTTGTTTTCAACCCAAATTCGTTTAAGGGCGACGGCGCAGTTAAAATCGACGGCGTTACATATTGTGTTCGCGACATTCCCGCCAAAGGTTACAAGGTTATTTCAATGCCCGAGAAAAAGGGTAAAGTAAAAGTTTGCGACAACTGCGTTGAAAATGACTTTTTCCGCCTGACTGTTGACGAAAACGGCACACTTTCCGAGATTTATGACAAGCGCAATATGCGTGATGTGCTCAAAAAGAACGCAAGGGGAAATATCATTACTGCTTATGAGGATTTACCCAGAGACTATGATAACTGGGAAATCAGCAATTACTATACAGATAAATCATGGGAAGTAAACGATGTTAAGTCTGTAAAGCCTATTGAGGACGGTGAGAGAGCAGGTTTTGAAATTGAAAAGGTGTTCTTAAACAGCACCGTTAAGCAGAAAATCTGGCTTTATGACGATGTTGACCGCATTGACTTTGAGACTTATATTGATTGGAAGGAGTCGCATATTCTTCTTAAAGCTGCTTTCCCCGTTGATGTAAACACCGATAAGGCAACATACGACATTCAGTTCGGTTCGGTTGAGAGACCCACGCATTACAACACAAGCTGGGACAGTGCACGCTTTGAGGTTTGTGCGCACAAATATGCCGATATTTCCGAATACAGCTATGGCGTCAGCCTTATAAACGACTGCAAATACGGTCACGCAATTCACGACGGCGTAATGTCGCTCACATTGTTAAAGAGCGGAACATATCCCGACCCCACGGCAGATAAGTGCGAGCATTTCTTTACATATTCGCTCTATCCGCACGCAGGGGATTACCGTGAAGCAGGTACGATAAAGCAGGCTTATGACCTCAACAACCCGATGGCCGCAATAACTGTCGGAAAACATTCGGGCAAGCTCGGCGACAGCTATTCATTTGTCAGCGTCCGTGATGAAAATATCGTCATAGAGACCGTTAAGAAAGCCGAGGACGGTGACGGCATCATCGTAAGAATGTATGAAAGCTTCAACAAGCGCACAAATACGGTGCTCAAAACAGGCTTTGATTTTAAGTCGGTAACGCTCTGCGATATGCTTGAAAACGATTTGAAGGTTATTTCCGCAAAGGAAAATTCAATTCCGCTGACCTTAAAGCCGTTTGAGATTGTAACGGTTAAAATCAGATAATCCGTTATAAAAAAGCCGCTCCGAAGAGCGGCTTTAATCATTTAACCTCTTTGTTCTGTTTTGGCTTTTCGCCGTTTTGCATATCTAATTTCTTTTCAATTGCTTTTTGCTTTGCAAGAATGGCATTTACCTTGTCATAGATGTCCTCGATCATAATTTCGGTTTTGAGGTTTACCTTGTAGTCGTTTTCGGCACGGCGGCGGTCGATTTCCTCCTGTCTGTTCTGGCTCATCATTATAAGCGGAGCCTGAATTGCCGCAACACAGGATAAAACAAGGTTCAGGAGAATGAACGGGTAGGGGTCAAACGCCTTTGCTGAGAGAACGGTGTTTATTATCATCCAGAGCACAAGCACTCCCGTAAATGAAAAAATAAATGCCCAACTGCCCGCAAATTTTGCGATTGCGTCCGCAGCTCGCTGACCGAGGGTGTATTTTTCCCTTTTCTTATTCGGGTCAACGGAAATTTTACTGTCGGCAAGAAGATTGATAACTTCTTCGTCGGTCATATCACGGCGTATTTCTTTAAGAACTTCCTTGAGCAGCTTCCTGTTTTCTTTCATAAGCGTCATTCCCTTCGTATTATTTCAAAAAAACACCCGTAGTGCTACGGGTGCTTTTGGCTGCTTGGTATTAAAGCTTGCTTACGATGTCAAGTGTGTCTCTTGCAATAACAAGTTCTTCGTTTGTCGGGATTACAAACATCTTAACCTTTGAACCCGGAACGGAGATTTCAACCTCTTCTCCTCGGAGAGCATTAGTTTCTTCGTTAATTTCGGTTCCGAGGAATTTAATTTTCTCCGCAACTCTTGTTCTGTAATGAGGATTGTTTTCGCCGATACCGCCCGTGAATACAACGGCGTCAATGCCTCCCATTGCCGCAGCGAAACCGCCTATGTATTTTGCAAGCTGATGGCAAAGCATATTTTCAACGAGCTGCGCTCTTTTGTTTCCTGCGTTTGACATCTGCTCAATTATACGGTTATCGCTTGTTCCGGCAATACCGAGCATACCGCTCTTCTTGTTCATAAGTACATCAACCTCATCGGGTGTAAGGTTGTGAGATTTCATAATTACGGGGATGATTGCGGGGTCGATTGAACCGCAGCGTGTTCCCATTATAATGCCCTCAAGAGGGGTAAGACCCATTGTTGTGTCGAAGCACTTGCCGTCCTTGACAGCAGAAATCGAAGAACCGTTTCCGAGATGGCAGGTAACTATTTTTGTACCCTCTGCCTTGCCGCCGAGGAGCTCAATGCATCTTCCCGAAACATATCTGTGCGATGTGCCGTGGAAGCCGTACTTTCTGATGCCGTCCTTTTCGTAAAGCTCATAGGGGAGAGCGTACATATATGCGTAGTCGGGCATTGTCTGGTGGAAGCCCGTGTCAAATACAGCAACCTGCGGAACATTCATAATCTTTTCACAAGCCTCGATACCTTTAAGGTTTGCGGGGTTATGAAGCGGACCGAACTTGAAGCATTCTTTTACGGTCTCTTTCATTTCTTCGGTTACAAGAACGGAAGCAGAGAACTTTTCCGCACCGTGGAGAACTCTGTGACCTACCGCACCGATTTCGTCCATCGACTTGATAACTCCGTGCTCGGGGTCAACAAGAGTGTTGAGAACCAACTGAATAGCCTCGCTGTGGTCAGCCATAAGATGCGGTTCGCTCTTAACGGTCTTTTCGGGACTTGCGGGAACCTTATGCGTAAAAGTTGCGTTGCTGTCTCCTATCTGTTCGCAGATGCCTTTTGCAAGCAGGGTTTCGTTTTCCATATCAATAAGCTGATATTTAAGTGACGAACTTCCTGCGTTAATAACAAGAATTTTCATTGTTTTCCTCCTCTGAGATGTCAGGTTGAAATTTTTCCGTAAATATTATATACTTATCAATATCATTTTTCAAGAAGAAAAGTAAATTTTGGCGGGAGATGACGGAATGGGAGAGCTTTTGTTGCATACATTTGCGCCTGTTTTTGACTCGAACTCGGAAATTCTTGTGCTCGGCTCGTTTCCGTCGGTAAAATCAAGGGAAAATAATTTCTATTACGGACATCCGCAAAACAGGTTCTGGAGAGTAACGGCATCCGTCTTTTCCCGACCCGTTCCGAACACCGTCGATGAAAAGAAAGGCTTTTTGCTTGAAAACGGAATTGCGCTTTGGGATGTTATAAAATCCTGCGAGATAACCGGCTCTGCCGACAGCACCATAAAAAGCGTTACGCCTAACGACTTGTCCGAAATTTTAGCTGTCGGAAGTATAAAACACATATACGCAAACGGCAAAACAGCTCAAAAGCTTTATAATAAATACATAAAGAAAAGCACGGGCTTTGAAATCATTGCCTTGCCGTCGACAAGTCCTGCAAATGCGGCGTTTTCAATGGAAAAACTGATAAAGGAGTGGAATGTAATAAATGAGCATAATCGGAATTGTATGTGAATTCAACCCATTTCACTGCGGGCATAAGCATCTGATTGACTCCGTAAAAAAAGACGGAGACACGCTTGTGTGCGTTATGAGCGGTAACTTTGTTCAGCGGGGAGAGCCTGCCGTTTTTCCGAAAGACATAAGAGTTAAGGCGGCGCTTTATAACGGTGCCGATATTGTATTGGAATTGCCGTTTGTTTATGCGACGGCGAGTGCGGAGATTTTTTGCGAAAACGCCGTCCGTATTCTTGAGAACTTCGGATGCGATACCGTAGCTTTCGGCAGTGAGTGCGGCGACATGGAAAAGCTTAAAAAAATTGCCGAAATTACCGCTGAATCGGATTTTGGCAGTAAAGTAAAATCTTATCTTGAAAAAGGCATAAGCTATCCCGCAGCCCGTGAAAAGGCAATTTGCGACTGTGAGGGCGGTACGGTTGTTTCATCTCCGAACGATATACTTGCGCTAGAATATATCAAGGCGATAATCAAAAACGGATATAATATAAAGCCTGTTACCGTCAAAAGGGAGGGCGCAGGCTATAACTCGCTTGACGGAACGCAAAAATTCGTCTCCGCATCTCTTTTGAGAAATATGCTTTACGAAAAAGCGGATATTTCCGACTTCGTACCGAAAAATACGAAAGAACTGTACACTTCGGCTGCGGAGAACGGCAGAATTATCGACAAAGAAAAATACGAAATCGCCGTTTCGGCTCTGCTTCGCTCAGGAAGAGAAAAAATCGGCGAAAATATTGCCTATATGTCAGAGGGACTTGAAAACAGGATAATTTCCGCCGTCACTTACGAAACGACCCTTGACGGAATATATGACAGCGCAAAAACCAAGCGTTATACCCATTCACGCATACGCCGTGCGGTGTTATCATCCGCTTTCGGCGTGACGAAATCCGACTTGTCAATAAGAGTGCCGTATATCAGACTTTTGGGCTTTAATACAAAATCGTCAGACGCTCTCGGAAGCTGTGCGAAAAGCTCAAAGCTACCGTTTATTGCCTCATATTCGGATATTGCAAAAGCGAATAACGGGCAGATAAACGCCGTTTTCAAAAAGGAGTGCGAAGCAAGCAATATTTTTTCTCTTTCGCTTTCAAAACCGGAAAAGTGCGGATATGAAATGACATATATGCCGCAAAAGGTAAAATAGTTTGCAGGAAATCTTGCAAAAAGCGTTTGTTTCAATTATAATATTTCAGATACAGCAAATGAAAAAGGATAAGTGCTTTTTATGAAAAATAATTTATTGGCAAGGCTTGAGGATAAAACCGTAAAATATTCCAAAAGCCACAGAAAAATAGCCGATTTTATCATAACCAATTATGACAAGGCGGCGTTTATGACTGCGGCTTCGCTCGGCGAAAAGGTCGGAGTGAGCGAGTCAACCGTCGTCAGGTTTGCAAGCGAGTTGGGCTTTAAGGGCTACCCCGAAATGCAAAAAGAGCTTCAGCAGATGATAAAAACCAAGCTTACTACCGTTCAGAGAATGGAGGTTTCGCAGAGCTTAATCGGCAACAACGATATTATAAGTACGGTATTAAACGATGATATAAACCTTATCCGTGAAACGGCGGAAACGGTGTCTAAAGAGGCTTTTGACAATGCGGTCAAGGCTATAAACAGCGCAAAAAAGATTTATATACTCGGCGTTCGTTCCTCTGCGGCACTCGCTTATTTCCTCGCTTTCTATTTCAACCTTGTTTTTGACAGCGTTATCCTTGTCGACTCATCAAGCGCATCGGAGATGTTCGAGCAGGTGTTCAGAATAGGCGAGGGCGATGTTTGCATTGCGATAAGCTTCCCGAGATATTCAAAACAGGCGGTAAACGCTCTGCGGTTTATTTCCGACAGAAAAGCTACCGTTATTTCAATTACCGATACCGAAAACTCGCCGATTGCTCCGTTCAGCGACCATTTGCTTGTCGCAAAGAGCAATATGGCATCGGTTGTGGACTCCCTTGCGGCTCCGTTGAGCCTTATCAACGCTCTTATCGCAAGCGTTACTTTAAGCCGTAAAAATGAGGCGTACAGGAATTTTAACGAGCTTGAGCATGTCTGGGATAAGTATCAGGTTTATGAGAAAGAAGAGGCTGACGGCGATGAGTAAGGTTATTGTTGTCGGCGCAGGCGCAGCGGGCTGTATGGCAGCCGGAACGGCGGCACAGAACGGTAACGATGTTATTTTGCTTGAACGCAACAGTAAAATTGCCCGCAAGGTGTTGATAACCGGTAAGGGCAGATGTAATGTCACAAACGCCGAAACCGATATTCAGGCTTTGATTTCCAATGTTCCGCAGAACGGCAGGTTCCTGTACGGTGCTTTTTCCGACTTTTCCACCGCCGACACCCGCAATTTTTTTGAAAATCTCGGCGTTGAATTAAAGGTCGAGAGGGGAAACAGAGTTTTTCCCGTCAGCGACAGGGCTATGGACATTGTTGACGCTCTGAATAAATTTATCACAAAAAACGGTGTCAAACGCAAGCAGGAAAGGGTTACCGCTCTTATCTGCGAGAACGGCGAGGTTAAAGGCGTTGCAACCGAAAGTGGAGAAAAATATTATGCCGACAGCGTAATAATCGCAACGGGTGGCAAGTCTTATCCGAAAACGGGCTCAACGGGCGACGGCTATACGCTCGCAAAAAGCGTCGGTCATAATATCGTTGACATCAGACCGTCCTTGGTTGCGCTTACCTGCCGTGAGGGCTATTGCAGCGAGGCTATGGGTCTCTCGCTTCGCAACTGTGCAATAAGGGTAATCGACACCGTGACACAAAAGCAAATATATTCCGATTTCGGCGAAATGCTGTTTACTCACTTTGGAGTTTCGGGACCGATGATACTTTCGGCAAGCGCTCATATGAGGAATATGGAGAGCGGAAGATATGAAATTTATGTTGATATGAAGCCTGCTTTGGACGAGCAGAAGCTCGATGAGAGAATACAGAGGGATTTACTTGAAAATTCAAATAAGGCAATCTCAAATTCGCTCGGTATGCTTTTGCCGAGAGCGATTATAAACCCCGTTATCAGGCTGTCGAGGATAAGACCCTCGACAAAGTGCAACCAGGTCACCAAAGAAATGCGGCAGAGCCTTGTTAAGACGATAAAAAATATGAAGCTTACAGTTCTCAATTTCTGCTCGATTGACGAGGCTGTCATTACCTCGGGCGGAGTTGACTGTAAGGAGATAAATCCCAAAACTATGGAGTCAAAGCTTTGCAAAAATCTTTATTTTGCGGGCGAGGTAATGGATGTTGACGCATATACGGGCGGATTTAATTTGCAGATTGCGTTTTCAACCGGTCGTGTTGCCGGAGAAAATGCATAAGGAAAGGAATTTGTTATGGTAGTTAATGTTGCTGTTGACGGCCCCGCAGGTGCGGGAAAAAGTACAATTTCACGCGCTGCGGCTAAGGAATTGGGCTTTATTTATGTCGATACGGGCGCACTTTACCGTGCAGTCGGGGTTTATGCTTTAAGACACGGCATAGGCACAAAGGATGCGGAAAACATAGAAAAAGCGCTCAAGGATATTAAGGTTGAACTTAAATTTGTCGGCGATGTTCAGCATGTTTTCTTAAACGGCGAGGATGTATCGACCGAAATCAGAACTCCCGACGCTTCCATGGCGGCTTCCGATGTTTCGGCTGTTCCGTGCGTGCGTGCGTTCCTGTTTGATTTGCAGAGAGATATTGCCAAAAACAATAATTGTCTTATGGACGGCAGGGATATAGGAACCGTTGTTCTGCCCGACGCAAAAATCAAGATTTTCCTCACTGCTTCCGCAGAGGAAAGAGCAAAGAGAAGATACAAAGAGCTTGTCGAGAGGGGCTCAAAGGACACCTATGAAGAGGTGCTTGCGGATTTGCAGAAAAGAGATTATCAGGACTCGCACCGTGAGATTGCTCCCTTAAAGCCCGCCGAGGACAGCGTTATTGTTGATACCTCGGACTATAATTTCGACGAGGCTAAAAATATAATCGTAAATATCATCAAGGAGAGAATTTAATGCAGTTCGATTTCAGCAAGGTCAAAGAATATAAGCTTTATCAGGCGTTGAGATGGGTGGCGGTGCTGTTCTGTCTCAGATATAAGGTAACCTATATCGGCAGGGAAAACATTCCTCAGGACGGCGGATTTATTATTGCCTGCAACCATCAAAGCGGTGTTGACCCGATAATTCTCGGCAGAGGAGTTAAACGCACCATTCACTTTATGGCAAAGGAAGAACTTTTTGAAAACGAGGCTCTCGGAATTTTCATAAAGCACCTGAACGCTTTCCCCGTCCGCAGAGGACAGGGCGATACAACCGCAGTCGAGTTTGCGGAGGATATTGTCAGAAACGGATATGTTTTGGGCATTTTCCCCGAGGGCACACGCTCAAAGGACTTCAAGCCCGCAAGAGGAAAATCGGGCACGGCTCTCATTGCAAAAACAACAGGTGCGGATGTGCTTCCCGTTTCCATATACACAAGCGACCGATACAAAAAGGGAACACGCCTTACGGTCCGTTTCGGCAAGCTTATCAAAAACGAGGAATTCGGTTTTACCGAAGAACCGCACAGCGCCAAGGAGCTCAAGGACGCAACTAAGCGCATTATGGGCGACATTACTTCACTTTGGGAGGAAGGACATTGCGAGAAATAACACTTGCCAAATCGGCAGGCTTCTGCTTCGGTGTGAACAGGGCTGTCAATTTGCTTGAAAAAATGGTTGACGACGGAAAAAGCGTATGCACTATAGGGCCGATTATCCACAATCCTCAGGTCATTTCGTCATTTGAAAAAAGGGGAGTGCGCATTATCGAGCACCCCGACGAATGCAAAAGCGGCGATGTGATAGTTATAAGAACGCACGGAATTACCAAAGAGCTTTTGGAAGAGGTCAAGAGCGTCTCTCCCGAGTTTTGCGACGCCACATGTCCTTTCGTTTTGAAAATTCATAAGACCGTAAGCGAAAATTCCGACGAAAACACCGTAACCTTTATTGCGGGGGACAAATCTCACCCCGAGGTTATCGGTATCAGAAGCTATTGCAAGGGTCCGTCTTTCGTGTTCAATACCGAGGAAGAATTGGATGAAATTATCAAATCTAACCCCGATTTAGTCAATAATCGTCTAATACTCGTGTCCCAAACAACATTTTCGATAAAATCTTTTGAAAAATATGCAAAAAAAATTAAAAATTACTATACAAACGCCGTAATTTTTGATACAATATGTAATGCGACAGAAGAAAGACAAAAGGAAGCCACTCAACTTTCGCTTAAAAACGACGCTATGATAATCATAGGCGGCCGTCAAAGTTCTAATACGGCTAAGCTGAAAGCTGTGTGTGAATCCAATTGCCCTACTTACCTGATTGAGACTTATGAGGAATTGAACGGCATCGATTTTTCAAAGTTTAAGTCAGTCGGCGTTACTGCGGGAGCATCGACTCCTGACAGTATAATTAAGGAGGTACTGAAAACAATGACCGAAAAATTAGAACAAACAGTCAGCACAAATGCAGTAAAGGAGGAGGCAACAATGGCTGAAGATACATCTTTTGCTGCTATGCTTGAAGAATATATAGATGAAAGCACAGACCAAAAAGTTGTAGGCGTAGTCGTAGGCGTTTCACCGTCAGAGGTTGAGGTTGAAATCGTCGGAAGAAAACATACGGGCTACATTCCCGCAAGTGAGTTCAGCAATGACCCCAACTGCGATATTACAAAAGAAGTTAAAATCGGAGACAAGCTTGACCTTATCATTATGAAAACAAACGATGCCGAAGGTACGGTTATGCTCTCCAAAAAGCGTTACGACGCAGCTAAGGCTTGGGAAACAATCGACCCCGAAAGCGACGAAATTGTTGAGGGTAAGGTTACAGGCGTCGTCGGCGACGGTAAGGGACTTTATGTTCAGTACAACGGAATCCGTGTATTCGTTCCCGCATCGCTTTCAAAATTCAGCAGAAACGATTCTCTTGAGGATATGGTCGGCACGACCGTTAAGTTCAAGATTATCGAAGCAGATAAGAGAAGGCGCAGAGTTGTAGGTTCAATCAAGGCTGCTAACAGAGACATCCGCAAGGAAGAGGCTGAAAAGTTCTGGGCACAAGCAGAAGAGGGACAGAAGTACACAGGTACCGTTCGTTCTCTTACAAAGTACGGCGCTTTCGTTGACCTCGGCGGCGTTGACGGAATGATTCACATTTCCGAGCTTTCATGGACAAGAATCAAGCACCCCTCGGAGGTTGTTAATGTCGGCGACACGGTTGAAGTTTACATAAAGGCTCTTGACCGTGAAAACAAGAAGATTTCACTCGGCTTCAAGAAGGTTGAGGACAATCCGTGGGAAATCCTCAAGAGAGATTACCCCGTAGGTACAGAAATCACAGCTAAGATTGTCGGACTTACAACATTCGGCGCATTTGCAAACATCATTCCGGGAATTGACGGACTTATCCACATTTCGGAAATTTCTTATGAACATGTTGCAAACACCGCAGATGTTCTCAAGGTAGGTCAGGAAGTTAAAGCTAAGATTCTTGACATCGACTTCGACAAGAAGCGTGTAAGCCTTTCAATTAAGGCTCTACTCGATCCTCCCGCTGCCGCAGAGGCAGTTGAAGCTCCCACTGAGGAAGCTCCCGTTGAGGAATAATTTAATTTATTGAATCAAGGAGGATAGTGAAACTGTTTTCGCTATCCTCTTTATTTTTGAAGGGGAATCGTTATGTTAGGAAAAATCATTTCAGCCGCAGTTCTTGCAGGCGCGGCGGCAACAGCCGGATATATAGCAAAGAAGAAAAATCCCGATTTTTGCCCGGAGTGCGACATACGCAAGGCTGTGGCAAAGCTTGGTGTACATATTAAAACAACCGAAAAATATGACAACGGTGCGGCTCTTACCCCGCCTATGGGTTGGTCAAGCTGGAACTCGTTCAGAACAGAGATTTCAGAGAAAAAAATTCTTCAGATTGCTGACGCCATGAAAAAGAGCGGCTTGCTTGACGCAGGGTATAACTATGTAAATCTTGACGACTGCTGGCACAGCTCTACCCGTGATGCCGACGGCAGACTTCGCGGTGATCTTGCTACTTTCCCGAGAGGCATTAAACCGCTCGTTGAGGATTTGAACAAAATGGGCTTCAAGGCAGGTATATACTCATCGAACGGAACGCTTACCTGTGAGGATCTTCCCGCTTCACTCGGAAATGAGAGAATTGACGCAGAAACCTTTGCAGAATGGGGAATTGAGTATTTCAAATACGATTTCTGCCACAACAAGGCTATCACATCAAAGGCTCCGCTCATAGACAAGATTATAATTACAGATAAAAACGGCGGAAATGAGCAGATTTTGGAGGCTGAAAACGGTGAGCTTTACGGAACTGCCAAAATAATCGAAGATAAGGACGGCTCATATGTTTCACGCCTTGACAGCAACATGGGAAGCGTACGCTTCAGCTTTGTAAATGTTCCTGAGGACGGGGAATACGCATTAACCCTTGTCGTAAGAAAAGCAGGTGACAATAAAAAATATGCAACCGTTACAGTAAACGATATAAATGTTTATCCTGTTGACATTCCGCCTACCAAGGCTTGGAGCAGAACGGGCAGATGCCAGATAACGGTAAATCTCAACAAGGGCGATAATACGATAGAAATTAAAAACCCCATCGGTTCAAGAATGGACTCTGCGGCTACTCAGTATATAAATATGGGTAAGGAATTAAAGCGTGCAACAAAGCTTTATGCTGAAAAGAATAATGTACCCGAAAAGCCGATTGTATATTCAATTTGCGAATGGGGAACAAACAAGCCGTGGAAATGGGGCGCTCAGGCAGGTAACCTTTGGAGAACAACTCCGGACATCAAGCCTGTGTGGGCATCAATTCTCGGAATTTATGAGGTAAATGTTAAGCTTGCCGATTATTCGGGCGTCGGCGGTTGGAACGATCCCGATATGCTTGAGGTCGGCAACGGAAAGCTTACCGTTGAGGAAAATAAATCGCATTTCACTCTTTGGTGTATGCTTTGCGCTCCGCTTATCCTCGGTAACGATATAAGAACATTCATCGACGCAGACGGCAATGTTGATTATGACAATAAGATTTTGCAGATTGTCACAAACAAGGATCTTATTGCCGTTAATCAGGACAAAAAGGGCGTTCAGTGCAGAAGAATGAAAACGAATGCAATTTCCGATATTCTCGTAAAGCCGCTTGATAAGGGCGAAGTTGCAATTTGCTTTTTTAATAAATCAAATGCCGAAAAGGATATGAGCGTTTCACTGAAAGATGTTGCAAACCTCAGCTATGTTGAGTTAAACGATGTCGGCGCTTATCAGTTTACCGACCTTTGGAGCAAGGAAATAGATGTTACCTCGGGCTCGATAAATGCCCATGTTCCGTCGCACGGAGTTCGTGTTTTCCGTGTAAAATCAATCTAAGCAATAGGAGTTATAAATGAAAGTTAAGCTTTATACGCTTGGCTGTAAGGTCAATCAGTATGAAACACAGGAAATAACCGAGGATTTGTTGCGAAACGGTTTTTCCGTTACATTAAGCGATGATGACGCAGATGTTTTTGTCGTGAATTCCTGCACCGTAACGGCTGAAAGCGACAGAAAGACCCGTCAGACCGTCAGGCATCTCAAAAGAATTCATCCAAACAGCATTGTTGTTTTAACAGGCTGTATGCCTCAGGCTTTTCCCCAGATGGCAGGCGAGCTCACGGCGGCTGATGTAGTAATCGGTAATAAGGATAATGTGTCTTTGGTCGCTAAGCTCAAGAGGTTTATTGAAAACAGGCAAAGAATAGTTGAGATAAATCAGCATATGTCGGGCGAGGCATTTTGCGGAAAGCCAATTTATGAGTTTAATGAGCGTACGCGTGCTATAGTTAAAATTGAGGACGGTTGCGACAGATTTTGTTCATACTGCGTTATTCCGTATGCAAGGGGCAGGGTTCGCTCAAAGCCTATCGAGCAGATAAAAAGCGAGGTTTCGGCGCTTGCCGATAAGGGCTTTACCGAAATCGTGCTTGTCGGAATCAATCTCTCCGCATACGGCAAGGATACGGGCGAAAAATTTTACAACGCCGTTGCGGCGGCTTGCGAAAATGAAAAAATAAAGCGTGTAAGGCTCGGTTCGTTAGAGCCCGACCATCTCACGGACGAGGTTTTGACTGAGCTTGCAAAGTGTGAAAAGCTCTGCCCTCAGTTTCATATTTCTCTTCAAAGCGGTTGCGACAATACACTAAAGCGTATGAACCGCCACTATACAGCCGAGGAATACTATGACCTTTGCAAAAAACTCCGTGAAAAGTTTGCGGACTGCACGCTTACAACCGATATTATGGTCGGATTTTCGGGCGAAACCGAAAAAGACTTTAACGATACCGTTGAATTTGCCGAAAAAGTCGGCTTTGAAAAAATCCACATTTTCCCGTACTCGGTAAGAGAGGGCACAAGAGCTGCCGGCTTTGACGGCAAAATCGAAAAAGCCGTTAAAGAACAGCGTGTTGCCGCACTTTCAAGGGTTGCGGAGAAAATGAGAAGCGAATTTTTGAAAAAACAGATAGGCAGAACCGTTGAAATCATACCTGAAACAAAGCGTGACGGTGATTTTGTATTCGGCTATACCGCAAATTATACTCCCGTGTTGGCAAGACTTTCGGATTTTGAGGTCGGAACACCGGTAAGCGTTAAAATAACTTCAAGTGACTCCGAGCATTGCTATGCGGAATAAAATTCTCCCCAAAATTTATAAAAATTATTACCCCTGTTCATAATAAGAGCAGGGGTTCTGTTTTGTACATATTTTTCAAAAGGGAATGATTATGTGCAGTACAGTAAAGTCGAAATTTGCGGAGTGAACACTTCAAAGCTGACGGTGTTAAAGGAAAAAGAAAAAATCGAGCTCTTGAAAGCAATGCACTCGGGCGATAAATATGCTCGGGATAAACTTATCAACGGAAATTTGCGGCTTGTACTGTCGGTAATTCAACGCTTTACAAACAGGGGAGAAAACCTCGACGACTTGTTTCAGGTAGGGTGCATCGGGCTTATTAAAGCGATAGATAACTTTGATATAAGCCAAAATGTACGCTTTTCAACTTATGCCGTACCGATGATTATCGGCGAAATACGAAGATATTTGCGTGACAACAACGCCGTGCGTGTTTCACGCTCTATGAGGGACACGGCATACCATGCAATGCAGGTAAAGGAAAAGCTGCAAAATGAGCTTAACCGTGAGCCGACCGTTGAGGAGATAGCCAAAGAGCTGGGCGTTGACACTTCGCAGGTCGTGATAGCGCTTGAATCGATTGTTGATCCCGTAAGTCTTTACGAGCCCGTGTATAACGACGGCGGCGATACGATATATGTAATGGATCAGGTAAGCTCGCTTGATACAGATAAGGATTGGCTTGACGAAATTGTCATAAAGGAGACTATAAAGGACCTCTCGGAGCGAGAAAAGCGCATACTTTCCCTGAGATTTATGCAGGGAAAGACGCAAATGGAGGTCGCAAAGGAGATAGGCATTTCACAAGCGCAGGTGTCAAGGCTTGAAAAGAATGTCATAGACAGAATCAAGGGAAAATAAAAAGACGGCATTGCCGTCTTTTTTGATATTGTATCAGCCCTTATTGCGAAAACCAGTTATATCCTTTATCACTTCGCCTGCGATTATAAGTCCTGCAACGGACGGCGTAAAGGAATTACTGCCGGGATAGTGCACGCCCGTGTCGTTTTTTATCGGCTTTTCCTTTGAATAGACAACTTTCAGCTTTTTAATACCGAGCTTTTTCAGTCTCATTCTCATAACCTTTGCAAGCGGACAAACCGAGGTTTTGTAAATATCCGCAACCTCGAACATATCGGGGTTTACCTTGTTGCCTGCTCCCATACTTGAAATAACGGGAGTTTTTGCCTTGTCGGCGTTTACTGCTATTTCCACCTTGCCCGCCACCGTGTCGATAGCGTCAATTATATAATCATACTTTGTAAAGTCGAATTCGTCTGCCGTCTCGGGCAGATAAAAGGTCTTGTATGTATTTACTTCGGCTTCGGGATTTATGTCGAGTATTCGTTCTTTCATAACATCGACCTTGTATTGCCCGACGGTGCTTGTCAGCGCCACCAACTGCCTGTTGAGGTTAGAGGGTGCCACAACATCGTTGTCGATAAGGTCGAATTTACCGACTCCCGCCCGTGCAAGCGCTTCGCACGCAAAAGAGCCTACGCCGCCCACGCCGAAAACCGCAATATGCGAGTTCTTAATTTTTTCAATGTTTTCACTGCCGAACAGCATTTGTGTTCTTTCGTACATTTCTTTCATATTTTTCACCCATAACAGTATGACAGATTTTCACCGCTTTTTCAACACATAAATTCTTGAATAATTGTCCGTTTGCACGAATATATTTTTATAGGTTAAAATTTAAGGAGGCTGCAAATGGACATTAACACCGTGAACACCGATATTTCAATGAAAAAGCTTGCTTACGAGGAGACGGCGGAGCAACAGATAGAAAGCGACATCACTTTACCCGATTATTTTCCCGATATTGTCAGGGTAATAAAATGTACGCTCAAAGCCAATATTGCAGGCGTAACCTCGGGAGGCAACCGTATAACTGCCGACGGAAATGCCGTCATTTCAGTGCTTTATATGTGCGAAAACGGCAAAATTCACTGCTTTGAGCAAAAAATTCCCGTTTCAAAATCTGTTGAGACCCCGAAAGCCGAAAACTGCACCTGTACCGCCGTTGCAAAAACACAATATGTAAATTGCCGTGTTATCAGTCAGCGGAGAATTGACATACGGGGCAGTAT
Source organism: Anaerovoracaceae bacterium (assembly GCA_963590415.1). Classification (GTDB taxonomy): domain Bacteria; phylum Bacillota; class Clostridia; order Oscillospirales; family Acutalibacteraceae; genus Fimenecus. Next base: position 31,257 of record CAVAPB010000002.1, on the reverse strand, counting down.
CGGCATAGAATTCAAAGCGTATGAAAGATGCGACAAAAAAATCATCTGCTCCTGCGAGGATAACAATATTCAGCTCAGAACAAGGTCGGGAAATGTATCAAATCTCAAAGACTGCGTTTCAAGATCGTTTTCAATGAATGAAACGATTGAAATCGGAGCTTCTCAGGGAACAATCGGGCAGATAGTGCGTTGTAACGCCGTTGCCGTGCTTGACAGCACAAAGCTTGTTATGGGCAAAATCCTCATAAAAGGAGAGCTGAGGGTAAAGGTTGTTTATCTTACGGACGGCGACTGCACGCTTGAAAAGATTGAAAATTCAATGCCTATAAGTCAGATAGTCGAGGCGGCAACCTCCGAGGATTGCACGGATTTTGTTACGCTGAGCGTGCCGTCGGTTGAGGTTCATGCAAAGACTGACTCGAGCGGCGCGCTGAGGCTGATTGATGTGTCGGCGGTCATAAGAGCCGATATAAGCATATACGAAAACGCAGGAATTCAATACGCAACCGACGCATATTCAACTGAATATGAAACGCAGTATCAAAAAGAGAGTGTTGAAATAAAGAACATTTCCGAAAAGTTCAACGATACATATCTTTGTAAGGGTTCAGTCGAGATAAGCGGAGCGAGCATTAAATCCGTTGAGGATATTTGCTGTAACGGCGTAAATTGCACGACATCCGTATCGGAAAAGGAAATACTTGTAAGCGGAAAGGCGGATATAAGCTTCTTGGCGCTCAATGCCGAAAACGAATTGCAGTCCTTTGACAGGGAAATCGAGTTCAGCTACAAGCGTGCGACCGCGGTCAGCGAAAGCTCTTCGGCAAGCTGCTGCGTAACGCCGACGGGTATTGATTATATCCTTTCGGCAGACAACAAACTTGATGTTAGAATCGAAACCGAAATCAGCGGTATGATTTTTGATGTGACAAGAAAGCAGGTAATTTCCGACATTGCCTGCGACGAAACCAAGAAAAAGAAAAAACGCTCTGCGGCGCTTACGATTTATTTTGCACAGCAGGGAGAAGCGCTTTGGGACATTGCAAGAAGATACAACACAAGGGTTGACCTTATCAGTACGGAAAACAATATAACAACCGACTGCGTCGAGCAAAATCAAAAGCTCTACATTCCGTCGGTGTGAGAAAAAATCCTCGGGAAACCGAGGATTTTTTCTTACAGGAATTTCCGTATTTCATTTGCCATTTTCATAAAGTCTTTTTCTTTCAGCAGGGCAAGGCCTTGGTTGTCGTCGCCGAGGACGATAAGCTCGTCTCCCGCTTCAATGCCGAAATTTTGGCGTGCTTTTGCGGGGATGACAATCTGCCCCTTGTCGCCGACCTTTACAACTCCGAAAATATGTTTGCCCTTTGGCGCAGGTGGCAGCGTAACGCAAGCGGGGCTGTTGTTTACAAGCTCGTCAAGGGAGACCGAAAAAACTTCCGAAATCGCCTTGCATTTTTCTATATCGGGCACACTTTCGCCGTTTTCCCATTTTGCGACCGACTGACGGGAAACGCCTACCTTTTCTGCAAGCTCCTCCTGTGTCATTTTGTTAAATTTCCTGAGTGTTGTCAGATTTTTGCAGAACATAATTACTCCTTTTCTTTTTAATTCCGAGAATGAGAAAACGCAAAATCGGAATTCTTGAAATTATTTCGTAAAGCACGATTGAACCAACAAGTCCGCTTATTAAGACAAGCGCATATATGAGAGGCGAATTTAACTGTGTTTTTGCCGTAAGAAGATAAGCGCAGGCACTCAACGGTAAGTAATGAAGCACATAAATTCCCCAACATTTTTTGGATAAAAAAGCCGTGAATTTGTTTTCACTGTCAAAAAATCTTTTTGCCGTGCCGAGTATTCCGAGACACGCAAACCACAGGAAAGCTGCTGCCAAAGGCGAATTTATCGCAGGTTCTTCGGTGTAATTCTGTCCGAAATAAACCTTTGTGTAAGCTGCGGCAAGTACGGCGGCAGCAATGTCAAGCGGTAAAAAGTACTTTTTGAGCCGCTCGGTTATGCTTTCGTTTGAAAAGACAAAATATCCGAGGAAAAACGCAAATCCGTAAATTCCGAAACGGTATACCGTAACAACGGGCGTGTTCAAGACCTGAGCCGCCGCCCATACGGGGACTGCGAGCAGAATAAGAACAATGATATTTGCTTTTTCGCAGAGCTTTGCAAGCTTACCTTTTTCAAGTTTAACGGCTAAAATCAGCAACAGCGAAAAGACCCACAAAATCTGAGCAAACCACAGCACGCCTATACCCGAAACCGCTTCGATTACATATAAAACGGGAGAGGGGATGCCTTCGGGCAGTGTATCGAATGCACCCGAAATTTTCATATTTATATATCCCTGTATCCACTGAAAAGCGAACAGACCCAAGGTTGACGGGACAAGCAGTTTAACGGTTCTTGATTTTAAGTATTCCTTTTCGGTATGCTTCTCAAGATAATACTTTGAGCACATACCCGATACGATAAACAGCAATACCATAAACCAAGGGTAAAGCAGGTAGAGTATTGCATCCTGAAAACGGTGCTGTGTTATCGGCGGCAAGCCGCCTGCGACGCCTACACCGTTAAAAATGTAAAATGCATGATAAACGACAACAAGCAGAACGGTTATATTCCGTATGTTATCCAAGTAATATTTTCTCATATTATTCCCACCTTTGCAACTGTTTTTAACATTATATCTTTACCGACATTGCTCATCAATAAAGCGGAATTAACATTTTGTGCGTTTTATGTTAGGTTTGGTTGCGTTTCAACTAAAGAGCGCATTTGCATAAAATGTAATGAAGTATTATACGGGCGGTGAAATAATGAATCTTATTGTAAAACTGTCCTCGGTAACCTACGCCCTGAAAGCGAGAGATATACTCAAAATGAAAGGCGTGAGGTCAACCGTGGAAAAAAATCCGAGACCCAAGGCAAAAGAGGGTTGCAGTTATATTCTCTATGTCTATAATGCGCCCCGTGACACGGTGTCTGTTTTGGAGCTTCACGGAGTTCCCGTAATAGAAGCCGTGTGGAGATAATGGTATATTTCGACAATGCCGCAACGACTTATCCCAAGCCCGAAAGCGTAGTGTCCTCGGTTGCGAACGCAATGCGTGTTTACGGCGCAAACCCGGGAAGAGCAGGGCACAGCATGGCGTATTCGACTGCGGAATTGATTTACGATACAAGGAAATCGGCGTGCGAAATGTTCGGAACGGATGACCCGATGAATGTGATTTTTACGCCGAACTGCACATTTGCGTTAAACTGCGCCATAAAAGGACTTGCAAAGAAAAATTCACACTTTATAATTTCCTCATTGGAGCACAACGCCGTTGTAAGGCCTCTTGAAACACTCAAAAACAGAGGAGTTTGCGATTACAGCGTTGCAAGGGTGGAAAAATACGACGGCGAAACCTATATGAATTTTGAAAGGCTTATAAGAGACAATACCGTTGCGATTGTATGCACGGGGGCATCAAATGTTTTCGGTAAAATGCCGCCGATTAAAGGACTGTCGGCGCTTTGTAAGAAGCACGGTTTGAAATTTATTGTTGACAGTGCTCAGATTTCGGGCGTTTTTGATATTGACTGCAAAAGAGACGGAATAGATATTCTCTGCGTTGCAGCTCATAAGGGCTTATATGCGCCCATGGCTTCCGGTATGATGATTATAAACGGAAATATTGAACTCGACACCATTGTCGAGGGCGGTACGGGAAGCTATTCGGCAATACTGTCACAGCCGCAGAACCTGCCCGAAAGGCTTGAAAGCGGAACGCTCAGCGTACCTCTTATAGCAGGCATAAGCGCTGGTATGAAATTCGTAAAGCGAGCAGGCGTGGAAAAAATCCGTTCTCACGAGACGGCTGTAATAAAGAAGATAAGCTCCGAACTCAAAGCTATGAAAAATGTAATTACCTATACGGATTTTGAGTCGGAATACGAGAGCTTTGCTCCGCTTGTTTCCTTTAATGTCAAAGGCAAGAACAGCGAAGAGGTCGGTGCGCTTCTAAACGAAAAGGGGATTGCCGTGCGTGCGGGTTTGCACTGTGCCGTTTTGGCACATAAAGCCTACGGTACAGAGGACACGGGAACCGTCAGAGCGGCTCCGTCATTTTTCACAAATATGAATGATGTGAATTTATTGTTAAATTCGGTATTTGAAATTGCCAAAAGCTGATATTTATGGTACAATATATCACGATTATGTATAACTATATTTTTATGTATCGTGATATATTGTATTTTCTTGTCAAAAAAAGGTGGTTTAATGGAAAAATTGATGACTGCGTCCGAATTCTTTTCGGAGATGAAAAATGCGCTTATGTCCTTTAACGGAATTTCGGACATACTTGACATACTTTTTGTAGCGTTGATAATTTACGGCGCTATCGTTCTTATCAGAGACACCAAGGCTATTCAGCTTGCAAAGGGCTTTATCCTTATTTTTATAATATATGCTGTTGTGTCCCTTCTTAAAATGCAGGCAAGTTCATATCTGTTTTCTCTTTTCTTCCCGAATTTGTTACTGATACTTGTCGTTATATTCTCTCCTGAAATAAGACACGCTATCGAAAGCGTCGGACGAAGCTCGCTTAACAATATTATAAAAGGTAATGATAAAACAAAAAAATATGAGCCTGTCAGCAGAATGATTAACTCCGTCTGCCGTTCGTGTGCCGATATGAGCGATGATAAGGTCGGCGCTTTAATTGTTTTTGAACGCGGTTCGCTTCTCGGACAGATAATCGATACCGGTACAAGAATCGATGCGGAGCCGTCGGTCGAAATGATTGAAAATATCTTTTTCCCGAAAGCGCCGCTTCACGACGGAGCAATGATAATCAAGGATCGCAGAATTTGTGCGGCAGGTTGTATACTTCCGTTAACCGCCAATACAAATATCAACAGCTCGCTCGGTACAAGGCATCGTGCAGCAATCGGTATGAGTGAGCAGAGCGATGCGCTTATTGTTGTAGTCTCAGAGGAGACGGGGATAATTTCAGTTGCCGAAAAGGGTAATCTTAAAAGAAATCTTTCCGACGGCGATCTTCGCGAATTACTTACAAAAACATTTATTCCCGAGGATAACGATGAAAAGGGCTTCTTAAAAACCATAAAAAAGGGGCGTCATAAACAATGAAAGAAAAATTTACCAAATTAAGACGCTTTTTTAATTACCGCAAATGGTTCTCAAATAATAAATTTGTCGTTTGCTTTTCTCTTGTTTGCGCATTTGGCGTTTGGCTTTGGGTTTCGGTTGACAAAAGCCCGATAGTCGAGAATGTTATTGTTTCCGTTCCGGTGTATATCGATACGGAAAACAGCGTTCCGTCTCAACTCGGCTTACAGGTTTTCGGCAATGAAACTTATACAGTTGATGTTACTGTTTCAGGCAAGAAGTTTATTGTGTCTTCTCTTACGGCAGACGATATTAAGGTTACGGCGCAAACTAATTTTGTTGATTCGGCGGGAAATAAATCACTCCTTTTGAAAGCAACTCCTTCAAAGGGTCAGGACTTCACCGTGGTATCTCTTTCGCAGAATTACATTTCTGTTTATTTTGACACCTATAAAGAAAAAGAATTTCCGCTTGAAGCAAACATAGTCACCGACCTTAACAGTATTGTTCCCGATGGCTGTATTCAGGGTAATGTTGTTTTTTCAAAGAGCACTGTCAGAGTCAGCGGACCGTCTACCGAAATAAATAAAATAACAGGTGTTGCGGCTACCGTAAATATTGATAAAATAATTGAAACAACATCAACCTTTACACCGGAAATTCAGCTGCTCGGAGCGGAAAACACGGAATTTGTAAACACATCGATAGATGTCGGAGAAGGCGGAATAACCCTTACAATACCCGTTTTGAAGGAGGTTGTCCTTCCAACCACCGTAACGCTTAAAAACGCACCTGCCGATTATCTTCTGGGATCGATGAACATGACTGTTTATCCGTCGTCGGTAAAGGTTGGCGTTCCGGTAGAAAAAATTGACGACATCAAGGAAATCAGCGTCGGTACAATAGATTTCAACAGTCTTGACGCAGGCAACAACACCTTTACCTTCAAAAAGGACGATATTACGGATTATACAATAACCGACTCTGTCGAACGCTTTAGAGTAAGCGTGAATATGAATAATGTCGTATCAACCTATGTTTCAATACCATCTTCAAATATTTCTGTAACAAAGCAGAAGGACGGCTATGAAGGAATGATTTCTCAGCAGACGCTGTCAAATGTTAAAATTATCGGTCCGGCAAGCGCTGTTGAGTCGCTTAATCCGAATAATGTCTATGCTGAGGTTGACCTATCACAGGTCAGTGCAACATCGGGTACGGTTTCGGTACCTGTGAGTATATCTGTTCGTGACAACACCTCCTGTTGGGCTCACGGAGATTATACCGTACAGGTAACGATTAAAGCAAATTCATAATTGTGAGGTATAAAATTGAGTAATCAAGTCAGCAAAAAGCATAAGACATCAGTCGGCGGTCAGGCGCTTATCGAGGGCATAATGATGCGCGGACCGAAAGGTGCTGCAATGTCCGTTAGACTTCCCGACGGAACTATTGAGACCGAATATAAGGATGTTAAGCCGTGGAGAGAAAAAAATAAGTTCTTTTCTTTACCTCTTATCAGAGGTGTTGTCGGCTTTGTGGAGTCTCTTGTTACGGGCTACGGTTATCTTATGGAGTCAGCCGAAAAGTCAACAAGAGGTCTTGAAAATCCGCCGGATGAGGAGATGTCAAAGCTTGACAGATGGATTGAAAAGCACTTCGGTGAAAAAATGATGAATGCTGTCGGCGTAATTTCCGCCGTTCTCGGCTTTGCGCTTGCGCTTTTCCTGTTTATGTGGCTGCCGAGCTTTGCGGTTGATAAGCTGACATTCGGAAAGCTGCTTGAATTCCATCCGCTGTTTGAGGGCATAATCAGAATAATCATATTTGTTCTCTATATGCTCGCCGTGTCGCAGATGAAGGACATAAAGCGTGTGTTTATGTACCACGGCGCTGAACACAAATCAATTTTTTGTTATGAAAACGGACTTGAACTGACTGTCGAAAATGTCAGAAAGCAGATTAGATTTCATCCGAGATGCGGTACAAGCTTTATGTTTGTTATGATACTTTTGAGCATTTTGCTGTCGTCCGCTCTTGTTCTTATTTTCCCGAATCTCGCCGACATAAACAGAATGTTGTGGATATTTATAAAGCTGCTTATTATGCCGCTTGTTATGGGTATCGGTTATGAGTTTATCAAGTATGCGGGCAGGCATGATAATCTGCTTGTTAAAATACTTTCCGCTCCCGGTCTTTGGATGCAGAGGATTACAACCAAAGAGCCTACGGACGATATAATCGAGGTAGGAATCGAAGCGCTCAAGGCGGTGCTTACCGACAATCCCGAGGACGACGAGATAAAATGACGGTTAAAGAGCTTTACGCAGCAGGTCTTTGTGAGCTGAAAAACAGCGGTAATGCGGACTTCGGTTTCGATTGCGACTGTCTTTTTTCGCAATTTGCCGGCTTTGATAAAATAAGGCGGATTGTTTCGGGAAATGAAGATGTATCGAACGAAGCTGAAAACGCCTTCCTCTCTGCTGTTAAAAGAAGAACGGACGGCGAACCGCTGCAGTATATTCTCGGTGAATGGGAGTTTATGGGGTTTGATTTCAAGGTCGGTAAAGGCGTGCTCATACCCCGTCCGGAAACCGAAATGCTTGTCATGGAGGCAAATGCCTATTTGAAATACAAAGAAAAAACGGTTGTTTACGATTTATGTGCCGGAAGCGGTGCAATCGGTTTAAGCGTTGCAAAGTTTAATCCGTTTTCAACCGTTTATCTGTTTGAAAAGTATGACGGTGCACTCGGATATTTGCAAAAAAACGCCGAAATGCTCAGCATTTCAAATGTTCATATATTGAAATATGATATTTTTGACGGCTGTCCGTGCGATTTGCCGAAAGCGGATGTTTTACTTTCAAATCCGCCGTATGTCAAGGACAGCGAGGTAAAGTCTCTGCAAAAGGAAGTCGGTTTTGAGCCCGATACAGCATTGAAGGGCGGGGAGGACGGACTGAAGTTTTACAGAGCGATACACGATAAATGGTTCGACGCCGTAAAAAAAGGCGGGATTTTCGTTTTTGAATGCGGCGACGGTCAGTCGGAGGATATAACAAGCATATTTTCAGATAAGCAGTGCGAAATTTCTGTGCTGTATGACTTTAACGATATTGACAGAACAGTCAAAATAAATGTATAATAAATATTCAGGAGAAAAAGATGTTATTCAGTATTTTACGGGGCGCATCGGGAGTGGAAGTTGTCATTCTTTTCTTGGCACGCCTGTTTGTTGTCTTTTGCACATTGCCGGTGCACGAATATGCCCACGCTCTTGTTGCCGACAAATTAGGCGATAAAACAGCAAGGCTTTCCGGCAGGCTTACATTAAACCCGATGGCGCATATTGATATCCTCGGTGCGGTTATGATTTTGTTTGTCGGCTTCGGTTATGCAAAACCAGTTCCCGTTAATCCGCGCAATTTCAAAAATCCGAAAAAGGGTATGGCTCTTACCGCTCTTGCGGGACCGTTTGCGAACATATTGATGGCAATTATCTTTATGTTTTTGTCAAATGTATTTTCTCTTTTCGGCAGCTCGATATTTGTTCAGGCGTTTTATATTTTCTTTACATTTGCAGCTTCAATAAATATCGGTCTTGCGGTGTTCAATCTCATCCCGATACCGCCGCTTGACGGTTCGAGAGTTCTTGAGCTGCTCATTCCCGACAGATACTATTACAAATTCGCACGCTATGAAAGATACATCGTTATCGGTGTGTTCGTGCTTATAATCTTAGGCGTTCTTGACGCTCCGCTTGCTTTTTTGCAAAATCATCTGTATTCGGCGCTGAACTATGTTGTCAGTCTGCCGTTCAGACTTATTTTCAAGGGATAAACGAATGGAAAAGATTTCTTATAAGGTAGAAGCGTTTGAGGGTCCGCTTGACCTTTTGCTCTATCTTATTTCTAAGCATAAATTGGATATTTACGACATACCGATTGTAGAGCTTGTTGACCAGTATATCGCCTATGTCAGGTCTATGAAGGAAGAGGATCTGTATGTCGCAAGCGAGTTTATTGAAATGGCTGCAAGGCTTGTTTACATTAAATCGGTATCGCTTTTACCCGTTTATGAAGAGGCGGAAGAACTTAAACGCGAACTTACGGGCGAGCTTATCGAGTACAGGGACTGCCAGCTTATGGCAGGTAAGCTTGCCGAGCAGACAGACGGGTTTGACAAGTTTATCAGAAAGCCGACCGAATTGGAGGTCGACTATACATATACAAGGCTTCACGAGGGCAACGAGCTTTTGAGAGCTTACCTCAATGCCGCAGGCAGAAAGCTTCGCAATCTGCCGCCGCCCGTTGAAGCGTTCCGTGAAATTGTCGCAAAGAAAATCGTTTCGGTAGGCTCAAAGATAAGGACAATTTTCACAAGGCTTTCAAAAGCGGGCAAGAAAGAAAAAATGACCGAGCTTTTAAGCTCTGCCGAAAGCCGTTCGGATCTTGTGGCGACTTTTCTTGCGATACTTGAGCTTGCCAAATCAAAAAAGATAAATGTTATCGGCGACGGAGCGGATGTTGATATTGAACTGCTCGCAACCGATATTGAAGAAATGAATTCGGAAGAGTGGGAATAACTTAATGGCAAACGCAAATGAATTACAGGCGATAGTCGAGGCTGTCCTGTTCGCTTCGGGCGAGCCGTTGGAGCTCAACCGCTTGTCTGAGGTGCTTGACATTGAGGACGAGCAAACGCAGCAGATTTTGTTAAATCTGTCGGCAGAGCTTGACGAGAGGCACAGCGGAATTTGTCTTTTGGAGCTCGACGGTAAATATCAGCTTTCAACACGCACAAAATACGGCGATTACATAAGAAAAGTTCTTGAAGTTAAGAAGAACGCTCCGTTATCGCAGGCGGCATTTGAGGTGCTTGCGGTTGTGGCATATAATCAGCCTGTTACAAAAGCTTTTATAGAGCAGGTAAGAGGGGTTGACTGCTCGGGCGTTATTTCAACGCTATGTCAGAAAAAGCTTATAGAAGAAAAGGGCAGACTGGAGCTGCCCGGCAGACCCTTGGTTTACGGAACGACAACGGATTTTTTAAGGTGCTTTTCATTCTCTTCGCTTGAGGACTTGCCTGAGCTTCCGAACGACCAAAACACCGACAGGCAGCTGATGTTTGACGACACGGACAGCGAGTCTCAGACGGAAGAACACAGCAGTGAAAACAATTAAGACAAAAATTTACTAAAAGGAGGATGCATATGACGGCATTGATTGTTATACTTGCGATTATATTGTTTTTTGTTCTCCTTTTAAGCATTAAATTCAAGATTGAGGCGGAGTATTTCGACGAGTTCAAGCTTAAAGTAAAATGGCTGTTTATTGAAATATCGATTTATCCGCTTGATGAAAAAATCGTAAAGCTTCTCAATAAAAACCCGAAGGATAAAAAGCCCGAGGAAAAGCCTGCCGAGCAAGAGGAAACAAAGCGGGAGGAAGAGGCTATTACCAAAAAGGAAAATCCATTTAAGAAATTTTATAACAATCAGGGCTTTGACGGCGTTATCGAGCTTGTTAACAACGGTGCGGACGCCCTCGGCTCAATGATGAAGGGGATTAAAAAGCATTTTGTCATTGACGATATGTATTTGTGGGTAACGGTTGCCAAAAGCCATGACGCCGCAGGCACAGCGTTGGAATACGGCAACATCTGCCAAAAGATATTTCCGTCAATGGGTTATATTTGTTCTGACTTCAATGTCAGAAGATATGACATTGACATAAATCCCGATTTCATAGGAACGCTCAGCAGTGCAAAGTTTGTTTTCAACTGCTCGTTGCGACCTTTATTCCTTATAAACACACTCATTGCTTTTGCGTTCAGATTTTTATTTAATGTAGTTTTCAAATTTCTTTTTTCAAAACCGAAAAAAGACAGTAAAAATAATGAATTACAAAATACAGAAGGCGGTGCTATTCAATGAAAGAACAGTCAGCAGCAGGAATTCTCGAAACAACCATTGAAAAGGTAAAGAACCTTGTAAATGTCAGCACTATCATCGGCGACCCGATGACGGTTGACGGCGGAATTACCATCATTCCCGTTTCAAAGGTTACATACGGCTTTGCTTCGGGCGGTTCGGACTTTCCCTCAAAATCAAATAAGGAGATTTTCGGCGGCGGCGGCGGAGCAGGCGTTACAATCACACCTGTTGCATTCCTTGTTGTTTCCGACGGCGAAGTTACCCTCAAGCACATTACGGCATACGATAATGCGGCTGAAAGAGTTGTCAACCTTGTTCCCGAAATGTTCGATAAGGTTACAAGCGTTGTAAACAAGGCTAAGAAAGAAAAAAACGAGGCTGCAAAAGCCGAAGAGCCCGCAGTCAGCGTTACCGCAGAGTAATAATACATAAAATAATTTAATCGCCGCCTGCATATTTTTAATAGGCAGGTGGTTGATTTGTGTAAAGAGATAAGAATAATATCGTTGATTACGGCGGTTATGTTGTTGTTTAATATCGGCGTTAATGCCGAAAATGAGCCGAATGACATATCCGCTTCCTCTGCTGTTTTGATTGTCGCAGGTTCAAACGAGGTCTTGTTTGAAAAGGCGGCATACGACAGGCGGTCTATGGCGAGCACCACTAAAATTATGAGTGCCGTAATTGCCATTGAAAGCGGAAAGCTTGACGAAGAAATTACCGTAACAGAAGAAATGACGGCGGTTGAGGGTACCTCAATGGGGCTTTTACCGGGTGACAGAGTCAGTATATCTGAGCTCGTTTACGGTATGCTTTTGTCCTCGGGTAACGACGCGGCAAATGCGGCTGCGATTGCGGTCGGCGGAAGCGTTGAAAATTTTGTCACTATGATGAACGGCAAAGCAACGGAGCTCGGAATGACCTCAACCCATTTTTCCACTCCGTCGGGGCTTGACGCAGACGACCATTATTCTACCGCTTACGATATGGCTTTGCTCGGCTCGTATGCACTTGAAAACGAGCGCTTTACCGAGATTTGCTCATCATCGTCGGCGATTGTGGATTACGGCAATCCGCCTTATCGGCGTAAGCTTACAAACCATAATAAGCTTCTCAAAATTTACGACGGCGCAATCGGAATTAAAACAGGCTTTACCAAAAAGAGCGGTCGCTGTCTTGTTTCGGCTGCGAAAAGAGACGGTATAACGCTTGTTTGCGTTACGCTCAATGACCCGAACGATTGGAACGACCACGAAAAAATGCTCAATTACGGTTTCGGCGTTGTAAAAAAATTCAATAATTATCAAAAAGAGTTTTCCGTAAGACTTGTCGGAAGTGAAAAAACACTTGTCGAAGCACAGCTTCAAAGGGAGCCGCAGGCGGGCTCAGCGGGCACCGAAATCACGCAAAAGGTGTATATAGAACACTTTTTGTACGCACCTGTCAAGGCGAATGATGTTATAGGGTATTCAACCTTTTGCTATTCAAACGGAAAAATTGCGGACACTGTGCCGATTATCGCAAAATATGATGTTTTTGAGGCACAGACGGACTCGGTCAAAAACGAAAACGACGGATTTTTACATAGACTTTTAAGAAAATTCAAGGGAGAACGAAATGGCTGACGAAAAAATCAGACTTCAGAAATTTCTTGCCGAATGCGGCATCGCATCAAGGCGTAAATCGGAGGAGCTTATTGTCGCGGGTAAGGTTAAGGTAAACGGTGTAACCGCTTCAATCGGAGACAAGGTAAACCCTAAGCATGATAAGGTTACAGTCAGCGGTAAAAAGGCGGTAAGCGTTAAGAAAAGCGTTTATATAATGCTCAACAAGCCCAGAGGCTTCATTACCACTATGAGCGACGAGCATGACAGAAAGTGTGTTGCGGAGCTTGTAAAGGGCATAAATACAAGGGTGTATCCCGTAGGCAGGCTTGACAGAGAGTCTGAGGGCTTGCTTATAATGACAAACGACGGCGAATTCGCAAATGCTCTTACTCATCCGTCAAAGCATGTTTCAAAGACATACAGAGTTACGATAAGACCCGAGATTACCAAGGAACAGGCAACAGCCTTCAGAAACGGTATTGAAATTGACGGCAGAATGACTGCGCCCGCCGATTTGAGAATACTTGAAGCGCAGGAAAACAGAACTGTTGTTGAGGTTACAATTTACGAGGGCAGGAACAGGCAAATAAGAAAAATGTTCGAAGCTCTCGGCATTGAGGTCGCAAGGCTTAAAAGGACAAAGGTCGGCAATCTCAAGCTCGGTATGTTAAAGCAGGGCGATTACAGGGATTTGACTCCCGATGAGGTGAATTCGCTTTACGAGCTTGCAGGTAAGTGATTTTCCCGTCGGTCGGCAAGATGTATTGACATATGTTGATAAAAATAGTAAAATATTATGATTAAATCAGGACGGTATAGTTATGATAAAAAGTATGACAGGATACGGCAGGGCGGAAGAAACTGTCGATTCAATGAATATTGTCGTTGAGATTAAAAGCGTAAATCACAGATACTTTGAATTTTCTGCAAAGGTGCCGAGAGTTTACGGGTTCCTTGAGGAAAAGCTCAAATCCTTTACAAACTCGCTTGTTTCGAGGGGTAAGGTTGAGTGCTATGTCAGCATTGAATGTCTTGAAGACTCGGACACGCAGATTGTTGTGAACAAGGCGCTTGCCGAAGGTTATCTCAATGCGGTAAAGGAGCTTGCAGAGGATTATTCGCTTGACGGCACAATTTCCGCTATGACTCTTTCACGCTATCCGGATGTACTTTCCGTTCATAAAGCTGCCGATGATGAAGAGAAAATATGGAACGCGGTAAAGGTTGTCGCTAAGAGTGCGATTGACCGTTTCATTAAAATGCGTGAGGTAGAGGGCGAAAAATTAAGGAACGATGTTCTTTCCCGTGCCGATTACATAATCGAATGCGTTGGGTTCGTTGAGCAGCGTTCTCCAGAGACAGTTAAGGAATATAACGAAAAGCTCAAATTGAGAATTAAGGAGCTTATCGGCGACGCTTCTGTGGACGAGCAGAGGTTGCTCAATGAAGCGGCGATTTATGCAGATAAAATAGCTGTTGCGGAAGAGACGGTTCGTTTGAGAAGTCATATTTCACAGCTTCGTATGTTTATGGACGCCGACGGAGCAATAGGCAGGAAGCTTGACTTCCTTGTTCAGGAAATAAACAGAGAGGCGAATACAATCGGTTCAAAGGCACAGGATGTTGAAATTGCAAAGCGTGTAATTTCCATCAAGGCAGAGGTTGAAAAGATTCGCGAGCAAATTCAGAACATAGAATAAGGAAGTTATATAATGAAACTTGTAAACATCGGCTTCGGTAATGCGGTAAACGCAAGTCGTGTTCTTTCAGTAGTTAACCCCGAATCTGCGCCCGTTAAGCGTTTGGTTCAGGACGCCAAAGACCAAAAACTTTTAATCGACGCAACGCAGGGCAGGCGTACGAGAGCTGTCATTATAACCGACAGCAATCATGTCATTTTATCCTATCTCCAAACCGAGAAAATATTGAGCCGATTTAACGAAGACAACGCAACGGAGGAACTGATAAATGAATAATAAAGGCAGACTTGTTCTTTTCTCAGGTCCTTCGGGTGTAGGAAAAGATACTTTACTTGAAATTCTCTTGAAAAAGAAGCCCGAGCTTCGTCATTCCGTTTCAATCACGACAAGAAGGAAAAGGGAAAACGAAGTTGACGGCGTCGATTATTTTTTCATATCCCGTGAAAGATTTGAAAATATGATTGACACAAACGGCGTTCTCGAATATACTCAATACGGCGTAAATCTTTACGGCACACCTAAAGAGCCGATTGACAACTGGTTAAGCGAAGGCGAAACGGTTATACTTAAAATTGAGGTTCACGGCGCTGAGAACATCAAGAAAATGTATCCCGAGGAATCGGTTGCCATATTCATTATGCCCCCATCGATAGAGGTGCTTGAACAGAGGCTTCGCCTGAGAGGTACCGAAAACGAGGAGGACCTTATCAGACGAATGAAAATCGCGACATCAGAAATTGAAAAAAGCGTTGATTACGATTATATTATTGTAAATGACGACCTCGAAAGCGCAGCCGAAGAGGTTCTTAAGATTTTAGAAAAATAATATTTCAGAGAGGTAATATTTATGGTATTCAATCCGAATTTGACAAAAGTTTTAGCAAATCATCTCAGCCGTTATTCTCTTGTTATCGCTACGGCAAAAAGAGCAAGGGAAATTGCCGAGGAGGCTGAAGAAAACGGCGAAATTCTTACGGAAAAGCCCGTAAGCCTTGCGCTTGATGAAATTGTTCAGGGCAAAATCAAGGTTGTTGAGCCGGAAGAGATAAGATATTTATAATTTATATCGGTAAATGTTGTCGGGAGGTGGTATATCTATGACCGAAATCATTGCTAAGGTAGCGGTGGAAAACACTGCATACAGCTTTGATGAGGCGTTTGATTATGCCATACCCGATTTTTTGCTTTCAGAGGTTGTCCCCGGAAAAAGGGTAGTCGTTCCTTTCGGAAGAGGCAACACCAAGCGTCAGGGCTTTGTTTTTGCACTGCGCGAAAACAAGTCATGCGTTGAGCTTAAAAGTATTTCGGCGGTGCTTGATTCGGCGCCGCTTCTTAATAATGAAATGCTTCGTCTTTCAGTCTTTTTGAAAGAGCAGACCTTCTGTACCTTATATGAGGCTGCAAAGGCGATGCTGCCGTCGGGCTTCGGGCTTAAATTCGTGAATTCATATATGCTCAATCCGAATTTTGTGTATGACGAGGATTTATGCCTTACCGACGATGAAAAGGCGGTAACCGATTATCTCAAGCCAAAAGATTATGTTTATGAGAACAAAATACTTAAAGATTTGGGCTTTGACAAAAATTACGGCATAGTGAAAGTGCTTTGTTCAAAGGGCTATGTCGTAAGCAATGCGTTTACGGTTGAGAGAATAGGCAACGCCTCGGTTAAAATGGCGAGGCTTACGCAGTTTTACTATGAGTCTAATGCACTTCCGAAGTTTTCCGCAAAGCAAAAGTCGGTTATTAAGCTTCTTGAGGACATAGGGTCCGCGAGTGTTAAGGAAATCTGTTATTTTACGGGCGTTACATATGCGGTAGTTGTGACTTTGCAGAAAAAAGGTATAATTGATGTTTTTGAAAACGAAACCTACCGTAAGCCGAAGATACAAAAAGGACTTCATAAAAGCAAGGAGTTAATCCTGTCGGACGAACAGGAAAAAGCATATTCGGAGCTTTCCCGTAAATACCGTGAGGGTAAGGCGCACACGGCGCTTTTGTTCGGAGTTACGGGCTCGGGCAAGACTACTGTTTTTATGAAGCTTATCGACGATGTTATAAAGGACGGCAAATCCGTCATAGTTATGGTTCCCGAAATATCGCTTACTCCGCAGATGCTCTCGATTTTCTATGAAAGATACGGTGATGAGGTAGCCGTGTTTCACAGCGGTCTTTCAATGGGAGAACGCAAGGACGAATGGAAAAGAGTTTATGAAAAAAAGGCGAAAATTGCCGTAGGTACACGCTCTGCGGTGTTTGCTCCCGTTGAAAACCTCGGACTTATCATAATCGACGAGGAACAGGAATCGTCATATAAGTCCGAAATGACTCCGAGATATAACGCAAAGGATGTTGCAAAATTCAGGACAAAGTATAACAATTCATTGCTTGTCCTTGCTTCGGCAACACCGTCAATATCCGATTATGCTGCGGCTAAAAACGATACAATGTCTCTTTGCGTGCTTCATGAGCGCTACGGCAACGCCGTATTACCTGAGGTTATTACAACCGAAATGAAATATGCCGCCGATGTAAAGGTGCGAAAAAATCTTTCGGAAGTGCTTGAAAATGCCATAGGTGAAGCTCTTTCGCAAAAGCACCAGTCAATACTTTTGCTCAACAGGCGCGGCTTTAATACCTTTGCTTCGTGCGGAGCGTGCGGTAAGGTAAAGGTGTGTCCGCATTGCAGTATCTCGCTGACATATCATTCAAAAAACAGGCGGCTGATGTGCCATTACTGCGGATATTCCGAGCCGTTTACGGATACCTGTTCGTATTGCGGAGAAAAAGCAGTTATGTATTCGGGCTTCGGTACTCAGAAATTGGAGGATGAGCTTCACGAAAAATTCCCCGACGCCCGTGTTTTAAGGCTTGATACCGACTCAACCTCCACGCGCTATTCGTTTGAAAATTCATTAAAGGATTTTGCCGACGGCAAGTACGATGTTTTAGTCGGTACACAGATGGTCGCAAAGGGTCTTGATTTCCCGAATGTAACCCTTGTAGGCGTTGTCTCCATTGACCAACAGCTGTTCAATGACGATTATAAAAGCGCCGAGCGTGCCTTTGATTTGCTCACGCAGGTTGTCGGCAGGGCAGGACGGGGAGACTTAAAGGGAAAGGCTGTTATACAGACCGCTTTCCCCGACAACGAAATTATCCGTCTTGCGGCGAAGCAGGACTATGAGTCGTTTTTTAAATCGGAAATCAGAATAAGAAAAGCGCTTATTTATCCTCCGTACTGCGATTTCTGCGCCGTGAATTTTGTCGGTAAAGACGAAGCGCAGACAAAGCAGGCGGCAAAAAGCTTCTTTGAAAGCGTTAAATACTTACACGGCTACGGCTATCCCGACCTCGGAATTATCCTTTTAAGCCCGATAGCGCCGAGAATTGAAAAGGTTGCCGACAAATACCGCAACAGGGTAATAATAAAATGTAAAAACAACGCAAGGTTCAGAGCCTTTATCTCAACCTTACTTAAAAATTATATGAACGATAAAAAATTTAAGGATGTAACCGTTTTTGCGGATATAAATCCCGAAAATATGTTTTGAGGTGTGTAAAATGGCTATCAGAAATATCAGAATAAACGACGACCCGATTTTGAAAAAGACTAGCAGAAATGTTGAAAAGTTTGATGACAGACTTCACACTCTGCTTGACGATATGAAGGACACGCTCTATAAAGCGGAGGGCTGCGGTCTTGCGGCTGTGCAGGTAGGCGTGCTTAAAAGAGTTGTTGTTGTCGATGTCGGCGACGGACTTTTGGAGCTTATCAATCCCGAAATAATCGAAACCTCGGGAGAGCAGTACGAAGTCGAGGGCTGTCTGTCACTTCCCGGCAAGAGTGGAATTACAAAACGCCCCATGTGCGTTAAGGTAAAGGCGCAGAACAGAGACGGCAGATGGTGTCAGTATAAGGGCGAGGGTCTTAAAGCAAGAGCTTTCTGTCACGAAATCGACCATCTTGACGGTCATCTCTACACGGAGAGACTTGCTCCCGAGGAAGTTATCGAAAAAATCAAAAGAGAGAACGATATAGATTAAAATTTAACGCCTTGCAAAGCTGTAACATGGCGTTTCAAATACCCGACAGCGGAAAGAAATATAATATGAAAATTGTTTTTATGGGAACACCCGATTTCTCCGTGCCGTGTCTTGAAAGGCTTATTTCGGACGGCGAAGAGGTCGTAGGCGTGTTTACTCAACCCGATAAGCCCAAGGGCAGGGGCTATGAAATGGCTTTTTCGCCCGTGAAGGAATGTGCTTTGAAGCATAATATTCCTGTTTTTCAGCCGAAGTCAATGAAAGACGGCGAAGCACTGAAAATTATGGAGAAATTGAACCCCGATTTGACGATTGTCGTCGCATACGGCAAGATACTTCCGAAGGAGATACTTTATTTTCCGAAGTATAATTCAATAAACATCCACGCCTCGCTGTTGCCCGCATACAGGGGAGCCGCACCGATACAGTGGTCAATTCTCAACGGCGAAAAGCAGACGGGCGTTACCTCAATGCTTATGAACGAGGGACTCGATACGGGCGATATGCTTTTATCGGATAAAATCGATATAACCGAGAATATGAATGCAGGCGAGCTTCACGACGCACTTTCCGTAATGGGTGCGGAGATTATGAGCAAGACGGTAGAACAGGTGAAAACAAATTCGCTCAAGCCCGTAAAGCAGGACGACTCTCTTTCAAATTATTCACCCATGCTCTCAAAGGCTCTTTGTCCGACGGATTTTTCAAAGAGCGCGCAGGAGGTTCACAATCATATCAGAGGACTTTCCCCGTGGCCTGTTGCGACCGCAACGCTCAACGGTAAAAAGTTAAAGCTTCATTCCTCTGTTATAGGCGCAAAAACCGCACTTCCGGCGGGTACCGTAGTATCCACGGACGGCGTTATTTCCGTTGCCTGCGGAGACGGAGTTTGCGTTGACATTCTCTCTGTTCAGGCAGAGGGTAAAAAGCGTATGAGTTCTAAAGATTTTCTCTTAGGACATAAAATTGAGAAAGGCTCGGTTATGAGCAAATGAACGACAGACAGTCCGCTTTCAAAATACTCAACAAGATAGAAAAAGACAAGGCTTACACCAACCTCGCATTGGACTCTTATTTGCGTACCAATGCGGGAGAGGTTTACTCATCATCGTTTGTTTCGGCGCTGGTTTACGGCGTTACGGAGCGAATAATTACCCTCGATTGGTTGCTGTCAAAGTATTTGCAGAAGCCTTTGAAAAAGCTCAAGCCCGAAGTGCTGACAATATTGCGTATGGGCGCTTATCAGCTTAAATTTATGGATTCCGTGCCCGACTCTGCAGCTGTAAACGAAAGCGTTAAGCTTGCAAAGAATAACGGCTGCGCCTTTGCCTCGGGGCTTGTAAACTCCGTTTTGCGAAAGGTGTCTGCGGATGAGCTCGAATATCCCGAAACGGATGACCCGATTTTTGATATGAGTATTCGCTATTCCTGCCCGTACTCTTTGATCTCTCATTACTGTACCGATTACGGAACTAAAAACGCCGAGGGTATTCTCTCTCACTCAATCGGCAGACAGAGTATATTTGCAAGGGTAAACACGCTTAAAACCGATTTCGAAGAGCTTAAAGCATCGTTTGGCAAGGACAACATTGAAATTGTCCCTTGTGACGGTATTGAAAACCATTTTGAATTTAAGTCTCATTGCTCCGTTGAGAGCTTACCGCAATTTTCGGACGGACTTTTCCATGTTCAGGATATTTCGTCCGCAATTTGCGTGAAAAGTCTTGAGCTTGAAGAAAATATGACCTTTATCGATGTTTGCGCAGCACCGGGCGGCAAGACCTTTACCGCCGCACAGTATATGAATAACAAGGGTAAAATCTACGCCTTTGACCTGTACGAACACAGGGTAAAGCTGATTTCCGACGGTGCTAAAAGGCTCGGCATCGATATTGTATCGGCGCAGCAGTGGGACGCACTTGCCGTAAAAGATGATTTGAAGAACACAGCCGACAGGGTGCTTTGCGATGTCCCTTGCACGGGACTCGGAGTAATCGGCAGAAAGCCCGAAATACGCTACAAGGACCTCGGTTTAATTGACAAATTAACTCAAACACAGTATAATATTTTAGTCAATGCATCCGAATATCTCAAGCCCGACGGCTTGCTTGTCTACTCAACCTGCTCGCTTAATAAGGCTGAAAACGAAAATGTCTGCGATATGTTCTTATCGCAGCATCCGCAATTTGAGAAGCATAGGGAGTATCTGACGCTGTTTCCCCACATAAACAATTCCGACGGATTTTTTATTGCGGTATTTAGGAGAACATAATTTGGAAAAAACAGATATACGCTCGTTAAACTACGAAGAGCTTGCCGAGGAAATAAAGACACTCGGGCTTCCGAAATTCAGAACAGATCAGATTTATTCCTGGCTCTATGAAAAAGGTGTTCGGGATTTTTCGGAGATGTCCAATCTTTCAAAGGATTTAAGGCAGACCCTCGACAACAGATTTGTTATAAAAAACTGCACAATCGACACCAAGCTTTGCTCAAAGCTTGACGAAACGGTCAAGTATCTTTTTGAGCTCGGTAAGGGCGAATACATCGAATGTGTTGTTATGAAGTACAAGTACGGATATTCAATCTGCGTTTCTACTCAGCTCGGCTGCAAAATGGGATGTAAATTTTGCGCTTCGGCAATCGGAGGCTTTAAGAGGCATCTGACCGCGAGCGAGATACTCTCGGAAATTTATACGGCGCAGAGGGATCTCGGAATTAAAATATCCCATATTGTTTTGATGGGTACGGGCGAGCCGCTTGACAACTTTGACAATGTTATGCGCTTTTTGGAGCTTGTAACGGACGAAAAAGGACTTAACATCAGTATGAGGCATATCTCGCTTTCCACCTGCGGCGTTGTGCCGAGGATTTACGAGCTGGCGGAGAAAAGGCTCGGGCTTACGCTTTCCGTTTCGCTTCACGCACCGAACGATGAAATCAGGTCGCAGACGATGCCCGTAAACTCTAAATGGAATATCGACGAGCTTTTGACCGCTTGCAGATATTACACAAAGCTCACATCACGAAGAATTTCTTTTGAATATGCAATGATAGACTCTTTTAACGACTCTGTCGGCTGCGCTGAGGAATTGGCGTCAAGGCTTTCGGGTATGTTATGTCATATAAACCTTATTCCTGTCAATAATGTCATGGAAAACAATTACGAGAGAAGTAACGACAAGAACATAAAAAGGTTCATTTCGGTTTTGGAACGCCACGGCCTTACCGTTACCGTAAGGAGGACTCTCGGCAGTGACATAAACGCTTCCTGCGGTCAGCTCAGAGCGAAAAAGGAAAATCTCTAACGGAGGAAACAGAGCATTGAAAATTGTTGCAAAAACCGACATCGGAAAAAAGCGCGGCTCCAATCAGGACTCATATGCAACGGGAGAACTGCCGGGTTCGGTAGCCTGGGCTGTCGTATGCGACGGTATGGGCGGTGCCGCAGGCGGTAATGTAGCTTCTTCGACGGCGGTTAAGGTTATTTCGGAAAAAATCAATTCGGCGTACAGAACGGGCATGAGCCCGAAATCCGTCAAAAATATGATTATGACCGCAATTACCGCCGCTAACATAAGCGTCTATGATATGAGTAAGGCTAATGCTGAGCTTGAGGGAATGGGCACCACCGTTGTGTGCTGCGTCATTGCCGACGGCGTTGCATATATCGCTCACGCAGGCGACAGCAGGGCATACTCCGTTAAGGACGATACGGTAACGCAGCTTACCCGTGACCATTCGGTTGTTCAGGAGCTTGTCGAGACAGGTAGGCTAACTCAAGAACAGGCAAAATCTCACCCGAGGAAGAACCTTATTACAAGGGCTCTCGGTGTTGATGAAGATATAAAAATCGACTATTGCGAGTATGATATGTCGGAAAACGAAGTTATACTTCTCTGCACCGACGGTCTTACAAACTATGTCGAAAACAGTGAATTCAGCGAAGTGATCAGGAATAATTCGTATTATGAGATAGCCGATTTGCTTGTCGGTATGGCAAACGAAAACGGCGGGGGCGACAATATAACCGTTGTTGCGATTTCTTATTAAGAGGTGTTATTATGGAAAACTATTGTGGTAAAAGGCTTGACGGCAGATATGAAATAAGAGAGATTATCGGCGTCGGCGGTATGGCTGTCGTTTATAAGGCGTATGACAATATCGACGACAGAATCGTTGCGGTTAAAATCCTTAAAGAGGAGTTCCTTGCAAACGAGGAGTTCCGCCGCAGATTCAAGAATGAGTCAAAGGCTATTGCGGTTCTTTCCCATCCCAACATTGTAAAGGTATATGATGTCAGCTTCGGCGACAGGCTTCAGTATATCGTTATGGAATATGTTGAGGGTATCACTCTTAAAGAGTATATCGAGCAGCAGAAGGTTATAAACTGGAAAGAGGCTGTTCATTTTGTCAGCCAGATACTTCTTGCTCTTCAGCATGCTCATGACAAGGGCATTGTCCACCGTGACATCAAGCCGCAGAACATTATGCTTTTGCAGGACGGTACAATCAAGGTAACGGACTTCGGTATCGCAAGATTTTCGCGCGGCGACACAAGAACCATGACCGAGGACGCAATCGGTTCGGTTCACTATATAAGCCCCGAGCAGGCAAGGGGAGAGTTGACCGACGACAAGGCAGACATCTATTCCGTCGGCGTTGTAATGTATGAAATGCTTACCGGTCAGCTTCCGTTCCAGTCGGACAACGCCGTATCAATCGCTATTATGCAGCTTCAGCAGGAGGCTAAGCCGCCTCGTGAGATAAATCCTGAAATTCCGCTCGGACTTGAGCAGATTACAATGAGAGCGATGCAGAAAAATCCCAACAACCGCTATCATTCTGCCGCTGAAATGATGCTTGACATCGATGAATTCAAGCGCAATCCGTCAATCAAGTTCAATTACAGCTATTTTGTCGATAACGAGCCCACAAAGTTTGTTGATGACGCTACAAAGGCAATCCCTACGCCTGTCAAGAATGTTCCGAAAGCCGAGGATGAGCAGGCGGCTCCGGCGGAGGAAGAGACCGATGAAAAAGAGCCTAATAAGACATTGCCGATAATTTTCGGCGCTATAGCAGGCGTTGTTGTTATAATCGCCATCTTTGTAGGTGTGCTTCTTTTCAGAAACGGTCAGAAGGTCAAGGTGCCGAATTTTGTCGGGCTCAATTACGCAGACGAAATTATGACAAATGAAGAATATACTGCTAATTTCAAGTTCGAAACGGAATCCGTATTTTCCACAGATGTCGAGGCAGGCAATGTAATCAAACAGACGCCGGACGCAGAGACCGAAGTGAGAAAGGGCAAAACCATCAAGCTTGAAATTGCTTATAATGACCAGAGCGTTCAGATAACAGGTATTATGGGTCTGTCTTCAAGCGAAGCCGAAGCGAAGCTTAAACAGAGCGGCTTCCAGGTTAAAACAATTGTTTCCTATAACAAAAATGCCACTCCGGGTGTAGTTTATGAGATTTATCCCTCGGAGGGCTCTTACGCCGAAAAGGGCTCGCTTGTTACAATTTATGTTTCAACCGATGAAAATCCCGATTCCAAGAATACGACCCAGGTTGTCGGATACAGCAAGGATATTGCTATTGAACTTCTTAAAGCCGACGGTTTCAAGGTAAAGGTTACCGAAACCGACAGCAGCGAGGCTGCAGGAACTGTTGTTGACCAGTCGCCAAAGGGCGGAGAGGCAGCTGACAGCGGCTCGGAGGTTACAATTTATGTAAGCACCGGCACGCCGGCGGAGAGCACAGCAAAGATTACGGTCGATTTACCGCAGACCGCAAATTCCGCGTCCGGAACAGTCAAGGTTTATCTCGGAAGCGAGGCATATCAGACTTATAACGATGTTTTGCTTGCAGGCGGCACAAAGACTATTGAAGTTAAAGGCAAGGGCACAACAACATTTACCGTTAAAATCAACGATCAGACCGTTATGACGGGAAATATTGACTTTACAAAGACTCCTGCCGATCTTTCAAATATAGTTAAGACCGCATATGTGGAGAAATATTCTGTTCCGAATGTTGTTGGAATGAGTGTGTCCGAAGCTCTTAAAACGCTTGAAAAAGCAGGCTTTACAAATGTTGATGTCTTTGACGCAAACAACAATAAAATTTCAAGCGGTACTGTTGTCTCACAGCTTCCCGCACACGATAACAACACATATTCCGGAGACCAAAAAATAACTCTTACGGCGGAATAATATGAGAACTCTTAAAGGAACAATTATAAAAGGTATCGGCGGCTTCTATTATGTTGAAGCCGCCGATGAGATATTTGAATGTAAGGCAAGGGGAGTGTTCCGAAAGGAAAAGCTTACGCCTTTGGTCGGCGACAAGGTTACGGTCAGCATAAACGACAACGCGGAAAATACCGTTGACGAAATTATGCCCCGAAAAAATGTGCTGACACGCCCTCCGGTAGTCAATATTGACAACCTGATTATCGTTGTATCCACCGTTGAACCTAAGCCGTCAACGCTTGTTATCGACAAGCTGATTGCGGTTGCTGAGCACAAGGACATTGAGCCTATAATTGTTATTACAAAATCCGATTTGGCTTCTGCTCGTGAAATATACGATATTTATACCCTTGCCGGCTTTAATACGATAGCAGTTTCCAATGAGACGGGAAGCGGTATTGATGATGTTAAGGCGGTGCTAAACGGTAAAATCAGCGCACTGACCGGAAATTCCGGAGTAGGTAAAACCTCACTTATCAATAATCTTGACAGCTCGCTTGACCTTAAAACAGCGCATATCAGCAAAAAACTCGGCAGAGGCAGGCATACGACGCGGCTGGCGGAGCTTTACAGGGTGTGCGGCGGCTTTGTCGTTGACACTCCTGGCTTTTCATCCTTTGAAATCGACAAGGACGATATTATTATGAAGGATGAATTACCTTATTGTTTCAGGGATTTTTCCGAATATATTGACAAGTGTAAATTTTTCCCGTCCTGCACTCACACCGCGGACAAGGGCTGCGCGGTAATTGAAGCCGTAAATGAGGGAAAAATCAGCAAATCAAGACATAACAGCTATGTTCAGCTTTACAACTCGGTTAAGGATATAAAAGAATGGAACTTGTAAACAAAAAGCGCTGTGTTATCGTCGGTGCGGCAAAAATCGACGATGGCGAAATGCTAAAAAAGAATATCTTTTATGACGATTATGTTATCGGTGCGGACGCGGGGTATAGGCGTTTGCTTGACCTCGGCATCACACCCGACCTGATTGTCGGCGACTTTGACTCGTCCGACACTCCTGAGGTTGATGTAGATGTTATCACTCTCAGCCCTATAAAGGACTGTACCGATACCGAATTTGCCGTTGAAAAGGCTGTTGAAAAGGGTTTTACGGAAATCCTCGTACTCGGTGCCACCGGCGGTAGACTCGACCACACATTCGCTAATTTTGCCCTTTTAGGTGATTTTAAGCGAAAGGGTATCAATATAATATTGCTTGATGAAAAGCATAAAATATATACCTTGAAGGACGAATCACATTGCGTGCAGAAAAGCAAAAGGTATCTGTCAGTCTTTGCACTCGGCTCATATGCCGAGGTAACTCTTGATGGCGTATTTTATCCGCTTAACAAATACCGCTTATCGCCGTTTGCTTCACTGGGAGTCAGCAACGAAATTACCGAACCGACAGCAAAAATAACCGTTACCGACGGCACTTTGCTTGTTATGGAGGTTTCAAAAGAAAGCTTTTAACATTTTTCTCCGCTTTTGAATATAGTGTAACAGAACACAAAGAGAGGCGGTGTGGGTTTATGGGTAAACGCAGACGGAAAATCAGTATCGGAACACTCTTTCTCGTCTTTGGATTAGGCTTGATTCTTGCATTTATCATCCCGGCAAAGGCTCTTGTAGTCATTCTTTCCGTTGCGCTTGCCGTAAGCGGAGCCGCTTTGTGTAAATGCTGTTAGGAGGAAAGCAATATGAAAATTATCGTATTTGACAATCCCAAGGTTTTAGGATCTATATTGAGAGTGATGTTCGGAATTAAAAAGGAAAGTAAAATTTAATACATAAACGGCGCTTCGGCGCCGTTTTTTATTGCTTTTTTGATATTGATTTACTTGACAGGAGTGATATAATATTTTAAGACAAAAATTAAGGAATGATGATATGCGTAATTTTGAAAAATCACACAAGCTTGACCATGTTTGTTACGATATAAGAGGTCCGATTATGGACGAGGCGAACAGAATGACTGAAAACGGCGTTAAGGTATTAAAGCTTAACATTGGTAATCCGGCTCCGTTCAATTTTACCGCTCCGGATGAAATTATCAGAGATATGATTTTTAACCTTCGTGATTCCGAGGGATATTCGGACTCAAAGGGCATTTTCTCCGCAAGAAAAGCAATAATGCAGTATTGCCAGATTAAAGAAATTCCCAATGTGGATATAAACGACATATATACCGGCAACGGAGCGAGCGAGCTCATCACAATGGCTATGCAGGGACTTCTCGACAACGGTGACGAAATCCTGGTTCCTGCACCGGATTATCCGCTTTGGACCGCTTCCGTTTCACTTGCGGGCGGTACTCCCGTTCACTATATGTGCGATGAACAGAATGAGTGGAATCCAGACATTGAGGACATTAAGAATAAAATTACCGATAAAACAAAGGGTATTGTTATAATCAACCCCAACAACCCCACGGGTGCGCTTTATTCAAAGGAAATTTTGCTTGAAATTGCCGAGGTTGCAAGACAGTACGGCTTGATTATTTATTCAGATGAAATATATGACAGACTTGTTATGGACGGGCTCAAGCATATTTCAATAGCGTCTCTTGCTCCTGATATTCCCTGCATTACATTTAACGGTCTCTCGAAATCTCACCGTATAGCCGGGTTTAGATGCGGTTGGATGGTTATCAGCGGGGATAAGTCAAGAATTAAGGGGTATATCGAAGGCCTTAATCTTCTTTCGTCAATGCGATTGTGCTCAAATGTACCGTCACAGCAGATTATTCAGACAGCTCTCGGCGGCTATCAGAGCGTCGATGCCCTGTTAAAGCCCGGCGGAAGAATTTACGAGCAGAGAGAATGTATTTATAACGCTCTTTCGGCGATTGACGGCGTTAGCGTTATGAAGCCCAAAGCGGCTTTCTATATTTTCCCGAAGTTCGATATTAAGAAATTTCATATCAATGACGACGAACAGTTTGTCCTTGATTTCCTTAAAAAGAAGAAAATTTTACTGGTTCAGGGTACGGCGTTTAATTATCCGACTCCCGATCACGCAAGAATTGTCTATTTGCCGACCGTTAAAGAGCTTACCCATGCGGCAAATGAGCTTGACGATTTCCTGAAAACATATTTGCAGTATTAAACCGTGTTAAGACAAAGCCGTAGTTTTCTACGGCTTTTTTACATAACAATATCCAATATCATCATAATCAAAAATCCGCCGGCAAATGATATAACACATATACAATCATCTTTATTGTCTTTTGCTTCGGGAATAAGCTCGTTTACAGTAACATAGATCATTGCGCCTGCCGCAAAGGACAAAAGATAAGGCAAAACAGCATTGACGGCGCTTGACATAAGTAATGTAAACAATGCGCTTATGGGTTCAACAATTCCCGACAAAACGCCTGTTGCAAAGGCTTTTTGTTTTGTATTTCCCTTTGCTCTTGACGGCAGAGCGATTACAGCGCCCTCGGGTATGTTCTGTATTGCTATTCCGACGGACAGCGCTAATGCCGAGGCAAAAGTTACATTAGGGCTTTCTGCCCACAGCGCAGAAAAAATTACGCCCACAGCCATTCCTTCGGGAATGTTGTGAAGCGTAACCGCAAAAATCAGCAGACTGCTTTTGTCTGCTTTTCCTTTAGATTTTATAATTATCTTATCAGTAAATATCAAATATGCAATGCCGGCTGATATTCCCGTAACAGCAGGTAAAAACGACATTTTATTCAAGTGAGCCGAATGCTCCACGGACGGCAAAATAAGGCTCCATATGCTTGCGGCAAGCATTATTCCGCCCGAAAATCCGAGTATTATTCTGTTGAATATTCTGTTTATTTTTCCGCTTATAAAAAATACAGATAATGAGCCGATTGTTGTTCCAAAAAACGGCAAAAGCATCGAAAGAAACGACTTGAACATAAAAATCACCTGTAACAGAGTATATAATCAGTATATTTACGATAAAAAAACTTGGTTACAGGTGATTTTATTTTTAATTCTTATAAAATTTTATGAATATCATACATAAATCGACGAGTTTATAACATCAACGGCTTCGGAAACAATACCTTCGGTGCTGCTGACTGCGTAAAACCCGAATACGAAAACTGCAAATAAGTATAATGCAACAAGAACAAGATGGAGTATAAATGCAGATAAGGCACCTTTACCGGCAGAGCGGGCTTTTCCGGGTTCGTCATGCCTCATACAAAGGTAAAGAATAAGTCCGATAATCGGAATAAAAAAACCGACAAGCCACATTAAAAACGAACCGGAATAATCAAGGGCAGGGGGCTGTATGCTCTGATTCTGAGATCCAGACATATTTTCCTCATAATCGGTTATACTTTTTCCGCAATTATCGCAGAATTTTGCGTCCTCTCTGATTTCAGTGCCGCAATTTTTACAATACATATAACTCCTCCTCATTTTTAATCCACATTAAGCAGAGCCTGTTTGTTTTGATTTTTAATGTCATAATATACTTGGTTAATGCTGTTGATGAGTTTACTTATTTCACTGTCAGTCGATGTTTCTCCGATATGTATGACATTAGATTTCATTTTTATGCACTTTGATGGGTCGCTCGGGTCTGAACCGATAAGTGAAAACACTCCGATGCTGTTCATATAAAAATATGTAAGAGCTCTCGAAAAAGCGTCGTCATCATTACAATACTTTTTATAGAGAATATAAAGTTGGGTAATTTTTTCGCTTAATTCGTTGAGAACATTTTTGTTGTAGTTAAGCGCTCTTTTAAGAACATAGACGGTATTTTTGTTGTTTTCAGCTATCATTTTGTCCAAAATTCTACCTAAAAACGGATATATAAATACCGCTTCGTTATGTTCGCTTTTTATATTGAACGCGTCCGAAAAATAATCAAGAACCTCTTTGTCGGACTTTGCGACAGCCATGGTCAGCTTATCGTTATAACAGCTTTCATAATCGTCTAACTGTGAGTATATAGGATATTCGCATATTTGATACAGTGCCGGTATTTCTCTCGCCCTGAGCTTTGTTAAAAAGTATTTGTCCTTGTTTTCAATAGCCAATGCAACTATATTTGTTCTTACAGTATCGTCGTTTCCAAGCTCATCATAAAGCTTATTCGAATTCTTTGCTATTGTTTGTATTGCCCTGTGGTAAGGCAGAAATGTCATTGTGTAATCCTTTGTGCTTTCATTGTCAACTATGGTTATGTAATTGTTTTCCGTCAGAAACTTAATCAGGTCGTAGTTTTCACATTCAAACGCATAATCCAATACGGTTTTTCCGTATTCATCGGCATTGAGAAAGATTTTATCTTCGCTGTCTATATATTTTTTCCAATATTTTTTGTCAGTCGAGCGAGCAAATGTATAATTTGAATATCTGTCGGGAAATGCAGGCTTTGATTTTCCGGCGCTCAAAAGCTCTTCGCATGTTGTTTCCAAAAGCTCTGTGAAGTAACCCAAATCCTTTATCTGAATACCGTATTTACCGGATTTTATTCCCGACAGCCTGTTTGCCTGCTGCTGTATTTCATCGTCTTCGGGCTGTTCGCCTTTTTCAAGCAAAAGATACTGTTTGCAAAAATCTCTGCCCGACTTAAATTTATCGCTTCTTTCATCAATAAGCTTTGACAAATATTCGCCGATTTCCGCATTTGATGCAGTTCTGAACATATAATCACCATTTCCTTTCTTTTACGCTTATTATTTTAGCAAGATTTCCCAAATATTGCTATAACATATTTGCATATATAATTTTCACAAAAAATTTTCAAAATAAAAAAACATATGATTTTTCTGTATATCCTTTCAGCTCGAATACGAATTTTTTTAATAAAATCCATATATTAACATTTATATCGAGGCGATTTCGACAAATGATATTCTTGCAGACGCAAATAAAGAAAAGGGGTGTTTTTAATGGCTACAGTACCCGAGGCAAAGGAAGCTCTTAACAAGTTTAAGATGGAAGCAGCATCTGAGGTTGGTGTAAATCTTAAGCAGGGCTATAACGGTGATCTCACATCTAAGCAGGCAGGTTCGGTCGGCGGTCAGATGGTTAATGTAATGTGTCCTGTACGAACTGTGCATTTTCAGCGTACAAATTGGGCTAAAAATAATCAACTTCAGCCGATTACATACGAATTTTGCATAGCGGTATAAAAGCCCCTCTGCTAACAACAAAAGCATACAAAACCATATAAATCGATTTAATTAAGAACAACATCCAAAAGCTAAAAAAATGAGCACCATCTGCTATGACCTGCCCCAGATAGTGCTGCAAAAAATGTTGTATATAAAAGCCAATTATCCACTGTTGTAGATTAGTTCTCATAATATACCTCATATACCGTGTTTAGAAATTCCTAATTTTTTTATCTGTATGGACGGTGTTTCTGGGCTTGAAGAGGGTGCAAAAGCAATATTCAAAGATGTAGTTGAAAGATGTATTGCCATAATTAAGACCTCCCATGGTAGTTAATTCTACCATAGGAGGTCTCTTTTTTTTATTGTCCATTTTTCACGGACTTGTTCACTTTATCAGATATTTTGAGTGCGATCATATCGACTTTCTTTTTCTGACAATAGCAACAACAAGAGTTA
>CAVAPB010000001.1:0-232619 GCA_963590415.1 Anaerovoracaceae bacterium | reverse complement strand
GCGTGATGGTGATTTCTGCCATCTCAAAATTATGCCAAAGGCAAATTTTGAGGGCTATATAATTATGAATAGTGTGATTTTCACACTATTCCCCTTGTCTTGTCTTTTCTTATTCACACATCTTGATTTCTAATTAAATCTGCAAATTTTGCCGCCGTTTGCAACGACCATACAGCCCAAAAAATTGTCGTATTCGTCCGAATTAAAGTGCATACGGTTTCTGAGCATAAACATTAAAGCAAAAAAAGTAAGAATAACCCGATACCGGCAAAAACATCGCACAGTATATGTTTATTCTTATTTGAAGGATTGGTTTTACTCATTAAAAAAACACACCCTCTCTCACAAATCATCAGCTTAATATATCATATTATCATCATACTGTCAAGTGAAATGCCCTGTATCCGACCGCCGTATTATAAGAAAATCCGGATGTATGAAAATACATTTGACGCAGCCGCAGTAATTGTGTTTTTAGAGCCTTAAATTGAGCAAATATCAGACTGTTTTCCCTATAAATCCGTTCCGAAATTACAGGGAATAAAATCCCTCTTTACAAAAAGCAAAGAGGAATTTTATCCGCTGTAAATTATTCGGTTATTCATCTGCTTTTTCTGCCTTGCGACCACATTTTTGATTATAATTATAATGACTGCAGGCATTTTCAAATCCACCATTCGGGAGTAAGCTCGCCGAGAGTTACAACTCTTTCCTTTTCGCAGTCAAGCATTATTTCAGAGCATCTAATTTATATTTGACCGTTGACTGAAAACCTTTAAGCCTTGCAACCTTATCGTCTAAAATTGCCATTTCATTAAACAAATCCATAATTTCGGTAGAATCGGTTTTGAGAAAGCCTTTTGAAAAGCCTTGCGGCATTTGAAAACGCCTTTCCCCATTTTCAAAACGAATATTCAATAAATTTCCGTTATGAGCAACAACAGTTCCCGTTCCAAATGCTTTATGTGTAACTTCAAGACCTTTTGCGGAAAACTCATCATAATTTGAGCGCTCTTGTAATGCTTTATTTAATTCAGCATTGATCTGTTCAAGTTCGGCAGTAAGTTCTTCACGCTTCGTTTGGACTTGATTCTCGTGCGTTTGAGTCTTTGAGCGAGTAGGCTTAACAACGGTAATGTTATTGTATAGATTATACACAATAGCCGAATAAATAATATCGTATGCAAGGATGTGAAAATCGTCATTTGCACACATCTTTTCTGTGATGCGGTTATTATGTAATTTCACAAGCTCCGGTGTTTCCTTTATGGCGGTCACAAGCTCATCGCACATCCCATAGTAGTTCTTTAAGCTAAAATTTTCGCCGCTTCCGAAGTTCTTTCCATACTCAATGCAATACATAAACTCTCTTGCCTGAGTCGCCTTAAACATATAGTTTTTGTCAGGCTCTAACAGGCATAAATAGAAAATGACTGTTCGCATATCCTGAGCATACTTCCAAGACCCTTTATAATAGGTGTTCAGAAGCTCGTCAGCTTTCTCTAAAAAGGCATAAATTTTATCTTGTCGCTTATCTATATCCCCGTTGTCCTCGGCAAGCAATTCACGGAACATCTGTCGGATAGCCTCGGTAACTTCAGGCTTTTCTGCCAATTTAATAATACCGTTAGCCGGCTGAACAACTTTATTGTTTATAAGATTGTAAGTTTCTTTTATGCATTCCTTAAACATAGCAGCGAAGTCGGGTGCATCTATGTCCCAATGGTCTTGAAAATGCTTAACCGCTTCCCACTTGTAATATTCCCTATTCACATCGTCATTTATGTAATCAAAATTCTTTATATAGTTTGAAACGAGCTTATTCAGATTCTCCCTGTTCATAATTAACCCCACTGTAAATTTTACTTATCAAGCACCGATTTATAATAATTTCCGAAATCGGCAAGAGCGTCTATAATCGGCAGCATCTGACGACCGAGGTCGGTAAGCCCGTACTCAACCCTCGGCGGCATTTCGCCGAAATCGTGTCTGTAAGCGAGCCCGTCGTCTATCATCTGGCGCAGGCTGTCGGTCAGCACTTTTTGCGATATTCCGTCCAAATCACGCTGAAGCTCGTTAAACCTCCACGGGCGTGCTTTGAGGTTACGGAGAATAAGCAATTTCCATTTTCCGCCGATTAAGGACACCGCAGTCGCAACCGGACAAGCAGGCAATTCTTCTTTTGTTTTCATAAGCCATCATCTCCGCATACAGTATAGCACATTCAAAAAGAAGTGTACAGTTATAAAAAGGTGCGTACTTGTTTTTAAGTGTGTACAGTGATAATCTGTAAGCAAGCAAAGAGAATTTGCAAAATCCAAGGAGGCAAAACCAATGAAAAACTATGCAAAGACAAACATCGGAAACGAAGGCAGAACGGAGCTTCACGAATTACTCGGACTTACGGGAGCTGAAATCAGCATAAACAAGCTTCCCGCAGGCGCAGGCGTGCCCTTTGTCCACTCACATAAGACCAACGAGGAAATTTACGGCGTGCTCTCTGGCAAGGGTAAGACCGTAATCGACGGCGAAGAAATCGCACTTGCCGAGGGCGATTGGCTCAGGGTTTCCCCTGCGGCAAAGAGACAGTTCTCAGCAGCGGACGACGAGGGCATAACCTTTGTATGCATACAGGTAAAGGAAAACTCTCTCGGCGGCTATACGGCAGACGACGCAGTTGTATGTTAAGCTATGTGAAATAAAGCACAGCTTCGGCTTAACCGAGGCGGTGCTTTTTTGCTGCCTTATTTACGGCAAGCAATGACCTGCCGCTGTATATATATCATACCATTCCGAGCGAGTCAGCGTAACATCCGCCGCCTTGCATATTTGTGAAAGCCTGTCGGGATTCATCGTACCTGCAATCAACTGCATATTCGCAGGATGCCTCAATATCCAAGCCGCCGCAACGCCCGTTTTCGTCAAGCCGTATTTTTCGCCTATCTCGGCAAGCTTAGCGTTCAATTCCGGATAATCATCGCTGTCAATAAACGAGCCCTTGAAAAATCCTCTTTGGAACGGCGACCAGGTTTGGATTGTCATTTTTTTAATTCGGCTGTATTCCAAAATCCCGCCGTCGTGCATTTGCGACTCCTCGTTTTTCATATTTACATTCAAGCCGGAGGTTATCATTCCCGCCTCCGTTACCGACAGTTGAAGCTGATTTATACAAAGCGGTCTTTTCACTGCGGTTTTAAGCAGTTCGATTTGCATAAGATTATGATTTGAAACTCCGAAATCACGCACCTTACCTGAACTTCTCAAAACATAAAATGCCTCCGCAACCTCTTCCGGCTCCATCAGTGTGTCCGGACGGTGAAGTAATAAAAAGTCAACATAATCAACGCCGAGGCGTTTAAGACTGCCCTCAACCGAAGACACGATATGCTCCTTTGAAAAATCATACTGACCGTCGTGAATCGCACATTTTGTCTGAATACAAATTTTATCGCGAACGCCGGGATGTCTTTCCAGATATCCCCCAAACAGTCTTTCCGCCTCGCCTTTGCCGTAAATATCGGCGTGATCGAAAAAGTTTATTCCGTTCTCCAGTGCGCAGTCCACAATACTGTCGACCTGCTTTTCATCAAGGCTTGCCATTCTCATACAGCCGAGAGCTACCGCCGAAGCGTTTGCCCTGCTGCCGATTTCTATCATTTTCATTTCAAAGCCTCCTGACATATATTACAGTTTAATTATATCGTATTTATATTATTTTGCAACACAAAACCCCGCACCTTTTTCAAGGTACGGGGTAATATTATATCGGCAATTATTTAATTCTGTAATAGCAAGTGTTTTTTCCCGTTCCCTCACGCTTAATTTCGCCGCAGGCAACCATTTTGCGAAGTGCGCCTTCAACAGAACTTACGCTGAGGTTCGGGCACAACTCTCTGATGTCCTGTTTTGTAAATCTCCCGATTTTTTGCAGTGAAGCCTTGCGCACCGTATCAACAGCAGACAAATTCCCCTCAACAATGGAAAACCTGTCTTCAAACTCTTTATAAGCCGCAAGAATTGTGCCGAGCATGTACTTAATAAACGGAATAACATTCTCCGTGCCCTCACTCCAGCCGTGTTGAGACGCCTCAAGCGCAGCGTAATAAAGGTCTTTATTCTTTGCTATCTTTGCTTCAAGAGAAATGTATTTACCGACATAAAATCCGCTGCGGTACAAAAGCAGCGTGGTCAACAGTCGGCTCATTCTGCCGTTCCCGTCATTAAACGGATGAATGCATAGGAAATCATGAATAAAAATCGGTATTGCAATCAACGGTTCAACTTCAAGATTACCGATAACTCTGTTGTATTCCTCACAAATTTTATCCAACGCCACGGGAGTTTCAACAGGCGAAAGGGGCGTAAACAAAATTTCGGTGTTTCCGTCCGGATAGCTTGCGCTGATATAGTTTTGAACATTCTTCGTCTGCCCTGCCAAAGGATTGTTCATATGGCTGTACATAATTTTATGGAGCTGTAAGATATAATTTTGAGTAATCGGAATTGCGTCAAAGCTTTCATGGATAATATTCAACGCATCACGGTACCCTGCAATTTCCTGTTCGTCCCGATTACGCGGTGCGGTTCTTTCCTCCACAAGCTGTTTTATACGGGTATTTGTCGTCACAATTCCCTCAATAGCATTGGAGGCTTCCGTACTTTGTATCTTCGCAATCTCCACAAGCCTTTCAAGTGACTGCGGCTGCTGTTTCAAATGCAGTTCCTGTTTACCGACTTCCCTGTATATTGCGGCAATCAAGCCCAGAATATCGGAGTCCCATTTTTCAGACTTAATCAGCGAGTAATTAAATGTCCTCATTCCCTTAGCGCCTCCTTGTTTCCCTTAAATATTAGCATAAAATAAGGGAATAGTCAATTCAAATCCACATTTTCCCTTAAATCCAGCTGTAATTTAAGGGATATTATTCCCTAAATCAGCAAAATAATACACAATCACAAAACCCCGCACCTTTTTCAAGGTACGGGGTAAGTTTATGAGTTACGCTTCACGCTTTAATCCGTTTGAGTGAATTACATCTCAGCGATTGCAGCCTGCGCAGCAGCAAGACGGGCAATCGGAACACGGAACGGTGAGCATGAAACATAGTCAAGACCGATCTTGTGGCAGAACTCAACAGATGACGGATCGCCGCCGTGCTCACCGCAGATGCCGCAGTGAAGTGAAGGACGGGTTGCCTTACCGTTCTTAACTGCCATTTCCATAAGCTGACCAACGCCTGTCTGGTCGAGCTTAGCAAACGGATCGTTCTCGAAGATCTTGTTGTCATAGTAAGCATTGAGGAACTTGCCTGCGTCGTCACGGCTGAAACCGTAAGTCATCTGGGTAAGGTCGTTAGTGCCGAAGCAGAAGAACTCAGCTTCCTTAGCGATGTCGCCTGCCGTAAGAGCAGCTCTCGGGATCTCAATCATAGTACCTACTTCGTACTTCATTGAAGAACCTGCGGCAGCGATTTCAGCGTCAGCTGTAGCAACTACTATATCCTTAACGAACTTAAGTTCCTTAGCGTCGCATGAAAGAGGAATCATAATCTCGGGGCATACTGTCCAATCGGGATGAGCCTTCTGAACATTTACAGCCGCACGGATAACAGCCTTTGTCTGCATCTTAGCGATTTCCGGATAAGTAACTGCAAGACGAAGTCCGCGATGACCCATCATCGGGTTAAACTCATGAAGAGAAGCGATAATAGCCTTAATCTGCTCAACTGTCTTACCCTGTGCGTCTGCAAGCTTCTTGATGTCGTCTTCCTCCGTGGGAACGAACTCATGAAGAGGCGGATCAAGGAAGCGGATTGTTACGGGGCAGCCCTCAAGAGCTTCATAGAGCTTCTCAAAGTCTGACTGCTGATAGGGAAGAATCTTCTCAAGAGCAGCTTCTCTCTCTTCAACTGTATCCGAGCAAATCATCTCACGGAAAGCAGCGATTCTGTCAGCCTCGAAGAACATATGCTCTGTACGGCAAAGACCGATGCCCTCTGCGCCGAGCTCTCTTGCCTTCTTAGCATCTGCGGGAGTATCGGCATTTGTACGAACCTTGAGCTTTCTGTACTTATCAGCCCAGCCCATAATTCTTCCGAATTCACCTGCGATCTGAGCGTCAACAGTCGGGATAACTCCGTCATAGATATTACCTGTTGAGCCGTCGATTGAAATATAGTCTCCCTCGTGGAATTCCTTACCGCCGAGAGTGAACTTCTTGTTTTCTTCATCCATAACGATGTCGCCGCAACCCGAAACGCAGCAAGTACCCATACCGCGGGCAACAACTGCAGCGTGCGAGGTCATACCGCCGCGAACTGTGAGGATACCCTGAGCAGCCTTCATACCCGTGATGTCCTCGGGAGAGGTTTCAAGACGAACAAGAACAACCTTTTCGCCCTTAGCGTTCCAAGCTTCTGCATCGTCAGCCGTAAATACAACCTTACCGCAAGCAGCACCGGGAGATGCGCCGAGGCCCTTGCCCATGGGAGTAGCAGCCTTCAAAGCGGCAGCGTCAAACTGCGGGTGAAGAAGTGTGTCGAGGTTACGGGGGTCGATCATTGCAACAGCCTCAGCCTCAGTCTTGTGTCCCTCGTCAACGAGGTCGCAAGCTATCTTGAGAGCAGCCTGTGCGGTTCTCTTACCGTTACGGCACTGGAGCATATAGAGCTTCTTGTTTTCAACAGTGAACTCCATATCCTGCATATCGTGATAATGGTTTTCGAGCGTTTCGCAAACCTTGAGGAATTCAGCGTATGCTTCGGGGAATTCTTCCTCCATCTGAGCAATCGGCATGGGAGTACGAACGCCTGCAACAACGTCCTCGCCCTGTGCGTTGATAAGGAACTCACCCATAAGCTTGTTCTCGCCTGTAGCGGGATCACGGGTAAATGCAACGCCTGTACCGGACTCATTGTTAAGGTTACCGAATACCATGGGCATTACGTTTACTGCAGTACCCCATGAGTACGGAATGTCGTTATCACGACGGTATACGTTTGCACGGGGGTTGTCCCATGAACGGAAAACAGCCTCAATAGCAAGCTTCAACTGAACAACCGGATCTGACGGGAAGTCTTCGCCGAGCTGTTTCTTGTATTCAGCCTTGAACTGCTCTGCAAGTTCTTTAAGGTCAGCGGCAGTAAGCTCGATGTCGAACTTAACGCCCTTCTTTTCCTTCATAGCGTCGATAAGCTGTTCAAAATACTTCTTGCCGACCTCCATAACAACGTCGGAGAACATCTGAATAAATCTTCTGTATGAGTCGTAAACGAATCTCTCAAACTTGGGATCGGGGTTGCCTGCGATCATAGCCGCAACAACCTCATCGTTAAGACCGAGGTTAAGGATTGTGTCCATCATACCGGGCATCGAAGCGCGAGCACCCGAACGAACCGATACAAGAAGCGGATTTGTAAGATCGCCGAACTTTTTGCCGTTGATCTCTTCCATTTTCTTAACGCCTTCCATAGCCTGAGCCATGATTTCGTCGTTTATTTTTCTGCCGTCTTCATAGTACTGTGTGCAAGCTTCCGTAGTGATTGTGAAGCCCTGAGGAACAGGAAGACCGATAGCAGTCATCTCGGCAAGGTTAGCGCCTTTACCGCCGAGAAGGTTACGCATGGTCATGTCGCCTTCGCTGAACATGTAAACCCATTTGTTTGCCATTTTACATACCTCCAAAAATTTTTAACTAATTAAAAATGGTTGTCAAAAGGGCATAAAATGCCCATTGACAGAATTAACCTTTGCTATTATAACAGAAAAAAATATATAATGCTACTGTTTTTTCAATTTTTTTACACTCAAAGGCAATTATTATAAAAAATTACGGACATCCCGCAAAGGAATGTCCGTTAAAGCCGCTCAAAAGCTGATTTTCACATCAGTCCTGAGTCATTTTTTTGATATAACGCTTAAAGAATGTGAGCGCACCCTCGACAGCGCTGAGCGGAAGTCTCTCGTTTGTTCCATGCGTGCAAAGCAAAAGCTTCGTGTCAGAAACAAACGGAGAAAATCTGTAAATGTTTTCACATACGCACTCATAATTGTAAGAGTCCGTGCCACCCATTACAAGGAACGGCGCCACAAGGTTTTTGCTGTCTGCGCTCTCGCACAACTCTTTGATGGTCCTAAACGCCTTGGAGTCGGTTGGAGAAACCTGCGACGCCTCTTTGCCGACAAGGAATTTAACATCTATATTCTTGTTTCTCACGCTCTTTCTGATATGCTTTTCGACATCATCCATAGTACATCCGGGCATAGTGCGGAAGTTGACGGTAATTGAAGCCTTCTGCGGCAACACATTGAACTGCGGACTGCCCGAAGCCATTGTAACCGCCGTGCAGGTGCGGATAAGCGAAGCTGCAGGAGGAATTTTAGTCATTATTTTAAGAACCAAGGGCTTTAATATTTTAAGGTTGCATGCAACAAGCCTTACGGGATATGTGC
This sequence comes from Anaerovoracaceae bacterium, assembly GCA_963590415.1. Lineage (GTDB taxonomy): Bacteria > Bacillota > Clostridia > Oscillospirales > Acutalibacteraceae > Fimenecus. The sequence goes on along the minus strand of CAVAPB010000001.1, from coordinate 224,168 downwards.
AACGCTTTCCTATTTGCGTAAACAGGTCGTATACAAACTGCGGCATGCTCGCCTTGAACTGATGTCCCTCAATATCCTTTATAACATCGGCAAGATGTCCGATAGCCGTGTGCTCCGGCGGCTGCGACGAATGTCCGCCCTTTGCGTTTACGCTGATTTCATAATTTACGCTGCCCTTTTCGGCAATACCTACTCCTGCAAGATTGCAGTCAAGCACGCCCTTGACATTTACGGGAAGAATTGCGCCGCCCTCGTCTACAACCGCTTCGAGATGAACTCCCTGCTCCTTGAGATACTGTGCAATCTGCTTTGCTCCGTTGTCGGGTGCGGCAACAACCTCCTCGTTGTGTCCGAGGCAGATATACACCGTGCGCTTCGGCACATAGCCGTCGGCAATAAGCTGTTCAACGCTCTCCATAACAGCTATAAGATGGTTTTTCATATCAAGAGCGCCTCTGCCCCAGATGAACTCGCCGTCGTTATAACCCTCAAACGGGTCGTGGTTCCAATCGTCCCATGTTCCCTCGTTTATCGGCACGACATCCTGATGCGCCAAAAGCGCAATACCGTCAAGAGACGGATCCGTGCCCTCCCATTTGAACACAAGGCTTGCGTCTGCAATCTTCGTCTTTGTCATAGTTTTATGGATAAGCGGATAACGCTCCTCCAAAAACTTATGGAACTTATCAAACTCGTTCCAATCGACAAGCTCCCTGTCATAGTTCGAGATGGTCTTGATTTTGATAGCGTCGCTCAAATTCTTGCAATAGCGGTCAAAATCAACATTCTCGGGCTCCTGCTTCTCGGCAGTTTCAACGGGCTTTGCTTTCCAGAATGCCGCTTTTATGAGCGTAAACACGATAAGCGCCGCTATAACGCCGAGGATTATCCATAATACTGTCATAATATATCCCCTTCCTTTCGGAATTTAATATTTCGTCTTTGTATCAACAATGTATATGTTCGGATTTTTTGCGTGATAATATACTGCGAGCGATTTGTTTTTGACAGACTTCGCATATTTTTTATTGACCGCTCCGCTCAAAAACGGCTTGCCGTTTCTTGCGGGAACAGCCGAGCTGTCGCAGACAAGGATTTTACCCGTAAACCAGGACTCTCTTGTTTCTTTGACCCGACAAAACGCCTTGAGATTTTCCTTGTAGAGCACCTCACGCTTTTTAAGCGGTAAATAAGCGATTGCCTCCGCCGCCGCAAGAACTATTCCGAGGTAAAGAAGCACATACCATACGGTTGCCGTTTTTATAAATATTTCTTCGGGGTTTTCCTTGTTGAAATACATCGACACCGTCTCACCGATGTATGTGTATTCGTCTCCGTAGCCGTATTCGGCATAATGCTGTCCGTCGTCTGCATAATACAGAACGGAATACTTCTTTTTGCCGTTCTCCTGCTTTTCCGCTTGGGAAATATATCCTACCGTTTTTTGTGCGTTCTTTACAAACGCCTTGTCGGAAATGATAAATGCGCTCCCCAAAACAATAAGCACAAGATCAATCGTCATAAGCATTATAAATACCTTATCAAGATATTTTACAAGTTTTTCTCTCATATAAAGCCAGCCTTTCAAAAAGCAATAATTGTCAAAACAGAGATAACTGCGAGGATTCCGGCAGGTCGCCGAAGGCGCCGCACTCTTTGAGCAATTCTATCGTTGCTTTACCCGCCTTTGCCCTCTGTGCAAAATCCTCAATAGAAACGAATTCGCCTTTTCCGTCGTCTCTTGCCGCCGCAAGCGGGATTGCCGCGCTGTCGCCGACTCCCGAAAGAGCACCGAACGGCATACGGATTTTTCCGTCCTCAATCATATAATCCTTTGCCTTGGACTTATATATATCGACGGGAAGCAGCTCGACATTTCTTGCCATCATTTCGTTTACGACCTGTAGAGCGGTGTATTGGTCCTTATCCTTGGCGGAAGCGGTTTTCTCCCTGACCTTCTGGTCAATTTCTTTCATTTTATCACGGACAGCCGTTCTGCCCTTGATAACGGTTGACGCGTCCAAATCGCCGCCTCGCACGGTCAAAAACGCCGTGTAGTATTCAAGAGGTCTGTATATCTTGTACCAACCGAGTCTCAGCGCCGCAATTACATACGCCGCCGCATGAGCCTTGGGGAACATATATTTTATCTTACGGCAGGAGTCCATATACCACTGGGGGACATTGCAAGCCTTCATCGCTTCCTCCGCACCCTCGGGGAAGCCCATCTTTGCGACAATACCCTTTCTTGTTTTCTCCATAATATTGAACGCCATACTCGGTTCAAGTCCCGCATGGAGAAGATATGTCATAATGCCGTCACGGCAGCCGATAACCTCCGAAATGGTGCAGGTGCCGTTGTGTATAAGGTCCTGCGCATTGCCGTTCCAAACATCCGTACCGTGTGAAAGTCCCGAAATCTGAAGCAGGTCGGAGAAGGTCTTGGGCTGCGCCTCGATAAGCATCTGACATACAAACGAGGTGCCCATTTCGGGGATTGAAAGCGTTCCCGTAGGCCAGCTTATATCCTCCGCAGTAACGCCGAGCGCCTCGGGCGAGGTACAAAGGCTTACTATCTTCGGGTCGCAGACATCGACATCCATTACGGGTATTCCCGTCAAATCCTCAAGGTGCTTGTAAAGCGTGGGAACATCGTGTCCGAGAATATCAAGCTTAAGAATTGTATCGTGGAGCGAGTGGAAGTCGAAATGTGTTGTCTCCATATCGCTGGAGGTGTCGTCGGCAGGATACTGAACGGGTGTGAAATCGTAAACATCATAGGCATTGGGAACAACGACCATTCCTCCGGGGTGCTGACCCGTTGTCCTCTTGACGCCGGTACAGCCGACGGTAAGCCTGTCCTCTTCGGCTCTCGAAACGGTTTTCCCCTTGCTTTCAAGATATTTTTTTACAAATCCGAACGCCGTTTTCTCGGCAACGGAAGCGGTTGTACCCGCCTTAAAGACATGGCTTGAGCCGAACAGCTCCTCTGTGTATCTGTGAGCCTTGCCCTGATACTCGCCAGAGAAGTTAAGGTCTATATCGGGCGCCTTGTCGCCGTGGAAGCCGAGGAAGGTTTCAAACGGAATTTCGTGACCGTCACGGATAAGCGGCTCGCCGCATTCGGGGCAGTTCTTTTTAGGCATATCAAAGCCCGAACCGTACTCGCCGTGCGTAAAGAATTCGGAATATTTACACTTGGGACATCTGTAATGCGGTGCAAGTGGGTTAACCTCGGAAATACCCGCCATTGTCGCAACGAACGACGAGCCTACCGAACCTCTCGAACCGACATGATAGCCGTGGTCCTCGGAGTCCCATACAAGCTTTTGCGCAATTATATAAAGGACAGCAAATCCGTTCTCGATAATGGAGTCAAGCTCCCTGTTAAGTCGGGTCAAAACGATTTCGGGAATAACACCGTCTTTTTCGTACCATTCCTTAGCCTTTGTCCAGCATATTTCACGAAGCTGCTCCTCACTTCCCTCGATGGACGGCTGATATGTGCCGTTGGGGAACGGAATAAGCGTTTCAATCATATCCGCAATTTTATTCGGGTTTGTTATAACAACCTCTTTTGCGGTCTCCTCGCCGAGATAAGCGAGGTCGGAGAGCATTTCCTCCGTGGTTTTGAAATAAAGCGGAGCCTGCTTGTCCGCATCCTCAAAGCCCTGACCTGCCATAAGTATAGCCCTGTACTGCGAGTCAACGGGGTCAAGAAAATGCACATCTCCCGTCGCAACAACCGGTTTCCCGAGGCCGTCCGCAACGGATATGAGCCGTCTGTTGATGTTTTCAATATCCTCAACGCAGGTTATTTTATCGTATCTCTTATTTCTCTCGGGATTTTTTGCGTTCGGGTCCGAATGAGCCTCAAGCATAAACCTGTTGTTACCCGTGGGCTGAATTTCAATATAATCATAGAACGACGCTATCTCGGCAATTTCCTCGTCGGGAAGCTCGTCAAGTATTGCCCTGTAAAGATTGCCCGCCTCGCACGCCGAGCCTATGATAAGTCCCTCTCTGTGCTTTATGATTTCGGACTTTGGCATTCTCGGCTTCTTGTAAAAATAGTTTATGTTTGACATTGAGACAAGCTTGTAAAGATTTTTAAGACCCACCGAGTTCTTGACAAGGATTATCATATGATATGTCGGCAAATCCTTAATTGCGACCTCGGGGTCTTTCATATCGTCGACAAAATAAGCCTCAACGCCGTATATGATTTTTATCTTGCCCTTTGCGGCGTTTGCGGCGTCGGGGAAGCCCTGAACACAGCCGTGGTCGGTTATGGCAATAGCCTTGTGTCCCCAGCTTATAGCCCTTTTGACAAGCTCGTCGGGCGGCGTCATACCGTCCATTGCCGACATATTGGTATGCAGGTGGAGCTCGACTCTCTTTTCGGGAGCGTTATCCTGCTTTTCAATCGGCGTAACAAGGCAAATGCTTCTCGGGTTGATAACATTCTCGCCCCTGTACTTGTCAAACGACATTGAGCCCGACATAACGATATATTTGCCGTCGGAAATATAGTTGAGCAGGTCGTCGCAATAGTCCTTTTTTTCAAAAATGACAGCCGAATAGGAATATGTGTCGTCCGTGATATTAAACGAAATTATGTACTTGTCGCCGTTCCTTGTAAGGCGTGACTCAAAGCCGAAAATACGGCCCCATACGGTAACACGGTCGTCGGTGGAGGTAATGTCCTCCATTTTCATGGGAGCGCCCTTTATCTTATTGCCGTAAATGACCTTCAGACTGTCGGTATAGTAAGGATAGCCCTCTTCCACAACCTCGGCTTTCACAGGCTCGTCTTTTTTGACGGGCTTTGCGTTTATCTGCTTTTCACGCATTTGCTCGTCAATCTGCTGCTGCTTCTGTATAAGAGCCTGTGCGGAGTCCTCGCTCTCCTCTTCCTGCTCGATAAACACCTTTAAGTCGGCGCCGAAACGCTCCTTGAGAAGTCTCTCCACCGCCTTGTCGCAGCCTGCCGTGCAAAGGACATCCCTGCCGCCGTGCGCAAGCTTAATGTGCAGTTCGCCGTTCGGCTCGTATGAAAAAACGCAGTCCTCCAAGAAGCCGTTTGCGACAACAATCCTGCGCTTTATAATTTCACGCAGCTCGCCGTCGTACTTGTTTGTCAAAAGAGCTCCGTCAAACACAGGCTCGATTGAAAACTCGGAAATTTCAAGTCCTCTTGCGATAATCTTGCCTATCGCGTCCACCGTTCTCTCGGACATAAGTATGGGGAAAAAGACGACCGCCGTAATGCTGTCGCCCGCCTCATCACTGCTTTTGAGAAGCCTTAAAACCCTTGCCGTTTTAAGCGCTCTGTCATATTTCGAAAGTTTGTCCGCAAACTCTGCGAACAAATCGTAAAAACCGTTCATATATGTAAATCCTTGTTAGTTATAAATTATCTATTTCCTTGAGCAGCTCCTCGACTATCTTATCCTCGGGAACCTTTTTAAGAATTTCTCCGTGCTTGAAAATAAGTCCGAAGCCGTCGCCGCCGGCAACTCCGATATCAGCCTCTTTCGCTTCGCCGGGGCCGTTTACCGCACAGCCCATAACCGCAACCTTTATCGGCTTGTGAACATTCGCAAGCTCTTTTTCGACCTTTTCCGCAAGCGAAATCAAATCGATTTTTGTTCTTCCGCAGGTAGGACACGAAACTATCTGCGGGCAGTCCTTTTTAATACCGACAGCTTTAAGAATGTCAAAGCCTGCCACAACCTCCGCAACGGGGTCTGCCGTGAGCGAAACCCTGATTGTGTCGCCGATACCGTCAAGCAAAAGCGAACCTATTCCTGCGGCGGATTTAAGCATGCCCATATGCTTTGTGCCCGCTTCGGTAACACCGAGATGGAGCGGATAATCGCACTGCTCTGCCACGAGCCTGTAAGCCGCAACCATAGTCGGCACATCCGAGGACTTTATCGAAATTACAATATCGTTAAAGTCGAACTTTTCAAGCAGTGAAGCGTGGCGCAGAGCGCTCTCACAAAGAGCCTCGGGCGTTACATGACCGTACTTTTTAAGCAAATCCTTTTCAAGCGAACCCGAATTTACGCCTATTCTTATCGGAATATTCTTCTGCCTGCAAGCGTCGGCAACAGCCTTTATCCTGTCGTCCGAGCCGATATTACCGGGATTTATTCTTATCTTGTCAACGCCTGCCGCAACGCTTTCAAGCGCACATTTATAGTCAAAATGAATATCCGCGACAACGGGTATTTTAACAGCGTTCTTTACGGCATAAAGCGTCTTTACCGCCTCAAGGTCGGGCACCGTAAGGCGGACTATTTCACACCCTGCCTTTTCAAGCTCAACCGCCTGAGCGACATTTCCGTCTGTATTGTGAGCGGGGACATTGAGCATTGACTGAACGGTAATTTTACTGCCCGAGCCTATGCTTACATTTCCCGCTTTAACGGTTTTCGTAATTCTGCGTTCCATATCTGCACCTCGTTTTAAGAGTGAATAATTCTTACAATATCGTTATAGGTTACAAACACCATTAAGAGCATCAAAAGCGCCAGGCCCGCCGCATGTACATAGCCCTCGTATTTCGGGTTTACGGGTTTTCTTCTTATCGCTTCTATAATGAGGAAGAAAAGTCTGCCGCCGTCAAGTGCGGGCAAAGGCAAAAGGTTTGCCACGCCGAGGTTTATCGTGATAAGCGCCATTATAAACAGCAGGTTGTCAAGGTTTTTCTCCGTCGCCGCCGTTTCCGTAACCTCGGCTATAATATCAACCGTTCCGACGGGACCCGCAAGCTCCGAAGCGCCGTATCTTCCCGTTACAATATCAAAAAGGCTCAACCACACAAGCCTTGCAATGGAAGCCGACTGTGTAAAGGAGTTTTTCACAACGCTTCCTACCGTGGGCTTTTCGCCTACGATAATAAAATCGTAGGTTATAAGCGTAATGCCGTTTTGTTCCTCCGTTTGGAACTTAACGCCGTTCAAATCGACCTTTTCGCCGTTTCTCTCAACAGTAAAATCAATAACGCCGTCTTGGCTTCTGCCCATAAGGAAGCTCAAGTCCCTTTCGGAAAACACTCTGTGACCGTCGATTTTCACTATTTTATCGCCTGCCTGCAAGCCGTAATTTACGCTTGTGGCTCCGTCATAAAAGCTGTGGATTGTATTTGTGCCGATAAGTCCCTTTGTGGTGGAAAGCAATATCGCCATAATAATTACGCCGAGTATAAGGTTCATTATTGCGCCTGCGGCAACAATGAGCATTCGCTGTATAAGAGGCTTGTTGTTAAACGCCCTCTCGTCGGTGCTGTTTTCGTCCTCGCCCTCCATGCTGACATAGCCGCCTATCGGCAGGCAACGCAGGGCATAGGTGGTCTCTCCCTTTTTCTTTTTGAAAATTGCGGGGCCCATACCGATTGAGAATTCATTTACCTTTACCTTGAAGAGCTTAGCGCAGGTAAAGTGTCCGAATTCGTGAATCATAATTATAACGCCGAAGAAAAGCAGCGCAACCGCAACAGTCCACACCTTTGACCAAACACCCGAAGCCGTAATATCAAGTAATATTTTAATCACCTATTTCTCTTGCAAATTTGTCAATTTCGAGTATATCCCCGAAAGTATAATCGTCGTAATGCGGAGTTCTGTCAAGTACCTTTTCTACCCTGTCCGCAATGTCGAGAAATCCGATTTTTCCCTGTCGGAACATAAGGTTTGCCTGCTCGTTTGCGGAGTTTACCGCCGCAGGGTAAAGTCCGCCCATATTTATGGCACGCCTGCAAAGATTTATGCAGCGGAAGGTTTCGTAATCGGGCTTGTAAAATGTGAGCTTGCCTATATCCGCAAGGCTCAGCTCTCCGACGGGCGACTCAAAACGCTCGGGATATGTCAGAGCATACTGAATGGGTATCCTCATATCGGGAAGTCCGAGCTGAGCGATAACCGAATTGTCGTCATACTCAACAGCCGAGTGAACAATGCTCTCCCTGTGGACGACAATGTCAACATCGTCGGGTTTAACGGAGAAGAGCCATACCGCTTCGATAAGCTCAAGTCCTTTATTCATCATTGTCGCAGAATCAATGGTTATTTTCGCTCCCATCGACCAGTTCGGATGCTTTAACGCTCTTTCAACCGTAACATCCCGCAGTTCGTCGGCTGTTTTTCCGAAAAACGGACCGCCCGACGCAGTAAGTATTATTTTTTTAAGCGCCTTATTAGTAGGTTTGCCCTGCAAGCACTGAAATATTGCCGAATGCTCCGAATCGACAGGCAAAATTTCAGCACCGTACTTTTCAGCCTCGTTCATAACAAGCTGACCGCCCGCAACAAGAGTTTCCTTGTTGGCAAGAGCAATCTTTTTCCCTGCGTGGATTGCCGTAAGCGTGGGCTTGAGCCCTGCCATACCGACCACGGAATTGAGCACCGTGTCGGCGCTCGGAAGCTGTGCGCATTCGCACACGCCGTCTATACCGCCGAGCACCCTTATGTCGGTATCGGCGAGCTTGATTTTAAGGTCGCGCGCCGCATTTTCATCGACAAGCGCAACCGTTTCCGGTTTGAATTCACGGGCTTGCTTTTCGATTTCATCTACGCTTGAAAAAGCAGTTAAAGCCTTGACGCCGTAACCGCATTTGCGGCAGACGTCAAGACTTTGTTTACCTATTGAACCCGTTGAGCCTAAAATTGATAAATTTTCAGTCATCAGCATGCGACTCCATAAAAAGTAATGAATGCGTAAAGCATTGTAAGAACAAACAAAGCGGAATCAAATCTGTCCATAACTCCTCCGTGTCCGGGGAAGAGATTGCCGAAGTCCTTGACTCCGAAATTCCTCTTGATAACGGAAGCGGTAAGATCTCCGCATATTCCGATAACGGCAAGCACAGCCGAAACGGCAATTACCCAACCGTAGCCTATCGTATGTACGGTAAAGTAGCATCTGTCGAACACGGTAAACAGCACGACATTGCTTATAACGGCACCTATAACGCCGCCTATTGCGCCCTCTATCGTCTTTTTCGGGCTTATATTCGGACACATCTTGTGCTTGCCGAAAAATCTTCCCGTAAAGTATGCGAAAGAGTCGGAAAGCCAAGCGGCAAACAAAGCGAACAGAATAAAGAACAAATCATAGTGGAAATCGAACTTGTCGGGATAGGTTTCGCTCATATCGTTAAAGAAGATGAGAGTCGAAAAGCTCCACGGCACAAAGGTTGTCGAGATAATTACCGAAGCCACCTCTTCAAACTTCGTATGCTCGAAATCCGTAAGCATAAGCATAAACAGCACAACGCAGTAAACAACCACAACAGCCGTAACGGGTATGTTGAGCCCTGCGCACGCAAGTTCGCTTCTGTACTCGTAAAACAACGGTATAATTCCCGAAAATACAAGGCTTATATAGTATATTGCCTTGTTCTTGATTCCTATTACTTTTTCTATTTCCCTTGCGGCGATAACTGCAAATATCGCCACAACTATCGAAAGCACGGGCGTATCTCTCAACGCAAGCACTCCCACTGCGAACAATGCCGCCACAACGCCGGTTATCGTTCTTTTAAGCATAAAGATCCCTCAATCCACACAAATATTATATTCCGCCGAACCTGCGGTTTCTTTTTTCAAAATTGCGAAGAGCCTCAACAAGGTCCTCTTCTGTAAAATCGGGCCACAGCACATTCGACGACCAGAACTCCGCATAAGCCGACTGCCAGAGCAAAAAGTTTGAAAGCCTCTTTTCGCCGCTCGGACGGATTATAAGGTCGGGGTCGGGCATACCCGCCGTATAAAGGTTATCGGAAATCATATCCTCGGTTATGTCGTCGGGTTTAAGCTTACCCTTTTTGACCTGCTTTGCAAGCTCCCTTACCGAATGGACGATTTCCTGGCGGCCGCCGTAGTTTATCGCAATGTTGAGGTAAACCTTTGTCTTGTCCTTGGTTATCCTCTCGCTGTACTTCATCATTGCAAGTATATCCTTGGGAAGTCCCGACTTGTCGCCGATGAAATTTACCTGAATCCCCTTTTCCTCGTTCTCCGCCTTGCGCTCGTCAAGCTCCCTGAGATACTCCCTGAAAAGGTCCATTATTGCGGAAACCTCTTCCTTGGGGCGCTTCCAGTTTTCGGTCGAAAACGCATAAAAGGTAAGATATTTAATTCCGAGGTCGCCTGCAAACTCGCCGATTTTTCTAAAGGTTTTTGCTCCCTCGATATGTCCCTTGTAGCGGGGCATACCTCTTTCCTTTGCCCATCTTCCGTTGCCGTCCATAATAAAGCCTATATGCTGCGGCAACACTTCAAAGGTCGGTAAATTATTTAAGTCCATAACAACTGCCTTTCATAAAAAACCGATAATCGCACAACACCCCTCATAAGAGGGGCATGTGACGGATTATATTTCCATGATGTCTTTTTCTTTTTTAGCTGCAAGCTCGTCGGCTTCCTTGACGAACTTGTCTGTGATTTTCTGGATTTTCTCCTCGCCGTTGTGGAGGTCGTCCTCGGTAATAATGCTGTCCTTCTTCATCTTCTTGAGCTTTTCGATAGCGTCTCTTCTGATTGAACGGATAGCTACCTTGCATTCCTCGGCATACTTGCTTACATCCTTGCAAAGAAGCTTTCTCTTTTCCTCGGTAAGCGGAGGGAAAGCAAGTCTGATAACCCTGCCGTCATTTGTGGGGTTGATTCCCAAATCCGAGGTCTGAATAGCCTTTTCAATAGGTTTAAGCGTTGAAATATCCCACGGCTGAATGATAAGGTTTGTGCCCTCCTGAACCGATACCGCAGCCATCTGCTGAATCGGTGTGGGTACGCCGTAATAGTCAACCATTATTTTATCAAGAACGGCAGCCGAAGCTCTGCCCACTCTCATAGATACAAATTCGTTGTGAAGAGCCTTGATAGACTTTTCCATTTTTTCCGTTGCAAAATCAAATACTTCTTGCATAATTGTTCCCTCCTGAAATTATTATTTTACCAAAGTTCCGACATTTTCGCCGCTTACCGCCCTGAGAATATTCTCCGGGTCCTCAAGGTTGAAAACAAGAATCGGAATGTTGTTGTCCCTGCAAAGCGAAGCCGCCGTGCTGTCCATAACCGCAAGGCCCTTGTTGAGCACCTCGGAATGCGAAAGCGTGTCATACTTGACTGCGTCCGCATACTTGTTGGGGTCCTTATCATAAACGCCGTCAACATTTGTCGCTTTAAGGATTACATCTGCGCCTATCTCGGCAGCTCTCAAAGCGGCTGTCGTGTCGGTCGAGAAGAACGGGCTGCCCGTTCCGCAGCCGAAGATTACGACCTTACCGTCTTCGAGATGCCTTACAGCCTCATCCCTTACAAACGGCTCTGCAATGCGGCGCATATCGATAGCCGTCATAACACGGGTCGGGACGCCCTTTTGTTCAAGCGTATCGGCAAGAGCGAGCGAATTCATTACCGTTGCGAGCATACCGATATGGTCGGCTCTTGTTCTGTCCATACTGCCGCTTGAACGACCTCTCCAAAAGTTTCCGCCTCCGACGACAAGACCTATCTGCACACCCGTATCGGCGCATTTTTTAACCCAGTCGCAGACTGAATTTATAACATCGAAATCAAAGCCGTGTCCCTGCTCGCCCGCAAGAACCTCTCCGCTCAGTTTCAACAGTATTCTCTTATAAACCGGTTCCATTAAAACTCCTCCGAATTTCCGTAATGCGGCAAAACGCAGTACGGTTTACATAAATTTACACATATATTTTACAGTAAATCTCCTCCTTTGTAAACAACTATTTTGTTAACAAATATATCTCCGTCCGCTTCCCGGGCACATTGATTATACTTTGTTGACTTCTGTGAAAAAAGATAATATAATTATAATGTTATTATAATTGGGGAAGGTAAATTTATGGAAACTCCTTTTGACAAAGAGTTTATTGCAGACTCCTTTAATCTTGCAGGCAAATACATCGGATACAAGGTCAAAAATGACGGGCATATCAACTCAACATACGTTATTGAATTTGAGGACGACAACTGCTGTCCGAAAAAATACACTCTTCAGAAAATAAACACACATGTTTTCAAAGATCCCGACAATCTTATGTCAAACATTGTCGGTGTTACCTCGCACATCAAGAAAAAGCTCAATATGAACGGCAAAAGCACGGAGCGCAATACGCTGACATTTTTGCCTGCTAAAGACGGCAGATATTATGCCGAAGACAAAAACGGCAGCTGTTGGAGATGCTATAACTATATCGACAATGTGTACACCTGCAACATTATAGACTCTGCGGATGTTTTCTACAATGCGGGCAAGTCGTTCGGCAACTTTCAGAACCTGCTTTCGGACTATCCCATTGACGGACTTTTCGAGACCATTCCGAAATTTCACGACACATATTCAAGATTCAACGATTTTCTGAATTCCGTCAAAAAGGACGCCTCGGGCAGAGCCTCAACCGCAAAGGATGAAATCCGTTTCGTGCTCGACAGAGAAGCCGACACAAAGGTACTGCTCGCAGAACTGAAAAATCACGAGCTGCCGATTCGTGTTACTCACAACGACACAAAGCTTAACAATATTCTGTTTGACAACGATACGAACGAAGGCGTTTGTATTATTGACCTTGACACCGTAATGCCCGGTCTTTCGCTCTACGATTTCGGTGACAGCATCCGCTTCGGCGCAAACACCGCAAGCGAAGACGAAAAGGATCTTTCCAAGGTGTCGTTAAGCCTTGAGCTGTACGAAGCATACACAAAGGGCTATCTTTCCGCAGCCAAGCAGAGTCTTTCGGAAAAGGAGATGTTCTATCTCCCGTTCTCCGCCAAGCTTATGACGCTTGAATGCGGAATGAGATTTTTAGCCGATTATCTTGACGGCGATATTTACTTCAAAACCGACTATCCCGAGCATAACCTTGTGCGTTGCATGGATCAGTTCAAGCTTGTTGCCGACATTGAAAACAAATACGAACAGATGCAGGAAATAACCCGCAAAGCAATAAATGAGGATTAAAATATGCTTGAAATAAAAGACAAGAAGTTCTATATGGACTCAAAGCCGTTCGACATTTACTCGGGCGCTATGCACTACTTCCGCACCGTCCCCGAATATTGGGAGGACCGCCTGACAAAGCTTAAAGCTGCAGGCTTCAACACGGTTGAGACCTATGTCTGCTGGAACCTTCACGAGAAAAAGCCCGGAGAATTTGACTTTTCGGGAATACTCGACATTGAAAAATATCTCGAAATTGCGCAGAAGGTCGGACTTTACGCAATAGTTCGTCCCGGGCCCTATATCTGTGCCGAGTGGGATTTCGGCGGACTGCCCGCCTGGCTTCTCAAGGACAAGAATATGCAGATTCGCTGTATGTATCCCGATTATCTCAAATGCATAGACCGCTTCTATAAGGAGCTCTTGCCGAGGCTTGTACCCCATCTTCAGTCAAACGGCGGTAACATTATCGCCATGCAGGTTGAAAACGAATACGGCTCATACGGCAATGACAAGGAATATCTCCGCTATGTCGAAAAGCTCACGAGGAACTGCGGCATTGACTGTATGCTCTTCACTTCGGACGGAAACGACAACAATATGATTTCGGGCGGCTCCTTACCCGATGTTTTCAAGGTGCTGAACTTCGGCTCACGCTCAAGAACCGCTTTCAATGTTATGAAGAACTTTGAAAATGACGGACCTAATATGTGCGGCGAGTTCTGGTGCGGCTGGTTCGACCATTGGAGAGACTCGCACCACACAAGGAATTCTCTTGAAATCGTAAACGAAATTAAAGGCTTTATCGACAACGGCGCAAGCTTTAATATGTATATGTTCCACGGCGGAACAAATTTCGGCTTCAATGCAGGCGCAAACCAGAACCCGGGTCACGGATACGAGCCCACGGTTACAAGCTATGACTACTGCGCTCTGTTGACCGAATGGGGAGATTACACCCCCGCATATCACGCCGTAAGAAAGCTCCTGTGCGAAAAGCAGGGAATTGAGCTCACGGCTCTCCCCGAAAGCCCGAAACTTCAGAACATCGGCGAAGTAAAGCTTACCGAAACCGCTTCGTTGTTTGAAAACCTTGACAATATCGGCGAAAAGCACCACGCTCCCGTCCCCGAGGGAATGGAGTATTTCGGTCAGAATTTCGGCCTTATTTACTACGAGACTACATTAAAGGGCAGGTACAATCCCACGCCCATGTACATTAAAAATGTTCACGATTTCGCCGAGGTCTATTTTGACGGCGAGAAAAAAGCAAGCATCGACCGCACGCTTTACACTCTTGAACAAAAGCCCACTCTTAAAGACCTTTTCTTTAAGAAAAAGAAGGGCGAGAGCGCACCGTTCCTTATGCCCGCTCTCTCGGGCGAGAGGAAAATCGGCGTACTTGTAGACACAATGGGCAGGGTAAACTACGGCGAGAATATGCTTGACCGCAAGGGAATTTCCGATATATATGTCGGTATTCAGCGCCTTATGAATTACGACATATGGACGCTCCCGTTTGACAACCTTGAAAAGCTCAAATACGGCTCAAATGTCAAAAAAGACGAACCCGTATTTCTTAAAGGAACATTCAAGACAGACTCAAAAGCCGATTGCTTTGTTCATCTTGACGGCTTCAACAGGGGCTGCGTGTTCGTAAACGGCTTTAACCTCGGTCGCTTCTGGAAGGTCGGTCCGCAAAAGTCGCTTTACATACCCGGCACGCTCTTAAAGGAAGAAAACGAAATCATTGTTTTCAATATCGGCGGCTACTCAAAGCCCTCGGTAGAAATAACAGACAAGCACAATTTAGGGTAACATACAAAAACGGCACCGAGCACATTTTCAGTGTTCGGTGCCGTTTATTATGCCTTCAAATATTACATAAGAGAGAGATAAAGCTGTTTTATCTCCTCAACGCTTGTGTCTCTCGGGTTACCGGGACGGCAAGCGTCGTCATACGCCGACTGAGCAAGGAAGTCAACATCCTCGGGCTTTACAATGTCTTTCAGGTCTTTAGGAATACCGACATCCTGCGAAAGCTGCTTGACTGCGTCAATCGCCGCCTTGCGTGCCTCGTCAAGAGTCATTTCGTCAACGCCCTTTACGCCCATTGCTTTTGCAATGTCTCTGTACTTCTCGCCTGTTGCGGGAGCGTTGTATTCCATAACCGTCGGAAGAATAATCGCATTTGCAACTCCGTGAGGTGTGTCATAGACGGCACCGAGCGGATGAGCCATTGAGTGAACAATACCCAAGCCGACATTTGAAAAGCCCATACCTGCGATATACTGACCGAGAGCCATGCCCTCTCTGCCCTCGGGAGTGTTTTCAACCGCGCCGCGCAAAGATTTTGAGATAATCTCAATAGCTTTAAGATGGAACATATCCGAAAGCTCCCAAGCAGCCTTTGTGATATAGCCCTCGATAGCGTGGGTCAAAGCGTCCATGCCTGTTGCTGCTGTAAGTCCCTTGGGCATTGACGACATCATATCGGGGTCAACGACTGCGATAACGGGAATATCCTTCGGGTCAACGCAAACCATCTTTCTGTTCTTTTCAACATCCGTGATTACATAGTTGATTGTAACCTCTGCCGCCGTACCAGCCGTTGTGGGAACCGCAATAATCGGTACGCATTTATTCTTTGTCGGGGCAACGCCCTCAAGCGATACGACATCCTCAAACTCGGGGTTTTCAATGATGATACCGATAGCCTTTGCGGTGTCCATTGAAGAGCCGCCGCCGATTGCAATTATGCAGTCTGCACCCGAAGCCTTGAACGCCTTGACGCCCGTCTGAACATTTTCAACGGTGGGATTGGGTTTTATCTGCGAATATATTTCATAATCTATCGACGCATTGTCCAAAACATCCGTAACCTTTTTGGTAACGCCGAATTTCAAAAGGTCGGGGTCGGAGCAAACGAAGCATTTTTTGAAGCCTCTGCCCTTTACCTCGGTTGCAATCTCGTTGATTGCGCCTTTTCCGTGATAGCTTGTTTCATTGAGCACAAATCTGTTAGCCATAATTACTGACTCCTTTTACAACTTGATTTTATGTCTTTGAGGATTTCTCCCCTTAACATCTCAATTATAACCCCCGAAAAACACCTGTGTCAACATTTTAACAAAGTCAATACGCAAAGTTTACAGACTGTTAAAAATGCCTCTTCATAATACCTATTATTGCCAAATGCAGCGGATAGTATATGTAGAAAAACCATTTCATAAGCTTATTGATTTTCGGACTGCTTCCCCTCTTGCCGTTGTACATTGACAGCAACGGAATTGACAGCAGCGTACAGAGCTGCAATATGCCGTAAGCTGCGTCTATCGCAAAGAAATACACGATTACATAAAGGTTTATATAAAACATCATCCACATCATCTGCTTTTTGAAATCGCCCCTGTTTGTACCCATTGCCGTAATGCACAGTGCGGCAATACAGCTCCAATCGCTCGGCAAAGTAACTAAGCATACAATAATAACCGTAATTACCTTTACCGGTGTTTTCAGCTTTTCCGAATTTATCACACGCAGCATAATAAGTCCCCACGCAAGAGACCACATAACGCTTGTTTGGTTAAGGATATCGCCGTAATAAAACGGAATAAACGATTTTGCGTCTATAAAACCCTCCGAAGCGAAAACATACGCAAAATGCGACATAACGGAAAACGCAAAAAGCCTTGCGGTGTATTTGTTTATATTCTTGGTATAATGATAGCCCTCGACTATGAAATAGCACATTATCGGGCAGGTAAGCCTACCTATAATATGCATAATAAGCGGCAGAGCCTCCACGGGATAACCCGGAAATACCGCCCAGGCTATATGGTCAACCGTCATTGCAAGGATCGCTATTATTTTAAGCTGATTTGAATTTAGAATTTTCTGTTTTCCCATATCAAATCCCCTGAATGTGTTGTATAATTATTTTATCATACAGAAATTTATCGGGCAATGAAAATTTTTTATAAAAATTCCGACACTTTTAATTTTTCGTGCGTCTTATTATGTGAAATGCGTTTCAAAAAAGCATAAGGAGAAAACATTATGTTCAAAAAAACCTATAAAAACATACCGATTCTCGATCTGTGCGGGCACACCGCCGAAAGTCTCAAAAAAATACGCCGCATTAAAAATGTTGCGCTTCTCATCATTCCCAAAGAGCGAAATGCCGAGTGGACAGAGGCTTATGCCGACATCGGAACAGAAAACATAGCGCAGATAATCGAGCTCGGCAGAGGGCAGAAATACCGCACAATAAACGGTGCGACAACCGTTTCCGACAGAGAAGCCGCCGACGGAGAAATATTTATCGTAAACGGCTCATGCATTCTTGAAACAAAGGAAATTGCCCCCGAGCTGTATATAAACGGAACTCTTATAAAAAGGAAAACCGCTCCCTGTAAAATCTGTTCGCTGAACGGTCTGTCGGCGGAAATCGACGACGATGCAATTCTTAAAATTTATCCCGTTGAGGCGGTTATAGATAAGGACACGGTTAAAAATCTTCCCGAAAAGACCGCAATAGTCGCAGGCGTGGAGATAAAGCTCAAAAGCGGTATTACCGTGGAAGAGCTTTCGGCAAAAAAGATTAAATTCTACGCAGGCGTGAACATTGAATGCCCGAAAAGCATATATGGCTATGTAAACGCAAACTCGCAGACGAGTGTGGATATTCAGGTAACAGATGAATAATATCGAATGCTTTAAGAGGATATACGAAAAATATTATAAAAGCGTTGTCGCATATTTTGCAAAGCGTTTTGATAAAAGTGAGGCGGAGGATTTGGCCCAAACCGTCTTTATGAAGCTTTGGGCTTATCTCCCCTCTCTTGAATTTATCAAAAACGAGAAATCGTTGATTTTCAAAATCGCAAAAAATGTGCTCAACGACAGACTGCGGAAATTGCAGCTTCAAAAAATGCTTGAAGAACAGAATTTCAAAGAAAACACCGAGGCTTTTGACGACATAACCTCGGTTGAAATGCAGGAGCTGCTCTCAACCCTCGGTGAAACGGACAGGGAGATTGTAACGCTGAAAGCCTACGGCTGGTCGAGCAGGGAGATTGCAAAAATACAGGGCGTCTCTCCGTCCACAGTGCGTACAAGGCTGTCGGAGCTTAAAAAGAAGCTTAAAGCACAGCTTTGAGCGCAAGGTTGACATCTTCGGGTTCTTTAATTATAATGTACATATACCCCTAAAGGTAGAAATTCGACACAATACTTGCAGTCGTTAAGATATGGTGATTAGTATGAAACAATGTATGGATTCGGATAACCTGCACCGCAGGCTTAAAAAGATTATCGGTCAGGTTCAGGCGATCGACCGTATGATTGACGAGGATGTTCCGTGCGAGGAAATTCTCTCGCAGATAAACGCCGCAAAATCCGCGCTCAACGGTTGCGGAAAGGTTGTGCTCGAGGGGCACATAAAGCACTGCGTCAAGGACGGTATTGAGCACGGGGACGCCGACAAGACCATTGAGAGCTTTACAAAGGCGGTCGAACGCTTCGCCAATATGCAATAAAGCAATACACATATGAGCCGTTTTCACACTGTTGAGAACGGCTTTTTTATTTTTTGTGTTGACAACCTATACCCCTATATGTATAATGTACACATACCCCCTATGGTATATAAATTGTCTGCATTAACAACGAAAGAAGTCTTTATATATGAAAAAAGCCATGAAAAAGCTTGAAAAGCTGCTTGAAATCGGCGGCACCAAAAAGGACATTACCCTGCTTGTAATATCGGGTGTTGCCCTGCTTTTAAGCATTTTCAAGCCGTTTTCCCTGCCGTTTGACGCTTCGTGGGTTGCCGTAATCCTGTGCGGAGTACCGATTGTGCTTGAAGCGGCAATAGGTCTCGTAACGGAATTTGACATCAAAGCCGATTTACTTGTGTCAATCGCCTTGATTGCGTCAATATGTATCGGCGAGGACTTTGCGGCAGGCGAGGTTGCATTTATTATGCAGTTGGGCGGCCTTTTGGAGGAGCTGACCGTCGCAAAGGCAAGAGCGGGCATTGAAAAGCTCGTAAGTCTCACTCCGCAGACCGCAAGAATTATCAAAGACGGAGCAGAAGCCGTAATCCCCGCCGAGCAGGTAAAAGTCGGCGATGTGTTAAGAGTTCTCCCCGGAGAGACTGTACCAGTTGACGGAATAATTATATCGGGTCAGACCTCTGTCAATCAGGCTGTAATGACGGGTGAATCGCTCCCCGTTGACAAGAGCGAGGGCGACAGCGTGTTCTCGGGCACGGTAAATCAATTCGGTGCATTTGAAATGAAAGCGACCAAGGTCGGCGAGGACAGCTCCGTTCAACGAATGATAAAGCTTGTTCGGTCGGCTGACGCAGGCAAAGCAAAAATAGTCGGCATTGCCGACAAATGGGCTACCTGGATTGTTGTTATTGCGCTCACAGCCGCCGCAATTACCTGGGCGGTAAGCGGCGAAATCATAAGAGCGGTAACCATACTCGTCGTGTTCTGCCCCTGTGCGCTTGTGCTTGCAACTCCCACGGCTATAATGGCGGCAATCGGAAACGCCACAAAGCACGGATTTCTCGTCCGTGAGGGCGACGCCCTGGAAAGGCTTGCAGCGGTCAAAAAAATCACATTTGACAAAACAGGTACGCTGACCTGCGGCACTCCCGAAGTAATCGCAGTTGAAAGCTTTTCGCCCGATGCAGACAGCGATGAAGTTTACCGTCTGTGCGCCTGTGCCGAACAGCTGTCGGAACACCCGCTCGGAAAATCCGTTGTACAGTGCTATAAAAAGAGCAATAAAAGCGCCGTAATTGAAAGTACAGGCTTTGAAATGCTGCCCGGCAGAGGCGTTTCGGCTACCGTCGGCAGTCGTCGGGTGCTTGCAGGCAATGCGGAAATGATGTGCGAAAACGGAATTGACCTGTCAAAAGAGGTCAAAAGCAGTACCGAAAAGCACCTCGACAACGGTTGCACGGTCATTTATGTTGCGGCGGACGGAGCTCTGTGCGGTTTAATTGCGCTTTCGGATACTCTGCGGCAGGAGAGCAAAAACACAATCGCCGCCGTAAAAGAGCTCGGGGTTACTCCCGTTCTTCTCACCGGCGACAACGAAAATGCTGCCAAAGCCATTGCCGGCAGGCTCGGTATAAACGAAGTCTGTGCAAACTGCCGTCCCGAAGATAAGCTTTCAAAAATTAAAGACTTGCACGACAACGGCAATACGGTTTGTATGATTGGCGACGGAATAAATGACGCACCTGCCCTCAAAACGGCTGATGTCGGAATTGCCATGGGCGGTATAGGCAGTGATATTGCGGTTGATGCGGCTGACATTACGCTTGTTGACGATGAAATTAAGGAGCTCCCGCATCTTCTCGCCCTTTCCAAGCGAATGATGACCGCAATAAAGCTCAATATGACCTTTTCAATGACGCTCAATTTCATAGCGATAACTCTTGCGATTATCGGAACTCTCAATCCCGTTGCCGGCGCCTTGGTGCACAATTCCGGCTCGGTATTGGTAATTATAAACTCGGCATTGCTGCTTAAATGGAGGAAAAAGAAATGATTATTAAAATTTTAGGGGCTGTAATAGGCTTGCTCGTACTTGTTGCGGGGATTTATTATCTTGTAAAGGAGAAAAACGATAAGGACTCAAAAAAGATATACTCTATTATAAGCCTTATCGGCGCAATCCTGCTTATAGTTTCCGGCATTCTTTTGATAAAAGGCTGAAACAGGCAAAAAAATTCCCGACGGTTCCGAAAACCGTCGGGTTATTTTTATGCTTTAGTTTTTATTTAACTTTTGCACCTTCATCTTCATCATCCCTGCGCTTTTTGCGCCAAAGAACGAAGAATAAAATAAACAAGCCGTCAAGAGCAATTACAATTGCCGCTACCGTATTTTCCCTTATAAGCTCGCCTGTTTTTGAAATAACAGGGCTGTTCTTGATTTTTTCACCTATGTCCTTATCGCCTTTATCGGGCTGAGGGGTCGGTACGGGTTCATCGTCCGTTTTTGACGGAACAATATCAATGCTTCCGTCGTCATTTACGATAAAATCAAGCTTTAACTCAGAGGTATTCTTCGGCACTGTTACAAGCCTTGTTCCGTCATCAAGCTTTACGACGGTTACCTCCGCCGCAGTGTCGCTTACATCAATTACAAAGCCCTGCTCGCCTGTAAGAACTCCATCCTTGTCGTAAATCGAAACCGTATGCCTGCCGTCCTTTATTTCATCAAGCTTATATGCTCCGTCCTTGTCTGCGGTTGCCTCAAGCTCTCCGAAATCGAACTGAAGCTTCGCCTTGGGCATTTTATCCTCACCCTTGTAAACATTACCGCTAAGAGCCATCCTGTTACAAGGGTCATCGTCGATTGACGGATCATCACACTCGCAGAACACGAAATTTACATCAATATCAGTCGAAACATTTTCCAATGTAAGACTTCCGTATTTCATTTGTGATGTAACATCCTCGCCGTTTACATAGACCGCCTCAAGATGCGAATCGGGTTTTGCGATAATCTCAAGCGTTACGCTGTCAAATCGGTTAACGATTATCTTGTCTCCGCTTTCCATTTGTCTTCCGGAATGAAGAACATATCCGCCGTCGTTAAAGGTTACGGTAATTTCATGCGAATCGGGTACTACGGTTTTAAGGTTCACGTCTTCGGCAAACACTGCAAACTGCATGGTCAAAACCAAAATCAGACACATTATTACACTGCAAGCCTTTTTCATGAAACCACCTCCTTATAATACCAAATTGCAATTAAGCATGTACATATTCAACCGTATAGGTCATTGTGCCTATATACTCTGCAATCGGTACGCCGGAGAAATCAGAGATAGTAACAGTAGTTCCCGAAGGAGTTGTGCCGTCGTTTACTTCGTTATAAACAGCCTCGTCGCCGCCCGCAACCGTAAAGGTAAGGGTTGAAGTTGTGCCTGTCGCAGTCATAACGCCTGCGTTGTTAGCCTCAGCCGTTACTTTAAGGGTGTCGCCGAGTATGAGCTGTGATTTAACATAGTAAGATGCGTCCTGCGCGGATGTATCTCCCCATGCAACCTCAACAGAAGCCGGAATTGTTACCGTGTATGTGTATGCGTCTTCTCCGCCATCTTTTGTAAGCTTTGTTTTTACATCTGCATCGGCAGTCTGTGCTGCCGAGTCCTTGGTAATATCTGTTGCAAATACAGGTACGCAGATACTTGCGAGCATCATTACCGCAAGGATAACAGAAATTATTTTTTTCATTGCAAACTCTCCTTATATGAATTAAGCGTTAACAACCTGTGCGGTAAATGTAAGAGTATCACTGTACTCGTCGATAGCCGCGTTTGCCCATGCCGCGCCCGCAACCTTTACGGTAACGGTCTTTTCAAATGTACCTGCCACAACTACAGGTGACGCCGTCTTAACAGCTGTAATGTCGCCCGAAATTGAGTAAGCGAGTGTTTCACCGCTTGCAGCGCTCATTACAGAATTATTCTGAGCTACATCTATCTGAATAACCTTGCCTGTTTTAAGCTGGCTTTCAACCGAATATGTGAAATCCTTTGCGCTGTCTGTGTTTGCCGTGTTCCACGGAATAGGCATTTCCGCAGGAATCGTTACGGTGAAGCTACCGTCGTTCGTAATTGCCGAAATATCTGTTTTAACCTGTGCCGTGCCCTTGCCGTCAGCGGTGTTCTCATCGATTGTAGCCGCAAAGCAGGGTACACAAACGGCAGCTATCATCAAAACTGCCAAAGCGATTGAAAGAATTTTTTTCATTTTAAGCACCTCTCATTAAATTATGCAACTGCAACCGTAAATGTAAGTGTGTCCTGATACTCGCCTATAACCGCTGTTTTCCAAGCGTTATCGGTAACATTTACATTGATTGTCTGATCCGCTGCGGGATAAACGACGGGACCTGCCGCCGTAAACGCCGTTGCGCCGCCCAAAGTATATGCAAGCGTCATTGAATCGTCACCGACAGTGTATGTCATAACGCCGTTGCCTGCAACATTAACGATAAGCTTTTTGCCGTAAGCGAGGTGTGACTCAACGCTGTATGTCAAGTCCTGCGAAGCCTTGCCCCACGGGATTTCCGTTGTTGCGGGAATTGTAACCGTGAATTTTTCCGCATCATTGCCGTCATCGTCAACCGTCTTTGTTTTAACGATTGAAGTTGCTCTGTCGCCGTCCGCTGTGATTGTTGCCGCAAAAGAGGGAACGCAAATGCTTGCAAGCATCAATACAGCAATAATAATCGAAACTGCTTTTTTCATTTCAATTCACTCTCCCCTCGCGTGTTATATAGCCTCAACGGAAACGGTGTATGTGAGTGTATCGGAATACTCTTCAACTACTGCCTTTTTCCAGTCTGTGCTGTTGATTTTAACCTTGAGCTCCTGAGAAACGCCCGAGTCTGTTGCTTCATCGTAAACAACGGGTGAAGCTGCAAGATACTCTGTTGCGCCGTCAAGTGTGTATGCAAGCGAATAAGCCGCGTCTGTTGTTTTCATGGAGCCTGTGCCCGCAACTACAACCTTAACGCCCTTATTTCTTGCAAGATGAGACTCTACAAGATAGCTTACATCCGTTTCCTCGGTTCCCCACGGAATAACCGTGTCTGCGGGAATGGTAACGGCAAATTCCTCTGCGCTTGTATTGTCCTCTTTTGTTGTCTTTGTTTTAACAATAACATCCGATGTGCCTGCGCTTGTAACGCTTGCCGCAAAGCCCGGAACAGAAATCATAACGAGCATTAACACTGCAAGAGCTACCGAAAATAATTTTTTCATATCAATATCTCCTTTCAAAATTAAGCATTCGTATATTCAGCCGTAAAGGTGAGAACATCGGTATGCTCACCCGAAGCAGCCTTCTGCCACTGTGCACCCGCTATTGAAACGGAAAGCGGGAAGCTTTTGCCGTACTCGCCGGGGAGGAATGCAATAGCATCTGCGCCCGTGAGCGTATAGGAAATTTTGCTGGAATCGGAAGCCGTATTTACAAGGTTATATCCGTTAGCCGAAGCTACCGTAACCTTTACCGTCTTGCCCGGCGACAAACGCATTAGCGTTGCCGTAACAGAGCCGAGCTCACATGCGGATGCTTCCCACGGAATATCTGTGTCTGCCGGATAACTGAGCTGGTATGCGTCAGTTACTCCGCTGCCGGTTGAAATCGTCATCGAGTCGGCAAACGCAGGCAGGGCGCTCAGGCTTACCAAAAGCAATGCGAAGAAAACCGATAAGAATTTTTTCATACTTATTTACTCCCTCCTTTATTACGGTGCTGCGTTGTAGGTAACCGTATAAGTCAATGTTGTTTTATATTCGCCTACAGGAACATCGTCCCAACCGCTTACCGTAAGATAAGGAGTTGTGTTGAGTCCGCTGTTGGTATTGACACCTGTAAATGTGCTCGGCTCAAAGCCCTTATAGCTGTAATTAAGGTTGTATGCCGGGTTTGAAGAGGTAAGATTACCTGCTCCTGTGTAGGCAGCGGTTTCGTCCGGTGTGCCGTCGCAGGTTACTGCAACCTCAAGACTTGAGCCCGTTTTGAGTGAAGTCGAAACCGTACAGCCGACATTCTGATCGGAGGTATCGCTCCACGAAACCTCAAACTCTGCCGGAATCGTTACCGTATATGCGTCCTCGGGCGTGTAAATAACCTCAACCGTCTTAGTAAGCGCATTACCGTCAGTATCTTCAAGCACATTGCCCATGCCGTCGGTATATGCAAATGTCAGCTTATCCGATACAGGGTTCGAAACCGTAAGCTCATCAGGCACCGAAACTTCAACGCTTACCGTAAGCGGTGAATCGGGGGTGTATGTGTTGTTGTCAACATCCGAAAGATTAACGCCCGCAACCAGGGCAAGGGGACTGTAAATAGTGCGTCTGCCGTTTACGGTTATCGTTATGTTGTAATACTCATTCTCGCCCAAATCATTTGTAAGCGCTCCGTTTATGGAGGTCAGTTTAATCATTGTATTCTGAAGCTCACTCCACGGAAGCTGCTCCGAATAGCTGACGGAATAACTGTCTGTTGCGCTCAATGAGTCCTTTGAAAGATAAACGGTTGAGTCGGTTGAATCAGCGTTGTATCTCGCAAACAATCTGCTCATGTCCGTAATACCGTAGGAGGTCTCGCCTTCCTCGGTCGAGCCGACGGTCATACCGTCATAAAGCTCTTTGATATTGCTGTATGCGTGAATGAAGTTGTTGTACTCATCTACCGTTTCACTCATCGTATTTAACTGAGCGGTGGTAAACAGAGTCTTTGAATCAAGCGTTGACTTGATTTCATTGAACAGATCCGTGTAAGCCTTTGACAGCTTGACAATGCCGCCGTCTATCGTAGCGCTTGTTCCGAGCACTCCGGTATATGTGCTGCCGTTTCTCAGAACCTTGTCTACAGCCTTTGCCGAGTTCGCAAACTGTACATACGAAGCGGGCATTGACGAATCTCCCATAAGGATTTTTGCGTAATAGTCAATTGCGTCATAACTCTTCCTTGCGGCTGTAAGCTTAGCCAAGCCGTCCGCATCTATCGACAAAAGCGAAATGCTTGTTCCGCCAACATCGTATTTTGTAAACACATTGGTAATCTCGGTCTGATAGTTATTTAACTGCGTAAGATAACTCTCCAAGGTCTTGCAGCGATATGCCGCATAGTACGCATTTTCAAGCTTTTCGGCAGGAGTAAGTGCGTCTGTCGAAGATGTCTTGACATCAAGCAGCGCTTTTTTGGTCTTGCCGAAGCGTTCGTAGGACTGCTCATAAATCGCTATGATTTCGTCCGCCTGCTCCTTTGTAAGTGAATAAGCAGCGTAATTTACTGCAACATTACCGTCGGTGTCTGTAACAAAACCGGGATAAGGCAAGTCGTTTTGTCCGTCCGGATATTTCTCAGTCGGACCCGTAATCGTACTTCCCGCCGATGTTCCCACCGCCTCTGCCGGTAACGCTTCAATCGCCGCAAGAGTCTCGGTTACTGTCGATACACCGTTATCAAGCACAGGTTGAGGCTTCAGCGTCGGATCGGCGTTCCACTGCTCATATTTCTGTAAAAGCTCATACGCATTTTTTACGGAAGCCAATGTCTTCTGATAATCACTCAATGCCGTATACATAGTATTTGCACTGGTAATTGCCGTTGCAAAATCGTCCTCATACGGGTCAATCGCCGCTACCGCAGCCTCGAAATTAGATGATGGCAGAGCCTTTGTTGAGAACATTTCATCGAAGCTCTTATCGTCAATACCTCTCGTTGCCGCAACATCCGAATAATATGTTCTGTCGTATGAGAAGCCGATATTGTCTATTGTAAAGCTCTTTCCGTCCATAGCCTTTGAAGCGTCCGCACTTACAGGCGCGATACCGATGCTGACACGGAATATAGAGTTAAGCGACTGAGCCGTCTCGTCAAGCTTCCAGTTCGATGTAGCGGAAATGCCCTGAACACCGCGCTTAAAGTGGAAGAGCGGTATCATTATATAGCCCTTATAATTGTTAAGGAACAAGTCCTTTGTACCGTCTCCGTCGGAGTCCGCACCGAAGGATGAAAGATAGTTGTAAATTCTCGGGTCATCCGAGTTGGTAGCCTTTACCCACTCACCCGTAGTCGGGCTCAAAAGGTAGAAATAACTGTCAGCCGCACTGGAGCCGAGGTCAATTGTGTAGTCTTCCGCCTGGCTCTCCGTCCAGGTGCTTATTGTAATTGCAAGGCTGTAGTCCTTTATTTGTGAGAAGTCGGCATAGAACACGAGCGAAAGCGGAACATCGCTGTCGGTGCCGCCAAAGCTCTTTGCAAGCGAACCGAGCTTTGTATCGTCCGTGCCCATATTGTTAGCACGCAGCTCATCGTATGTAGAAGCGTCCTTACTGTCCTTTGAAACGCTGACAACATTGTACCAGCCTTTTCCGGACTCCTGCCAGCGGTTATCGATGGTAAGAGTTGCGCCGTGGGTTCCCTGCGCGCCGTTATCGGTTACATCAATCCAGCCGCCGTATTGCTTAATGTTGTCTGTTGATATACCGTTTCTCTGCTGGTCGGTAGCAATAGCGCCTGTCGGGATAAGCGTCGGTGTCGCAGTATCTGTCGAGTGTCCGCTGATTGTCAAAAAGTTACCCGTCCAGTTAAGGAAGCCTTTGGTATATAAATAGTCGGAACCGTATGTTCCTGCGCTCAACGAGTTTTCAAACTGATAAGCCCTTGTACCCAACGAAAGATTTTCAAATGTATTGAACGGGATAAACGGGTTATCCGTAAGCTTTTGACCTACCGTTACGGAGTTCGTATCAAGAATATCCTCAAGGAATGCGAAGTAGTCGAGAAGCTTTTTCTCCTCAGCTTCGCCGAGGTTACGCAGCTGACCGAGGTTAAGCCTGCGATATATTTTGTAAACACGAATAATCTCGTTCTTGACATCGTCGCTTACCGATACGTAATCGGTAATTTCGGGGATTTTGTCAAGGTCTCTTGAGAGCTGCCATACAAGGTCGTCTGCGTCGCAGTTCGCCGAGTCGTATGTGCCCGCCGACTTACATTCGCTTCTTGCCGTAAGGAAATTGTTCCATGCGTCGCTCATGCCAAGCTCAGCCGCAATCGTTGCAAGCTGCGACTCCTCAAGGAAGTCGAGGCTTATCGATGTATTTCCGGTATGTGTGCTGTTGTATTCTTTTATTGCCGTCTTGTAGCCCTCGATAAGGTCCTCTATATACTTGACAGCGTCATAATCGCCCCAGTCGGGGGAGGAAATGTATTTATTGCAAGCGTTGAAAATCGCTCTCGGAATTTCCGTTGACTGGTTGTAATACTTGCTGACCGTATCGCCTGTATTGACCGTACTGTTAAGCGTGTTTTCACTGTACGACTGATTGTCGGTACGGTAGAACATTATATTGTCAAGGAAGAAGGATTTATTAAGGCTGTCGTCGCTGCAGCCGGTAAACGAAAAGCCTGCCGCATAAAGGTCTTCGATAGCCTTATAACCGTTTTCACGGTTTACTATCGGGTCCTCACCCGTGCCGATTTTAGATGTGTCAACAGTAGCCTTCTTGCTGTTTGCGTCATCAGAAATTTCCGAGCCTTCAAGACCGGACGCCAACATTGTGCCGACATCCAAATCATAGAAATTGTTGGCAAGCGAAAGATTCATTCTGAATTTTCGTTTTTGAATAAGCAATGCGTTGCTGACCGAGGTTCCCGCCGGGTCAACCGTTACTGACTCTGAAAGCTTAAGAGTACTGTTAACATAATTGTCAGCGTTCTGCTTTGTTTTTGTATCCTGCAAAAGGCCTGCATAAAGATCGTCATTCTTCTTCGCACCGAACTCAGTATTTATTGCATCAACGGTGGTATCGGTCTCCGAGCACATAAACTGAAGCGGAACTCTGATATAACCTCTGAAGTTCGCAAGGTCTATCGTTCCGTTTGTAAGCATCACCTTGTCCCAGCCGCCGTCATCACGGGAAACATATACATAAGGGGCCTCGCCCGTATATCCCGCCTTGGTCGTGCCTATTGTTGAATAAATCGTGTCGCCGTACAAGCTCTTTATTTCACCCTGTTGGCTTGTAGTCCATTGGTAGTTCTTGCCGCTGTCCTTGTAATCGCCTCGGTCGGTTCCGCGTATCTGCTTTTCGTTTGCACGAAGCCTGAACGAAATGCCCTGAACGCTGACCTGCGAGAAGTCAAACCAATACCAAACCTCCTCGGCGCCGCTGAAGTCCCATGTCTGGCGGCTCCAAAGTATGTCAAAGGTGTTGGTAGTCTCGGTGGGAAGCGTTTTGAAGTAAAAGCGCTGCGCCTTTGTGTCGGTTCCCGTTGTAACATCCTTAGCGCCCGTCTGTTCGGTTGCGCCCGTATTGTCAATACAGCTTGCAACCTTAATATAGTCGTCCGTTCCGAGACCGGATGCGTCGCCCGAGTCGGAGCTCGAGGAGCTTTCAAATGTGAGCATCTCACGCATTGCGTGTTCATCGGCGTTAAGAGGCTCATAAATATTATAATCGTACTCATAGTTCGGTACATCCGAGACGGAAGCGTTAAGCTCCTCGGACATCCAGCCCTCGCTGTCTATTGCAACGACGGTAACATTATACCTGTGCGTTTCAAGCAAGCCGTCGGCAAGAACCGTCGCTATTTCATCCTCGGTGAATTCGGATTCGTAGGGAGCGGAGCCGGTCGGCGTAACGGTCTTACGAAGTAAAACCGTATCCGTATGAGCTTCGGTGAAAAGCCCCAAATCGACAAGCTCAAGCATATAGCCCGTAACCGTTTTGGTCTTTCTCGAGGTGTTTGCCGTCGCCTGCGGATAAACAACCGTTATTCCTCCGTCATCATTTGTGTATGCCGAAACCTCCCGTTCCTCCGCATTTGAAGAAAATGTCGGAATAGGATCGTATGCGCCTGCCGAGAACGCAAATGGCACAGATGTCAAAAGCATCACCGCGCAAAGCGCAACGGCGGTTATGCTTTTTATCACTCTGTTTTTCGCCTTTTTCTGCATAAACCGTACCCCTTTCAGTAAGAGTTTTAATTATATATAGTATAGAAATAATCGTTCTTTAAGAAGCGATTATCGTTGTTTTTATATCCATATTGTTAAGCTTTCTTTGTTCGCTGTCAAAGCTGTATGTCTTAACATGAACAACTGCGTTGTAGGTTCCCGCCTCAAGCGCCCTGTTCATTGTAAACGCCGAAATCGAATATCCCGGCGGCAAAAGGTTCGATGTGTAAATAACCTCTCCGGTGTCGGAAAGCTCAACCTCTATAATAAAGTAGCAGGGGTTTTCCTCCGGATTGGAGAAAACAAAGTTTTGCTCCTTCGTTCCCGCTGCAAGCTTCATTTCCGGAATACCGTTGATTTTAATCTGCGCGCCCTTTGTGTCTATCTTATCGGGAACGGAAATTGAGCCGTCTCCGATAACGGCGTTCGGATCGATAACACCTATCGGGTTTGTTGTGGTAACTTCATCGTCCCCCGATGGAACAAATGTCTTTATAAGGAAAGCAAGACCGACAATAACAGCCGCCGCAACAAGCATAAACAGAAGCCACATAAGCAGCGCGCTCTTTACAACGGCAATATACTTACCCTCGTCGACCTCAATATATCCTTTTACGCATGAAAACGCAGGCTTGCACGGCTTATATACCGTTTCTTCCTTTTCATTGAAAACAAGCACGCCTGTTTCTTCATTTCCCTTGCCTATTTGACCCACAACCGTGTAGCCGCCGGCAGGATAAAGGTTTTTCATCTGTTTTTTAAGAATATACTTGGTTTCAAAACCGCTTTTCCTGTTTCGAAACACTCCGTCTCCCGAAAAAGAAGACTGTACAAATCTTAAATCAGCCAAGATTGGTTCCTCCGTTCTGTTTTTGCACACATTCACGGAATATGCACGCTTTATAGACTTGTTTGTGAAATATATACAGCTATCCAAATTAGATTATAGTCATTTTAACAAAAGCCATGCCGCGTATTGACATTCAGTGAATGTTTTTGATAATGTTTTCACAAAAATTTCAGAGGAATTCAGACATTTTTATCAAAAATTGTATACTTAAATAGATGATTTTAATCTATTTTACATTTTTTCATAAAATTAAGCGATTACGGCATATCTCACAGCCGTCTCTGTCAATATGCTGATTGTATTTTGTTTTTTGAAATTCACAGCTAAATTAAACTGCCGTTTTATCGTTGAGCATTCGTCCGAATATTACGGAAATCAGCTCCAATGCCACAGCGCTTAAAACCGACACGGAAAAGCCGTCCGGGGCGTTAAAATATCGCATTGCCAAAAGAATTAACCCGAATACGGCTGAAACGCCCGCAGTGTAAATCCTGAACCGTTTTTTCTCTTCCGTTGTCAGCCTTTTTTGCGGCGTATCGGCAGGCGAAACCGCAATTAAAGCCGCGCAAGCCGCCGTATAAGCGAGCAAAAGGTCGTTTTTCGCAATCGGCTCGGAAAATCTTATCATCAGCAAGGCTGCCGCAAATGCCGAAGCCGTAACAATCTGACAACGCAGCTCAGTGTTTGCGTGGAAGCCGCCGGCAAACCTGTGAAAAGCAAAAAAGGCAACATAAAACACAAAGCTTTCCAAAGCGATACCCAAAAGCACCCCTGTCAGCGTACAGAACGCCAACAGAAGCATTTCGGAAATCACAATGAAGAAGCCGTAGTGATATAAATCTCTGTTTTCTTCGTCGATAATATTTTTGCTTATCAGCCTGTTTGTTATTTTCAGGGAAAGCGAGTTAATCATTTCTTAATCTTCAATTCATTGTATTTTTTGGGCAATTTCGGCTGATATGCATAAGTTGTGCTCGTTGAATTTGCGTCAACCTTAACCGAAAAATTGATAAATTTTACAATTTTATCAAGCATGTTCTTTTTCATATCGTATACCTCCTCTCATTGTAACTTTACACCGCTTACGGCTTTTTTTCAATACGGTTTTCGGGATTTAATGCTTTTACCTGCAAAACTGCCCTATTTTCAAATTCGATTTTATGTTTTATAATGGTATTGTATTCCAAAGTCAAATCCAAAATGATAGTATTAGGTTTGGGTGATGTAATGCGTATCAGTAACAATGAAATTATAGGCAAAAGAATAACCAGATACAGAAAAAGAGGAAATCTCACGCAAGGACAGTTAAGCGAACTTATAAACATATCGGTTACGGAGATTTCAAATTTGGAAAGAGGGAAAAACAATCTCTCCTATTCCACGCTTACCGCTCTTTGCAACACTCTCGATGTTTGCCCGTGTCAGCTGCTTTCGGGCACACGGCGTGAAACGGTGGAGCAAAACATTATGGATATAATACACGAGTTGTCAAAAGAGGAGCAGGAAACTCTGTACAGGCTTCTTATCACATATTTTGACAATAAAAATATGTAATCGTTTGATTTATATGTTTTTATTATGGTATAATTGACTCAAGGTCTGACTCTTGAGTCATTTTTGGGGAGAAGCTTAATATATGACATTAAATGCGCTTATATGCGATGACGAGGTCTTTGCGAGAAACTCGGTAAAAGGGTATCTTGAACAGTATTGTGAAGAACATAACATTGAATGCAGCTACGATTGTTTTGACTCGGGCGAAAAAGCAAAGAAATCCGACAAATTCTACAACATCGCCTTTCTCGACATTGAAATGGGCAACACCTCGGGCGTTGAGGTTGCCGAGCATCTGAAGATAGCCAACAAAAACATAATAATATTTTTTATTACCGCATACGACAAGTATATAGACGACGCCATGAACCTTTATGCGCTCCGTTTTTTAAGTAAGCCTATTGACGCATGCAGGTTTTACAGCGGTATGGACCGTGCCGTTGAGCTTATCAACGAGGATGTTATTGAATTCTTTATGGACAAGGACCAATCAAAGGTCAAAATCAATGCAAACAGCATAATGTATGTCGAAACCGTAGGGCACAAAACAAGAATAGTTTGCTCCGACAGAATATATAACACCGCAAGGCTGTTGGATGATTGGGAACCGATCCTCACCCACAGCAGCTTTTACAGAATTCATAAAAGCTATATAATCAATCTCGATTACATTTTGGAATATAAAAGAGATGAAATCAAGCTTGCCAATAATGACATTATCCCCATCGCCTACCGGAAGCAGACATTGTTTCGCAAGTACTTTTACGAATATCTCAGGAGGAGAAAATAATGCTGACCACCATAAATTTCGTCCTGCAGACAATCGAGTGCCTTGTAACCTTCTCCTTTTATGAGAGTATTACGGAATATAAAAGCCGCACGGCAAACAGATTTTTCATAATGTTCGGCGGATATGTTGTAATGTTTATTGTCAATATAGCGTTCGGATATAATATCGTTATCAACTCCGCCGCTATGATTTTATTCCATTTCGCCTTTGCAAAATTCCTGTACGGTCGGAAGCTTGTTTTTTCGTGCCTGTATGCGGCGCTGATTACCGCACTTGTTACGATAACCGAATTCAGCGCAGCCAACCTTATAGCACTTTGGTTCAACACGGCGCCCAAGGAATTTACGAACAGCATTCTCAACTACACAATACTGATAATATTCAGTAAATCGTTTTTATACATTCTTTTGCGTATAACAAGCTCCTTAATAAACAAAATCAGAGGTAACGAACAGGTGAGCGTTATCTTTTTGACCTATCCCGTTTCACTGATAATAATCCTGACCATAGTCGCAATTATTACCGACGGAGCGGAAATAAACAACGAAAAGAAGCTTTTCCTTTCTGCCGCAATGTTGTTCCTTGCGTTTTCCATTCTCGCCACCTGCGTTTTCCAACAGGTATCCTCCCGAAGGGACAGAGAATTGGCGGAGCTTAAAGCCGCCAGGCAAAAGCAGGAAATGGACGAAACCTATTTTGAACTGCTTGAACATCAGAACGAAGAGCTTCAGTATTTTGTTCACGACACGAAAAATCATCTTCTCAACATCTACAATGTTTCCGACAACCCGCAAAAGACGCAGGAGTACATAAAAACTCTGATCCACGACCTTGACGAAACCAATCGCATAGGCAAGACCTCAAGCAAAATGCTCGACCTGATTTTGAGCAAATATGTGTTCCTGTGCGATAAAAAGTCGATTGAGTTTATCCGTGACATTCACAAGTCCGATTTGGACTTTATAAAGGATAATGACCTTACCTCGATTTTCAACAATCTGCTCGATAATGCCGTCGAAGCCGCACAGGACAGCGAGGAAAAGAGCATTTCCCTGAGCATAAACAGCATCGGAAATATGATACATGTTGATTTACGCAACTCCTGCGATACCGCACCGACCACGCAAAACAAACGCCTTGTTACAAGAAAGACCGATAAAGGACTTCACGGATACGGCTATAAAAGCGTTGCCCGTACCGTCAAAAAATATGACGCCGACATTGCTTGGGATTACAGCGAGGAAAACAAAGAATTCAGCGTTTCGATTATATTTCAAAGATAAGGATACAACACATAAAGCCGAGAGCTGATGATGCTCTCGGCTTTAATTTACGGTTCAAAATAAATCTCCGTTATATTCGGCTTGAATCTTGAATATGCGTATCGCTCCTATAATAAGGCCCAACAAAAGCACCGTAATTCCTGCCACGGAAATTATCTTAACCTGATAAAACAGGCTCAAAAAAGCGTGAATTGTTATCGGAACGCTCATAAGTGCCAATGCCGAGCCCATTTCTCTTGCGTAACTTTCGGTATCGGCTACATTTTCATAGTGATATGAATGTAAAAGTGACAGATTGCCGCCCTTTATTACAAGCCCGACCGTCAGAATCGCAACCCCGACCACAAACGAAACAACAGCAGTAAATATGTTTTCCGGCTCTATCTGAGTTTTGAATATTTCAAAAAGATTTTTTGCAAGAATTATCAGAACGGGCAATATGAAAAATATAAGCAAAACGGAATAACGGGCAACCTGTTTTCGTTGCTTGTTCTTATCGATTTCGGCTTTTTTGAACACTTCAAGCACATTTTCATCGGCAGCGCCCGCCAACTTTTCGGGGTTCATTCTCTCCCCTGAAAGCAATTCATTAACGCTTACCGAAAAAAATTCGCTCAACGCCATAAGCGATGACACATCCGGATAACCTTTCCCCGTTTCCCACCGTGAAACAGCCTTATCGGAAACATTCAATACTTCCGACAGCTCCTTTTGTGTCAATAACTTTTCCGTGCGCAGTTTCGCAATAAACTCTCCGCATTTTGTTGCATCCATATAAGCACCGCCCTTGATTTTATAAAAAAATCATAACACGGAGCCGCCGCATACGCAACCTATGAATCGTAGAATATGCAAAACGGATATAGACACCGGTAAATCGGCTAATTAAC
The DNA here is from genome assembly GCA_963590415.1 of Anaerovoracaceae bacterium. Taxonomy (GTDB): domain Bacteria; phylum Bacillota; class Clostridia; order Oscillospirales; family Acutalibacteraceae; genus Fimenecus. The sequence goes on along the minus strand of CAVAPB010000001.1, from coordinate 189,306 downwards.
GAACAGTCCGTGGTTGCCTGTCAAATTTTGATGCAATTTATTTTAAGCCTCAGCGTAGGGCGGGGGCAGCGCCCTTGCGCGCGAGTGAAAAATGAATAATGAAGAATGAAAAATTGCGGGTGCTTCGCACGGATTAAAATTTATATCATACCGTAGGGACAGCCCTTGCGGCTGTCCGCCAAATTCAGCGCAAATTTAAGCGGGCGACCACAGGTCGCCCCTACGGGTCGTGCTTTGATTTTAATTACATATTAACCGTAAATTGTGATAAATCAAAGCACGACCCGTAGCGTGACGGAAGGAGTGACCGCAATAAGCAACAAATTTTCGGTATCTCTCCCTCAGTCATTTTTCAAAAGAAAAATGACAGCTTTGCCCTCTTGCGGTACCCGATTTTGTTTATGCGGCTTGGAGCGCCGCACAAAATCGACCGCTGCGCCAACAGATGTTCCCTTTATCCGCCACAGGCGGCGGTCGCATCTGTTGCCCGTCAGAGGGAGCCTTTGTTTGTGCATAATTTTTACTTTACAGACAACGGCGGGAGCAAACCCCGCCCTACCGATAAGGTAACACACAACCCGTAGGGACAGCCCTTGCGGCTGTCCGCAGTTGGACGCATAACAAATTAGGACAGGGGCGAGCCCTGTCCCTACGGTATGATATAAAATATTTTCTGATTATATCGGTTGATTTGCAATAATTCTTTACGGCGGGAGCAAGCCCCCGCCCTACGGTTCGTTGTCGCTACCGACTTTTGCGGATTTCGGACAGCCGCAAGGGCTGTCCCTACGATATGATATATTTTTCAAGTTGTGCGTTCAGCCTCCCTTGTGTAAAGGGAGGTGCCGAACGAATGTGAGGCGGAGGGATTGTAAAAACCAAAACCACATACAGCCGCAAGGGCGCTGTTAAAATTCAATTATTCATCAACTGTTTGATTTCTTCTTTTGAGAAATGATATTTTTTATTGCAAAAGTTGCAGACAACCTCGGTTGTGTCATCCTGTGCCATTTCGGAAAGTCCCTCCCTGCCTGTGGCTATCAGGGCTTTTGTTACTCTCTCCTTTGAGCAGGTGCAACGGTATTCTACCTGCGCGTCGTCAAGCTTTTCAAGTGTGAATGACGGCAAAACCGCACGGCAGATATCCTCAGGCGTCATTTTATCAAAAAGCATTGATGTTACGGGTCTTACCGATTGAATATCCTTTTCAAGCCTGTCTATCGTCCCGTCCGAAGCCGAGGGAAGAAGCTGAATTAAAAACCCGCCTGCACAGATAATTCCCTTTGTGTCGGGGTCTACAAGAACTCCGAGCGCGCACACGGTGGGCGTCTGCTCGCTTGTTGCGTAATACGAGGTTATATCCTCTGCGATTTCGCCCGATACAATCGGAATCTGACCGACATACGGTTCTTTCAGCCCCATATCCTTTATAACCGTAAGCGTGCCGTCCGTGCCGACCACACCTCTTACATCAAGCTTGCCCTTTGCGTTTAGTGGAAGTTCGACATTTGCGTCGCCTATATAGCCCCTGACATTTCCGAGTGAATCCGAAACGCCGAGTACCGTTCCACACGGACCATTACCGTTTATTTTTACGGTAATGCTGTCGTCCGAGCCCTTGAGCATACTTCCCATAAGCGAGGTTGCCGTCAGGAGCCTGCCCAAAGCCGCCGAACACACCTTTGAAGTGTTGTGTATGCGGTGCATTTCGGTAACTATATTTGTGCTGTCAACAGCCATCATTGCAAGCTGACCGTCGTCCGACATCATTCTGATAAGATTTTTCATCTCGGCATCCTCCTTGCCACATAAACCGTCCGCTGTGTTGTCTCGGTCGGTTCATGCTTTGTCATTTCTTCATAGCGGTTTACAAGCTCAAAGCCTGCTTCGCAAAGCAGTTTTTCCACCGTTTCGTGCGGATATGCCTTTTCCTTAAAGGACTCGGAAAAACGCTCATAGGTATTGTCCTCGGTTTGCTCAAAAAAGTCAAGGTCAATACGCACCGTGGCGTTATCCTCGCACAAGGTATTCTGCCAAGCGCAGAATAAGCCGTCGTATTCATATATATAGGCGTTGTCCGCAAGAATTTTTCTGTGCTTATACAGCGTGTTCATATCAAAAATGAATATTCCGTTATCCTCAAGGAATAAAGCGACATTACGGAAAGCCTCTTCAAGGTCGGCTTCATCGTTGAGATGATTAAGGCTGTCAAGCGCGCATACGGCGCAATCCACCGTACCGTAAAGGTCGAGCGCACGCATATCCTGGCACAAAAACAGAATGTTTTCGCCCGAAGCGTACATCTTGTTCTGCGCCTGCGAGAGCATTTCCTCCGACAGGTCAACGCCCGTCACCTCAAAGCCCCTTTTTGACAGCTCAACGGACATACTTCCCGTGCCGCAGGCAAGGTCAAGCAAAAGCCCCCTGTCAATTCCGTTTTCGGACAACAGAGAGCAAATATAATCCGCCCTTTCGGAGTATTCGACATTTTCGGTAAGCAGATCATAGACATGAGCAAAATAAGAATAACTCATACTTTACCTTTTGACTCCTCAACGCGGTTGAAAATTTCCTCATACCCGTTACAGCCGTACAGCAGCGAACGGTTTACGCGGCTGATGGTTGCGGTCGAGGCTCCCGTTTCGTCCACGATTTTTTTATACACCTGATTTTCCGAAAGCATCTTTGCGACAACGATTCTCTGGGCTATTGACTGAAGCTCATTCATTGTGCAGAGGTCCTCAAAAAACTTATAGCACTCTTCTTTTGTTTTCAGCGATAAAATACAATCGAATAAAAAGTCGGTACGCTCATTACGAAGTTTTTCGTTCATAGTTGCCTCCAAAAATTTTACTGTTTAATATTTTAGCACGCTAAAGAGTGAAAGTAAACCGTTAAATGTTAAAAATGGGGCTTTTACATACACGACCCACAAGATGTTGTGGGTAAAGAAAAAAATAAAAAATTTTCTGACTTTTTTTTGTTTTTTTGTTGACAACGAGAGATAATTGTGTTATTCTAATTCAGCCGTCAGACGAAACGGCGCATGTGGGAGCATAGCTCAGCTGGGAGAGCATCTGCCTTACAAGCAGAGGGTCATAGGTTCGAGCCCTATTGTTCCCACCACTTTTATGGCCCGGTAGTTCAGTTGGTTAGAACGCCAGCCTGTCACGCTGGAGGTCGTCGGTTCGAGCCCGATCCGGGTCGCCATAAAATGCCTCTGTAGCTCAGTCGGTAGAGCAGAGGACTGAAAATCCTCGTGTCATTGGTTCGATTCCGATCGGAGGCACCATAAAATGCGGATGTAGCTCATCCGGTAGAGCGCCACCTTGCCAAGGTGGAGGTAGCGAGTTCGAGCCTCGTCATCCGCTCCAAAGGACGCTTAATTCCTTAAGCGTCCTTCTTTTTTACCAATGACACCGAATATAAGGCGACATAGCCAAGTGGTAAGGCACGAGTCTGCAAAACTCCGATTCCCCAGTTCAAATCTGGGTGTCGCCTCCAAAGAAGAGCATTGTGGAAGCAATGCTCTTTTTTCAATTCAAGTCGTTTTCGGCAAGCGGAACGGCTTGCTTTATAAAATTGTTGCGAACTGTAAACAACAGTCGGTTAACGCCCCTCATATACTGTAACAAAAACCGTATTCTCGGAGGAATTATGTCCAAACAAAAAAATATGAATTTGATAGCCAAAATAATGCTTTTTCTCAGCGCAATAATCTGGGGAAGCTCCTTTTTTATTCTCAAAGGCACACTTGACGAAATGCCTGTTTATTTTATTTTGAGCATACGCTTTTTCGTAGGCGCTGTTTTGCTTTTCCTTGTCGGATTCGGGAATTGGAAAAAGCTCAACAAAAAATATGCTTGGGCTGGCGGCATAACGGGCGTATTCTTAGCAGTTGCCTATATTACTCAGACTATCGGTCTGCAACACACTACTCCGAGCAAAAACGCCTTTTTGACGGCGGTTTACTGTGTGCTTGTGCCGTTTATGTGCTGGGGAATAACCAAAAAAGCTCCCGACAAATTCAATATTATTTCGGCAGTGATTTGCTTTGTCGGCATAGGGCTTGTTTCTCTCGGCTCGGGCGACGGCGGATTTAACTTTATGGGTGACGGTATGACGCTCATCTGCGGCGTTTTCTTTGCCTTGCAGATAGTTGCCATTGAGCTTTGGGGTAAGGATATGGATGTCATACTTTACACGGCGTTTCAGTTCTTTGCGGCGTTTTTAATATGCTTTGTCGGATTTTTGATTTTTGAAGACGCTCCGACAGGCGTTTCGGCAGCTGCGATAGGCTCGCTCGCATATGTTACGGTGTTTGCCACTGCCGTGGCTTTCCTGCTTATGAATACCGGTATTAAATACGCATCGGCAAACACAAGTGCGCTTATATTGAGCTTTGAATCCGTATTCGGAGTACTGTTTTCAATTATGTTCTATCCCGACGAGCATATCACGCCGAGAATCATATGCGGCTTTGCGGTAATATTTGTAGGCATTATAATCAACGAAACCAAGCTCGGATTTTTGAAGAAAGCAAAATAAAGGATTTCATTATAATTAAATATCGCATAATATCGTGAGGGCGAACGCTGTTCGCCCTTTTTTGTTAAATATGAAATTGACCGCCGAACACAGTTCGCCCTGCGGGCGAGTGAAAAATGAAGAATGAAAAATTGCGGATTTACGGACAGGGGCGAACCCTGTTCCTATGGCTTTTATCACATTAAAATATTCGCAGAACCAAGCCTTCCTCTGACGAGGAAGGTGGCACGCCGCAGGCGTGACGGAAGGAGAGAGGCAGTAAATATCAAATTTTCGTTATCTCTCCCTCAGTCATTTTTCAAAAGAAAAATGACAGCTCCCTCGTCAGAGGGAGCCTATGTTTGTTAATGCGGCTTGGAGCGCCGCACAAAATCGACCGCAACAATCAAATTGCAATTTGCATTATACCGTAGGGGCAAACTGTGTTCGCCCGCTTTAATTGGTGCTGAATTTGGCGGACAGCCACAAGGGCTGTCCCTACGGGTCGTGCAATGCCGTATTGATAGGCTGGGGGTAGCGCCCTTGCGTGCAAGGTAATATGTAATAGTGAACAGTGAAAAAGTAAAAGTTGTATAATAAAAACTGGCGTCTTTGGAAATTTTATATCCCCTGCCCTGCAATAAAGCAATTAAACTGTTGATATATTCCGAAAAGAATGGTAAAATATATAAGTTACAAAAATTTTTAAGAAAGGAAGTAATAAAATGAGCGATAAAGGAAAGTTTTATATCACAACCGCAATCGCCTACACATCAAGAAAGCCGCATATCGGCAATTCTTACGAAATCGTTTTGACCGACGCCATTGCGAGGTACAAACGAATGCTCGGCTACGATGTGTTCTTCCTGACAGGTACCGACGAGCACGGACAGAAGATTGAAGAATATGCGAAAGAGGCGGGAGTTACTCCCAAACAGTATGTCGATACGGTAGCGGGCGAAATCCGTGAAATCTGCGACAGCCTCAACACGACCTACGATAAATTCATCAGAACCACCGACGACTATCACGAAAAAGCGGTTCAGAAAATTTTCAAAAAGCTTTATGATCAGGGCGACATCTACAAGAGCGAGTACGAGGGAATGTACTGCACACCGTGTGAGAGCTTCTGGACGGAAAGTCAGCTTGACGAAAACGGCTGCTGCCCCGACTGCCACAGAGAGGTCAAGAAAGCAAAGGAGGAGGCTTATTTCCTCAAGCTTTCAAAATATCAGAAGCAGCTTGAAGAATATATCGAATCAAACGAGAATTTTATTTATCCCGAATCGAGAAAGAACGAAATGCTCAATAACTTTATCCGTCCCGGACTTCAGGATTTGTGCGTTTCAAGAACCTCTTTCAAATGGGGTATACCTGTCACATTTGACGACAAGCATGTTATATATGTTTGGATAGACGCACTTTCAAACTATATCACGGCTCTCGGCTATGACCCCGACGGCAGCTCCGAGCAGTACAAAAAGTACTGGCCTGCCGATGTTCATATCATAGGTAAGGACATTGTAAGATTCCATACCATATACTGGCCGATTATGCTTATGGCTCTCGGCGAGCCCCTGCCGAAGCAGGTTTACGGCCATCCGTGGCTTCTGTTCGGCGAGGACAAGATGTCAAAGTCAAAGGGAAATGTTATCTATGCGGAGGATTTAATCAAGGTATTCGGCGTTGATGCGGTAAGATATTATCTTCTTTCCGAGATGCCCCACGCTTCGGACGGTTCAATAACCTATGAAACGCTTATCGAGCGCTACAATTCGGATCTTGCCAACACCATAGGCAACCTTGTAAACCGTACGATTGCAATGCAGAAAAAGTATTTCGGCGGCGTAATTCAGCCGAACGATACCGCAGAGCCGCTTGATGAGGAAATTAAGTCCCTTGCTGTCAAGACCCTTTCGGATGTTGACAAATGCTTCAATGAGTACAAAATTGCCGACAGCATTGAGTGTATTCTCACTCTCGCAAGGCGCCTTAACAAATATATCGACGAAACCATGCCGTGGGCTCTTGCAAAGGACGAAAGCAAAAAAGCAAGGCTCGGCGCAGTGCTTTACAATCTACTTGAGGGTATCCGTTACCTTGCAATTCTGTTAAAGCCCTATATGCCCGACACCTCAAAGGAAATCCTTGCTCAGCTCAACACGGATGTTACGGACTATGACTCACTTCTTACCTTCGGCGGACTTAAAGTCGGCGAAGCAGTCGGAGAGCCTAAAGTCCTTTTCTCAAGAATAGACGCGGAAAAGCTTATTGCGGAGCTTGTTGCAAAGCAAGAGGAACAGCAGAAAGCGGAAAAACAGACTATTGAGGAAATAAAAGGCGTTGCGAAGATAGGAATTGAGGATTTCGCAAAGGTTGAGCTGAAAGTCGCAGAGGTTACGGCTTGCGAACCTGTAAAGAGAGCGAAGAAGCTTCTCAAGCTCACTCTTGACGACGGAAGTGGAACGGACAGAACTGTTGCAAGCGGAATTGCCAAGTGGTATTCTCCCGACGACCTTGTCGGCAAAAAAGTAATTGTCGTTTCAAACCTTAAATCGGCTATGCTTTGCGGAGTCGAAAGTCAGGGCATGATTCTTGCTGCGGACGCAGGCGAGGACGATGTAAAGGTCGTTTTCATTGACCCGTCCGTTCCCAACGGCTCAAAGATAAGATAATGTACAGAAATATTTTTGACACACACGCACACTATGATGACGAAGCCTTTCAGGATGACCTTGAAGGGCTTTTGTCCGCTTTTCCCGACAGCGGAATAAACGGCGTTGTCTCCTGCGGCGTAAATGAGGAAAGCTCAAAAAGAAACATTGAGCTCGCACATAAATACGGGTTTATCTATGCGGCTGTCGGCTACCACGGCCTCAACACCGAGGATTTGACCGATAATTATCTTGAAGCAATTAAAGCGCTCGCACAGGATAAAAAAGTCGTTGCAATAGGCGAAATCGGACTTGATTATCACTATGAAAAAGAGACAAGGGACTTGCAGATAAAGATATTCCGTGAGCAGATAAGGCTTGCCAACGAGCTCGATTTGCCCGTTATCGTTCACGACAGAGAGGCACACGAGGACACGCTTAATATTCTCAAAGAGCTAAAGCCGAAAGGTGTTTTGCATTGCTTTACGGGAAGTGTCGAGACGGCAAAAGAGATTCTAAAGCTGGGTATGTATATCGGACTCGGCGGAGCGGTAACCTTCAAAAATGCCGTAAAGCCCGTTGAAGTTGCAAAAATCGTACCCGAGGACAGGCTTGTGCTCGAAACGGACGCACCGTATATGTCGCCAGTACCATTCAGAGGCAAGCGCTGCACCTCGCTTTTAATCCCATATACCGCACAGAAAATCGCAGAGGTGCGAAACACCGATGTTCAAGCTTTACTTGACGCAACCGACAAAAACGCAAGGGAATTATTCAATATCAAATAAAATCAACGCACAACGCGGACAGGGGTAACCTCTGTTCCTACGGATACACATAAATTTCACGCCCCGAACGGGTTTACCGTTCGGGGCGGGTTTGTTTAATGTGCTAATTTGTTACAAATTACAGTATGCCGTTAAGCGACATATTCATAATAATCTGTGCCATTTCTGCTCTGTTGGCATTGCCTGCGGGGTTAAGTCTGCCGTTGCCGCCGACAATGTGGTTTTCTGCCGCCCAAGCAACAGCTGTTCTTGCCCAATCGCTGACTGCGCCGCCGTCGGGGTACCTTGAACAAATCTCCTCGGGTGCACTTGAACTGCCGACGCCCATATCACAATAACCTGTAATGTAATTAAAGAAAATCACACAAGCCTGCTCCCTTGTTATCGGGTCGCCTACGCCGAACAAGCCGTTTTCATAGCCCGAAAGAATGTGATTGTCTTTAGCCCATGCTACCGCAGCGGAATAATAATCATTGGTCGGAACATCCGAGAAGCCGCCGTTCTGTCCTGCATACGCCGAAAGGTCGGCACCCGCAATCTTTGAAAGAACAACTACAAAATCCTGTCTCTGAATATTGTTGCCGGGGCCGAAATATCCGTTAGCGTAACCGTGAAAATAGCCTTTTTCGGCATTAAAGACAATCGCTTCATAATACCATTCGTTTTCCGAAACATCCGGAAAATCGGGAACAAGTTTCGGAATTGATTCGGTTTCTGCTTTTCCGCACATTGAACATGTGCGGGTTTTTGTGCCGGAAGATGAGACCGTCGGCTCTTGAGTTACTACCCACTCTCCGAAATTATGATCTACCATCTCAATTTCAATTATATCCGTTATTTCATCGCAACGGGAGCAATGTCTTGATGCCCAACCTGTTTCCGTACATGTGGGCTCTTCATCTATTGTAAATACATCTGAGAAATCGTGATTGAGTGCCGCAATTTCGGTTACATCTGTTATTCCGTTGCAGCGGGAACAATGTCTTGACACCGAGCCTGTTTCTGTACATGTGGGCTCTTTATCTATTGTGAAATTTTCTGAAAAGTCATGAACTAAATTAAGCAGTGTTTTTTCATATCTTTTGCTCGCACAAGAATTGCAAGGCGTTGTAATCTTCAAATTATCGCAATTTTCAAATATAAAACTGCCTAAGTTTGTTACACTGTCGGGAATTATTATGCTTGTAAGCGAGGTACAATTTCTGAACGCCGCATCGCCTATACTTGTTACACTGTCGGGGACGGTTACGCTTGTAAGCGAGGTACAGCCGTCAAATGCAGAAACCCCTATGTTTGCTACACCGTTATTGATAACAACGCTTTCAAGTGAAGTGCAATTTTTGAACGCATAATAGCCCATACTTTTCACGCTGCCCGGGATTGTTACGCTTTTGAGCGATGTGCAGCTTTCAAACGCCGAATTATCTATACTTGTTACGCTATCGCCTATAATAACGCTCTCGAGTGATTTGCAATTCTCAAAAGCACCGTTCCCGATACTTGTTACGCTGTCGGGAATTATTATGCTTGTAAGCGATGTACAACCGGAAAACGCAAAAATACCTATATCCGTTACACTATCGGGGATGGTAACGCTTGTAAGTGATTTACAATATCTGAATGCAGAATTGCTTATACTTGTTATACTGTCGGGGATGATGACACTTTCGAGTAATTTGCAGCTGCCGAATACATAATCGGCTATAAGTCTTGTTCCCTCTCTAATTTCTGCATCGGTAATTTCGCTTGTTGCGTCCATCAAGCAATTATCAATATATAATTCTCCGTTTTCCCAATTTGAAGCATTGTTGTAATCCGCCGTATTATAAAATGCACTTACGCCTATACTTATTACGCTATCGGGGATTGATATATTTGCAAGTGATGTACAATCATAAAAAGCACAATCTCCTATACCGGTTATCCCGTTCGATATAGTCGCGTTTACAAGTGAACTGCATCCCATAAACGCATGTTCGCCTATAGTTGTTACACTATAGGGGATCGATACACTTGTAAGTGATGTGCAATCACGAAAAGCATAAAGACCTATAATCGTTACGCTGTCGGGAATTATTACGCTTGTAAGCGAAGTGCAACCGCAAAATGCATAATTTCCTATACTCATTACGCTATCGGGAATTGTTACACTTGCAAGCGAAGTACAACCGTAAAACGCAGAAAGCCCTATACTCGTTACTTTATCGGGAATTGTTATGCTTGTAATCGAGGCAAAGTCATAAAAAGTAGCGGCTCCTATGCTTGTTACTCCATCTTCAATAATTACTTCTGTAATTGATTTTTTCCATGCTTTAGAAAAACCACGGAAATCTCCTGTCGCACCGTTACCGGTGACGGTTAAAACCGTACCGTCAAGCGACCAAGTGCAATCGCCCGTTGTACCGCTTGTCGGAGCTTCGGCAAAGGAATTTACCGCAGTCAGTGGCAAAGCCGTTATTATCATCAGAACAGATAACAGTAGCGAGATGATTTTCTTTGTCTTTTTCATTTTAACCTCCCACGGCAACGCCGTTAATTTTTGATGCTGCGGATAAAAATTGTTTTGTTGTGATAATTATACAATGGGACAATTTTATTATACTTCCGCTTCGGAATTTTGTCAATATAATTCCGTTGCGGAATTTTGAGGATATGAATACGCAATATAATTCATATATGAATTGTATTGGAGCTGATATAATGAAGCAACGCAAAAAGGAATACGGCGATGTGAATATAATAGGCAAAAATGTAGAAAGATTAAGGAAAAACAACGGTTATAAACAAAAGGATTTCATTTCAAAGCTTCAGGTTATGGGTCTCGACATCAACCCCACAAGCTATTCCAAGCTTGAAGGACAGATACGCCTTGCGTCCGACAAGGAGGTTTATCTTATAGCAAAAGCTTTGAATGTTCCGATTGAAGATTTATTTGAATAACTGCATAACAAAAAGGCTTCGGAAAACCGAAGCCTTTTATTTTACAAAAAACTAGGGAAACGTCATTGACGCTCCCCATACAAAAGCATATGTTTTTTGAGACAATTCTGTCATAAACCATCACAGACAAACAAATTCAAAAATCGGACGCACAATCAAAGCATATTTTATATACAACCGTAGGGACAGCCCTTGGGGCTGTCCGTGAATGTTTTTATATATAAATTATTGCGGACAGGGGCAAGCCCTGTCCCTATGCGCTGTGCATTTCAATATCGGGTAGGGCGGGGGGCTTGCTCCCGCCGTTGAATTGTTGTTGATTTATCGCAATTTATGGCTGACAGGGCATTGTTTTTATGCACGACCTGTAGGGGCAACCTGCGGTCGCCCGTCAAATTCTGCTGACATTAAAAGCGGGCGATCGCAGTTCGCCCCTACGGGTTGTGCGTTCCAATATTGGGCAGCACAAAAAGTTTCACGCCCCGAACGAAAAATTTCCGTTCGGGGCGTGTCTTTAATTGCCTATAATGTTATGCTTTTTAAGGTCAACCGCAACCATGTGGTCGTCAATCTTGAACTCGTTTGCGCCGCCGTCCGCAAAGGTAAGGCTGTCGCAAAGAAGCTCCGACTTGATGAAGTCAACATTGCGTGTGATTACATCCGTAATATACTCGTCCGAAGAAGCCGTGATTTCAATGTGGTCGGTTACCTCGAAGCCGCTCGACTTACGAAGATTCTGAACCTTTGAAATGAACTCTCTGACAGAGCCTCTCTCAATAAGAGAGTCATTAAGCATCGTGTTGAGAATTACCGTTACGCCGTAATTCGTCTCGGCAATGTAGCCCTCTTTCGCCTTTTCGGTAACAAGGAGGTCGTCCATTGTAAGCTCAATCTCTGCGCCGTCAATTTCGGTCTTATAAACGCCGTCAGCCTTGATGGTGTTTATAATCTCAGTGTTCCTTTCTACATTGAAATACTCGCCGATAGCCTTCAAATGTCTGCCGTATTTCGGTCCGAGAGTTTTAAGCTGCGGCTTGATCTCATAGCAGATAAGGCTCTGCGTGTCAAAGTCCGTAAGAACCTCGTCAACATTCAGCTCTTCCGCAATGGTGTTAAGCTCTTCGTCTTTAAGCGTAATGCCGTTGTCAATTTTGACAATGCACTGGCTCAACGGCTGACGGTTACGGATATGAACAAGCTCACGGAGCTTTCTGCCGATTTCAACCGCCTTATAGGAAACCTCCATCTGCTGTTCAAGCTCGGGCTTGTCCCAATCGGATCTGAACTGCGGGAATGAAGCGAGATGAACGCTTTCGGGTGCGTCGGGGAAATATCTTGTAACAAGTCCCTGATACATAGTCTCCGCAACGAAGGGCGTTACGGGAGCAACAACTCTTGTGAGAGTGTCAAGAACAGTGTAGAGGGTCATATATGCCGCAATCTTATCCTCGGTAAGCTCCGAATTGAAGAAACGGCGGCGGTTACGCCTGATATACCAGTTTGAAAGCTCGTCGATAAAGCTTTCCATTGCTCTTGTAGCCTCGAAGATATGATATGAATCAAACTCGTGAGTAACCTTTTTAACAAGCGAATTTACTCTTGAAAGCACCCATTCGTCGATTGAACGAAGCTTGCAGTCGTCAATGTTATATTTGCTCGGGTCAAAGCCGTCAATCTCGCTGTAAAGCGAATAGAAATAAACGGAAGCCCACATTGTGCCGATAAATCTGTTCTGGAACTGTGCAAGCGTCTGCTTGTTGAACGAGGTTGAAATCCACGGAGCGTTCGCAATGCAGAAATAAAGTCTTGTAGCGTCCGAACCGAATTCGTCAAGAACCTCCCACGGGTCAACGACATTGCCGATATGCTTTGACATCTTAATGCCGTTTTCGTCGTTTACAAGTCCGAGAGCGATACAGTTCTTGTACGGCGATTTGCCGAAAATTGCGGTTGAAAGCGCCTGCAAAGCATAGAACCAACCTCTTGACTGGTCACTGCCCTCACTGATGAAATCAGCCGGGAACTGCTGCTTGAAAATATCCTGGTTTTCAAACGGATAATGGTGCTGTGCATAAGGCATTGAGCCCGAGTCTATCCAACAGTCGCAAACCTCGGGAGTACGGTGCATTGTATGTCCGCACTCGGGGCAGGTCATTGTGAGACGGTCAACCATCGGCTTATGAAGGTCAATGTCGGGGTCTGCGCCCGTGAGCTCAACAAGCTCTGCAACAGAACCGACAACATGCTTGTGACCGCACTCCTCGCACACCCAAATCGGAAGCGGAGTACCCCAATATCTGTCTCTCGAAACAGCCCAGTCGATAACATTCGAAACGAAGTTGCCCATTCTGCCCTCTTTGAAGTTCTCGGGGAACCAGTTTACGCTTCTGTTGTCCGCAACAAGCTCATCTCGGAGCGTTGACATTGCAATGAACCACGAATCCTTAGCATAATAGATAAGCGGGCTGTTGCAGCGCCAGCAATGAGGATAGCTGTGCTCAATCTTTTTGACTTTAAGTATAACCTTATTGTCGATAAGCTCTTTTATAATTTCATCGTTTGCGTCAAATACAAGCTTGCCTGCATATTTTCCGCAAATGTCGGTAAATTTGCCTGCATAGTCAACGGGTTTAACGCAGGGCAGGTTGTTTGCCTTGCCTACTCGTGAGTCGTCCTCACCGAAAGCGGGAGCGATATGAACGATACCCGTACCTGCGTCAAGCGATACATAGTCGTCGGCGATTACATAGAACGCCTTTTCCTTAAATGTGCCGACAACAAAGGTGTATATCGGCTCATATTCCTTGCCGACAAGGTCCGAGCCTTTATACTTTTCGACAGTTTCGTAATTCTCGCCGAAAAGGTCGCCCGCAAGCTCTGTTGCGATGTAATAATACTCGCCGTCAACCTTTACCTTTGAATATTCAAACTTTTCGTTTACGCAAAGCGCAACATTTGACGAAAGCGTCCACGGAGTTGTTGTCCAAACCGCAAAGTAAGTGTTTTCCTCATCCTTGCATTTGAATCTTACGAAAACAGACTCTGTCTTGATGTTCTTATAACCCTGTGCAACCTCGTGCGAGCTCAGAGCGGTCGAGCATCTCGGGCAATAGGGCGAAACCCTGAAGCCTTTATAAATAAGACCTTTTTTATCGAGCTCTTTAAGTCCCCACCATACCGACTCAATGTAGTTGTTCGTGTATGTGATATACGGGTGCTCAAAATCGCACCAATAGCCGACTCTCTCGGACATCTTTTCCCAAAGGTCCTTATAGGTCCAAACGCTCTCACGGCATTTCTGGATAAACGGCTCTACGCCGAAAGCCTCAATATCAGCCTTGCCGTTTGTGTGAATCTGCTTTTCAACCTCAAGCTCAACGGGAAGTCCGTGAGTGTCCCAGCCTGCTTTCCTCTCAACATGGTAGCCCTGCATGGTTTTATATCTCGGAATAACATCCTTGACAACCCTTGTAAGGACATGTCCGATATGCGGCTTGCCGTTAGCGGTGGGAGGCCCATCGTAAAACACATAATTCTTTGTATTTACATCATTTTTCGCAACAGCCTTTTTGAAAATATCGTTTTCTTTCCAGAAATCAATTACTTCCTGCTCGGACTTGGCGAAATCGTAATTTCTCTCTATTCTTTTCTGCACCTTGCGTTCACCTTCTACTATAAATATACATTGTCTATTATAATTTACAACAGTAAAAAAATCAAGAAGAAGTTGGGTAAAAAACAGCCCCGTCGCTTGACGGGGCTTGAATAACCGTAAAATTATTCAGCAGTTGCTTCTTCTTTAGCTTCTGCGGGTGCTTCAGCCTTGGGAGCTTCTTCCTTTGCAGGAGCAGCTTTCTTTGTCGAAGCAGTCTTCTTAGCAGCCTTAGCCGCTGTCTTCTTAACAGGCTTTTCTTCTGCAACCTTTGGCTCAACAAGCTCAATGATTGCCATTTCAGCTGCGTCGCCTCTGCGTGCGCCTGTCTTTATAATACGGGTATATCCGCCTTTAACATCCTGATACTTGGGTGCAATCTCGTCGAACAACTTCTTAACAACGTCCTCTTTAGTAACGTATGCAAGAACCTGTCTTCTTGAGTGCAAAGAGCCCTCTTTAGCAATAGTGATCATTTTTTCAGCCATTGCACGGACTTCCTTAGCCCTTGTAACAGTTGTTTCAACCTTGCCGTTTTCAAACAGATATGTTACCAAGCCTCTGAGCATAGCTCTGCGGTGATCGGTAGTTCTGCCGAGTTTTCTTGTACCGGGCATTTAATATCACTCCTTTTATTCGTCGTCGTGGTGAAGAGTGAAGCCAAGTGATTCGAGCTTTGCAACAACCTCGTCAAGAGATTTTCTGCCAAGGTTTCTCACTTTCATCATATCTTCTTCAGTTTTGCTTATCAAGTCTTCAACCGTGTTGATACCGGCTCTCTTCAAGCAGTTAAATGAACGAACGGAAAGATCAAGTTCTTCAATCGTCATTTCGAGAGTCTTAACATTGCTATCCTCTTTCTTATCGATAAGGATAGGACCTGTTGCAGCCTCATCCGAAAGACCGATAAAGAGATTGAGATGCTCGTTAAGAATTTTAGCGCCGAACGAAACAGCTTCCTTAGCGGAAATAGTGCCGTCGGTCCATGCTTCAAGTGTGAGCTTATCGTAGTCGGTAATCTGACCGACACGGGTATTTTCAACCGTGTAGTTTACTTTCAACACAGGTGTATAAATTGAGTCGATTGCAATAACACCGATAACAGGCTGCATCATCTGCTTATTTCTGTCAGCAGATACATATCCTCTGCCCTTGTCGGCTGTCATCTCCATAACGAGAGATGCGCCGTCCGAAAGAGTAGCGATATGATGATCGGGGTTGAGAATTTCAACATCCGAGTCAGCCTTGATGTCGCCTGCGGTAACTTCACATTTTCCGCTTGCGTCGATGTAAAGAGTCTTCGGACCCTCATCGTGCATTTTAAGGATTACGCCTTTAAGGTTAAGAACTATTTCGGTAACATCTTCCTTAACGCCCTCAACTGTTGAGAACTCATGAAGAACACCGTCAATCTTAACCGATGTAATTGCATAACCGGGAAGTGAAGAAAGCAATACGCGACGAAGGCTGTTACCGATCGTTGTGCCGTAGCCTCTTTCCAACGGTTCCATTACGAACTTGCCGTAAGTACCGTCTTCTGTCAAATCGAGTGCTTCAATGCTGGGCTTATCAATTCCTATCATTCAAAAGCCTCCTATATGGTCGGAAAATCCGAACCGAATAATAAATATTTTGTCTAACAGTAAACTCTATTATTTAGAATAGAGCTCGACGATAAGGTGTTCCTCAACCGGAACTTCAATCTGCTCTCTGGTGGGAAGAGCTGCTACCTTACCCTCAAAAGCGTCTGCATTCTTCTCGAGCCACTCGGGAACGGGACGAGCTGCATTTGCTTCGATAACTGCTTTGATCTTTTCGCTGTCACGGCTCTTTTCCTTGATAGAAATTACATCGCCTGCTTTAAGAAGGTATGACGGAATGTCAACTTTCTTGCCGTTTACTTTGTAATGTCCGTGAGTTACCAACTGTCTTGCTTCGGCTCTTGATGAAGCCCATCCGAGAAGATAAACAGCGTTATCAAGTCTGCTCTCGCAGATTCTCAAAAGGTTTTCACCTGCCTGACCCTGACGGCGTTCAGCCATAAGGAAATACTTGTGGAACTGTCCTTCCTGAATACCGTAATAACGCTTAGCTGTCTGCTTAGCGCGAAGCTGCAAACCGTATTCAGAATTCTTTTTGCGGCTCTGTCCATGCTGTCCGGGAGCATAGCTGCGACGCTCAAGTGAGCACTTGCCTGTGTAGCAGCGGTCACCCTTGAGGAAAAGCTTCTTGCCCTCACGACGGCACAATTTACAAACCGCACCGGTATATCTAGCCATAAATTACACCTCCGTTATACTCTTCTTCTCTTGGGCGGGCGGCAACCGTTGTGCGGAATGGGAGTAACATCCTTAATCATTGTTACTTCAAGTCCTGCGGTCTGCAAAGCGCGGATTGCTGCTTCGCGTCCTGAACCCGGTCCCTTGACATAAACTTCAATAGTCTTCATACCGTGGTCAACTGCAACCTTAGCTGCTGTCTCTGCTGCTGTCTGAGCTGCGAAAGGAGTAGATTTCTTAGAACCTCTGAATCCCATTTCGCCTGCCGAAGCCCAAGAAACCGCATTGCCCTGTACATCGGTGATTGTAACTATTGTGTTGTTGAAGGTGGATTGAATATGAGCTGCACCTTTTTCAATGTTCTTCTTTTCACGGCGTTTACGGGAAGCGCCCTTTTTAGCTGTTGCTTTGGTAGCCATTTACAAATCCCTCCTCTTACTTCTTCTTGTTAGCGATTGTCTTCTTCGGACCCTTGCGTGTACGCGCATTGTTCTTGGATGTCTGTCCTCTTACGGGGAGACCCTTACGATGACGGATACCGCGGTAGCAACCGATTTCTACCAATCTCTTAATGTCGAAAGCTGTGTCACGGCGAAGATCACCTTCAACCTTTACATTGTGTTCAATGTATTCACGCAACTTTGCTACATCTTCTTCAGTTAAGTCCTTGACTCTTGTGTCAGGATTAACGCCTGTTGCGGCAATAATGTCGCTTGCAGTTTTTCTGCCGATACCGTAGATGTATGTGAGGCCGATTTCGACTCTCTTATCTCTCGGTAAATCAACACCTGAAATACGTGCCATAGAGTTGTACCTCCGTTTTAATCTGTGGGCATAAGAGCCCTAACTTTGTCTTTGGATAAGCACAATATCGTTGTTTAGATCTTTAACAACGATACAGCCGAAACTTTAATCAGCCCTGACGCTGCTTGTGCTTGGGGTTCTCACAGATAACCATGACTTTACCCTTGCGCTTGATAACCTTGCACTTATCGCATATTTTTTTGACAGAAGGTCTGACTTTCATTTGAATACCTCCTAATAAAAGTAGTTTCTTTTCTTACTTTGATCGCCATGTAATACGGCCTCTGGTCAGGTCGTAAGGCGACATCTCAACCGTAACCTTATCGCCGGGAAGAATTCTGATAAAGTTCATTCTCAATTTTCCCGAGATATGAGCCGTAATTTTGTGTCCGTTTTCAAGCTCTACCTGAAACACTGCGTTCGGTAATGCTTCAACGACTGTACCTTCAATTTCTATCATATCCTGTTTTGACATATTCAAGCCTCCGAAATTTGCTTTAACGCTTTTCTTATTGACTTATCTGAAGCGGTTTGCTCCTCAGACAGTTTCTTGTCCAAAGGTCTGATATGCTTCGGATTTTTCAGCTTCGGCTTTGAAAGCCTGCTGTGTTTTCCGTCGCACACCCATACCCTGTTCTCGCTTGTTCCGATAACACACAGAAGAACGCCTTTATCCCGTCCTCTGAGCGATATTGCAACCGAGCCTTTAACAAGTTCCATAACCTCACCCTTAATCAAGCTTAGTCAGTATCTTGGGTCCGTTTTTCGTAATCGCTATCGTGTGCTCGAAGTGAGCTGCAAGCTTACCGTCTTTGGTCTTTACCGTCCAGCCGTCGGGTAACTGTTTTATTGCTTTGTCGCCCTCTGTAATCATGGGCTCAATCGCAATTACCATTCCCGGCAACAGGCGTGCTCCCCTTCCGGGAGTTCCGAAATTCGGTACGCTGGGGTCTTCGTGGAGCTTGGCTCCGACGCCGTGACCGGTATACTCTCGCACGACACCGTAACCGTTTTCCTCACAGTAAGTCTGGATTGTCGAGCCTATATCGCCGAGTCTGTTGCCTACGATTGCCTGTTCAATGCCCAAATAAAGGCTTTTCTCAGTCACATCGCACAGCCGCTTTGCGCTTTCGGATACTTTACCCGCCGCAAATGTGGCAGCATTGTCGCCGTTATAGCCATCGATTTTGGCTCCCAAGTCAATGCTGACTATGTCGCCTTCCTTAATGACTCTCTTCTTGCTCGGAATACCGTGAATGACCTCATCATTTATGGAAATGCATGCCGTGGCAGGAAAACCGTACAAATGCAGGAAATTGGGTTCTGCGCCCTGCTTCTTTATATAGTCATATGCAATTTTGTCAATTTCCCAGGTCGTTATACCCGGTCTGACAGCCTCGCCTGCCACTTGTAATGCCTCCGCAGAGATTATACATGCTTTGTGAATGAGCTCCAACTCTCTTGCGGTTTTGAGCACTATCATGCTTAATCCTCCAATGCTTTGAAGGTGAGAGCGGTAGTATCGGCTACCTCTTCCTGACCTTCAACTATGCGAAGAATACCCTTCTTCTCATAGTAATCCTTCAACGGTTCTGTCTGCTGATGATATGTGTTCAGTCTATCGAGAACCGTCTCGGGCATATCGTCTTTACGCTGAACTAAATTGTCTCCGCACGCATCGCACACGCCGTCAACCTGAGGCTTCTTGTACTGAGTGTGATATGTTGCGCCGCACTTCAAGCATACGCGTCTGCCCGAAAGCCTTGCAGCAATCTTCTCATCGGGAACCTCGATATCGATAACTCTGTCAATTCTGACATTCATCTTATCAAGCGCTTCTGCCTGCGGAATTGTTCTCGGAAAGCCGTCAAGAATAAAACCGTTTTTGCAGTCGTCTTCTTTAAGTCTTTCGTCGATTATACCGATAACCACCTCGTCCGGGACGAGAGCACCGGCATCGATAAAGGATTTTGCTTTGAGTCCCATTTCGGTTCCGTTTGCCATAGCTTCACGCAAAATGTTGCCTGTCGATACAGCGGGAATCGAAAGCTTTTCGCAGATTTTTTCAGCCTGCGTACCTTTGCCTGCTCCGGGAGCACCTAAAAGTATAAGGTTCATAACAATCTCCTTTTCTTTTAATCAAGGAATCCCTTGTAATGACGCATCATCATCTGGCTTTCGAGCTGCTTGACAGTTTCAAGAGCAACGCCTACCAGGATGATTACCGAGGTACCGCCGAGTGAAAGGCTTACCTGATGCTTGAACGCACCCGTAATCTGTGAGAAGAGTATCGGGTAAAGCGCTACAACAGAGAGAAGCAATGCTCCTACAAGTGTAAGTCTTGACAACACCTTGGTGATATAATCCGAAGTGGGCTTACCGGGACGAATGCCGGGGATAGCGCCGCTGTTTTTACGGATGTTGTTTGCCATTTCAATAGGATTGTACTGAATTGCCGCATAGAAATATGCGAAGAATATGATCAATACAAAGTACATAATTCCGTATGCCCAATGCGTTGATTCAAAGATTTTGAAGAAGCCTTCCCAGAAGCCGTCCTCTTTAACAGTTACGAACATCTGAATTGTGGGGGGCAACGAGAGGATTGAAGAAGCGAAGATAATCGGGAGAACGCCGCACATATTTACCTTGATGGGCATATGAGTGTTCTGTCCGCCGTACATCTTGCGTCCTACGACTCTCTTTGCGTACTGAACGGGAATTCTTCTCTCGGCATTGTCCATCCAAACGATGAACGCAACCATAAGAATAAGTGAAACCGCCGCTATCGGAACGATTGCGAAATATGCGCCGCCCTTATCCATATAGGTATAAAGGTTGTAAATCGTAGTGGGCATTCTCGAAACGATACCTGCGAAAAGTATAATTGAAATACCGTTACCGATACCCTTTTCGTTTATCTGCTCGCCGAGCCACATAATAAATGTCGAACCTGCCGTATAGCAGAGGATAACCGCTATTGCCTGGAACACAGCCCAGAAGCCTGTATAATTCGCACCGCTTGCGTCTGTCGTAAGATAGCCGCGTGAACGGATATAGAAGAAATAAGCGGTACTTTGCATAAGTGCAAGGGCAACCGAAGTATAACGGGTGATTGAAGAAAGTTTCTTTCTGCCCTCTTCGCCTTCCTTTGCGAGCCTCTCAAGTGCGGGAATCGCAACTGTAAGAAGCTGAATGATGATCGATGCGTTGATGTACGGAGTAATCGACATTGCGAAAAGTGTACCGTAGTTGAACGCATCACCTGTCATCATGCTGAGATAAGTCATAAAGTTATTGGCTTCAGCGTCCGTAATAAGTCCGCTGCCGATTTCAACAAACGGAACCGGAATAGCCGCACCAATTCTGAACACAAGAATGATGAATGCCGTATAAAGAATCTTTTTACGAAGATCTGCGACCTTCCATGCATTGATAAGTGTTTGAATCACTTCAGATCACCTCAGCCTTTCCGCCGGCTGCTTCGATTTTCTGCTTAGCCGAATCGGAATAAGCATTAACCTTAACAGTAAGCTTTTTGCTGATTTCACCGTTTCCGAGTATTTTTACTCCGTCAAGAGCTTTTTTGATAAGACCTGCATTGATAAGTGCTTCAATATCAACTGTTGCGCCGTCTTCAAATGTCTTGTCGAGAGCCGATACGTTTACTGTTGCAATTTCCTTAGCGAAAATGTTGTTGAATCCACGCTTGGGAATTCTTCTCTGCAAAGGCATCTGACCGCCTTCAAAACCGGGACGCATACCTCTGCCTGCACGGGCTTTCTGACCCTTATGACCTTTACCGGCGGTTTTACCCTGACCCGATGCGGGACCGCGACCGATACGCTTAACGCTCTTCTTTGAGCCTTCAGCCGGTGAGAGTTCGTGCAATTTCATACTTCGCACCTCCTTAGCCTTCTGTTACATCGATAAGATGAGAAATTTTCTTAATCTTACCCTGAGTCTGAGGGTTATCAGGCTGAACTGCCTTGTCCCCGATTTTTCTGAGACCGAGTGCATGTGCTGTGGCAATCTGGTCTTTCTTGGAACCGATAAGACTCTTTTTAAGAGTTACTGTTAAATTAGCCATTTTCACACACTCCTTATCCTAAAATTTCATTTACGGACTTACCGCGGACAGCTGCAACCTCATCAACATTGCGCAGCTGTGAAAGTCCGTCGATTGTAGCTCTAACTACATTGCAGGGATTGTTTGAACGAAGAGCCTTGGAACGAATGTCCTTAATGCCTACCGTCTCAACAACCGCACGAACGGGACCGCCTGCGATAACGCCGGTACCGGGAGCAGCGGGTTTCATAAGAACTACGCCTGCGCCGAACTTACCGACAACCTCGTGAGGAATCGTTGTGCCTTTAAGAGCAACCTTAATAAGGTTTTTCTTAGCGTCCTCGATACCCTTGCGGATAGCGTCCGGAACTTCACCCGATTTACCGATACCGAAGCCTACTGTTCCGTTACCGTCGCCAACAACTACTAATGCGGAGAACTTAAAGATACGGCCGCCCTTAACAGTCTTGGAAACACGGTTGATCGTAATAACTTTTTCCTGTAATTCCATTGTTGAAGCATCAATTTTGTTTGCCATTTTTCTGTTCTCCTTTCTTAGAAGTTAAGTCCGCCCTCGCGAGCGCCTTCAGCGAGTTCCTGAACTCTGCCGTGATATACATAACCGCCTCTGTCGAATACAACATCCTTGATGTTCTTCTCGAGGGCTCTTTCTGCTAATTTCTTGCCAACTGCACGAGCAGCATCTTTGTTTCCGCCGTACTCCTTGAACTCCTTCTCAACCGTTGACGCAGAAACAAGCGTTGTGCCTGTTGTGTCGTCGATCAACTGAGCGTAGATGTTCTGAAGAGAGCGGAAAACATCAAGGCGGGGGCACTCGGCAGTGCCGGAAACCTTAGAGCGAACTCTTGTGTGGCGTTTAAGTCTTGCCTTATTGCTATCAGGCCTACTAACCATGTAAATACACTCCTTTTATTATTTTCCGCCTTTACCGGCTTTACCTTCTTTACGACGGATATGCTCGTCAGCATACTTGATACCTTTGCCTTTGTAGGGCTCGGGGGGACGCTTCTCGCGTACTTCTGCTGCGAACTGTCCGACCATCTGCTTGTCGGGACCGGAAATAACGATTTTGTTGGGACTGGGAACCTCAATTGAAATTCCGTCGGTTTCGGGTACGATTACCTGATGCGAATAGCCGATGTTAAGGACAAGATCCTTGCCCTGCTTAGCTGCACGGTAACCTACGCCGTTAACTTCAAGCTCCTTGGAATAACCCTCTGTAACACCGATTACCATATTGTGGATAAGTGTACGGGTAAGTCCGTGAAGTGATTTGTTAAGATTAGACTCGTCGGGACGAGTAACTTTAATTTCGCCGTTTTCCATAGCAACATTCATATTGCTGTGTACTGTCTTGGTAAGAGTACCTTTCGGTCCCTTTACGGTAACAGTACTGCCGTCGATTTTAACATCAACGCCTGCAGGAACAGCGATGGGCTGTCTGCCGATTCTTGACATACTGTAACCTCCTTACCAAACAAACGCAAGAACTTCGCCGCCTACATTGGCTTTGCGTGCGTCCTTGTCTGTCATAACGCCCTTTGATGTGGAAAGAATTGCGATACCGAGGCCTTTGATTACCTTAGGCATATTTTCGCAATCTGTGTATATACGCAGACCGGGCTTAGAAACTCTGCGTAAACCGGTGATTACCGATGACTTGTTGGGACCGTACTTGAGTTCAATCTCAATAACGCCCTGCTTGCCGTCGTCTTCAACCTTAAATCCTTTGATATATCCTTCATCAACAAGAATCTGAGCAATTGCCTTTTTCATGTTTGATGCAGGAACCTTAACGGTATCGTGCTTTGCTGAATTCGCATTACGAATTCTTGTAAGCATATCGCCGATTGTATCGGATATTTGCATACTTTTGCCTCCTTTGCAATTGCTCTTGATTACCAGCTTGCTTTCTTAACGCCGGGGATCTGTCCCGCATGTGCCAACTTTCTGAAACAAATACGGCATACACCGTACTTACGGAGATAAGCGTGCGGCCTACCGCAGATCTTACATCTGTTGTGTTCTCTTGTTGAGTATTTAGCGGTTCTTGCCGCCTTAACCTTCATTGACTTCTTAGCCACTTGTTATCCCTCCTTATTTCTCGAACGGAGCACCCATAAGCGTCAAAAGCTCACGAGCCTCTTCGTCTGTATTGGCAGTTGTAACGAAGCAAATGTCCATGCCGCGTACTGCGTCGATTTTGTCGTACTCAATTTCAGGGAAAATCAACTGCTCTTTAACGCCCATTGAGTAGTTACCTCTGCCGTCAAATGAGTTGGGGTTGATACCTCTGAAGTCTCTTACTCTCGGAAGTGCGAGATTGAAGAATCTGTCTAAAAATTCATACATTCTGTCGCCTCTGAGCGTTACCTTGACGCCGATTGTCATACCCTCACGGATTTTGAAGTTAGCGACTGACTTTTTAGCCTTACATTCAACAGGCTTCTGACCTGTGATGATTGAAAGGTCGTTGATGATGGAGCCTACAACCTTTGAGTTGTCTTTGGCTTCACCGCAGCCAACGTTAATGATAATCTTGTCAAGCTTCGGGATCTGCATAACGCTCTTGTAGCCGAACTTTTTCTGAAGTGCAGGAGCAACTTCATTCTTGTACATCTCTTTAAGTCTTGCTGCCATGTGTTATGTCCCTCCCTTATTCAAACTGAGCGTTGCACTTCTTGCAAACTCTCATTTTTTTATTGTCTTTGCCGATTGCGTGGCCTACTCTTGTAGCCTTGCCGCATTTCGGGCAAACAAGCTGAACCTTATCAGCGTACAATGCGCTTTCAGCCTTGATAAGTCCGCCGGGCTCACCCATCTGACGGGGCTTAACATGCTTTGTTACCATGTTTACACCCTCTACGATAACCTTACCTTCAGAAGGGCTTACCTGCATGACCTTGCCCTGTTTGCCACGGTTTTTGCCGTTGATTACCACAACGGTATCACCTGTTTTAACATGAACCTTATTCATTATCAGGCACCTCCTTAAAGTACTTCGGGAGCGAGCGAAAGGATTTTCATATAATCCTTATCACGGAGCTCTCTTGCTACCGGTCCAAAGATACGAGTACCTCTGGGGGTCTTATCATCTTTAATCAAAACTGCTGCGTTTTCGTCGAAACGGATATAAGTACCGTCGTCTCTGCGAACACCGCTGCACGATCTTACGACTACTGCTTTAACTACATCGCCTTTTTTAACAACGCCGCCGGGTGCTGCTTTTTTGACAGATGCAACTATAACATCGCCTATATTAGCATACCTTCTGCCTGAACCACCGAGTACACGAATGCACATAATTTCTTTCGCACCGGTGTTATCGGCAACTTTGAGGTAAGTCTGTTGTTGTACCACAGTAATTTCCTCCTTAGAAAATTATTTCGCTTTCTCGATGATTTCTACAACACGCCATCTCTTGTCTTTCGAGAGAGGACGGGTTTCCATAACAAGAACCTTGTCGCCTACGCCGCACTGGTTGTTCTCGTCATGAGCCTTGATTTTAACTGTACGGTTGACGATCTTCTTGTAAAGCGGATGCTGAACTCTGTCTTTAATTGAAATAACTACAGTTTTGTCCATTTTATCGCTTGTTACGATACCAACCTGAGTTTTTCTGAGATTTCTTTCACTCATTACGATTGTCCTCCCTTTCCTTAGCCTTCGTTGCCGTGTAATTCGATATCACGGATTACTGTTTTAACTCTTGCAATATCTTTCTTAACAGCACTGATACGCATTGGATTATCGAGTTGGTTGATGGCCTGCTGGAAGCGTAACTTGAAAAGCTCGTCCTTCAACTCCAAGAGTTTAGCATCCAACTCTGAGGGGGAGAGTTTTTTGATTTCATTTGCTTTCATTATTGCTCACCATCCTCTTCTTGTTCTGCCTTGGTAACAAACTTGCACTTAACGGGAAGCTTGTTAGCTGCAAGACGCATAGCCTCACGGGCTGTCTCCTCCGGAACGCCTGCAATCTCGAACATCACTCTGCCGGGCTTAACGACTGCAACCCAGTATTCGGGCGAGCCTTTACCTGAACCCATTCGGGTCTCGGCAGGTTTCTCTGTGATGGGCTTATCCGGGAAAATCTTTATCCAAACCTGACCGCCACGCTTGATGTATCTTGTCATAGCGATACGGGCAGCTTCGATCTGATTTGCTGTAATCCAAGCAGGTTCAAGAGACACAAGACCGAAATCACCGTAGTTGACCTTATTACCTCTTGTAGCGGTACCGGTCAAACGACCTCTCTGAACTCTGCGGTATTTAACTCTCTTAGGTAACAACATTATTTTGTGCCTCCTTCCTTGCGAGGCTTGCGGCTGTCGTGAAGAACCTCACCTTTGTAAATCCAAACCTTAACGCCGATACGACCGTAGGTTGTCTTTGCCTCTGCAAAGCCGTAGTCAATATCCGCACGGATGGTCTGAAGCGGGATAGTACCTTCATGATAGCTCTCGGAGCGTGCGATTTCCGCACCGCCGATACGGCCGCTAACCTGTGTCTTAATACCTTTAGCACCGAGCTTCATCGTTCTGCCGATTGACTGCTTGAGAGCGCGTCTGAAAGAAATTCTTCTTTCAAGCTGTGAAGCGATGTTCTCTGCAACGAGCTGAGCGTTGAGGTCGGGCTGCTTGATTTCAATAATGTTTACGAAAACCTCTTTGTCGCCGCCGAGCATTTGCTTGCAGGTAGCTTTGAGCTTTTCGATTTCTGCGCCGCCCTTACCGATAACCATACCGGGCTTTGCGCAATGAATATTGACACGAACTCTCTTCGCGTCTCTTTCGATTTCTACCTTCGGCACACCTGCGGGAGCAAGTGATTCAAGGAGATACTTACGGAGCTTTACGTCCGATACAAGAGTATCGCCGAAATCTTTTTTGTCGGAGTACCAACGCGACTCCCAATCCTTAATAACACCGATACGAAGTCCGGTAGGATTTATTTTCTGACCCATTGTATTACCTCCTCCTCACTTATTCTGCTTCTTTAAGCACAAGATAAATGTGCGAAGTCTTTTTGTTAATTCTGTATGCACGGCCCTGAGCTCTCGGTCTGATTCTCTTGAGCGTGGGACCTTGGTCAACATGGCAAGACGAAATGTAAAGTCTTGATGTGTCCATGTCTTTGTTTTCTGCATTTGCCATTGCTGATTTCAAAAGCTTTTCAAGCGGTTCACACGCAGCCTTGGGTGTGTACTTGAGAATAGCTAATGCTTCATCGCAAGGCTTGTTTCTGATTAAATCAAGTACGATCTGAACCTTACGGGGCGCAATGCGTACATTTGTTACCTTTGCCGTTGCTTCCATTAGTTAATACACTCCTTTCGACTGATTATTTACCGTTATTTGAAGTCTTTGATCCGGCATGACCCTTAAAGGTTCTTGTCGGTGCAAATTCACCAAGCTTATGACCTACCATATCCTCGGTAACATATACCGGAACATGCTTTCTGCCGTCGTGAACAGCGAATGTATGTCCGACAAAGTCCGGGAATATAGTAGAGCTGCGGCTCCATGTTTTAAGAACGATTTTTTCGCCGTTCTTGTTCATTTCCTGAACCTTTTTGAGCAACTTGGGTTCCACAAAAGGTCCTTTTTTAGTACTTCTGCTCATAATCTACACTCCCTTCCCTTATTTACCGTTACGGCGTTTAACAATCATCTTGTTAGAAGCCTTTTTCTTATTTCTTGTCTTATAGCCAAGAGCAGGTTTGCCCCAAGGTGTGCAGGGACCGGGACGACCGATCGGAGACTTACCTTCACCACCGCCGTGCGGGTGGTCGTTCGGGTTCATGACAGAACCGCGGACTGTGGGTCTGATACCTAAGTGGCGTGTACGGCCTGCTTTACCGAGCTTAACATTTTCATGGTCGGTGTTGCCGACTGTACCGATTGTAGCCTTACATTCAGCGGAAACGTTGCGAAGCTCACCCGAAGGGAGACGAAGAAGCGCAAAGCCGTTTTCCTTAGCCATAAGCTGTGCAGAGTTACCTGCCGCTCTTGCCAACTGACCGCCTCTGCCGGGATAAAGTTCAACATTGTGAACAACCGTACCGGTGGGGATGTCCTTGAGTTTAAGTGCGTTACCGACCTTGATGTCCGCCTGAGCACCCTCTTCTACCTTGTCGCCTACTTTAAGTCCGACGGGAGCAAGGATGTATCTCTTCTCGCCGTCCTCATATTCAACAAGTGCGATGTGAGATGAACGGTTGGGATCGTATTCAATCGTAAGAACGGTTGCTACGCTCTCTTTATCTCTCTTGAAGTCGATAATTCTGTATTTTCTTCTGTTTCCGCCGCCCTTATGACGAACGGTAATTCTTCCGTAGCTGTTACGGCCGGCATTCTTTTTGAGAGGAGCAAGGAGACTTCTCTCGGGAGCGACCTTTGAAAGCTCGGAATAATCCGTAACCGACATATTACGTCTTGAGTTGATAGTCGGCTTATAGACTTTAATAGACATTTTTTCACTCTCCTTAATAACGGCTTAGCGGAGCTGTCTTTACTCCATACATTACCGTTGAGTTATTACATCATTCCGTCGAAGAATTCAATGGTCTTGCTGTCTTCCGTAAGAGTAACAACAGCCTTTTTCCAAGACTCTGTGTAACCCTCGAAGCGACCGTATCTTCTCAAATGACCCTTGCAGTTCATTGTGTTGACCTTAGCGACCTTAACGCCGAAAAGTTTTTCAACAGCTTCTTTAATTTCGGGTTTTGTAGCATCCTTGGCAACCTTGAAGGAATATTTCTTCTCGGCAGTGCCCATCATGCTTTCCTCTGTAATTACCGGACGGAGGATAATATCCTGAGCAAATTTCATTATGCATATACCTCCTCAATCTTTGAAACCGCATCCTTAACAACAACGATTGTGTTGCAGTTGAGAATATCGTAAACGTTAAGCGTGTTTACAAGAGAAACCTTTGTACCCTCAATGTTGCGGGCGCTTCTGTAAACTACATCGTCTTTCTCGGGGAGAACGATAAGAGTTTTCTTACCTGCCTTGACAGCCGAAAGAACTCCTGCCATTTCCTTTGTCTTGATTGCGTCCATCGAAAGTGAGTCAACAACGATCATTTCGTTCTCCGCAACCTTTGTCGAAAGAGCAGACTTCATAGCGAGTCTCTTAACCTTTTTGTTAACATCGATACCGTATTCACGGGGCTTCGGGCCGAGTGCGATACCGCCGTGTGTCCACTGCGGAGATCTTGTTGAGCCCTGTCTTGCACGACCTGTTCCCTTCTGTCTCCACGGCTTTTTACCGCCGCCCGAAACTTCGGAACGAGTAAGTGTTGACTGAGTGCCCTGACGCTGTGCCGCAAGGTAGCTTACTACCATGAGGTGCATAGCCGACATGTTGGGTTCGATTGCGAAGATACCGTCGTTAAGCTCGATATCAGAAACTTTCTTACCTGCTTTATCCAATACTGCTAATTTAGCCATTCTTCAACACTCCTTTCTTACTTACTCTTAACTGTGTCTGCGAGAACAACAATTCCGCCCTTGGGGCCGGGGATGGCACCCTTGATAGCGATGAGATTGTTTTCAACATCAACCTTTACTACGTCAAGATTCTGGATTGTAACTCTCTCTGCGCCGAGGTGACCTGCGAGCTTCTTTCCCTTGTAAACTCTTGACGGATCCGAACAAGCACCCAAGGAACCTGCGTGTCTTGCTACGGGACCTGTACCGTGTGATTCTTTAAGTCTCGAGAAGTTCCATCTCTTGATTGCGCCTGCGGTACCTTTACCCTTGCTTGTACCTACAACGTCAACTCTGTCGCCCGCTGCGAAAACATCTGCTTTGAGAACATCGCCTACATTAAGAGCGTCTGTGTCGTCGAGTCTGAACTCTCTGAGTACTTTCTTCGGTGCAACGTTTGCCTTCTTGAAGTGACCTGCTTCAGGCTTGTTGACTCTTGTGATTTTAACATCACCGAAGCCTACCTGAACCGCAGCGTAACCGTCGTTTTCAACGGTCTTCTTCTGAACGACTGTGCACGGACCTGCTTCAACGACCGTAACGGGGATTACTTTACCGTTTTCGTCGAAAAGCTGAGTCATACCGATCTTTTTACCAATAAGACCTTTTTTCATTTTTATTTCCTCCTTTGGTTATTGGTTGGCTTTCGCCAACTTGACCTGTAAGCGTAAAGCGAAATTACTTAATTTCAACTTCAACGCCTGCGGGAAGCTCAAGACTTGTAAGAGCCTCAACGGTTTTGTTTGAGGGTCTTAAAATGTCGATAAGCCTTTTGTGCGTTCTCTGCTCAAACTGTTCACGGCTGTCCTTGTACTTATGAACCGCACGAAGGATAGTAACAACTTCCTTCTCTGTGGGAAGCGGAACGGGACCCGAAACCTGAGCGCCTGTGCGCTTTGCAGTTTCAACAATCTTCTCTGCTGCCTTATCGACAACATCGTGATCGTAGCCTTTAAGTCTGATTCTGATTTTTTTGCCTTTTGCTGCTGCCATTGGTTTTGCCTCCTTAAAAAATTAGGGCAACGCTTTTTAACAACCTTGCCGGGTGTTCCCACCCTCCGCAATATAAAAATCCGAAAAATTTCGGACGGTTAAAAAGCACACAGTTTTTCCTTGTTTCACGCAGTTGGGGTACGCTACATAAAGAAAAACATATAATTTCGCCCGGTTTGTAATCGGACATACTCCGTGATAATTCCCTGCATCAAAGTGCAGCCACCTATCACATCATCGCATATCATAACGCCGGTAAATGGGCATAATTCGCCTATTCCACAGCGTGCCTAGGTATTTTATCACATAACTTTGTCAAATGCAACAACTTTTTATAAAAAAGTTCGTGAAAAAAGCCGAAAATTTTTAATAATATGTGCCTCTTTCTTTGCAACCACAACATTTAGTATTTTACCGCATTTTCACAGAAAAAGCACGCCGCCGAAGGTCGTTTTTCGACCCCCGGCGTACGCTGCTTTTATTATATATATTATAATGGTATAGAAAAAATCAAAAATATTCGACTTCTTTTTCGGGGAAAGGCTCATCATTGAATACCTTTAACGGAGCGTCTTCAAGTAAATGCCGGAGCATCCCGTCAGAAATACTTTCGGGAAATTCCTCCATTTTGTCAAGAATTCTGTTGTTTCTTCTCCTGTGAGAATGAGCGTCGGTTGCGACAAAATCCGCAAAACCTCTGAGTATAAGTGCCTCGGTAAATTTCTGCATTTCTTCCCCGCCGCGACCCGCAAGAGAAGATGCGTTCACTTGAAACATACAGCCCATATCCCACAGCTCGTTTACGATTTCCGGGTTTTGCACAAAAGTGATATATCTCTCCGGGTGTGCGATTATCGGGATATATCCCCTGCCGAGAATTTCCTCTGCGTATATAACGGCTCTTTCGGTATCAAACGGCTTGAGCGTGTATTCGCAGAGCATATACCTGCTTTTATTGAGTGTAATCTCGTCCAGGTCTCCCGCAGTAAACACCTTGCTGTTGAGAAAGACCTCCGCTCCGTAGGTCACAGCCACCTTATGCTCAACGCTTTCGAGCATATCCTCAAAGCTCTCAATTGCCTCATCGCGGTTGTAAAGGAATTCGTCAATCCGTTCAAAATCCGTAAAGTGCGGAGTTGCAATCACAGCTTGGATATTGTTATGTGCCGCAGTCCTCAGCATCTCGGCGGACTCCTCAATATCGGGAGCTCCGTCGTCTATTCCGGGTAAAATATGACAATGAATATCAATCACAAAATTACCTCCGTCAATTATTCTCCGCTTCCGCCTTTTCCTCTGCGGCAACCTCAGCCTCAACCTCTTCGACCGTAACCGGCTTTTTCCTGAAAATATGGATAACGCCATCGTCGTTGAGAACCTTGAGTACCATAATGCTTATCGGCAAAAGGAAAAGTCCTATAAAGCCGAAGAGACGGGTACCGACATACATTGCGGTAATCGTAACATATGCGGGAAGTCCGAGCTGGGAAGCCACAAGCTTGGGTTCGATTATCTGCCTTATAACGGTAATTATCGCATAAACCGCAAGTATGCCGATACCGAAGCCGATATGACCCGTAAGCAGCGACCAAACGCCCCACGGTATCAATATTGTACCCGTTCCGAGCACGGGAAGAATGTCAACTATTGCGGTTATGAGCGAAATTGCAAAAATGTACCCGCCCGTATATACTCCTATTATTTTAAGGAACGAGAGTCCGATAACCATTTCCGAGAAAGTAACCAGAATGATTATACAGTACGCCTTTGCCATTTTACCGAGCGTCGAGAAAAGTATATTCTTTGTTCTGACGATTTTTGCAGCATTTCTTTCACCTGCAAGCTTCAGTATAAGATTGCGCAAAGACGCATAATCCGAGGTCATAAAGCAGCCCGATACTATTGCGACGATAATTCCGACCGCAATCATAGGTATTTGCTTAGCCGTGCCCCATACGGCGCCTATCGGTGAAGCGAGCCACGAAAAGTCCATGCTTCCGGTTTTTTCAACCGCAGAGGTTGCGGTATCGTTGACAGGTGCGTCGGAGCCGAGCACCTTCGTAAGCGCTTCCTGCGCATAGGTGGAAAGGCTTGTCCTGAGGCTGTCCGGCAATATCGTAAGCTTCGTTTCAATCCATACGCCTACCTGCTCGATAAACAGAGATGTGTTCTCCAGCTTCAGCATCAGATAATCAAAAAACGACTTCATTTCCGAAAACAGCCGCATCAAAGCAAATACTATGACGGAGCCGAGCACCACGAAGCAGAAAACAACAAGCAGTGCCGAAAATATTCCCCGTCCGCCGTGAGCCTTTTTGGTAAGGTAATTAACAGGCTTCTGTAACATCGTAGCCACAAAAAGCGCAGTTAAAAACGGGAGACATATCCCGAAAGCGTATTTAAAAAACAGGAAAAACAATCCGATAATTACGGCGAAGTACATAATGTTTATTAAAAATCTTCGCCTTTTTTCCGTTATATTCATTTTGAACCTCCTTATAAACGCTTTATTATTATACATTTTATACTATTTTTTGAAATCTTACAACGCAAATATTTATCTTTTATAGAAAATTTATTTTTTGTCCTTTTTTTCTTTATTATTGTTTTGAAATGTGATAAACTTTTATGTGAATAAATATATCATAATATAGGATGTGAGAAAATGTATATAGCAGTTATGGGTTACGGTACCGTAGGCTCGGGTGTTGTAGAAGTATTTCTCAAGAACCATGACAGCATTATCAAAAAATGCGGACAGTCACAGCTTGATTTGAAATACATCCTCGACCTTCGCGATTTCCCAAACGACCCTAACAAGGATAAGTTCACAAAGGATTTTAACGATATTCTCAATGATGACGAGGTTAAAATCGTAGTCGAAACCATGGGCGGACTTCATCCCGCCTTCGAATTTGTTTCAAGCCTTCTCAAGGCCGGAAAGAGCGTTGTAACCTCAAATAAAGAGCTCGTTGCCGCTAAGGGCTATGAGCTTCTCTCCATCGCCGAGGAAAACAATGTAAACTTCCTGTTTGAGGCTTCGGTAGGCGGCGGTATTCCGATTATCAGACCTATCTCCCAGTGCCTTGCCGCAAACGAAATTGATGAGATTGCAGGCATACTCAACGGAACGACAAACTTTATCCTCACCATGATGATTGAAAAGAATATGAGCTTTGACGACGCTCTCAAATTGGCGCAGGAGAACGGCTATGCCGAAAAAGATCCGACAGCAGACATTGAAGGTCAGGACGCTTGCAGAAAGATTTGCATTCTCGCTTCTCTCTGCTTCGGAAAGCATGTTTATCCCGACAGCGTTCACACAGAGGGCATTACCAAGGTTACGCTCTCCGATGTTGCATATGTAAACAACCTCGGCGGAGTTATCAAGCTTCTCGGCAGGGCGAAGCGCCTTGACGACGGCAAAATTTCGGCACTTGTCAGCCCTTGTGTTGTTATGTCGTCCTCACAGCTTGCAAATGTAAGCGATGTTTTTAATGCAATTCTTGTCAGAGGCGACGCTATCGGCGATGTGGTATTCTACGGCAGAGGCGCAGGTAAGCTTCCGACCGCAAGTGCGGTTGTCGCTGATGTTATCGACTGTGCAAAGCACACCAAGCGCAAGAAGATTTTCGGCTGGGGTCCGAGCGAGGACGGTTATGTCGAAAACTATGAAGAGCTTGACACCGCTCTTTTCGTCCGTGCAACGGCAACAGATGTCGAAAAGGCAAAAGAAGCGGTCAAGGCAGTGTTCCCGACCGCGAAATTCGTTTCAAGGGACAATCAGCCCGCAGACGAATTCGCTTTTGTAACCGAAAGCGAAAAGGAAAAGAACCTTGTTGCAAAGCTCAACTCAATAAACGAAATCAAACCCTGCTCTGTAATCAGAGTGTCGGATTATTGATATTTGGAGGATAATTTATGGGACTTATAGTTCAGAAATTCGGCGGAAGCTCCGTTGCAAACGCTGAGCGTGTAATGAATGTCGCTCGGATTGTTACGGACACCTACCGTCAGGGAAATGATGTCGTTGTTGTCGTTTCCGCACAGGGAGACACCACTGACGATCTCATTGCAAAGGCTCACGAAATAAACGAAAAACCGTCAAAAAGAGAGCTTGATATGCTTATGACCTCAGGCGAGCAGATTTCAATCGCTCTTCTTTCAATGGCTATTGAAAAATTAGGTTGCCCCTCTGTTTCGCTCCTCGGTTGGCAGGCAGGCTTCAACACAAGCTCAGCATACGGCTCGGCAAGAATCAAATCCATTAAAGCCGCCCGTCTCAAAGCGGAGATTGACCGCCACAACATTGTAGTTGTCGCAGGCTTTCAGGGTATTAACAAGTATGATGACCTCACAACGCTCGGCAGAGGCGGAAGCGATACAAGCGCAGTTGCGATTGCCGCAGCCATGCACGCAGACCGCTGCCAGATATTCACGGATGTTGAGGGCGTATTCACCGCAGACCCGAGAAAGGTTCCGAACGCTCAGAAGCTCCAGGAAATAACCTATGACGAAATGCTTGAATTGGCTACTCTCGGCGCGCAGGTTCTCAATAACCGTTCAGTAGAAATGGCAAAAAAATACAATGTTGAACTCGAGGTTCTCTCAAGTCTCAAGAGAGTTCCCGGAACGATCGTTAAGGAGGTCGCAAAAATGGAAAAAATGCTCGTAAGAGGTGTAACTAAGGATACGGATGTTGCACGCATTTCAATAACAAATATTCCCAACATTCCCGGCATTGCTTTCAAGCTTTTCTCAAAGCTTGCACACGCAAACATCAATGTTGATATAATTCTTCAGTCGGTCGGCAGAGACGGCACAAAGGACATTACCTTTACCGTTTCAAAGGACAATACCGAGGGTGCTGTCGAAGCTATTCACAAAACCTTTGACATTGACGACAAGAACATCATCTGCGACACAAGCGTTGCAAAAATTTCAATCGTCGGCGCCGGCATGGAATCGCATCCCGGTACCGCTTCCAAGATGTTTGAAGCTCTCTTTGAGCACGACATCAACATTGATATGATTTCAACAAGCGAAATCAAAATTTCAGTTCTTATCGACGCTAAGGATGCAGACCGTGCCGTTTCCGCGGTTCACAAGGCTTTCTTCCCCGAAGAATAAGTATATAAAGATATAAAATTAAGGCTTTATGAGTTCTCTCATAAAGCCTTTTTGTTATGCTTTTTTCAGTTTACCGAATATGCCGTCATCCATGACTCCACAACCGTATCAAATTCTTCACCCTTGAGAGCCTCAAGGCATTCCTGCCTGTATTCCTCAAACAGCTCGTCCGAAGTGATGTCGGATCTCGTTACGGTAAAAATATAATCGCCGACGGAAAAACTTGCCGTAGAACCGACCTCAATACTCTTTACATTGTCAAAAAATCCGTCCGGATATTTTGAAGAGGTCTTATCGATTACGACAACCGAATCCGTAACCGCAACATTATCCGCATAAGATGAAGCGTCGTCAACGGAAGCCATACCCTCGTTGATTTCGTTTGCCATACGGTTAAAAACTTCCGTCATTGCCTGCCTGTCAGCATCCGAAAGAGAAACCGTGTTGTTGTTCTCGTCTACCGTGGTCAAAAAGCCGGTTGCCGACCTGAACGCCACAAAATTATTGCCGAAACACTCTTTAAGCTCGCTGTCCGATACGGGCGAATCGCCGTTTTCGGAATAATAGACCTCCATAAGCCGCGTTTCAAAGCATTTGCTCTCCTCAATCTTATAAAGGTCGTTTTTTGACACGCCTATTCCCTCATAGTAATTTGAAAACAAATGCCAATATGAATTGACTGTGCTTGAAAGAGTTGATTTTTCCTCAAGCGTTAAATCAAGTCCTCTGTTGGCAAACTCGGAATTTATCGCAACATATCTTATAAGCATATTGTTCGCAAGTCCGGTCACATCGGTCTCGCCGCTCTCCGACGCCTGTCTTTCGGCAAGGTCTGTAAAGTACGCATAAATTCCCTTTCCGATTTTTGCGGAATTCACACGCACCTTTGCGTTTTTGCCGCACGAGCACAGCGTCAAAAGCAAAATCAACGACAGTATCAGCGCCGTTATCCTTTTTTTCACATTTCCACCGCCTTTATTCGTATAAAACCGTAACAAATATATTGCTGTCAGCGGTTATTTTTCTGTTCGTCAAGATATTCCTGCAGCAGTCTCTCCTTGAGCTGTTCTCTCTCCTCTGCCATTCTTGCCTTTTTGGCATACGCTTTTTTATTCCTGCCTATCTTTCCGTTCTTGAGAAAAGCGACAAGGAACATTCCGATAAGTCCGCCGGACGCCTGTATAATCTCGTCGGTCATGGTATCGGTAAGTCCGTAATCGGACATAGGCTTCGTACACTGGAGCGAAAGTCCGTATATCCTGTCCATTGAAAACTCATAGGTTTCCCAACCGATTGAAACAAAGCACGCAAAGCATACTGCGAACAGCGACGCAAGCGCCGGAGAAAGCCTCCTTTTCGGTCCCTGAATCGTACACGCAAAATCATAGGCAAACCAAGCCGAAATAAAGCCGGCAGAGAAGTGCGTTACTATATCGAAATCCGTAAAATCCGTTCTGTTGTTAAGCGTTGAACCCACAACAACGCCGATAAAAATAAACAGATTCAGCATTGTCTGGGTCAGATAGTCGACTCTTGTTATAAATGAAAATCCGCCGAATATTTGAAAAAAATCCCACAAATGCGTAAAGATAATAGCAAATATCGCTTCGAGAAATTCGACAACAGAGCCGTGAAACAGCCCGTAAACTCCCCACGCAAGCAAGCCTATTCTTAAAACTATCCAAAGTATCTTATGCGAAACGGGCAGAAATCCCGTTTCAAATCTTTCGTTCATCCGTCAGTTTCCTTTACTTGAATTTTGCAATCATACCCGCGGTTTTTTCACCGTCGGATTTTGAACCGACAAGGTCTCCGTCCGCAGAAAGAGTTGAGCCGCAAGCGATATATTTACCGCCCGAAAGCACACATACGCTTTCAAATCTGTCCTCGCGGGATCCGCCGTAGCCTTCAACCGAGGTGATCTGACCTGTTGCACCGAGCGTTACGATAATGCCGTCCGCAGCGCCCTTGTTTCCGACCGTTTTTAAGTCTCTGTTATTTGAAGATGAATATCCGCAAACGACAAACGAGCCGTCCGAAAGCGCCGCAATCGATGTGAATGCGTCATCCTGATAGCCTCTGAACGGAGTCTGCCACGCAACACTTCCCGATGAGGTGTATTTTACGGCATAGGCATCATATCCGCCCTGATTGCCGACAGTGGCAAACGAATTGTCCTTTGAATTGGAGCGTCCGACAACAACGCAGCCGTCCGAGGTTGCCGCTACGGAATTCGCATTGTCTATACCGCTTCCGCCGAACTGCTTAACCCACGAAACATTTCCGCCGGCGTCAAGCCTTACTATTGCGCCGTCCGCTTTGCCGAAGCCGTCAAAAGCCCTCAAAGAGTCCTGTGACGAGAAGTTGCCGACAGCGTAGATATTACCGTTTGAATCCGTATCAACTCCGTTAAACGAGTCTCCGCTTGAGCCTACCGCCCTTGCAAAAACAAGGTTACCAGACGCGTCATACTTTGTAACAAGAGCTGCGGATTTACCTGCCGCAATTCCGAGAGCCGCCGCAGCGCCGTCGCTTGAGCCTACGCTTCCTGCCGCAACGATGCTTCCGTCGGGACAAACGCTTACGCTGTTGAAGAAGTCAACCATACTTCCGCCGTAAGACTGAACCCACTGTATATCACCCGAGGAATTAAACTTATATATAACCGCGTCATACTCGCCGTAATGGGTGCTGCCAAGGTTTGAGGCATTTGAATAACCTGCCGCAATAATATTACCGGAGGCGTCTGTGTCAAGGCTTCTCAAAGACAGCGCACCGTCGCTTGTTATAGCCTTGCGCCATTTAAGAATACCTGAGCTGTCAAATTTCATAAGAACCATATACGGAACGCCCGAGCCCGAGGCAAGCCCTGCGAACGAGCCGTCCGAGGAGTTTGTCTGAACAAGCGAAACATATCCCCCGTCCGAGGTTGCCACGACGGCATTACAGGTATCGTTATTGCTTCCGCTAAAGGTTGCTCCCCAGTTTGAACTGTTATCGCCTGGATTTGCCCGCGATGTAGTATATTTTCTTGTATAAGTTATGGTGTTACCGTCTTTATCAATAACCGGGTTACCGTTTCCGTCGGTCTGTACAAGGGTAGTTATTATTATCTCATCCGGAGCGGGAACGGTAATCATAGTGTGTACGACATTTCCGTTCTTATCAGTAACAATATTGCCGTCATTGTCGGTAACGGGAATTTCCACATCCTTCGGATGATATACTATTGAGGTCTTGACTTCGCCGTTTTCGTCATATACCTTTTCGCCGTTGGCATTCGTCACCTCAACAATTTCCGTTTCAAGCACAACGGTAATAGCCTCGCCGTTTTCATCGGTTACCGGAACGCCGTTTTTGTCCGTAACAACAACCGTTTCGGCATAAACCATTGTTGTAACAACCTCGCCGTTTTCATTGGTTACGGGGTT
Source organism: Anaerovoracaceae bacterium (assembly GCA_963590415.1). GTDB lineage: Bacteria > Bacillota > Clostridia > Oscillospirales > Acutalibacteraceae > Fimenecus. The sequence continues at coordinate 150,524 of CAVAPB010000001.1, read as the reverse complement.
TCCGTATTCGTCCGTTACAACGACAGCCTGTCCGGGATTTGAGTTCCTTTTGCAGGCGGAAACAGTAATAAGCACCGCAAGTGTAACAGCGATTGCCGAAATCACGATTTTTTTGTTTGCTTTCATAAGCTAAACCTCCGATTTTGCGCCTGAATATTCATACATTATTTATTTTACCATAACAAGGCGCTGAATTCAATCAAATTTTTGCGCCGTTTGACGGTATTATTATCTAATAAAATACTATACAAACTTGATTTGTTGTGATATAATAATCAACTGTATAATTAGGTAAATTATTATTTTCGGCAAGTGCCGATTTATCGGAAGGAATGTGTTAAATGGCTTACAGAACGCATAATTGTAACGAATTGACTCTCGCTGACCTTGAAAAGACCGTCAGCCTCGCAGGCTGGGTTGATACAATAAGGGACCACGGCGGAGTTATTTTCATTGATTTGAGAGACCAGTACGGAATTACTCAGGTTGTCGTAAACGACGATACCCTTTTGCAGGGCGTCCACAAGGAATCCGTTATTTCCGTTACGGGTAAGGTTGTTAAAAGAGACGAGGAAACCGTAAACAAAAAAATCCCGACCGGCGAGCTTGAGGTTAAGGTGTCGGAGCTTGAAATTCTCGGCACTTGCTCGGAGGCACTTCCGTTTGAAATCGAAGACTCAATAAACACGAGGGAGGATTCCCGTCTTACCTACCGCTTCCTCGATTTAAGAAATAAGAAAATGCACGACAATATCCTTTTTCGCTCGGAGGTAGTAAGCTTCCTGCGTAAAAAGATGGAAAGCATGGGCTTCCCCGAGATAAACACGCCTATCCTTACCTGCTCTTCTCCCGAGGGCGCAAGGGATTATATTATCCCTTCAAGAAAGCACGAGGGCAAGTTCTACGCTCTGCCGCAGGCTCCCCAGCAGTTCAAGCAGCTGCTTATGGTGTCGGGCTTCGACAAGTATTTCCAGATAGCTCCCTGCTTCAGAGATGAGGACGCAAGAGCAGACCGCTCCCCCGGAGAGTTCTATCAGCTTGACTTTGAGATGGCTTTCGCAACGCAGGAGGATGTTTTTGCAGTTGCCGAAGAGGTTCTCTACGATACATTCACAAAGTTCGGCGGCGGAAAGAAGGTTTCTCCCGCTCCGTTCGTTAAAATCCCGTATGAGGAGTCAATGCTCAAATACGGTACAGACAAGCCCGACCTTCGTAATCCGCTTATCATAAACGATTTGACCGACTTCTTCTCGGATGTTGAGTTCAAAGCATTCCAGGGCAAGCCCGTAAGAGGCATCGTCGCTCCCTGCGGCAAGTGCTCAAAGGGCTTCTTTGAGAAGCTTCTCGCATATGCTCTTGACATCGGTATGAAAGGTCTCGGCTACCTCACGGTACTTGAGGACGGTTCTTTCAAGGGCCCCATCGACAAGTTCCTTACTCCCGAAAAGAAAGCGGAACTCACTTCGATGCTCAACCTTAAAACAGATGATACCCTGTTCTTCATCTGCGACAATATCAAGGTTGTAAACACTCTTGCGGGTCAGATAAGAACCGCGCTCGGCGAACGCCTTGACATAATCGACAAAGACAGGTTCGATATGTGCTTCATCACCGACTTCCCGATGTACGAGAAGAACGACGAGGGCAAGCTTGACTTTACACACAACCCGTTCTCAATGCCTCAGGGCGGTATGGACGCCTTGCTCCATCAGGACCCGCTTACAATCAAGGCTTATCAGTATGACATTGTATGCAACGGTGTTGAGCTCTCCTCGGGAGCTGTTCGTAACCACCGCCCCGACATTATGATTAAAGCGTTTGAGCTTGCAGGCTACTCGGAGGACGAGGTTGCAAAGCGTTTCGGCGCTTTGTTCAGAGCGTTCCACTACGGAGCTCCGCCTCACGCAGGTATGGCGCCCGGCGTTGACAGAATGATTATGCTCCTCAAGGACGAAGAAAATATCCGTGAGATTATCGCTTTCCCGATGAACTCCAACGCACAGGATATGCTTCTCGGCGCACCTAACACGGTATCCGAGCAGCAGCTTCGTGAGGTTCATATTAAGCTTCGCCGTCCCGTTCCCGAAAAATAATTTATAAGGTGATATAAATGACGATAGACAGAAACCTTGTGGAATATCTTGAAAAGCTCGGCAGGATAAGACTTACCGAAGAGGAAAAGGTTGCCGCCGAAAAGGACCTTCAGGACATTCTTACCTATATTGACACGCTCAACGAGCTTGACACCGACGGTATTGAGCCGGCGTCACATTCGTTCCCCGTTGCAAATGTAATGCGCGACGATGTCGTTACAAACAAGGCGGACACGGAAAACATACTCAAAAACGCACCCGACAGCAAGGACGGTTGCTTCGTAGTTCCGAAAACAGTTGAATGAGGTGCAGACTATGAAAAATATTTGCGAAATGACGGCGCTTGAAATCTCAGCCGCCGTAAAGAACAAAGATATAACCGTCGAAGAAGCGGTAAACGCCTTTTTCGACGCTATCGAAAAATATGACCCGAAGCTCCACTGCTACAATACCGTCTGCAAGGCGGAGGCTCTCGAAAGGGCAAAAGAGGTTCAGCAGGGCATTGAAAGCGGAAAATATACGGGCAGACTTGCAGGCGTGCCGATAGGCGTAAAGGATAATATCTGTACAAAGGATATTCTTACAACCTGCTCGTCAAAAATTCTCGAAAACTTTATTCCGACCTACAACGCTACCGTTATAAACCGTCTTAACGACGAGGGTATGGTTGTTATCGGGAAGCTCAATATGGACGAGTTTGCAATGGGCAGCACCACGGAGACCTCGGCTACGGGCGTTACACACAACCCGTGGGATACCGAAAAGGTTCCGGGCGGAAGCTCGGGCGGTGCGGCGGCAGCTGTTGCGGCAAGGCTCGCTCCGGTTACTCTCGGCTCCGACACGGGCGGCTCTATCCGTCAGCCCTGCTCATTCTGCGGCGTTACTGGTCTTAAACCCACCTACGGTGCCGTTTCCCGTTACGGTCTTGTGGCTTATGCTTCGTCTCTCGACCAGATAGGACCTATCGGCAAAGATGTTGACGACTGTGCCGCTCTTTTCTCCGTAATTCAGGGTAAAGACGAAAAAGACGGCACTTCAATGGTTTATGACAAATTCGACTTTGACAAGGCTGTTAGCGGGGATATAAAGGGCAAGAAAATCGGTATCCCCGAGGATTATCTCGGCGAGGGCATCAACGAGGATGTAAAATCTGCAATTCTCGCGGCGGCTGACAAGTTCCGTGAGCTCGGCGCAGAGGTTGAAATGTTCAAAATGCCGATTGCGAAGTATGCAATACCGACATATTACATCATCGCTTGCGCGGAGGCGTGCTCAAATCTTTCAAGATATGACGGTATCAAGTACGGCTACTCCTCAAAGAACAGCGAAAACCTTTTGGACAGATATATAATGAGCCGTTCCGAAGGCTTCGGAATGGAAGTTAAGCGCAGAATAATGCTCGGCAACTTCGTTCTTTCCTCGGGCTATTACGATGCTTATTACAACAAAGCGCTTAAAGCAAAGAAGCTTATTCAGAACGCATTCTTTGACGCCTTTGAAAAATATGATATGATTTTGGGTCCCGTTGCTCCGACCACGGCGCTTAAAATGGGCGAAAGTCTTTCAGACCCTCTTAAAATGTACCTCGGCGACATTTACACGGTAATGATAAACATTGCGGGTCTGCCGTCGTTCTCCGCTCCGTGCGGTTTTGATTCGGACGGTATGCCTGTCGGTATGCAGCTTATCGGCAAGCCGTTCTGCGAGGCGGAAATTATGAGTGCGGCAAAGGCGTTCCAAAACGCAACCGATTATCATAAGAATTTGCCGACATTGGGTTAAGGAGGACAGACCATGGAATGGGAAATCGTAATGGGTCTTGAAGTTCATACAGAGCTTGCGACCGAAACAAAAATCTTCTGCGGCTGTTCGACCGAGTTCGGCGGAGAGCCCAACACCCATGTGTGCGAAATTTGCTCGGGTATGCCCGGCACTCTTCCTCTTCTCAACAGAAGAGTCGTTGAGTTTGCAATCCGCACGGGTATAGCAACCAACTGTACAATCACGCAGAACAATAAATTTGACAGAAAAAACTATTTCTACCCCGACCTGCCCAAGGCGTATCAGATTTCACAGCTTTATCTTCCGATATGCCGAAACGGCTATATAGAGGTAAACACAAAGGACGGAGAAAAGAAAAAAATCGGTATTCACGAAATCCATATGGAGGAGGACGCAGGCAAGCTTATCCACGACGAATTCGAGGATTGCACGCTTGTTGACTACAACCGCTGCGGCGTTCCGTTGCTTGAAATTGTATCCGAGCCCGATTTCAGAAGCTCCGAAGAGGTAATAGATTACCTTGAAAAGCTCCGTGCAATTCTTCAGTACACAGGCGTTTCCGACTGTAAAATGCAGGAGGGCTCCTTGCGTGCCGATGTAAACCTTTCCGTAAGACCTAAGGGTCAAAAGGAATTCGGCACAAGGACGGAAATGAAAAACCTCAATTCGTTCCACGCTATTGAGCGTGCCATTGCCTATGAGGCTCAAAGGCAGATTGAGCTTATTGAGGACGGAGAAAAGGTAGTTCAGGAGACCCGCCGTTGGGACGACAACAAGGGCTACAGCTATGCAATGCGTTCAAAAGAGGACGCTCAGGACTACAAATACTTCCCCGAACCCGACCTTCCGCCGATTGAAATTTCCGACGGACAAATCGAAGAAATCAAATCGACAATGCCCGAGCTTCCCGAGGAGAAGAGACAGCGTTATATAAACGAACTCGGTCTCCCCGAATACGACACGGGAATTATCACGGGAGATATTTATCTTGTCAGGTTCTTTGAAAAGACGCTTGAAAAGTGCAATTCCCCGAAGGATGTTGCCAACTGGATTATGGGCGAGGTCATGAAGCTTCTCAACGACAGCGCAACCCTTACAGAAAACAATCCTTTGAAGCCCGAGGATTTGGCAACGGTTATCAACATGGTAAAATCCAACAAAATTAACCGCGGCACGGGTAAAAAGGTGCTTGAAAAGGTATTCACTGACGGCGTTGACCCCGAAAAGTATGTCGAGGAAAACAACCTTGCGCAGGTAACCGATGTTTCGGCGTTGCGACCGATAATCGAGCAGGTTATCGCCGACAACGAAAAGAGCGTATCCGAATACAAAGCCGGAAAAACGCAGGCTATGGGCTATATTATGGGTCAGGCAATGCGAGCGCTCAAGGGCAAAGCTCCCGCACAGGAGGTTCAGAAAATCCTTAAAGAGATTTTGGGCTGATAAGCTGATAACAGGATAAAATAACAGATTAAATTAACAGGTTAAATTAAAACGCACTCGCTGGGCGAGTGCGTTTTTTATTTTCAGGCTCCCTTGTGTAAAGGGAGCCTTGATACTGCGAACGATACGAAGCAAACGACGACGCTGTAGGGCGGGGGCTTGCTCCCGCCGCCTAATTGTTGTTGATTTATCGCAATTTACGGTTAATATGGCATTAAAATCAACGCACGACCCGTAGGGGCGACCTGCGGTCGCCCGTCAATTTCTACTGACATTAAAAGCGGGCGAACACAGTTCGCCCCTACGATATGATATGAAATATATTTTGATTGTGGCGGTCGAATATGTTAACCATCAGAGGAAGGTGGCGCGCCGCAGGCGCGTCGGAAGGAGAGAGGCAATACATATCAAATTTTCGTTATCTCTCCCTCAGTCATTTTTTCTATGAAAAAATGACAGCTCCCTCGTCAGAGGGAGCCTTTGTTTGTGCGTAATTTTCAGTTTGTTATAAACAACTAATCAAAGAATATCATTATTCGACATATTCATAATGATTTGTGCCATTTCTGCTCTGTTGGCGTTGCCTGCAGGATTTAATGTGCCGTTACCGCCGACAACATGGTTTTCTGCCGCCCATGCAACTGCCGTTTTTGCCCAATCGCTTACATTGACGCCATCGGGATAGCTTGCAAGCACTGCATTGACATCGCCCGAAACAGAACCTTTGCAATAGTTATAGAAAATCACGCAAGCCTGTTCTCTTGTTATCGGATCGCCGACTCCGAACTTGCCGTTCGCATAGCCCGAAAGGATGTGATTATCCTTTGCCCAAGCTATCGCAGCGGAATAATAATCATTCATCGGTACATCAGCAAAGTCGCCGTTCTGACCCTTATATGCCGAAAGGTCTGCGTTTGCAATTTTAGCAAGTACAACTACAAAATCCTGTCTCTGAATGTTGTCGGCAGGTCCGAAATAACCGTTGGCATAGCCATGGAAATAACCCTTATCCACATTGAATTTGACTGCATTGAAATACCAATCGCTTGCTCTGACATCAGGAAACAGCGGTTGCTCAACAACGAAAGAATAGTCAATATTTCCTGCATCTATGTCACTGGTAATTACAACATAATAATTGCCTGCATTTAATTTAAGTGTTTCTGTCGAATTTGATGAATATTTACCATAAAATGCCCATTTTTTTATCCTGTTACCATTGGTGTCAAGCAGTTCCATACTCCACTCACCATTGCACACCTGCTCACAACTCATTGTTATCGATATATTAGCTTGCGAAGACAAATTAAATTTATAGTAATCACTTTCATTTCCATAAAAATATGCGCTTGGTCCATTTGTATGTACAACTCCATGATAAATTGTATTAATTAGTATGCTGTCTGCTGTTGCCCTCGTGTTATTAGTTTCTGTTTCCCAATATGGCGATTGAGTATAATTCACCTTAAAAGTATAATCAACACCAACAACGGATGAGGAACCGGAAACTGCTATAAAGTATTTTCCTGCTGGCAAGCCAATTTTTTCTGTCGCATTGGAAGCATATTTTGAATCAAATCTCCAATAATACATTTCATTCATATTGTTATCATACAGACATACTTTCCAATAATCCGAATCCAGTTGCTTGTGATTCATTGTTATTGTAATGTAACCTTGTGATGAGAGATTGAATTTATAATAATCCACATCATATGTTGAATGTATCCTATTTATTACCCCGTTATATGATTTGTTTACGGATATATTGTCAGCATTTGTAAACGAGTCATTCGGCTCGCTTTCCCAATTATCTGATTTTGTAAAATTAACAGTCAAATTGTATTTAAGTGAATTGGAGTTTTCATTATACAATTGAATATAATAAGTTCCTGCTGGCAACCCAATGTTTCCCGATAGATTTGTTCCGTAATTTTGATAAAATGTCCATTGATGTATTATTTCGCCATTGCTGTCGTACAAATACAACCATAAAGATTTACTGGAAAATTGGTTATGATTTATAGATACTGCTATATAGCCTTGCGACGACAATGTAAATTTATAAAAATCTCTATCGTATTTACTTTCGCCATAAACAGTTGTATTTGTTGAAATGCTGTCAGCCGTTGATATAGAGTCGTTAGGTTCCGACTCGTAATACGCAGCGGCAGAAGTTATTGAAAGTGCCGAAACTGTTGTTATTATCATCAAAACAGACAACAATAACGAAATAATCTTTTTTGTCTTTTTCATACTTTTCCTCCTGAAGTTTAAATATTTTTCAATCCGTATACAATTCAATGTACTTTTTCTATCGAAACGGCATGCTGTCTCTTCCATAGAATGTTTATTTTATACCGGACAATTCAATTATATATATATATATATATATATATATATATATTCAATAGTCTGTCAGTGTACAGTTGAGAATAATTTTTTAAAATTATAAAATATTTATGCGTACAGCGAAGGGCGGGGGCTTGATCCTGCCGCCTAATTGTTGTTGATTTATCGCAATTTACGGTTAATATGGCATTAAAATCAACGCACGACCCGTAGGGGCGACCTGCGGTCGCCCGTCAATTTCTACTGACATTAAAAGCGGGCGAACACAGTTCGCCCCTACGATATGATATGAAATATATTTTGATTGTGGCGGTCGAATATGTTACCCATCAGAGGAAGGCTTGGTTCTGCGAATATTTTAATTTGATAAAAGCCGTAGGGACAGCCCTTGCGGCTGTCCGTCAATATGACTTGTATATAATTTCTTGCGGACAGGGGTGAGCCCGTCCCTACGATAATTTGATGTCTGTTAACGGCGGGAGCAAATTCTCCCGAATTCTGGCACCCTTTTGTCTGCTTACGCAGACATTTCCCCATCAGGGGAATAACCCCTGCCCTACCGGATTGGTTATTACGGACAGCCACGAGGGCTGTCCCTACGGTGATATACAAATTAAAAACTACGCACAAATACAGCCTCCCTTGTGTAAAGGGAGGCTGTAAACTTCAAGCGTTGAAAACTTATTTCTTCGCTTTCTTTTTATCATACGCTCTTTCAATCGCCTTAATGATTTCAACAAGCGGAATGATAGCAAACGCAAGTGCAAGCGCAACCGCATATTCGCCCAAATCAATGTGCTCAAAATCGAATGCGTTTGAAAGGAACGGTACATAAATTACAACCGTTGTCATAAGAAGGGAAAGCAGACATGAACCAAAAAGATACAGATTATGACTGCCCTTGAAGGTCATTGCAACCGTCGAGCCTCTCTGAGAACGCATGTTAAGCGAGTGGAAAATCTCGCACATACTCATAGTGAGGAACGCCATAGTTGTGCCGTCGGGCGAGTTTGTAATTTCCCATACGCCCGCTTCGATATAATGACCTATAAAGTAAGCCGCAAGCGTAAGACCCGTTACCAAAATGCCCTGATAGAAAATATCAAAACCTACCCCGCCTGAAAAAATTCCGTCCTTTGAATTTCTCGGAGGACGCCTCATTATATCCTTTTCGCCCTTTTCCATTGCAAGCGCAAGTGCGGGGAAGCAGTCGGTTACAAGGTTAATCCAAAGCAGATGAACCGGTCTTAAAATCGTGAAGCCCAAAAGGTTTGCAACAAAAATCGAAATTACCTCACTGAGGTTTGAAGCAAGCAGGAACTGTATGGATTTACGGATATTGTCATAAATTCTTCGTCCCTCTTCAACCGCCGAAACGATTGTAGCAAAGTTATCGTCAGCAAGCACCATATCGGCAACATTTTTCGTAACATCCGTACCCGTGATGCCCATTCCGACGCCGATATCCGCACTCTTTATCGAAGGAGCGTCGTTTACGCCGTCGCCCGTCATTGCGGTAATCATACCGCGCTTTTTCCATGCGTTTACTATTCTTACCTTGTGCTCGGGCTGAACTCTTGCGTACACCGAATACTTTTCGACCTCTTTTTCAAACTCCTCGTCCGAGATTTCATTGAGCTGTGCACCCGTGATTGCACCGTCGGGGCTGTCGATTATTCCGAGCTCCATCGCTATCGCCGTTGCGGTGTCCTTGTGGTCGCCCGTAATCATAATCGGTCTTATTCCCGCAGTTCTGCACTCCTCAATCGCCGCCTTGACCTCGGGTCTTACGGGATCGATCATACCGACAAGTCCGCAGAAAACAAGACACTGTTCAAGCGCTTCGGGGCTTTGGTCGGCAGGGATTTCCGATAACTCCTTAAAGCTGCACGCAAGAACTCTTAACGCTCTGTCGGCGTATTCCTTGTTCTTTTCGATGATTTCAGCTTTGTCGGCGTCGGTAATGTCTCTTACCTTGCCGTCCTTCAAAATTCCCGTACAGCATTTGAGCACCTCGTCGGGAGCGCCCTTGGTGTACTGAATATATCCGCCGTCCTTTGAATGAACGGTGGTCATCATTTTTCTCATTGAGTCGAACGGAGCTTCGGCAACCCTCGGCTGTACCTTTGAAAGGTCATTCTTGTTCAAATCGATAGAGAGCGCATACGCCACAAGAGCCGCTTCGGTCGGCTCTCCGATTATCTCCTTGTTTTCATCGATGTTTACATCCGTGCAAAGAGCCATTCCCGTTGCAAGTAATTTTTCATCATCCGCATAGTGCTCAACAACAGTCATCTTGTTTTGCGTAAGAGTACCGGTTTTATCCGAGCAGATAATCTGTGCGCAGCCGAGCGTTTCAACTGCGGTAAGCTTTCTGATGATTGCGTTTTTCTTCGACATATTGGTAACGCCGATTGAAAGCACAACCGTTACTACCGCCGCAAGTCCCTCGGGAATTGCCGCAACCGCAAGCGAAACCGCTATCATAAATGTATCGAGCAGGAATTCAAGCCCTATCGAATTGCCGAGAATAAGTTCTCTTATAATTCCTATCGCAAAAATAACCGCACATATACCGATAACAATAACGCTGAGTATCTTGCTTAACTGTGCAAGCTTTTTCTGCAAGGGCGTCTGTCCGTCCTGAGCCTCTGCGAGAGCGCCTGCAATCTTGCCCATTTCGGTGTCCATGCCCGTTGCGGTAACAACCGCCTTGCCTCGTCCGTAAACAACCGATGAACCCATATACATCATATTCTTACGGTCGCCGAGCGGAACATCCTTTTCGCTGTCTTTAAGATAGATTATATCAATAAATTTATTTACCGGAACTGACTCACCTGTCAATGCCGCCTCTTCAATTTTAAGGCTTGCGCTTTCGATTATTCTTGCGTCGGCAGGAACGGCGTCGCCCGCTTCAAGAAGAATTACATCCCCGACAACGAGGTCTTCGCTTTTGATTTGCATAACCTTGCCGTCACGCTCAACCTTTGATGTTGCCGCCGCCATCTCCTGCAACGCCTCAATCGCTTTTTCGGCTTTGCTCTCCTGAACAACGCCCAAAATCGCATTAAGTATTACGACAAAAAGAATGATTATCACATCCGACGGAAAGCTTCCGTCAAACACAGAGGTAATTCCGGAGATTACCGCCGCCACGATAAGTATGATTATCATCGGGTCCGTAAACTGTTCCAACAGCCGTATAATGACGGACTTTTTCTTTCCCTCTTCAAGACGGTTTTTACCGTTTTCCTCAAGCCTTTTTTTCGCCTGCTCCGAGGTCAGACCTTTTTCCGAAGACTCGGTTTCCCTAAACACTTCTTCGGTCGTGCTGAGATAGTGTTTCATAATTTTCCTCCGTTGTTAAAATAAAGACCCTCGACAGATATAAAATTCTGCCGAAGGTCTTGCTTCCTAATATAGGTTCGACGACCAGATGCGAAACGCAACATGATGTTGACCGCCGAATTCAAGCTACTCCCCTTCAATATGGGTAACTGTTGATATTATGGTATCACATTTATAGACTTTTGTCAAGTATCTGTTTTTTGAACAAGTATATAGTTATTTATTCCCGCATTTTCAAGAATTGAAATATATGTCTTATCATCAACAATCGGCAAAAGCCCCTTTGTGGTATAATTCTCTTCCGTTTTCTGCCGCAATATCGGAATTGACGCGGATATGAGCGCCGCCTTGTCCATTCCCTGAGAGGAAACGCCGCCCACTGAAAATGAGTCTGTCGCTTCAAAACGCGTAAAATCAATCGCATTGAACAGTGCGCCGCTGTCAAGCATGCTTCCCGAATAAAGCCGCTCGTTTCCGTTAAGAGCGCTGCTTATATCCGTGCAGACCGCAATCTGCGTATCTCCGCAAAGCTCGGCGGCCTTTGAAACAAATGTGTGCAAAATCGAATTTCGGCTCTCAACACTCTCCGCCTCTCCCGGGAAAAAAGCCGTATCATAAAGTTCTCCCGACGGGAAAGAAACACTGTTGAGCATTACGATATCGGCACCCATTGATGCGCATTCACCTATTATGCCGAAAAGATAGTCCTGTGCTGTCTGCGAATAAGGATTGAGCCACGGATTGCCGTCATTTTGTGCGCTGTCATCAAGCCAAACGGTCGTGCCGTCCTGCATCGTTACGGCAGAGCCCTTGAGCATTGACGCCGCAAGCGGATCCTCAAAGCAATATACGCTTGCTATTATTTTATATCCGTCGGCTTTAAGCTGTTCCATAGTCTGTGTCGCATTTTCATATGCGTCGGTACAAGCCCCTATATCAAGAGCTGTCTGAACAGATGAATTGTAATTGAGCTTTCCGTCGGCTCTTTTCAGTTCAACAACTACCGCATTGGCTTTATCTGTTTTAAGCTGCGTTCTGAAAAGCTCATAGGCAATACCGCCGCCGAGTGCTTCGTCCGGCATTTCAAGAGCCTTTAGCTGTCCGTCATAGCTGTCCGCAAGTATCTGTGCAGAACCGTCAATCGGTCTGCGAGACAAATTCCGTGCAACCGAAACAATAAGAAATACAGCCGCAAACACAAGCACAAGCGACGCATAGAAAATTGTTCTGTTCCTTTTTTCTTTTTTCCTTCTTGTTCTGCTCTCGCCGATGGCATAGATATTACCGCTCTTGCTCGGATAGTTCTTAGAAAAGCGGTAATAGCTTTTTTTCCTCGGCTTAACATTCTTGTTCTGAAACTGCATTGTATTCTGCCCTTACATTGTCAATCCGCTGCCGGCAAAGCCCGAAAAGGCAAGCGAAAGAACGGAAACATAGATAAATATCGCCGGAGTACCCTTAAACGCCTCAGGAATATTCGGGTTGCGGTCAAGTCGGCGAAGACCGACATTTATAAGCAACACCGCAATTACAAACGCGAGCCCCGAGCCGATGCCTGAACCGATTGCCTGCGAAATTGTGAACACCGCGCGGTAGTTGATAAAAGGCACCGCAATAACAAGAGTGTTGAACGCAGCAATGCCTATTCGCCTTACCGTTCTGTCTTTTGCCCTGAACACCGCTACCGAAACCGTGAGCACAATGATGTACATAACCGCCAAGACTGCCACGAATTCAATTGCGTGTCCTATTGCACCCTGTCGCTTTATAAAGCCTATCGGCTCAAGCAAAACGCATATGACCGACGCCGAGGTTGAAAACAGAGTTATAAAAAATGTCATCGGATACAGCTGTTTCGGCTTTGCCGCCATTCTTACGGCTTCCGACGCACCGTAACCGCCCGTAAAGATGAAGTTTTGAATCACCATAGCGTACAGTGCCGCCGAAATGAGTTCAGATATTATTCTCATGCCTCATCACCGCCGTTTCCGTCGCTGTCCTTTGAAATATCAATGTTTTCCGTTTCCTCATTCGGAGACTTGCTTCTTTCAAGATCAAGCAAAATGTCGTCAAATTCGGATTCGTACTTTTCCCTCTTGGATTTTTCTGCCTGTACCTTTTCAATCGGCTTTTCCGCAATCTTTTTCTCTGTATTGTGTTTAACCGCTTTCGCAGGCTTCTCTTTTTTCGGCTTCTTCGCCGTTTTCTCTTTTTTGGGCTTTTCAACCTTATCCGTTTTTTCTTTTTCGGACTTTTCTATGACGCTCTTGAAGAAATCGGCGGGATTTTCCCTGCCGCCGTCCTTGGGAACGGAATCAAAATCCTCACGGAACAAGGTCTTGAGGTCCTCGTAATGGGACTGTGAAATTTCCGAAAGGTTAAATGCCTCCTCAGGGTTCTCTTCCGGATATTTTTTTCTGATTCTCGACTTGAAAAACGCAGCCAAAAAGCCGAGCATCAAAAAACCGCCGAAGGGCAATAAAAGTCCCTTGAACTGAACCGGCAAATTAAGCTTTATGCTGTAAAAAGCGCCTGAGCCGAGAACTTCCCTTATAACGGCAACGACAAAAATAATCAATGTGTATCCGATTGTTGCCGAAACAGCGTCAAAAAATGTCTCTTTAAGCGACGCCCTTACGGCAATCCTCTCGCAGTGAAGCGCAACTAAAGAGTTGACCGCAAGTATCGGCAGGAAGATACTGACATTTGCCGTCTCGTTCGGTGCGAATTTTGTGAAAAACATCCACAGCGGAATATTTATAAGCACGCCGAGAACAGCATATATCATTACTCTGAACTGATGCTTTAGCTTTTTAAGAGCAAGGCTTGAAAAGCACTCGATTATTATAAGCTCTGCTGCCGAAATCACCGAAAGCATAATCGCAGTTTTAACCGATACCGCCATTGCAACAACTGGCGCTACGCCAATCGACTCAAACAAAACGGGATTTTTGATAAATGCACTGTTTTTCAACGAAGTTGAAAATGTAGTTCTGTCAGACATCTGTAGCACCTCCGTTTTCTTTTTCGGCGCTTGCCTGCGAGTCCTCGGAGCTGTTTATTATATCCATAACCTTCTGAGCGACTATCTGTGACTGCTCCTCTGTATCAATCGGTCTGTCAACCGACATCGCCTCAGCCGCCTTCTTTTGCTCAATCAAAAGCTTTTCCTTCTTTGTAAGAGGAAGCTTCTTATCAAGTGCTGCGGCAAATGAATTTGCAATCAGCACAGCAAACACCGTACTGTCCTCAAACGAGCCGAAGGTTCTTAAAAGCATAGTCATCAAACCCATCAGCGCCGCATAGAGTATTCTTGCGTTTGTCCTTTTCGGAGCAAGCGTTTCGTTTGTAACAAACATCAAAGCCGCGAAGCCTACAAGTCCGCTGCAAAGCTCCATTATTACTGAAATACCCCGTCCCGTTGTAATTCTCGGAAAAAGAAATGCATAGACTGCGCATGTTCCGAGATATATAAAGGACATTGCCGCCGTTTTCGGTCGCCTTATAAGCAGGTAAAGCAGACCGGCAAATATTGCGACCGCACATGTTGCACCCATAGGACCGGAAACATTGCCGACCGCTATATCAATATAGCTGATTATGTTAATTCCTATCGAGTTGCCCTGTGAGAGCATATACGCAATAGAGTTGCCCTGCGCCGCATTTTCGCTTGAAAGCACAGCAAACTTGTCCGATTGCGTGGGAATAATCGGATATGCGAACATTCTTGCCGAATTACATACCGTCAAGAACGCAATACCTGCGGCAGACGGCAGGAACATAAGACTTCTTGAATTTCCGAACGGGAATTTTACAACCGCAAGCGCAAAGACCGTAGTCAGTATCGGAACCCACCACGGAGAAGACGCGGGTATGCACATTGCGACGGTTATCGCCGTAACTATGGACGACAGGTCGGAATAGCTTGCCTCAAACTTATAAATCCTTGAAGTCAAAAATTCACAAACCAACGCCGTTACAACGGAATAGAGCACCAAAAGCACGGCACGCAGGCCGTAATAATAAAACGACATTGCCATAGGCGCAGCAAGCACCATAAGCATATCAATCATATATTTTCGGGTGTTTTTAATTTCAAGCTTTTCTTTTTCGGACAGCACGGGTTGTGCGTTAATCCTCTGTTCTCTGTCGCTCAAAATTTCACCTCATTTCAAATAATTTGTTCATTGCGAAAAGCAATGGAAGTACATTTCGGATTTTCAAGTGCAAAGCACTCAATAGACAAATTCTGTCTAAAACGCTTTGAGAGATACGCAAAGTCCAACCGATCATTCAGACCGAAGCCTTAGCCTTGAAATCGGCAATCGTTTTTGCGGCATCATTGCTTGAAAAGATTGCATTGCCCGACACAAAAACATTTGCGCCTGCCTTTGCGGCAACCGAAATTGTATCCTTATTTATTCCACCGTCAACCTGAATGTCAATATCAAGACCCTTCCTTTCGATTTCAGCCTTTACAGCCGAAACCTTGGGCATCATATCCTCCATAAACGACTGTCCGCCGAAGCCCGGCTCAACAGTCATAACAAGCACCATTGAAAGCTTGTCGAGATAAGGGTAAACCGTCTCAATCGGCGTTTTGGGCTTAACGGAAAGACCTGCCTTTTTGCCGGAAGCCAAAATCAGGTCAATCGTCTTTTCAATATCCGAGTCCGACTCGACATGAAATGTAATTATATCCGAGCCAGCCTTTACGAAATCGGGAATATATTTATACGGGTCGCTTATCATAAGATGAACATCGAACGGAAGCGAGCTTGATTTTCTGATGCACTTTACTATCGGCGCACCGAGCGTGATGTTCGGAACGAAGTGTCCGTCCATAACATCAATGTGAAGCATATCCGCTCCGCAATCCTCCATTCTTTTAAGCTCCGAGGAAAGCTTGCCGTAATCGCTTGATAAAATCGAGGGAGAAATCTTAACCATAATCTTTTCCTTTTCTTTATGCAATCTCTGTCTGAGGAACATCCTCAACGGGTTGAGTTTCGGACGCCGTTGTCTGCTCGGTCGTGGTCTCGGCAGGCGCTGTCGTGCTCGCAGGCGTTGTGCTTGCGGTTTCCGGACTTGAGCTTGCCTGCATTGCGCTTATATAATAGCTGCCGTCCTTTTCACGCAATGTAACCTTGACATATTTGTCGGGCTCAGGCGCAACCATTTTGCCGTCGCTGTCCTGCGCCCAGCCGCCGCTCGAGAGATACCCCACAGTCAACACCACGGTATTTTTCTTTTTCTCCACATCTACAACATCGGGCGTGTAGGTGGGCTCAATACCTGTAAGAGGAATTATATAGCACTGCTTTGCGGAATCGTAGGTAAACTCGTAGCCGTAACCCGAAACAGTCATATGAACAGGCGCTATTTCCGTTCCGAAAAGCTTTGTATAAGCTGCCGCAACATCCGCTTCGGGGATAACCATACCCGACTCCGTGTATTCGTAAGTGTCGGGAGCCAAGTCGCTTTTAAGAATTGACCACACCGAAATGTCGATAAGCTGGCTCATATCCGCATTTGAAAGATCGTCAAACATACTCGGGTCGTTCATCACAACCGGAGTGAGCATTGTGTTGTATTCATCAATGTTTTTAAGCCTTGCTCTGACGGAATTTATTCCGTTTACGCCTGCGACAAGTATAGTTACAATACCTGTAACGGAGAGCACTGCTATCAACAGACCGAGCGGAAACGCCCACGGGTGCGCTCTTTTTTTCTTTTTCTTCATGGGTGCTTTGTCGAATTTTACGATTTCATCAGCCATAGTTTTTTCTCCTTGTTATCTTGTCTGTCCGTTACCGCAGATAATATATTTGAACGAGGTAAGCTGCGGAAGACCCAGCGGCCCTCTTGCATGCAGCTTTTGTGTGGAAATTCCGATTTCCGCACCGAAGCCGAATTCTCCGCCGTCGGTAAATCGTGTGCTGACATTGTGATATACCGCCGCCGAGTCCACACGGGATAAAAAGTCCTTTGCGGTTTCCTCATTTTCGGTAACGATGCACTCGCTGTGCCCCGTAGAATATTTTGATATGTGTTCAATAGCCTTGTCAAGGCTTGAAACCGTCTTTACGGACATTATATAGTCAAGGTATTCCTTGCCCCAATCCTCTTCGGTTGCGGGAATTATGCCCTCCGCCGCATTCCTTGCCGCTTCGTCGCCTCTCAATTCAACATTTTTCTCGTCAAGCCTTTTCTTGATTACGGGCAAAGCCTTATTCACTATATCCTTATGGATAACAAGACTCTCCGCTGCATTGCAGACCGACGGGCGGGAGGTCTTGGCATTATATACTATGTCCGCCGCCATGCGGATATCTGCGTCCTTATCAACATAGATATGGCAGTTCCCCGTTCCCGTTTCAATTACCGGCACTGTGGAATTTTCAACGCAGGAACGGATAAGTCCCACGCCTCCCCTCGGGATAAGCACATCGACATATTCGTTCATCTTCATAAGCTCGTTTGCGCTGTCTCTCGTGGTGTCCGTAACGAGCGATATACAGTTTTCATCTAAACCTGATTTTTTAAGTCCCGCTCTCAGAGCTTTAACGATAGCCTTTGAAGAATTTATTGCCTCTTTACCGCCTCTCAAAATGACTGCGTTGCCCGCTTTCAGACACAGTGCCGCCGCATCGGAGGTAACATTCGGGCGAGCCTCATATATTACGGCAACAACTCCGAGCGGAACGGTAACCTTGCTTACCGTCATACCGTTGGGTCTTTTAATCTCGGAAAGCGTCACGCCTATCGGGTCGGGAAGTGAAATAATATCGGTTATTCCCTTTGCCATAGACCGAACCCTGTCCTCAGTCAAAAGAAGTCTGTCAAGCATAACCTGTGAAATTCCGTTTGCACGGGCGTTTTTCATATCCTCGGCGTTCGCAAGAAGAATTTCCGACATTGCCGCCGTAAGCTCCTGCGCCATAAGTCCGAGAGCGGAATTTTTCTGCCCGGTCGAAGCCGTGGCAAGAGTTTTTTCCGCCTGCTTCGCCTTTTGCCCAAGCAATTGAATTTGAGTCATAAAATCAGTCCTTTTTACCCGTAAAAAATGTTCCTATCTGTTTGCCGTCAAGAGCCTTGTATATGCTCTCGGGAGCGGCACCGTTCATAACAATGGTATCTATTCCGGCGTCCATGGCTATCTGCGCCGCATGAAGTTTCGTAACCATACCGCCCGTGGAAAATTTCGAGCCGTGGCCGCCTGCAACAGCTATCAGCTCATCAGTTATCTCGTCGACCTGCGAAATAAGCTTCGCATCCTCGTTTTCGGTTGGATTTTCATCGTAAAGTCCGTCAATATCGGTAAGAATGATCAGTGCGTCGGCATTTATGAGTCTTGCGACTATTGCGGAAAGACTGTCATTGTCGCCGTAAACTATCTCGTCGACCGCAACCGAGTCGTTTTCGTTTATTATCGGGACTGCGCCGTAATCAAACAGCTTTTCAAAGGTGTTTATGAGATTTTCACGGCGTTCCGTGCTGTCAACATCGTTTTTTGTAATAAGAAGCTGACCCACCGTATGACCGTATTCGCCGAAAAGCTTATCGTACATAAACATAAGCTCACACTGACCTACGGTAGCCGCCGCCTGTCTGCCCGAAATGTCCGAAGGTCGCTCTTTAAGTCCCAGCTTACCCACTCCGACACCTATGGCGCCCGAGGTTACAAGCGCAACCTGAACTCCCGAATTTACAATATCCGAAAGCACGGAAACAAGCTTGTGCATCCGCCTTATATTCGTTTTTCCCGTATCATATGTAAGCGTCGATGTTCCGACCTTGACTACGAGCCTTTTTACATCCTTGAGAACAGCCACTTAAATTCCCCTTGCGTTCATATTTATAGATAATATATTTTACCATAAACCTATGCAAATAACAAGTGCAAACACACATTGCCAAGCAAAAAATCGGTGCGGATTACCCCACACCGATTTTTTATTGTTGTGTATGTTATTTTACAATGAAGCTTGAAGAAAACACTCCCATAAAGTCAAACGATTCGTCATAGCTTGTGCCGTCACAGGTATAATTTGCAGAATACACGCTGTCTCCTATATTAACATAAGCAGATACGCCATAATAACTTACATTTCCGGAGTCATCCTTCATTTCATAAGCAAAGAAAACAACCGGTTCTCCGGACTGAAGAGTTCCCTCTGTGACAGTCATTGTAATATCTTGATTTTGTTCTTTGACCTTATCAACAATTTGCTGTTGTTCGCTTTGTTCCTGTTGTAAAAACGATTCAAACGTTTCAGAATTCTCCAATGTTGTGTCTTTAACACACTGAACATAGCTCTTGTCGTCTGTTCCGTCCTTATAAAACATGCCATTATCCTTAAGCGTCCAGCCGTCAGGCATTGAAAACTTGTAATCAAGGGTCTCAAGAGTTTGTCCGTTAATTGATTTATCTGGAAGAGTATAGTAGTTTTTTTGAGGATTTCCATCGGAATCATACTTAAGATTACCCTTTGAGTCCGTTACATATACCGCTATTTTTCCCTCGTCATCAATCTCCGTGTTTCCCTCTGCATCGGTAACAAGCGGGCGTTCAACCCCGTTTATTTCCGCCATAAGATATTTATTTCCGCAAGATGCGAGCAATACCGCAATCATCAAAACAACAAGGCTTACTGCAACAATTTTCTTTTGCATAATGTTTCCTCCGTTTATTGGTTTACAAAACACATTATAATTTTTTTGTTCTTTATTGTCAAATAAAATCAATACGCCTTGCCCCAGTAAAGCATCTTGTCGGCAGGCTTGCCGCAGCAAACGCAGGTGTCGCCGATATGCTCCTGCTCAAACGGGATACATCTTGAGGTTACGCCGGCATACTCCTTGAGCTTATCCTCGCAGGCTCTGTCGCCGCACCACATAGCCTTGATAAATCCGGGCTTGTTGTCGGCAATATCCTTGAGCTCGTCGAGAGTTCTTGCGGTGTATGTCATATTCTTTCTTCTTTCAAGAGCCTTGTTGTAAAGTCCCTTATGAACCTCTTCGAGAAGCTCGGGAATTTTCGCTTCAAGCTCGTCAAGGGAAACAAAATACTTTTCCCTGTTATCCCTGCGTACGATAACGCACTGGTTTTTCTCAATGTCCTTGGGACCTATCTCAACTCTGAGCGGTACACCCTTCATCTCGTACTCGGCAAACTTCCAGCCCGGAGAATTCTCGGAAACATCCGATTTAACCCTGCATATTTTTGAGAGCCTGTCGCAAAGCTCCTGCGCCTTGTCGAGCACGCCTTCCTTATGCTGTGCAATCGGGATTACAACGACCTGAACGGGAGCAACCTTGGGCGGAAGCACAAGACCGTTGTCATCGCCGTGAGTCATAATGATTGCTCCGATAAGCCTTGTGGTTGAACCCCATGAGGTCTGATAAGGTGTTTTAAGCTTGTTGTCCTTATCCATATACTGGATTTCAAACGCCTTTGCAAAGCCGTCGCCGAAATAGTGCGAGGTGCCCGACTGCAAAGCCTTACCGTCGTGCATAAGAGCCTCAATGGTATAGGTGTCCTCTGCGCCCGCAAACCTTTCCTTTTCGGTCTTGACACCCTTAACTACGGGCATAGCAAGTACATTTTCGCAGAAATCGGCATAGACATTAAGCATTTTGACAGTCTCTGCCTTAGCCTCCTCGGCTGTTGCGTGAATTGTATGACCCTCCTGCCAGAGGAACTCTCTTGTGCGCAGGAACGGTCTTGTAGTCTTTTCCCAACGGACAACCGATACCCACTGATTATAGAGCTTCGGCAAATCACGGTAGGAGTGAACGATCTGCTTATAATGCTCGCAGAAAAGCGTTTCCGAAGTCGGGCGCACGCAGAGTCTTTCCTCAAGCCTTTCGCTTCCGCCGTGGGTTACCCACGCAACCTCGGGAGCAAAGCCCTCAACATGATCCTTTTCCTTTTCGAGTAGGCTTTCAGGGATAAACATAGGCATACAGACATTTTCGTGTCCCGTATCCTTGAACATCTTATCCATTATTTTCTGAATGTTTTCCCATATTGCATAACCGTAGGGGCGGATGACCATACATCCCTTGACGCTCGTATATTCGGCAAGCTCTGCCTTTTTAACGACATCGGTGTACCATTTCGCAAAATCCTCATCCATTGCGGTTATGTCATTGACCATCTTTTTCTGTTCTGCCATTTCCTTACATCCTTGTCTTAATATTCAACTGATAAATCAGTGTTCCTCAATAAATTTAACAATATCTCCCACGGTCTTTACACTCTCAATCGCATCGTCGGGCACCTCAATTTTGAACTCATCCTCAAAGCTCATAACAAGGTCTACCAAATCAAGACTGTCGGCATCCAAATCCTCTCTTATATCCGTCTCGGGGGTAACAGTTTCCTCGTCAACATCAAACTGCTCACAGATAATTTCTCTTACTTTCTCAAAAATCATAACGCATTACCTTTGCCTTTCGTTATACTTATTGATTGATAAATATATACATACATTTTATGTATTATTCACGCTTTGTCAATAGTTTCCTCCAAGAATTGTTTCAAAGAGGTCATATCGAGAAGTGAATATGCCTGTAATTCATCATATACAACCTGAGCGATTTTGCGAACTCCGCCCGCAACCGCACTTTCGATGTTCATCGGCATAACCGGGTCGTGAACGCTCATTCTGAGAATATAAAATCCGTCAATTTCGGGATCTGTGAATACAACCTTTATTCCCTCGCAGCTGTCGTCGGCAATTTTTATATCAGTTCTCAAAATTGCGCTTTTTTCTATTTTATCGATTATTCCCTCGCCGTATTCCCTGAAGTTTTCGGCTTTTATTCCGAAGCGAATTTCTTTTTCCTCCGCCGGCTCCTTGAGCGAAGCGATAAGCGACTCAAGCGTTTTGTCCTCTTTTCTCAATTCGGCAAGCTTGATAATTATTTTTGTGATAAGATATGCGCCGTCGTCAAGATGATAGTTTTCGCTGAACGCCGCATGACCGGAGGTCTCTATCGCAAGCGGGGCGTTTATACCCTCTCCCTCAAGCCTTATGCTCTCGTCAATAACATTTTTATAACCTCTCTTGAAGCGTCTGTGCTTTCCGCCGAGCGTGTTTTCGATAAATTCCGTAAGGCCTGCTGAGGTCACGCTGTCCGTTACCACAGTTCCGCCCTCGCAATTTTCAAGAGCTATCGCCGCCGCAAGTGCGACAAGACGGTTGCGGTTGATTTCCTTTCCGTCTGCGCTTACGCACGCCGCACGGTCAACATCAGTGTCGAAAATTACGCCGAGATCGGCACCCGACTCAACCGTTGCCTCGCAAATTGAAGCCATGGCAACCGCATTTTCAGGGTTCGGTATATGATTCGGGAACATTCCGTCGGGTTCAAGATACCTTGAACCGTTTGTGTCGGCACCGAGCGGCGCCAAAACCTCATTTGCGAAAAATCCGCCTACGCCGTTTCCTGCGTCAACAACTATTTTAAGCCCCTCAAGCGGTCTGTCGTAATTATCTGCGGAATTCACGCCCTGCTTTATAAGATTTTTCAGATGCTCACAGTAAACCGACATAAAATCGATTTTCTCCGCTTCCCTTGAAGTGTCGTATGCTATTGCGTCGTTCATCTCGGCAAATTCAAGGATTTTTCCGATTTCCTCCGCCGAAAGTCCGCCGCCCGCGGTAAAGAATTTAAGTCCGTTTCTGTCCCACGGATGATGGCTTGCCGTAATCTGCACAGCGCCGTCGCAGGTGTCAAGCTGCGTTGTCATAAACATAGCGGGTGTCGAGCAAAGACCGCAGTCCTTGACCTTAACGCCCATAGAGAGCAAAATCGCAATTACATCCGTCTTTATTCTGTCAGCGGAAATTCTCGAATCATGTCCCACCGAAACCGTAAGAGCGTCCTTTTCCTTTCCCGTCTTGGCGCAAAGGAAATAAGCAAACGCACCCGTTATTCTTTTTATCGCTTCATCGGTAAGCTCTACCGTATCGGTAGTCTCTTTCGCAACGGCAACGCCTCTGACATCCGTTCCGCTTTTCAAATGCATTAAATTCATACTAAATCTCTCCTTACGATTTCATCCGCCGCAAGCATAACTCCCACCTTGCCCGAAGCAAAGTTGAGTCCGCCCTGCATCCATACCGCAAACGGCTCACGAAGAGGTGCGTCCGCGGAAAGCTCTATCGACGAGCCCGAAGTGAACGCGCCTGCCGACATTATAACCTTACTGTCGTAGCCGGGCATATCCCACGGCTCGGGAACGACAAACGAGTCAATCGGAGCTCCCTTTTGCATACCCTGACAGAACGCAATGAGTCTTTCTTCGTTTTCAAGGCAGACCGCCTGTATAATGTCATGCCTTGTCTCATCGCTTCGGGGCGTGACCTCAAAGCCGAGCTCTTCAAACAAAGCCGCCGTAAACACTGCGGTTTTAAGCGCTTCCTTTACAACATTCGGAGCGTTGAAAATTCCCATAAACAGGCTCCTGTTCACTCCGAGCGTTGCACCGACCTCAGAGCCGAGCCCCGGAACCGTGAGCCTGTATGAGCAAAGCTCCACAAGATCCTTTCTGCCCGCTATATAGCCGCCCATCGGAGCAATGCCGCCGCCCATATTCTTGATAAGCGAGCCTGCGACAAGGTCTGCACCGACCTCTGTGGGCTCTTTTTCCTCAGTGAACACGCCGTAGCAGTTATCGACCATAACCACCGCATTTTTGTTTACCCTGTGTACGATTTCGCACACCTTTTCTATTTCCGCAACGCTTATCGAGTGTCTTAACGAATAGCCTCTTGAGCGTTGGATATATACCATCTTTACCGCCTTATCGCCTGCGGCTTTTTCAATTTCGGCATAGTCGAGCTCATCGTTTTCGGTCATATCGACCTGCCTGTACACAACGCCGAAATCCGCAAGAGTGCCGTTGCCCTTGTTTTTCCCGCCGATACCTATAACGGGATGGATTGTGTCGTACGGTGCGCCCGAAACGCAGAGCATAACATCATTCGGTCTTAAAATTCCGTAGAGGCAAACGCCCAGCGTGTGTGTTCCGCACGAAAGAGCTCCCGCCCTGATTATTGCGCTCTCCGCCTTAAAAATATCGGCAACCAGTGCGTCAAGCTTTTCTCTTCCCTTGTCGGAATAACCGTAGCCCGTGGAGGTGTTGAAGTCGGTTTCGTCAACCTTGTTGTTGATGAACGCCGCCAAAACCTTTTGCTGATTGTGTTCCCCTGTTTTTTCAATTTGTGAAAACATTTTTTCGGCTTTCGCAGTCGCCTTTTCCGCCGCCGCTTTCACGGTGTCGGTAAATTCAAAAAATTCTCTCATAACTCAATAATTCCCAAATCTATGTACGCTTCTCTTTCAAAGCCTATTTTGTTGTAAAATTTTTCCGTTTTCAAATCGTTGCAGGCAAGCAGAACTCTCTCGCCGTCTTTTTTGAAGCCTCTGCAAAGTCCGCTTATGCAATCGGACGCATATCCCATTTTACGGAATTCCGCATCCGTCGCAACATCTCTTATAAATATATTTTTGCCGAGCCTGTCCGCAATCGCAACCGATAAAACCGAATTATCTCCGACCTTTATCGCCCTGACGCTCGTATAGCCCGAAAATATGCCCCTCGTTGTCCTCGAAAGCCATTCCTTGTATGCCCTGTCGGTAAATTTTTTCAAATCCTTCTTTTCGACCGCATTTGTCAGAATTTCCTTTTTGGACTGCGTGAGTAAATCAAAAACGGGCCGCAGACCGTCGTTTATTTCAACGGACCGTCTGCCCTCGGGCAATTCTCCCGTGAGCGCCATAATGCTGATTTTTGAAAACGCCGTCACGCCGAGCCTCTCCGTTATATCCGAGGAGCAGTGAACCACCACGCCGCCGAGCCGTGAAATGAAATCCTCCAACTCGTAAAAATCCGCCGTTTCAAAAGCGCAGACATAAACCTTGCTCTTTTCCTTTTCAACGACAAGCGCCGTTATTTCCTCTCCCTGCGCCTGTATCCATGCACCGTCAACATTTGTAAAATCAAGCAGCGAAAACAGCGTAAACGCCGCCGCAGTGTCGCCCGAAAAGAATGCCGTCAAATCTTCAGCCGTTGTCTTTGACAGATTTTCGATAAGCTTAATCATTTGCAAACTCCTCTGCAAGTCGCTGAGCAAGAAGTGCAACCGCTTCGATATCCTCTTTTTTCGCAACGCAGGACGGAGAATGAATGTATCTCGTCGGCACCGAAATCGCCGCAGTGCGAACGCCTTTGCCCGACTTGTGAATTGCCGCCGCATCGTTACCGCCTGCAACGACAGTCTTTGTCTGACACTTTATTCCGTTTTTCTCCGCAACCGAAAAAGCTTTTTTGTAAAGCTCAAAATCGTAGACCGTACCCCTGTCCATATAGCTTACAACCGCACCGTTTCCGAGCTTGCATACCTTTTTGTGCTCGGGCGTGTCGGGTATATCCGCCGCCGTGGTACATTCAAGCACTATTGCATAATCCGGCACAACATTATATGCCGCAACCGCAGAACCTCTTGTTCCTATTTCCTCCTGCACGACAAAGCACACCGTCAAATCGTACGGCTGCTCGCTTGCGAGAATATCAAGAAGAATTTGGCAGCCGACCCTGTCGTCAAGAGCCTTTGCCTTTATAAATCCGTCTCCGAATTCGACATATTCGGACTCAAAATTCACCTCGTCGCCCAAGCGGACATATTCCCTTGCCTGCTTTCCCGTCTCGGCGCCTATGTCAACAAACATATCCTCACACTTAGGAACCTTGTACAATTCGTCCGAGGAAAGATGATGCAGAGCCTTTGAACCTATCACTCCGGGTATGCCCGAAACGCTTACCCGCCTGCCGAAAACAACTCTTTCGTCAATTCCGCCCACGGGGGTTATTTTGATATATCCGTCGTCGGTAATATAGCTTACCATAAAGCCCACCTCGTCCATATGGGCGCTGAGCATAACCTTATTCCTTGCACGGCTTTTGCCGGGCTTTTCGACAATAACATTGCCGAGTGCGTCAACCGAATATTTACAGTCGGACGGTATTTTGGAAATTATATATTCCCTTACTTTCTTTTCTCTTCCCGAAATTCCATTGAGGAGGCAAAGTTCTTTAAGCATTTTCATTACCTCCCGCAATATATTCGGCAATGAGCCTTCCCGTGTTTTCGACATCGGCGACAGAAACGACCTCTACGCCCGTATGCATATAGCGAAGCGGTATCGAAATAAGACCGCTTACAAAGCCGCCCTTTGCCACCGTCATACTGTCGGCGTTGGTGCCCGTTCTTCCGCCCATAATTTCAAGCTGATACGGAATACCGCATTTTTCGGCAGTATAGATAAATTTCTGCGACATCTCATAATCGAGCGAGGATGAAATGCCTATCATCGGACCGTTTGAGAGTTCTCCGCACTCCTCGGAATTGCTGTCGGGCGTGTCGGCAAAGCTTACATCAACGGCGATAAGCTCCTTTGCGCTTGCGTTGAACGCCGCCGTTTTCGCTCCGCTTCCGCCTACCTCTTCACGGGTAGAAAACGATACCGTTAACTTTTTGTTACAGCCTTTTTCTTCAAGAATTTCCAGAGCGTAGATAAGGCTTGCCATGCCCGCCCTGTCGTCAAGAGCACAGCACGAAACCCTGTCACCGAGAAGCTGCGTAAATTCGGAATTCACCGTAACCCTGTCTCCGAGACCGACAAGCTCCGCCACCTTTTCTTTCGGAAGCCCCGTGTCTATCAGCACATCGCTCATCTTCATACCGTTGTGTTCGGCGTCTCCCTTTTGAAGGTGCGGAGGCGTGCTTATCACAACACCGACAAGCGACTGTTTTCCGTGGATTGTAACCTGCTGTGCGCCGAGCGGCCTTGTGTCGATATGACCGCAGGCGTCAACCCTCAAAAAGCCCTCGGGCGTTATTGAGGTAACTATCATGCCCACCATATCCGTGTGGGCGTCAAGCAAAATTCCGTCTCCCTTGCCGTCTTTTTCAAGAATGATATTTCCGAGAGTATCAATATGAACCCTGCCGTATTTTTCAAGATATTTTTCGGCTGTCGGGGCAATTTCGTACTCACAGCCCGAAACGCCTGCGCCGACTGTCAAATCCTTTAATATTTGACGAACATCCATTCCGAATAACTTCCTTTGTTAAATTTCCGCTCCGCCTACGGGTCTTATCGCGAGAACATAGCATGAGCCCTCGCCGAACACCGCTTCAAGAGTTGTCTTGTATTCTTCAAGCAATTCGTTGGGAACAAACGCCTGTATCGTTCCTGCGAAGCCGCCGCCGTGAACTCTCCACGCGCCCTTGCCGTCAAGCACCTGCTCGCTGAGAGCAAGAGCAATGGAAACAGGCTGAACCTCGGGCTGCTTTACTGCGAAAACATTCTGATTGTACATATATGACGAGTCGCCGCTCTCTATTACAAGCTTCTTAAACTGCTCAAAATCGTTCTTTTTAAGAGCGTCAACCTCACGCAAAACTCTTTCGTTATCCTTATAGAAATGCATTGCACGCAGAACCGCTCTGTCGCCCACAGCCTTACGAAGCTCGGGGATTTTCGCAAGGAAAGACTTTTCGTCAACCTCACGCAGAACCTTCTTTGAGAACTGAGCCGCCACGCTCTCCATTTCAAGCCTTATAGCCGCATATTCATCGGTAAGATTTGAATGGCTTCCCTTTGTGTCTACAATGCACAGCGAATGTCCGCACGAAGCAAAGTCAAAATCGACCTTTTCTATCACAGGCTCCGACGGATCTTTGAAATCAATTGTGATAAAGCTGCCGACCGAGCACGCCATCTGGTCCATAAGTCCGCAGGGCTTGCCGAAGTATTCGTTTTCGGCATACTGCGCAATCTTCGCAATAGTAACTGGGTCAACCTTGCCGTCGTTATAAAGGTAGTTGAGCATTGTGCCGACAAGCACCTCGTATGCCGCCGAGGAAGAAAGTCCCGAGCCCGAAAGGACTCTCGACGCAGTAACCGCGTCAAAACCGCCTATCTTGTAACCGCTGTTCAAAAAGCCTTGGCATACGCCTCTTACAAGAGCGGGGGAATGTCCCGTCTCTTCCTTATGTACGCTCAAATCAGAAAGATCGACAACATCCATTGTATATCCTTTTGATTTTACTCTTACGGTGTTGTCGTCATTTTTTGAAGCAAGAGCAATGGCGTCAAGGTTTATTCCGGCGGCAAGAACTCTGCCGTGGTTGTGGTCCGTATGGTTGCCGCCGACCTCTGTTCTGCCGGGTGCGGAGAAAAGTCTTACATCCCTGTCCGAAGAGAAAACCTCGTCAAAATCGTCCGCAAGCGAACAGTATCTCTCATACTGAGCCTTTATCTCCGTGTCGGTAACATAAACTCTCCTGAATCTGTCGTCGAGCTTTCCGCTCTTTATCTCTTCTCTCAACTGTACTGTAGTTGACATTTCTCTCATCCTTCCGAATTTTGTTTGTTTTCCTTTGATTTTTCCGATTTCGTCTTTGACGAATTGTTATAAAGGTCGATAAATGCATTTATCCCAAGCGTTGCAAGACCTGAAATCGTGAAAATAATAACCAACGGCAGCATAAACGCAAGCGAAAACGGGTTGTATACATGTCGTCCGACCATACTGTACGAAATTATCTTCGGCATAAAGCCTATAAGCGAAAAGAAAATATACTTGTAAAAGTCGTAATTCATCGCTCCGTACACCTGACTGACGGTGTTTATCGGTATATTCGGCACAAGCCTCAGCGCAACAAGCAATCCGCCTCTCTCCGAAAACTCCGACAGAAAAATTGCATCAAAGGTTTCGTAGCGACTGAGAATTTTGTGAACAAATCCGCCGCCGAGGTGCTTTCCCCAAAAATACTTCACCGTAAGAAGTATGATAAATCCGGCTATGTTTATAAGCGCCGCAACATAGGTCGGGAAAACCATACCGGCTATAACGCAAACCGCAGAAATCGGTATCGGTATCACAGCCTTTGCAAGATAGATGAGCAATATTGCTATAACGACAAAGCCCTTTATCTGTATTGCCGCAACCGCGTCCTCAAAATCTGCAAGTATTTTCAGTACCTCGTCATACTTCTCTGCGAACTGCTGAACCTGCATAAGCCCCGTCAACGCAAGCAGAGCCACCGCTATTATGATAAGAGCAAAGCCTAAGAAGTTGAGCAGAGCTCTTCGGTTTATTCTTTTTTTCGCCAACAGCTCCACCTCGTTTTCGGCACACAATATCATTATAATTTTATAACATAATCGCTTCAAGGTCAATCAATTTATCTGTTTTTACCCCCGCATTTGTTTTCAAAGCCGCCGAATTATGGTACAATACAGACAATATTATCTTACACGGAGGAATAATTATGCCGAAAACCGTCATCCTCGACGCCGAAACAACAAACCCCGGAGACCTTTCGTGGGATTGGCTCAAAGAATACGGAGAGCTTGAAATATATCCGAGAACACCGAAAGGGCTTGTCTTAAAGCGTTGTGAAAATGCCGATATAATTATAACCAACAAAACGCCGCTTGAAAAAGCCGACCTTGAAAAAATGCCGAACCTAAAATTCGTCGCAGTCCTTGCCACGGGCTACAATGTTGTCGATACGGCATACTTAAAGCAACGCAACATCCCCGTGTCAAACATCCCGTCCTATTCCACACAGGCTGTAGCGCAGCTTGTTTTCGCGCATATAACCGAATTTTACAACGCCGTTTCTGTCCATTCAAACGATGTTAAAAGCGGAGGCTGGAGCCGTTGCCCCGACTTCTGCTATCAGCTTTCGCCGCTTACCGAGCTCTGCGGCAAAACGATAGGCATTATCGGCTTCGGGAAAATAGGTCAGGCGGTTGCCGACATTGCCGAAGCGTATAAAATGAACATTCTGGCAGTATCGGGTCACGAAACCGAACAGTCGGGCAGGAAAAACTTCAGTTGGTCAACACTTGACGAACTTGCCCGCAAATCGGATATTGTAACCCTGCATTGCCCGCTCACGGAAAAGACGGAGAAAATAATAAGCGCCGACTTTCTCTCGAAAATGAAGCCGACGGCGCTTTTAATCAACACCGCAAGGGGCGGAGCGGTTGACGAACAGGCTCTTGCCGACGCACTCAATTCGGGCAAAATCGCAGGCGCAGGCGTTGATGTCCTCTCGACCGAGCCGCCGAAAGCCGACAATCCGCTTTTGAGCGCAAAAAATTGCAATATCACGCCGCATATCGCCTGGGCGGCATACGAAACCAGAGAACGACTTATGCAAATACTCAAAAACAATGTTAAATCCTTCTTTGACGGCAACCCGATAAATGTTGTGAACGGATAAGCAAAAGCCGAGAGTATCAACTCTCGGCTTGCTTTTTGTTTAACAATATTAAAAATCAATCTCGTACTCTAAGTATCGTCTTGCTTCATTTTTAGCTTCGCTTTGAACAGTCGTATTTCCCATAAATTTCATTCCTTTTAAGATTGCGTCAATTTTTATTGCATCACTTTCTTTCAATCCCGATGAATTGCTTAGTTTAATCATGAGTTTTTGATGAGTCAAAGCCGAATCCTTGTCCAACCTCATAGTAATTAAATTTTGAATACTCGGATCTCTCAGCAAATATCTCAGCGTGGGTTTTATCGGTTCTTTTCCCGGAAAATCATTTTCCGCCGCTATTTCGATTTTGGAATACTTTTCATCACTGCTGTTACCGGAAAATTCTGCTGTAGCATAACTTGTAGCCTTACCGCTTGCCTTAACCGTTTTATCAGTATATGATGATTTTTCCTCAACAAAAGTAACTCTGAAATGTCTTGCCCCAAGATCTTGTGCAATTCTTTGCAATTCGCTTATTCTCTCAACTTTGAGATAATTAAAATAATCATCAAGCGCTATATATCTGTCTCTGTTACTCGGATCAACATAATAAAATTCGCTTCTGTTATCAGGATAAAAAGTAAGTCCAAAAAACTCGGTACTGTCTCTGAATATATTCAAAAGTCGAATATCGCTGTTGTCTGTAAAATATCCTATTGAGCCTTTGCACACTTCACTTTCCGCTCTCTTTTTATCACGGTCCGCAACTCTTATAAATTTATGAATCAAAAAATCCCCGTCATCTATATCCGTCTGAAAAATCGGTTGCAACTTTTTCAATTCTAATTCTCTTACTCTTTCATCAACGCTTGTTTTTATAGCGCTTTTAATCTTCGCAACATCTTCCCTGTTGAACTTTCCGTCATCATTTTGATCAACAATTTGTGTCAGTGATTTTTTGGTCTTATTCATAATGTTAGCAGTTTTCTGCTTGGCTTCTGTTGCTTTTTGTGAAATATCAATATTTAATTTTTTCATACAAACGCCCCCTCTATCCAAAAAACAATGTTTTTGCAAATTTATTTTATCACAACTGCTTTCATCATACAACAACAATTTGAAATATTAAGTATTTATTGATTTATAGCCACAATACATTTATGACACCAAACAGACATTAAAAAGCTGAGGTCGATTCCTTCATTGAGTATCGACCTCTATGTTTTATATTATAATCACCATATATATCAGTTTGCTATCTCAAGAAGTTTCTTGCTGACCCTTGCCTGAACATCAATGTAGTATGCACGCTCCGTATCGTTCAAATCTTCGCTTTCCCATTTATCGAATTTATCGCACAAATCGGCATATTTACTCATGTATTTTGCGTAATCTGCTATCAGTTGAGCATCACTCGGATTGTTTTGATACTTTTTTATAAACTCAACATATTCATTCATAAACGCCTCGTAGCTGTCCATTGCCTTTTTGAAATCCTTGTGCATTCCGTCAACGAGCTCGGTATCATCGGATTTTATTTCCTCCGTCTTTGCCTCGCTTGCTTTTTCGGTTTCTGAAACAGCCGCCGTGCTTTCGGCTGATTTGTTACTCGGAGCGTCAATATCGATACTCATAATATTATTGCCCTCATATTTAAGCGAAATATGCCAACCCTCGCCGTTATCGGCGTAATAATAATTATCGCCCTTATTATAATTAACCGTGAAGCCCATATCCGAACAAGCCTTTATATAATCATTATAGTCCGTTTTGCTTGTGTTCCCGATATAAACAAAAAAATTGTCGTCATATTCATGAGCAAATTTTCCGATTGTCGATTCGGGTGCGGGCAATTGATTTCCCGCTTTGCTGTCGGGCCAGCTTATCTCCGACATTTCCATCGGTTTTTCCAATTTTATACTCAAATCGCTCTTGTCGCCGTAATGGCTCAGACTCAATTTATAGCCGTCGGCATTATATGCACTGTACGCCGATGAATTTGATACGCAGTCAACCGTAAACTCCATTTCCTTGCAGGCGTCAACATAGTCCGCATACTGTTTGTCGGATATATTTTTAATGTCAACCCAAAGTCTGTCGGCAGAGTTTTCGTGAATTTCGCCTTTGGTTGCGGGCGGTTCGGGCAGCTGTTCGCCCAAGACCATTTCATCCCATTTGATTTTTACCGGCTTATCCCCGCCGAAAACCGAGCCCAAAACAGCAATCAAAGCAATTCCGACAATCACATAAAACCACCATCTTTTATAAATCGGTTTTTTGGACTTTCCGGATTTTTTGCGTTTTACCGTGTTTGCCTCAAAAGGCGGCATTTTGTTTTGCTGTTGTGAAGCGGAATTTTGCCCCCACATTGATGTTGACGAGGGTTGCGTTTCGGCTATTTTTCCGCATTTCGGGCAAAATTCGCCCTCGTATTCCGTGCCGCAATTAACACATTTCATAAATCCTTCTCCTTTGTTTTTATATTTAAGCGTTACCGCTTATATCCCCGTCGGAGGAAGTTTTTCGCTTCCCCCGACATATGTACCGTTATTTCTCCCTGCCGCCGTGCTCCTTAATCATTTTCCTTATCCACTTTTCGCTGTATCCGTACTTTGTCGCAAGCTGACGGATATTTTTGCCGTCATATTCCGCAACAATTCTTGACGCGATAAATTCGCTCGTGAAAAGGTTTACCGGAAAGGTAATCTGCTGACCGCGGTATATCGAATACAGCGTTACAGCCGCCTCAATGCCGAGCGTGTTTGCAATTTCGTTATACACCCCGTTCAGGTATTCGCTTTCAATGTCTTTGGGATTCATACCCATACATGCCTCTTTCATTTTTACTGCCTCCTATTATGATTTATCCTTTCGGATTTGTATAGAGCGACAGTTCATAGGAACAATTCCTTGTAAACTTCCGTTCGCTCATAATAGGTCTTGTAAATTTCGCGAATAAAAAAAGTCGGCGGCAATCCGACCTCTCTGACATTCCGTTTATCCTTTGAAAAGGCGTTAAAGGCTGTGTACAGGCAAAAAATTATCCCCTCCCGACATCACATCGGAAAGGGGATAATTCATTAAATTTGTTTATTTGTTGATTTTATCCGTGAGTATAAAATCGTATTGATAAATTCTCTCAAACGGAACCGCTTCGCCGCTGTTCGGGTCCGTTACCGTGCCGCTGAATGTGATAACGGTATTTCCGTCGGCATTTTTACAGTCGGCGTCAATCATATACGGCTTTTGGAAACCGGCAACCTCTTTGCGGAATTCGTTAAGATCCGCCTGAATCGTTTCGTACTGCTCTGTCTTCCTTTTCCTTTCGGACGATGTGTGCAAAAGCTTGTGCTCATTGTACCCGAACATCACATCGGCGCAATACGAACCGCCGTTTTCCGCCGTCTCAATATTGACGGGAGAGCTTACCGCCGCCGTATAGAGAGGATTAGCCTTAGAAGCGCACGCAAACGCAACAACGCCAACCGCCAAAACAACCAAGCAGCAAATCAAAACTTTCTTTTTCATATACACTCCCCTTTACGCTGTCTGCTGTGCGTTTACATTTGCACAGCTGCATAAAATTCCGAAACCCGATAAAGTTCTCGCTTTATCTTGATTTCATAATAATGTATTTCCCAAATAATGTCAATACATAAAACATAACAAAAAATCTCAACGTCAAATTTCAACAAGTAAAGCAAAACCGATTTTATCAAGGCGAATGTCCGCCAAAATAAAATCGGTTTGTTTTCTTTTTATATATTCACTGCTTTATATATTCTCTCAGAACTCTGTCAAGCCTTGCCATGGGAAGCCCCACAACATTGAGATAATCTCCGTTGATTTTTTCGACAAGCAACGCTCCCTTGCCCTGTATGCCGTACGCTCCTGCCTTGTCAGACGGTTCGCCCGTTGCGATATAGGCTTTGATTTCGTCCTCGCCGAGAGGATAGAACTTAACCTCGGTCTTTTCGCAAAATACCGTCTTTTTTTCGCCGAGCCTTACGCACACGCCCGTCAAAACCGTATGCGACCTGCCCGAAAGTGCGGACAGCATTGAAAATGCGTCGTTGTCATTCTTCGGCTTGCCGAGGATTTCACCGTCGAGCGCCACAACCGTATCAGCCGACACAACAAGCGTGTTTCGGTCTGTTTTTACGGCGTCTCCCTTTATTTCGGCAAGATATTTGACCGCTTCGTCCGCCACCATTTCCCGTGGCAGGGTTTCGTCTGCACTTGAAGTTTTCACTTCAAAATCATATCCCGCATTTTTCATTATTTCTCTGCGCCTTGGCGAACCCGAGGCAAGTATAATCTTCATTTCTGTTCCCCATATATCTTATAGTAAACTTTCATAATGCCGACCTGCGTTTTCGAGTCCGCAATCTCATTGTTTATAACCATTTCGAACGCTTCTTTAAGCGGAATTTTCCGCACCTCAAGGAACTCGTCGCTGTCAAGGTCCTGCGAAGTGAAAGTCAAATTCTTTGCAAAATACATATGGATTATCTCTCCGCAATATCCCGGAGTGGGATATAATTTGCCCAGACTCTCATATTCTTCGGCGACCGCTCCCGTCTCCTCGCGAAGCTCACGCTTTCCCGCTTCAAACGGGTCCTCGCCGTATTCAAGCTTGCCTGCGGGGAGCTCTAAAACAACCTCGGAATAAGGGTATCTGAACTGCTCGACAAACAACAGCTCGTTGTTTTCCGTCAGCGCCGCAACACAGACTCCGCCCGGGTGCTCGACAACCTCTCTTTTTGCGACAGTACCGTCGGGCAAAAGTGCGTCGTCAACACGCAGGTTTATAATTCTGCCCTTGAACATGTATTCCCGATTTACGGGTTTTTCGGTCATATCCATAATAAATTCACTTCTTTCGGAATATATCTTAATATCAAACACCATAGAAAACGAAGGTTGTTGATATTATGTGCTTTACTTATAACAATGCGGAAGAATATACCGCCAAAATCAAAAACGGCTTTGATTTTGTAACGGTCGATACCCCCGGCAAAAGCTGGTGCAAACGCAATATACGCTCACTCGGCATCGGCGACGGAAAAAACTGCGTGCTTTTTCTGTCCGACTTTTCCGACACAAGCGGAATGTCCGCCAAAATTCTGCTGACATTTTTCGAACGGCTTTGTATCGCTTACAAAAATGATTTGAAAATCTCCGCAATTAAAATCAGGAGTATTCTCCGTGACCAAAAAATCGTCGTTGTGCCGCTTACAAACCCCGACGGTCTGGAGATTTCACGCTCCAACGGGGAAAACGCATGCTGCTACATCGGACTTGTCCGAAAAGCCGCCGACGGCAACTGCGAAAGCTGGGCCTCAAACGCAAGGGGAGTGGATATAAGTCTTAATTTCCCGTACAGATTTTCAGAAGCCGAAAGCGCCGCCGAAAAGCCGTCCGTATCGGGTTATAAAGGTCCGTCCGAGGCGAGCGAGCCCGAAACAAAGGCAGTTATCTCCCTGTGCCGCACTCTGAAGCCAAAATATGTCGTAACGCTTTCCTGCTCGGGCAAATACATATCCTGCCAAAGCCCCAAAAGCTCGTCCGACTGCGCTATGATGACTCAGGTTTTCAAAAGTGTGAGCGACCTGCCGATAAAACGCATAAAGCCGCAAAAAGCTTACGGCAGCTTCGGCGGCTGGTTTTGCAAAAGCTTCTCCGCTCCGGCTTTTGACTTCTCCGTTTCGGAAAGGAACGCAACCGACTTCCCCGAGCTTTACAAGCAATGCGAGGAGCTGCTTATCCTGTCCGCAATTATGTGATTACTCGCCGTATTTTCTTATAAGCTCCTTATAATGCTTTCCCTTTTGCTCAAAATTCTTATATACATTGTAGCTTGACGCCGCAGGGGACAAAAGGCAAATTTTACCCTCTGCGGTAAGCTTGTATGCCTCTTTTACAGCATCTTCGAGGTCGTCTGCTTTGACAAGCATTTTCGGACAGGCGTCCTTTTCAAGCCTGTCGATTATCTTGTGCCCCGTTTCGGGCGTGCCGATAAGATTTTTAACCGAACATTTTTCGAGATATTCGCAGAATTCCGAATAATCAATACCTCTGTCCTTGCCGCCGAAAATCAGCGTGTCAACGGTTTTAAGCGCTTCAACCGCACATTCTACGGCGTGCGGAATTGTCGCAATGCAGTCATTGTAAAAGGTTATCCCTTTGAAAGTTCCGACCTTTTCCATTCGGTGCTCGATTCCTGAAAAGTTTTCAACTCCCTTTTCGCAGTCCGCATCGCTTGCTCCGAGTATCTTCGCCGCACGGTAGGCAAAAAGTATATCCTGTCTGTTGTGAACGCCCAAAAGATGCTCGTTTCGCACCTCAAACGGAAGCGGGTCGTTTACCGAAACTCCGACTTTTTGAGCCTCGGTCGAGCCGAGATTGACATAATCCGACACTCCCTGGTCGGAATTGTATATAAATGTGCCGTTTTTGTCCTGATAATTCATAATATGGAGCTTTGCGTTGACATAGCCCGTAAATCCGCCCTTGTAATGGTCGAGGTGCTCCTCGTAAATATTTGTGAGTATCGCCACCTCGGGCGAGGTGCGTGTAAATTCAAGCTGATGCGAGGACATCTCGATAACTGCATAGGTGTCGGGCGTAACGCTTTCAAGCACTTCAAAAACAGGCACACCGATATTTCCGATAAGCCTTGCGTCCTTACCCGCCGCTTTGAGCATTTCATATGTGAGCGTCGAGGTTGTGGTCTTACCCTTTGAGCCCGTTATTCCGACCTTGCGGCAGTTTGCAAAGCGCAAAAACATATCCACCTGACAGGTAACCTCGGTGCTTTCGTTTACCTCGACATCACGGAAGGATATTCCGGGGCTTTTCATAACAACATCAAAGCTGTTTACGCAGTCAAGATAGTTTTCGCCGCATATTGTTCTGATGTTGTCGCCGTCGGGAGAAACGCTGTTCCTGTCCGCAACGGTCAGCTCCTTTT
Organism: Anaerovoracaceae bacterium; assembly: GCA_963590415.1. Lineage (GTDB taxonomy): Bacteria > Bacillota > Clostridia > Oscillospirales > Acutalibacteraceae > Fimenecus. The sequence continues at coordinate 113,232 of CAVAPB010000001.1, read as the reverse complement.
CGGGGAGATACTTTTTAATATATGCAAGCGTGGACTGACCCTCTCTGCCGAAGCCGAGTATCAGCACAGACTTGTCTTTAAGGTAATCAATTATCTTCGGCAACATAATTATACATCTCCATTATGATATAAAGAAACTCCTCGGGTACATTGTTCAAGGCATTGTATTCCTTTAGTAAATTTTTATCTATCGTGCTTTCGTCAACATTTTCTTTGAAGCGCCTGCACAGAAGCGGAAGCTCTTTTCCGTCCTTTTCAAGCTTTTCGCAAAGGCGCATGAGCGCAAAATTAAACTCCGACTTCGTTCCCACACACTCAAAAGGCTTCAGCTTTGTAATTCCCGCAAGCCCGTCAAAATCCGCGGTGCAGTCGGGGTCGTTGAGCATATCGTTCCCGAAAATCGAAACAAGTCTGTCATACTCGATAAACGGCGACAAAATCGTGAAAACAAACAGGCACTTGGCGCATTTTCCGCACCACACATTTTTCTTGCTGCCCCTATTGCAGCTTCTGAATGTATCGTGATATTGGGGGAGCGAGGCAAACATTTTCGCTATCTGCAATTCGGAAAACGGGCGCAAAAGGCTGAAATATTCGACGCCGTCATATCCGAAAATGTTTCTTTCGACATAAGCCGTGAAATCCTCCTCAAACTCATAGGACTTGGAGTACTGGTGATTTACATTCACGCCCTCAATATTCGTTTCGTTCGCACTCGACTCATTAGAGAGAATTATATATTTCCCGCCTACAAGGTACGCACAGTAAAGCGACAAAAAAGCAACTATTGCAGAAAACGGAGTATGGCCGTTGAGGAAGCCCTGCGCATTGAGGTTTAGTAAGTTTTTGTCTATCGTTCTGTAAGTCTTTATTATATCCTTTTCACTGTAGCCAGCCGCAAGCACCGTATCGGTTCTCGCCTGCTGGTCGTTTACGGTAAAAAACATATTTTTATCACGGAAATCCTTGAGCAGCGACGCAGTAACGCAGCTGTCCTTGCCGCCGCCGACGGGAGTAAGATTTATACCCTTTGAATTGTACACCTGCGGGTGGGTGTGATGCTTTAATTCCTCGTTGACCTTTATTACCATAAACTCTTCTTCGTCCGTGTCGATACCGTTTATGTAGAAAAATTCCGAAAGTCCGCCGAAATATAACTTCTTATACCATTTAATATCCTTTTCGGAAAGGTAACCGCATTTTATGTTCACGGTTTTCGGGCAAGCGCATTTCCAATAGCTTATAAGCTCCACCATGCCGAGGTTGAATATAATCTTTTCTGCAGTCTCCGAATTGTAATCGTTCGCAATTTCAAGGTCTGCGACGGAAATTTCCGTTGACGGGTGGAACTCGCACAAACCGTCAATCGAAAAGTCAAAAACTATTTTAATTACATCGTTTTCCTTTGTAAGCTGCCAGCCGTCATAAGAGAATGACGGATAATCCTCACGGAATTGTAAAAATTTCTCGTTTGCCACAAAAATCACTCCTGACTTTTATCAGTTTATTATACTTTTTCCGCAGTTAAAAATCAATACCATTATATATTTACAAAAATTCCGATATATGATACGATAAACATATTAAGGCGGAGGTGTTCATTGTGAAAGCAAAAAAAATTACCGGCATTGTTTTATGCCTATGCATTCTGCTATATGCTTTTTCCTTTAATATCAGTGCGAATTCGGCTTCGGGGAATTTGCAAAATATGCTTCTTCCCGCAAGGTTTGCCGCTTCTGATGACTCCAACCTGCCGGATGCCGACATAAAGCTTGCCGTAAACGCCTCAACATACAAATTTTATGATAACCTCACAGGTGCGCAAAAGGCTATTTATAACGCTTTTGTAAACACAAGGGGAGGATTGAAGTCATCGCCCAAGGGTCAGATAACAATTAACTTTTCTTCATCGCAGACATTTTCAATCAGCCGCCTTTCAGCCAATATCGCAGCGGCTGCGGCTGCTCTTACCGACGATTTACCCGAATACTTTTGGATTTATCCACTCCCGTTTGATTACTCATATACCACAAGCGGGCTTTTCAGTACAACGGTAACATCTGTTACGCTTAAACTCAATTGCGATTATTTGCCTTACAGCAGTATTGCCCAAATCGAGAGCGAGTATAACGCCATGCTTAAAGTTGTGAGGGACTTTCCTGTGTACGGCAACACCGACTACGAAAAAATTTCTTCAATTCACAACGGTCTTTGCCGACTTGCTTCTTATTCCACTGATATTACGGCAAACACCTCGCCCGTAAACTCAAAGGTCTTTTTCCCGTCAAGTGCCCTGCTTTCTCCGAACAGCACGGTTTGCGACGGATACTCAAAGGCATTCAAAATGCTTTGCGACGAAAACAATATTCCTTGTATTATTGTCGTAGGCTATGCGGGTAATGTAGGACACGCATGGAATTATGTTGAAATGGGCGGCAGATGGTATGCGATAGACTCCACATGGGACGACCTCGACGGTTCGTCAAATATCTGCTCGGACGAATTCTTTATGATGGGCTCGGGTACATCCGACACATACGGAAGAGCCTTTTCAACCACCCATACGGCAACTGGCGATCGCTACACAAATGTAACTCTTGTCTATCCCGACCTAAGCGCCTCGGCATATACGGCAAACGATTCGGACATAAGTCTTTTCGGCGACGCAAATACCGACGGCAAGGTTTCGCTTATTGACGCAAAGCGTGTCTTGCAGAGCGTGGCGGGCTCCCGTCCGCTCATATGCGCAGGCAAGCTTGCGGCTGATATAAACCGGGACGGCTCTGTCGGCATAGCCGACGCAAAGGAAATTCTTGTAAACATCACAAACAGTGAGGTATAACGGATGAAAGGGGAGTTGCAAATGAAACGAATTACGGCAACATTACTCTGCCTGTGTCTTATTATAGGAGCCTGTTGCGTTTTTGCCTTTTCCGAGTCTCCCGAAATATATCACGGAGAGAGCGACGGAATTATTTACGGAAGCGCCCTCGTTGACGAGGCGTATTTCCCCGAAAAAACAGACAGCATGCAAATTCCTAACCGTTTCTTCGGCGGTACAAGCTCCGGTTGGCTGTTTTCAGACTTCCTCACTTCGGCTCAAAAGACCGTTTATAACGCTATTGTTGAAAACAAAGCCGGTCTGTACATCGGCGGCGACAGCGATACAGAGGCGCTTGTCTCAATAACGGTGCCGACAGGACAGATTAAAGCAAGCTCGACCAACGGTCTTGCGTCTGCCGTAAATGACGCTGTAATCGGCGCAATGTCCGCCGCCATTGACGACTGTCCGCAGTATTTCTGGCTCGGCGGATACGGGTGCTCCTACGGCTATTCTTACGACAGCTCGGGTAATTATTGGGTAACCGTATTAAACCTTTATATAACTCTTACAACAAGCGATTATGAAAACTACGCTTCTGTCCGCTCATGCTATTCGCAGATGATGTCGGCAATAGACAGCTTCACCGTCAGCGGCTCATCCCGTTACGCTAAATGCAAGTCCATACACGACAAAATCTGTGAAATGACCGAATATACTATGAATGTCGCCATGGCGCACCAGCCGACAGGCGTATTTTTGAACGGGAAGGCGGTCTGCGAGGGCTATGCCGAAGCGTTCAAGCTCATTTGTGACAGAGAAAACATACCGTGCATACTTGTTATAGGCACGGGCAACGGCGGAGCGCACAAGTGGAACTATGTCAAAATGGAGGACGGCAAGTGGTACGGTGTTGACGCCACATGGGCGGACCAGGGCTCGTCGGGAATATTCTACGACTATTTTCTTGTCGGCTCGGAATCGCTTACATCAAGCTCGTTCAGAACGCAGAAAAAATTCGGCAACGGAACAGACTCCTCGGGCAGCCATATTAACACAGGCACACATTTCAGCTATGACGGCTTTGCACTTACCTATCCTACACTCGCCGAGAACGCATATTCGTCGATTCTTATAAATCCGAGTGCATCGGCGGTTTTCGACAATCAAAAGGGTATGCTCTTCTTTTCAAAGGATGCCGACATCCGCACCGCAATTTGGTGCATAAACTCTCCGTCCTGGGCGCCGTCAAACAATAAGGCGACGCTCTCGGGCACTACCACGGGCGGAACGCTCACGGTAACAAGCCCCACGGCGGTTGAATACATCCTTGTGCGTTGGGGCGATGTAAACGCCGACGGCAAAACCGACCTTACCGACAACGAATTGATTGAGCAAGCCGTGGCACAGGACTCGGAATTTACAAACGAAGCGTGCTTCAATGCCGCCGACTACAATCAGGACGGCGTTATAGACGCTTTCGATATGTTCTATTCCGACCTCTATGTGAACACGGGAAAGCTTCTCAACGGCTGATATAAAACATAAAGATATAAAAGGACTGTAAAAGACTTATGTTTTTTTACGGTCTTTTTTATTTTCTTTGATTTTTGTTGTTGCTATATTTGTGCAAATATGCTACAATTTTTATTGTTGATATGAAAATTATGTTCATTTTCATAAAGATAAACTATTTTTTCAGATATTGGAGTGATCCCTATGAAAACCTACACATCAAACAACATCAGAAACATTGCCGTAGTCGGACACGGCGGAAAAGGTAAAACCACCCTTTGCGAAGCAATGCTTTATGTTGCAGGCGCAACCGACAGGCTCGGAAAAGTAGCCGACGGCAATACGGTTCTCGACTTTGACGCCGAGGAAAAACGCCGCAAGTCATCGGTTTCCTCCGCAATGGCGGCTATTGAATGGGACAACACAAAGCTTAATATAATCGACGCACCCGGTCTTTTTGACTTTGAGGGCGGAGTAGCCGAGGCTGTCAGAGCAGCAGAAGCCGTACTTATCGTAACCTCTGCGGGCTCGGGCGTGGATGTCGGCACGGAAAAAGCCTTTAATGCGGCTGAAAAAAAGGGTATAGCAAAGTTTTTTGCCGTTACCAAGACCGACTCCGACCACAGAAATTTCTACAAAACCTTTGAGGCTCTCAAGGAGGTTTACGGCAACAAGCTTTGCCCGACAATCATTCCTTATATGGAGGGCAACATCACAAAATGCTATGTAAACCTTATGACGGGCATGGCGTTTGAATATGACGCGGACGGCAACGCTAAAAAGGTCGATGTTCCGAGCGATCCCGTAATCGAGGAAATGACATCTGCGTTTATGGAAGCCGTTGCGACAACGGACGAAGCTCTTATGGACAAATTCTTCGAGGGCGAAAAATTCACGCAGGAAGAGATATTAAAGGGTCTTTGCCTCGGTATTTTCGACGGCTCAATTTATCCCGTATATGCGGTTTCGGGTCTCACGGCGGCAGGAGTCGACCAGCTTCTCTACGGTCTTGCGTGGTCGGTTCCCGGCGCATTCGGCTATGCGGGCGAAACCGCAACTGTCGAAAACGGCGAAGAGGTTATGCTCCCCTGCGACGACAAAGGTCCGCTTGCGGCAATCTGCTTCAAGACCGTCGCAGATCCGTTTGTCGGAAAAATGTCCTTCTTCAAGGTTGTTTCAGGTAAGCTTACCCCGGACACACAGGCATATAACTTCCGCACCGAGGGAATCGAAAAAATGGGCAAGCTTGTAACCGTAAAAGGCAGTAAGCAAGAGGATACAAAGGAAATCATCGCAGGCGATATCGGCGTTGTCACAAAGCTCCAGTCGGTGAAGACAGGCGACACGCTCTGCGACCCGAAAAACAAATTGCAGTTGAAGGGAGTTGACTTCCCGAAGCCCTGCCTTTCCATGGCGGTTGTCGTTTCAAAGAAGGGCGAGGAGGAAAAGGTAGCGCAGGGTCTCCAGAGGCTTATGGAGGAGGATCCCACCGTTTCGTTCTCTCTCAACAAGGAAACCCGTCAGCAGATACTCTCGGGTCTCGGCGAACAGCATCTTGATGTTATCGTTTCCAAGCTCAAAAACAAATTCGGCGTTGAAGTAACGCTTGAAACTCCCAAGGTCGCTTACCGTGAAACAATAAGAAAAGCGGTTGAGGCTCAGGGTAAGCATAAAAAGCAGTCGGGCGGACACGGTCAGTTCGGCGATGTATGGATTAAATTTGAACCCTGCGACAGCGACACCCTTGTGTTTGAGACTGCCGTTGTCGGCGGCGCAGTTCCTAAAAACTATTTCCCCGCAGTCGAAAAAGGCTTGCAGGAATGTGTTTCCAAGGGCTTTGCGGCAGGCTATCCCATGGTAGGGCTTAAAGCAACCCTTTACGACGGCTCGTACCATCCCGTTGACTCCTCGGAAATGGCGTTCAAGACCGCTGCTTCTCTCGCGTTCAAGGCGGCAATGCCCAACGCAAGCGTTGCGATACTTGAGCCTGTAGGCACACTTACCGTTCTTCTTCCGAACGACAACCTCGGCGATATTATGGGCGATGTTACAAAGCGCAGGGGCAGAGTCCTCGGCACCAATCCCGCCGACGGCAATATGCAGGAGCTTGTAGCTGAGGTTCCGATGGCTGAAATGGGCGATTTCACAACCGTTTTGCGTTCGATTACCGCAGGAAGAGGCTCGTATTCTCTTGAATTTGCGCGCTATGAGCAGGCTCCGCAGCCGGTCGCAGACAAGGTTATTGCTGACAGAGCTTCAAGTGAGGAATAAACCACAACATATTGGGAGCTGTACTTGGTGCAGCTCCCATATTTTTTGCCTTATTTGTCAAATCTTATTGAAAAATATCAATAATGTGGTAAAATGTACATAAGCAAACACATTCATGAAAGGTTGTTAAAAAATGTCTCATTCCCGTAAATTAAAAATTATTTCAGCTATGCTTGCGATTGCTATAGTGCTGAGCGTATTTGCCGCTTGCGGCAAAGCCGAGGAAATCGAACCGCAAAGCACTCAAGCGCCGGTTGAAACCACGCAGGCAACGCCGACAGACATAAATCCTCTCACGGGACTTTCGGGTCTCAGCGAATCGGCACAGGGTAAGCGCCCTGTTGCGGTTGTTGTTGAAAACTCTCCCGAAGCGCGCCCGCAATGGGGCCTTTGCACACCCGATGTAGTCATCGAAGGTCTTGCCGAGGGCGGAATCACAAGAATGCTCTGGCTCTATTCTGATATTTCCACAGCAGGCAAAATCGGACCGACAAGAAGCGCCCGCCATAACTTCGTTGAAATGGCGGCAGGCTTTGACGCAATATATGTTCACTTCGGCGGCAGCTTTGTTGCATATAACCTTTTTTCGTCCGACTCTACGCTTAACCACATAGACGGCAACAAGAGCGAAAGCAAGTACTTCCAGCGGGACAAATCAAGAAAGGCACCGCATAACGCCTATACAACGGGCGAGCAGCTTGCACAGGCTATTTCGGACAAAGGCTTCCGCACCGATATTGACGCTTCTTATGCTACACCGTTCAATTTCGCGTCGGAAAAGAGAACGCTTGCAAATCCCTGCAGCAGTATTCAAATCAAATTTTCCGAGAGCTACAAGCATACCTTTACATACAACACGAGCGACGGGCTGTATTATAACAATATGAACTCGAAACCGATGGTTGACTCCGACGGCAATCAAATGGCAGTCAGCAATGTAATTATCATTTACTCAAATGTTACGTTATATCCGAACGACTCCAAGCTTGTCGAATGGAATCTCTCCGAGGGCAAGGGCGTTTATGTTTCCAACGGAACATATGAAGAAATCACATGGAAAAAAGGTGCGACGCATAATCAGCTCAAGCTTTACTCGGCTGACGGAAGCGAGCTCAAAATGAACACCGGTAAAACCTATATGGGCTTTGTTCCGAGCTCAAACTCTTCGGCAACGCTCTTTAACGCATAACACTCAAGGTTTTCTCTCCTTTTAATGACCGAAGTCGTCTCGTCCGATTTCGGTCATTATTTTTTGCAAAAAATTTTTCGTCATTATGCCAAATCGAAAAGAAATTTTGGGTGAATTTCCACTCACCGTTTTTTACGCAAACCAACGCATTATCAAGGCTTACAGTCTGCGCGTAGTATGCTTTAAGCGTTTTGTTCATATTTTCTTAATCATATTGCACAAATATTTTAATAATTTTTTGTGAAAAAAGTCTTGACAAATATTACAAAAGGTGTTATCATACACTCACAACAGAGAAAGAGAGGTGACAAAAATGACAGTTGACAGATACGCAACAGAAGAAAAGCTCAGACTTATCAAAGACATTGAGGTCAGCAAAAAATTCTCCTGGAAAACATTCCTTAAGGCTATCGAACTCTACGCAATGTCACTTTAATGACACGGGAGTTCACCCTTAACCTTAGAGCTTTAATCTCGCTTCGGCGAGTTTACATATAACCATTACACTTTTTCATATAGAATCCTAACCCCCTTTTTAAGAAAAAAGACCGCTTTATGCGGTCTTTTTTCTTTGCAAAACTTCAAACGGTATGCTACAATATCCTATATTATCCGACAAGGAGAACTCAATGATTAAATTTGTATTTTTGGATTTGGACGACACGCTGCTTGATTTTCGCGAAGCCGAAAAATCGGCGCTTTCAACCGCTCTTACACATTTCGGCATTTCCCCTGAGAAAAACATTCTCGACCGCTACCACGAAATAAACAAAGCGCAGTGGGAACGCCTCGAGAGGGGCGAACTCACAAGAGAACAGGTCAAAACCGAGCGTTACAGAATTCTTTTTTCGGAATTGGGTTTTGACATTTCGCCTGCGGAATTTACACATTATTATGAAAGCAGGCTCGGCATAGGGCATTGGTTTATAGACGGTGCCGAAGAGCTTCTCGAAGCGCTTTACGGAAAATATTCCCTTTTCCTCGCCTCAAACGGTGCGCAGCGTGTACAAAACAGCCGCCTTGACAGCGCAGGAATTAAAAAGTATTTTGACAAGGTTTTCATTTCCGAGCAAATCGGCTGCAACAAGCCCGATAAAGGATTTTTCGACAAATGCTTTGCAAAAATCACACACTTTGACAAATCACAGGCGGTTATAATAGGCGATAGCCTCACCTCCGACATCAAAGGCGGCAAAAATGCAGGCATTAAAACAATTTGGTTCAATCAAAGCTGTTGCGAAAACCGCACCGATATAACGCCCGATTTTGAAGCTTCCGCTTTGTCGCAAATTCCCGATCTGCTGAAGAATATGTAACAAAATATCATAAATCATATCAAATATCAGATTGCCGATATTAAAATTCTACATATGTTGACGGAATGCAATTTATCGTGTATTCTTAAAAAGAGGTGATACGATGGACTATGACGAGCTTATGAGCATAAAAATCATACCGAGGGATATTGCCAAATCAAAGTCAAAAGCTCTTACAGGCAACCTCTATCACACCCCGTACAGAGACGAAATTCGTCTGTTTTCCTGTCTTAAGCAGGGCGACCTGAAAAAGCTGATTTTTGAGATGAAGCAGCTCGGCGTGCAGAACATCACCGTCGGTCAGATGTCGGACGATGAGATAAAGCAGCAAAAATACATGGCGGTGAGCTTTATAACGCTTGCCACCCGTTACGCAATTCAGGGCGGACTGGCAGAAAACACTGCGTACACCTTTTCCGACGATTTCATACAAAGGGTTGACAGGTGCAGAACCAAATCCGGCGTCAATTCGCTTATTGTCGACGCCGCAATCGAGCTTACAAACAAGGTAAGCCTTTGCAGAAAAAATCTAAACTATTCACCGCACATACGCAAATGCGTAGCATATATAAATAAAAATATCGGCAAAAAGCTAACCGTAAACAGCGTCGCCGAGCATTGCAAGCTTTCAAGCGACTACCTCTCAAAGCTTTTCAAGGATGAGATGGGCGTAAACTTAAGCACCTACATTACCCATCAAAAGCTTGAGCTTGCGCAGACGCTCCTGTGGGAGGACTGCGACAACGACAGGGTATGCGAGGTTCTCGGCTTTTCAAGTCAATCCCATTTTATTTCACTTTTCAAAAAAGAATACGGCATAACCCCGAGAGAATATGTCGCTCTTGTAAAGACATAAAAAAACAAGCGTTACAGTCAAAGACGACCGTAACGCTTTTGTTGTATACCCTCATCAGAACTGTCCGCTCTTTTTCCATGTAATCGGATAGAAAAGAACAACTATAGGGAATATCTCAAGCCTTCCCATAAGCATACAAATACTCAAAAGTATTTTGGACACGGGGGAGAATATTGAGAAGTTGCCCATAGGTCCTACCAGCGAAAGACCGGGACCGACATTTGAGATACAGGTCGCAACTCCCGTAAATGTCGTTACAAAATCAAAGCCGTCAACCGCTCCGATTATCACGCAGGAAACAGTAAAAATCATCACATAAAGCGAAAAGAAAACAAGCACATTATGAAGCGTTTCCTTGCTGACATTTTTACCGTTAACCCTGATGATATTATATGAACGGGGATGGAGCATGTGTCTGAACTCAGCTATTGACGATTTGAACAAAATCACAAGCCTCGACACCTTTATGCCGCCGGCGGTGCTTCCCGCACAGGCGCCGATAAATATGAGAAAGGCTATCAGCGTTTTGCTGTATTCGGGCCACAAATCAAAATTCGCCGTTGAATATCCCGTTGTTGATATAATCGACGAGACCTGAAAGAACGAGTAACGCAGGCAATCGGCAGCCTTGGGATAAACAGTCCTTAAATTATACGCAATCGAAAGCGTTGAAAAGGCAACAATGCCGATATACCACCAAAGCTCCTCATTGAAAAGCGCCGTTCTTATCTTTCTCATCAGCAAATAGAAATACAGATTAAAATTTATTCCGAACAGGAACATAAATACCGCTATTACAACCTCGGCGGCAGGATTTGCGTACGCTCCTACGCTTGCGTTCTTAATTCCGAAACCGCCCGTGCCCGCCGTGCCGAATGCATGGACAACCGAGTCAAACAAAGGCATCTTGCAAAGCAAAAGCGCAACCGTTTCGGCAAATGTAAGGAATACATATATAAGGTAAAGGATAAGCGACGAACGCTGAATTTTGGGTGTAAGCTTTCCCGCCTCGGGTCCCGGCACCTCCGCACGCATAATATGCATCGAATATTCCTTGGACATCGGCACAACCGCCATCATAAATACAAGTATGCCCATACCGCCGATCCAATGTGTAAAGCTTCTCCAAAACAGCATCCCTTTTCCGAGAGCCTCAACATCGGTAAGTATGCTTGAGCCCGTTGTCGTGAAGCCGGAAACCGTTTCAAACACGGCGTCAATATAATTGGGAATTGCCCCGTCAACCGTAAACGGAATAGCTCCTACCAACGAAATAAGCACCCAACAGAGAGCGACCGAGGTCAAGCCCTCCTTTGAAAATATCTTTCCGTTGCACCGTCTTGTCGCAATCGCAAAAATCAAACAAACCGCAACCGCAACGCCTATTCCGACCGCAAAGCCCTTAATGCTCTCTCCGTATCCGAGCGCAACCAGCATCGGGATAACCATAAGAGCCGCCTCAATTCCGGAAACTCGCCCGAGCATCTTAAATATCATTTTGTAATTCATAATCAGGCCTCCAAAACCTTATCAAGCTTTGTTATGCCCTTATGAGTAGTAGCGATTATAACATCATCGCCCGCCTTAATAACATCTTCTCCGGACGGAATAATGCAGGTGCCGTTTCTGATTATCGAAGCAATGATTGCGTCGTCGTGAACATTGAGCTTTTTAATGGGTATGTCAAGATAATCTGCGTTTTCGTTTACCTTGAGTTCCATTATTTCGACCTTGCGCTCAAAAATATAGTAAAGCGAATCAAGGCTTGAATCGTAAGCGTTTTGCATCGAACGGACATAACGCACAATCTTTTGCGTTGCTATGCTTGACGGTTGAACAATGCTGTCGATATCGTTTCCCGCAAGCATTCTGATTATATGACTTTCCTTTACCTTTGCAATTACCTTCTCAACGCCCAAAGACATTGCGAACATTGAACTGATAACATTATCCTCGTCATCACCCGTTATCGCAACAAAGGCGTCTGCGGCACCGATGCCCTCTTCGTCGAGAATTTCGGGATTCGTACCGTCGGCAAGCACAACATTTGCCTTCGGGAATGCTGTCTTGAATTTCTCGCACGCCTTTTTGTCCTTTTCTATTATTTTTATCGTAAGGCCGAGATTTGCAAGCTGTTTTGCAAGATAATAAGTAATATTTCCTCCGCCGAGGATGAGCACGGTCTTTGCGCCGTGTCTGTGGCCGCCGAGTTTCTTTATAAACTTGTTTATTTCCTTATATGAACCTACAATATTTATCCTGTCTCCGGCTTTTATCTCAAAATCGCCTCTCGGTATAAACACATCATTGCCTCGCGCCACCGCACAGGCGAGAATGTTGGCGTCTGTCTTTGTTTTCAGGTCGTACAGCTTCATATTGACAAGCGGATTAGACTCGCCGACTCTGATTTCAACCGATTCCGCCTTGCTGTTTGCAAATGACTCAACCTTTGACGCCGACGGAAATCTGAGGATTCTCGAAATGTCGCTTGCCGTATCCTCCTCGGGATTAAATGTCATGGTAAGTCCCAAGTCGTCCTTCAAAAACTCCGTCTGTCTGAAATAATCACGATTTCTGACTCGCGCTATAGTGTGCTTGACGCCGAGCTTCTTTGCAGTAAGGCAGCAAAGCATATTGAGCTCGTCCTCTCTCATAGCTGCAATAAGCAAGTCCGTGTCCTTGAGCTGGAGTTGGTTGAGCGTTTCATAGCTTGCGGCGTTTCCCGCAAAGGTCATGACATCAAGACTGTTTTCAACCTCTTTAAGCCGTCTTTCATCCTGCTCAACCACCGTAATGTCATGATTTTCCTTAGAAAGCTCGTGTGCAATGGAATAACCGATTCTGCCTGCTCCGGCAATAACGATTTTCATATCCATATCTCCTTAAATGTAATTTGATAACCAAATTTGTGTATATTATAGCACTAAGTATTGCAATGTCAATAAGGAAAATATGCTTTTCTCCCGTATTTTTCTTCACTTGCCGAAATATACTTTTGCAAAGGAGATGAGAGCTTTGAAATATATGATAATCACTAAAAAAGCCATATTCATTATATCCGTTTTCTGCCTTGCCGTTTCTGTTGCCGCAGCCTGCGTTACAGACGGCACGGTGCAGACGGGTGCCTCTGCGAAAAAGCTTATTCCGATATATTGCGTCGAAACGGACGAAAAGCGTGTTGCCGTAACCTTTGACGCCGCCTGGGGCGATTCGGACACTGACAGGCTTATCGAGATACTTGCCTCACACAACGCAAAAGCAACATTTTTCATTGTCGGGGAATGGGCGCAGAAATATCCCGAAAGCGTCAAAAAGCTTTACGACTCGGGACACGAAATCGCAAACCATTCTTACAACCACACCGCATACAGCACTCTTGAGGAAAATGAAGTTTCAGACGACATAAACAAGTGCAACACCGTGCTTGAAAGCATAACGGGGGAAACGCCGAAGCTTCTGCGCTCTCCGTCCGGCGACTACACCGACGCAAGCGAAGCCGCCGCTGAAAAAGCAAATATGATAACCGTTCAGTGGTCAGTGGACTCGCTTGATTGGCGAGGCATATCCTGCGATGAAATGACAAAGCGGGTGCTCTCCGCAACCGAAAACGGCTCTGTGATTTTGTTCCACAACGATGTAAAAAACACGCCGGAAGCGCTTGAGAAAATTCTCGCATCACTTTCGGCGGACGGATATTCCTTTGTGAGCGTTTCACAGCTTATCTATCCCGAGCCCTATAAAATCGACGGCACGGGCAGGCAAATCAAGCAGTGATAAAAAAATAAGCGAGAGCTCAACTGAGCTCTCGCTTGAAATCTGATTAAAAATCAGTCCTCATCGTCCTCACAACAGTCGCAATCCTCGCAATCGCAACCGTCAAGGTCGAACTCAAGGCTTTCGCCGCAGTTCGGGCACTCTGCAAAGCCGTCAAGAATCGAATCCTCGTCGAATTCAACTATTTCATGGCAAGCGGGGCACTCAACCTCGTACATCTCATCGTCATCGCAGCAATCATCGCAATCACAGCAATCAAAATCGTCCTCATAAACAAATTCCTCAAGAGAATCAAGATCCTCGTCAACGGCGTCAAGCTGTTCCGTAACAAGGGCTATTTCGTCCTCAAGGTCTGCAACCGAAAGAGCAAGGTCGTCGATCACATCCATCATTGCATTGATAAGCTTTGTTTCGGGCTTATTTTCATCAAGAGCAAGACCCGATGCAAGTCCTTTAAGGTATGCTGCTTTTTCAGTAACTGTCATCATAAAATACCTCCTTTAGTTAGCGCGTCCCATGTACTCGCCTGTTCTGGTGTCAATCTGAATTGTTTCGCCCTCGTTGATGAAAAGCGGAACCTTAATTTCGGCGCCCGTCTCAAGCGTTGCGGGCTTTGTTGCGTTTGTAGCGGTATCGCCCTTGAATCCGGGTTCTGTCTTTGTAACCTCAAGAACTACGAATGTGGGGGGCTCTACGCCGAAAACCTTTCCCTTGTAAGAAAGGATTTTACAAACCATATTTTCCTTAACAAACTTAAAGTTATCGGAAAGGTCGCTTGCGTTAATCGGTACAAGCTCATAGGATTCAGTATCCATAAAGTAATAGAGGTCGCCGTCAGCGTAGGAATATTCCATATCCTTTCTCTCTATAAACGCTGTCGGGAACTTTGCCGTGGGGTTGTAGCTCTTTTCAACTACCGCACCCGTAATAACATTCTTTGTTTTTGTTCTGACAAAAGCGGCGCCCTTACCGGGTTTAACATGCTGGAACTCAACGACCTGAAGCACCTGGCCGTCCTCCTCAAATGTTACGCCGTTTCTGAAATCACCAGCTGAAATCATAAATAAATCCTCCATTTTTCCGCATACTTAAATGCGAAACATAATTTTACAATTTTATTTTATCCTATATTCGAATATTTTTCAAGTAGTTTTTACAGTATTATCAATTCTTTAGGCGCTCTCGTAAGGTTTTCGCAGCCGTTTTCGGTTATCAGAAGCATATCCTCAATACGCACGCCGAACCTTTCGGGAATATATATACCCGGCTCATCCGTTACGACATTGCCTGCCTTAAGCACCTTTTCGCACACGGGGGAAAGATTCGGGTACTCATGAATTTCAACACCGACGCCGTGTCCCGTAGAATGGTTGAAGTATTCTCCGCAGCCTGCGTTTTCGATAACATCTCTTGCGGCACGGTCAACATTTTTACACAGCTCTCCCGACCTTGCGGCAAGCTGAGCCTTTGCCTGCGCCTCCAGAACGGTATTGTAAACCGTTCTCTGTTCCTCGCTTACGGAGCCTACCGCAACGGTTCTTGTCATATCGCTGTGATAGCCCCCGACAACAGCGCCGAAATCCATTGTGACAAAGTCGCCTTTTTCGATTTTTTTGTCAGACGGTACGCCGTGCGGCTTCGATGTATTCTTACCGCTTATCGCTATCGTATCAAATGAAAGACCGTCAGCCCCGTGGGAAAGCATATAGTAATCAAGCTCGAGCGCAACCTCTTTTTCGGTAACGCCCTCTTTTATAAAGGTCAGAATATGTCTAAACGCGTCTTCGGCAATTCTCTGTGCTTTTATGATTTTTTCGACTTCCGATTTATCCTTTACGCTTCTTATGTCCGTTATTGCCGCGTCAAACACGCCGTCGGCTGCAATGTCAATTCCGTCAAGAGCGCTCACAAAGTCCGTATACTGCTTCAGGGTCATTCTGTCCGCTTCGACAGCAACGCTTTTTGCTCCGAGCGAAGCAAGCGCATCCTTAATCTGCGACATACTCCTTGTCTGGAGCAGAACCTCGCAGCCATCAACCGTCTTTTGCGCAGCCTCTATGTATCTGCCGTCGGTTATGAACACAGCCCTTTCAGCAGTAGCTATAAGGTAACCGTCGGATGAAGCAAAGCGTGTAAAATAAAACCTGTTTTCGGGTGAAATTATCAACGCCGCATCAAACGGTGCCGATTTAAGATATTCTTTAAGCTTGTCAATCATTTCCGTCAACCCCGTAGCCGTGATTTTTTTCAAATTCTCTGATTATCGGCTCTTCTCTTTTGCTTTTCCATTCGTAATAATGCGGATAAAGGCTCTTTGTCGGAAGCGGGTCGACCCTTACGGGTATTGCTCCGCAGAGATTTGCTGCCTTTATATCCGAAAAAAGCTGATCGCCTATCATTGCAAGCTCTGAAATATCAACGCCCATACGCTTAGCCGCCTTTTTGAGCCCGAAGGGAAACGGTTTCATAGAGAGATGTATGTACGGCAAGCCGCCGAGATATTTCGAAATGGGTATAACCCTTATAAAGGTTCCGTTTGAAATAACGGTAATCGGAAAGCCTGCCTTTTGAATTTTGTCAACCCACTCACGGATACCGTCAACAAATTTCAGCGTTCCGTCCGGCGCTATGGTATTGTCAATATCAAGCCCAACCGCCTTAGCTCCCATTTTGCGCAAGTCCTCGGGAGTTATGTCAAGTATACACCTAAACCTGTATCTCGGCATGGTAAGATTCTTTTTATCCATATTCATCAACGCCTTTCCGTTGTCAGCTGCTCTGCGCCCGTGAGGCACACATTTTTCACCGTTAAATAAAAGCACCGGCATACGCACGGTATGTCGGTGTTTTACTCAAAACTTATTTGCTCCGAGAGCGACGGGCAAACCCCGTAAAGCCTACTCGACAAGCCCGTATTATTTATACTTTCTTTTACGAGCTGCTTCCGACTTCTTCTTTCTCTTTACAGAAGGCTTTTCGTAATGTTCTCTTTTACGAACTTCCTGGATTACGCCGTCACGAGAGGTCTGTCTCTTAAAGCGTCTGAGAGCGCTTTCCAAAGACTCGTTGTCCTTAACTTTTACCTGGCTCACATTATTCCCTCCCTTTAATCGTAAATTCTGCAATATTATACAACACGCTGATGATAATGTCAAGTGTGTTTGAAGCAATAAGGTATAATAAAAGGCAAAAAGATGTAACAAAAGTGATAAAAAACAAAATTGTTAACAATTTGTTCACAATTTTGTGTGCGCTTTGCAATAATCCGGTGTTATTATAATACTCGAACAAGGACAGATGTTTGTGGTGGACAGAAGTCCTGACCTAATTATTCTAAATAGCCCAATAAAAGAACCGATGCAATGCATCGGTTCTTTTTTATGCTTTTATGACAGCACCGTGCCGTCGGCAAGCGTTATTGTATAACCGTTGAAATTTATCGTACCGTTGTTTGTAAGCGATGTCAGAGTACAGCTTCCCGTAAGATTCCATACGCTGCCCGCTTCAACCGTTACAACTGCATTGTCCGAAACGGCTGTTCCGTTCTGTGCGTTGTCAACGATGTTGACGGTTCCGTTAAAGACGCTGTTACCCTTCAAGGTCATATTGAGCGTTGAAATCGTATCGACGGAAATGTTACCCGAAAGCGTCTGTGAGTCTGCGGTGAATACCACCTGTGCGCCGTTGCTTCCTGCCGTACCCCAACCGTGAGAAGCTGAGTTACCGCAAATTCTCATAAGATATGCGTCCGTATCGTTGTTTGTAACGGTAACGCCCGAAAGCGTAATGTTGCAGGCCGTGTTTGTGATATAGAACATATCGCCGTTATTTGCGGTAAGCGAGCCGCCCGTCATAGCGAAATTACTCGTGCCGACATCCGCATCGCCCGACATTGACTGATATATCATCACATTGTGTACGTTTTCGTCAGAGCTTGTTCCGTCTG
This sequence comes from Anaerovoracaceae bacterium, assembly GCA_963590415.1. Lineage (GTDB taxonomy): Bacteria > Bacillota > Clostridia > Oscillospirales > Acutalibacteraceae > Fimenecus. The sequence continues at coordinate 95,544 of CAVAPB010000001.1, read as the reverse complement.
TATCGCTCATATTGCCTGTAACCGTACAGTCGGTAAGCGTTATCGAGTTTTTACCCTCTATAACAAGCGCCTCGGAATTATTTGCCGTGAGCGTTGCGTTTGACACCGTGATTGCCGCCGTCGAATAAACGGCAGGGGAGTTATAACCGTTTGAGGTGTAGGTGCCTCCGTTAACATTGACCGTTCCGCCGCCTCTGTCCGAACGGATTGCCGCCGAGGAGTTGCCCGAGGTGTTGACCGTAAGGTTTTCAGCGTTTGTTGTCGCTCCGCCCGTTGTCTGGATACCGCCCGAGTTGTCCGCAGTCGTCGTTATTACGGAATCTGAAATATTTACCGTTGTTCCGCTTCCGTAGCTGAACACGCCGTTACCGTTCTGTGCAGACGATTTTATCTTTGCATTTTTAATTGTTACCGTTGCACCGTTTGTGGCAAGCAAGGCAGCGTTCACACCGTAGAAATCGCCGTTTTCGGTATTTGAACTCGAGCCTGCGCTCTTATCAACCGTAATACCGTTAAGCGTAACCTCTGCGCCGTCAACTCTGAGGGCGTTTTCGTCATCGCCCGAAGATGTATATTCGTTTCCGTTGAACGTGCCGTTCTCATCAATGGTATTGGCGCTTGAGCCCTGAGAAACATTTGACGAACCGTCTCCCGACGATACCGATACAATCTCCACCGTTTCCGGCTCGTTGCTGTCATTAAATGTGATTTTAAGAACATCACCCTCGCTTATATCGTCAAGCGATGTCTCCTGCGAATTCTTTGTAACCGTTGCGCCGTCAAGGTCTATTTTTGCCGTTTCATCTCCCTCGGTAAAGCTCTGCATACCGCCTAAGCCGCCTGAGGGAGCCTCTCCCTGCGGGCTTCCCGGCATCTCAGGAGCTGTCTGACCGCTTTGCGAGCTGTTTTCGCCGGCACTGTCGCCGGTTCCGTCTGCTGAAGCCGATTGTTCTGTTCCCGTACCGTTTGAGTCGGGCTTTTCGGGTGGAGTTTGACCGCTCTGCTGACCGTCCGTACTCGGCTTTTCGGGCGGAGTTTGTCCGTCCTGCGCGCTGTCGCCGCTCGGTTTTTCAGACGGCGTCTGTCCGTCCTGCGTGCCGTCGCCGCTCGGCATTTCGGGTGGCGTCTGTCCGTCCTGCGCGCCGTCGCCGCTCGGCATTTCGGGTGGTGTCTGTCCGTCCTGCGTGCTGTCGCCGCTTGACATTTCCGGCTTTTCGCTCTCCGAAAGCTCTCCGAGCTGCAAGGTAACCTTCGTGCCGTTTATTGCCGTTACCTTACCGACAACGGTCGAGTTTGAATAATCCGTGCTTTTTCCGCAAGCGGTAAAGGATATAATCATTGCCGCCGCGCATAACAAAGCCGTAGCCTTCTTCATTCCGGACCGCCTGTTGATTTTTCTTTTTTCTGATTTTGTTTTCATAAAGACTCCTCCTGTTCTTTATCTTTGAGCACATTATACGCAGTGAAGATTGAATAATAATTGAAAAGCCAAAAGTTTTTCAAAAAAATTTCAACCCCTTGTATTTTGTGTACAAAGGGTCGTTTTTATATGTTGTGTTCTATTTTGCAAGCGGCAGGGTAACCGTAAACTCCACCTTGCCGTCATAGCAGGAAACGCCGATTTTTCCTTTATGTGAAACGGCAATCGCCTTGGCAATTGCAAGTCCGAGTCCGAAATGGCCGTCGTCGTTTCTCGCCTCGTCCTCACGGTAAAATCTCTCAAACAGCTTTTTTCTGTTTTCCTGCGGTATCTCCCGTCCGTCGTTTACAACCGAAAGCCTTGCACATCCGTGCTCGGAAGTGAGTTTTATATTCACGCTTTTTCCGTTTTCACTGTGCTTTACGGCGTTGTCTATAAGTATTGACGAGAGTTGCTTTAATTTGATTTCGTCTCCGTTGACAAAAATCCCGTCCGTAATATTCTCCGTCAATTCAAGTCCGTTTTCAAAAGCAACGCTTTCAAACGGAAGCGCCTCGCCCGATACCAAGCGGCTTAAATCAAGCCTTTGCATATTCGGCGCAACATTCTCCGTCCTTGCAAGCTCCAAAAGCTGTTTTACCAGAGCGCCCATTCTGTCGTTTTCGTATTTTATGTTTTCAAGCCACTTGTTATTTCCGATTTCACGCTCGAGTATTTCCGCATTTGCGCCTACCACCGAAACGGGAGTTTTCAACTCATGCCCCGCGTCGGAAATAAACCGCTTCTGCTTTTCATAGCTCTCCTCAAGCGGAGAAACTATGCGCTTTGCGAGGAACACCGAAGCAAAGAACACCGCTACAAGCGAAATTCCGCCGAATATCAGCGTATTGGTGAACAGAGTTGAAATATTCCCCTGCATTACGATATTATCTATAAAGCAGACAAGGGTATAGCCGTCCTTTTCGGTTTTAAGATAAGACAGGCTTCCTTTGGTCCCGCTCTGTGAGCTTTTTGCGATTATTTCCTCTGCGTATTTTTCAAGCGTTTCATCGGAATAAAGCGTTCCCGAACCGTTGTCGGTTTTGATTACCGTGCCGTCGGAGGAAACCGCAACCGAATAGAATGTGGAAACATCAAATTTATGCTCGTCCTCGTGCGGCGGCTGACCGTTTTCGGGCGGCGTTACATCGTCAGCAGGCTTATCCGGCGCATTCTCGGGCTGTCCGTCGGGAGCGGCGTCCTGCGTGCGGTCAACCGAATATTCTCTCGCATACTGTTCAAGCATACGGCGGTTGTCCGAGGTCATTCTCGCATAGCTTGTTCCGTATATAACGGCAAAGGTTCCGCCGAGTATCAACACCATAACAGCCATAATAGACAAAATTATTCTAAGCCTTGATTTCTTAAACATCGCCGCACCTCAACTCATAGCCCACGCCTCGCACCGCTTTTATTTCCGTTTTTGCGCCGACAAAGGCAAGTTTTTTTCTCGTAAATGACATATACACCTCAACATTGTTGTATTCGGCGTCGTTTTCATAACCCCAGATTTTAACCGCAAGCTGCTCTCTTGTCAAAATACGGTTTTGGTTCGCTATGAGATACTCCAAAATCAGCTTTTCCTTTTCGCTCAGACGGACGCTCTGTCCCGTACTCTCGCAAGAGAGCTCATATGTGTCCGAATCAAGGGAAATATCACCGAATTTGAGTTTTCCGTCGGGCGTGTCTATATTGCGCCGCAAAAGCGCACGAAGTCTCGCAAGCAGCTCCTTTGTCATAAAAGGCTTTGTGAGGTAATCATCCGCTCCGCTGTCAAGCCCCGTAACCTTGTCGTCAAGCTCCGCTTTTGCCGTAAGCATAAGTATCGGCGTACGCACGCCGCCTTTTCTCAATTCCCTCGCTATGTCGAACCCGTTCATTTTCGGCAGCATAACATCAAGAACAATAACATCGTAAACTCCGCTTTGTGCCGCTTCGAGTCCCGACTGCCCGTCATATCGGCAGTCTGCGGTATAACCCTCACGCCGCAGTATCTCGCAAAGCGCCTGTGCCATTCTTTTTTCGTCTTCGACAAGTAAAACTCTCATTGCGCGCCTCCAAAAGTAACCGATTTTTTATTATTGTATGTTCCGAAGATTGAATTTTTATTGAAGCCGAGCGCTCAAAAGCCAAACTCGCTTGATAAGCAAGCTTAGTTGATTTTTGTCTGCACGCTCACGCTATACACTTTACTCCTTTGACGGCACCTGCGAAAGATATCCGAATATCTCCTTCAAAGTATCCAACGGCTCCTGCATCTCAGTGATTTTAACGCTTATATACTTCTTGCCGAAATCGCATACCGATACCCGTCCTCTCAGCTGTGAGGAAAGGTTCAATACCATACTTGTGGGTATCTCGTTGATATAGAGTATAACACTCCTGCCCTTCTGACCGATTTCATACACGCCGTATTTTGAAGCCGAGTTACGAAGCAGGGAAATGTCTATGAGTCCGTTTACCGAGGTCGGAATGTCCCCGTACCTGTCAAGAAGCTCATCCTTTACATCCTCTGCGTCCTCAACCGAACAGATGTCGGCAATTCGCCTGTATATTGCAAGCCTTTGCGGCACGCTGTCAATGTAGGTTTCGGGAATATGTGCGTCAATCTGCATATCGATAAGGCAGTCCTTTTTGGGAATCTGCGGCTTCTCGCCCTTTTCCTCACTGACCGCTTCACCGAGCAGCTCGAGATACATTTCATATCCGACCGCTTCCATATGTCCGTGCTGCTGGGCGCCTAAAACATTGCCGGCGCCTCTTATTTCAAGATCTCGCATTGCTATCTTAAAGCCCGAACCGAATTCGGTATATTCCCTGATAGCCTCGAGCCTTTTCTGCGCTATCTCCGACAACTCCTTGCCACGCTTGAAGGTAAAATATGCCGACGCACGCCTTGCGCTTCTGCCCACACGACCCCTTATCTGATGAAGCTGGGCTAAGCCGAGCCTGTCTGCATCCTCGATTATCAGCGTGTTGCAGTTTGATACATCAACGCCCGTTTCGATTATCGTCGTACAGACAAGTATGTCAATCTCGCCCTCTAAAAGAGCTCGCCATATATCGCTTAATTCATCCTCCGCCATTTTTCCGTGAGCGGTGGCAATCCTCGCATCAGGAAGATATTCCTTTATTTCCGCCGCCTTGCGTTCAATGTCCTCAACACGGTTGTAAAGATAATAAACCTGTCCGCCTCGGCGCAGCTCTTTTTCCATTGCCTCGGCAAGCACACCCATATCCTGTTCGATGACATAGGTCTGAACGGGGTGTCTGTCCTGCGGAGCTTCCTCGATAACCGACATATCCCTGATGCCCGACATCGCCATATTAAGTGTTCTCGGGATAGGCGTTGCCGAGAGCGTCAGCACATCGACATACGGGAATTTTTCCTTGAGCTTTTCCTTTTGGGCAACGCCGAAGCGCTGTTCCTCGTCCACTATCAGCAAGCCGAGGTCCTTGAACTGAATATCCTTTGAAATAAGCCTGTGCGTACCGACTATAATATCCACAGAGCCTCGCTTTATGTTTTTGATTATCTTTTCCTGCTCTTTCGGAGTCCTGAAGCGTGAAAGCATTTCAATCTCAACGGGGAAGCCGTCAAATCTTGTCGAAAGCGTCCTGTAATGCTGAAGCGCAAGGATTGTTGTCGGAACAAGTATTGCGCACTGCTTACCGTCCGCAATGCACTTGAACGCCGCACGCAGCGCAACCTCCGTTTTACCGAAACCGACATCGCCGCAGAGAAGTCTGTCCATAGGATACGGTTTTTCCATATCGCCCTTTATTTCGTCAACCGAGCGCAGCTGATCGGGTGTTTCATCGTAGGGAAAACGCCTTTCAAAGTCGGACTGCATATCCATATCCGGCGAAAAGGCAAAGCCCTTTGACTGTCTGCGCTTTGAATAAAGCGCTATAAGCTCGTCTGCCGTATCCTTGACCGCCGCACGGACCTTGTTTCTCGTCTTTTCCCATTCCGCACCGCCGATACGGTTGAGCTTTACGCCCTTGCCGTTTTCCTCATGCGGACCTATATATTTTGACACAAGGTCAAGCTGTGTGACGGGAACATAAAGCACATCGTTCTTTGCGTACTTTATCTTAATATAATCCTTGACTATCTTTCCGACTTCAAGCTTCTGTATGCCGTCGAAAACGCCGATACCGTGCATACGGTGAACGACATAGTCGCCCTTGTGAAGCTCGTCAAGCGAATGTATACCCTGTCCCTTTTTGAAATTGTATTTTGTCCTGCGCTTTGACGACATTGCGTTCCTGCCGTAGGTAAAGACATAAAATTTATCATTCGGATAAGCAAATCCGCCCGAAAAAGCGCCCTGCAAAACGCAAACCCTGCCGTGCGGAAACTCCTTGGGCTCAAATGTGAAATACAACGCAGGCACGCCCTCGTTTTCAAGGTCGTCCGCAAGCGTTTTTGCCGCTTTTTCCGTCCCGCCCATAACAACAACGGTCGAGTTTTTGTCAAGAAGAGGGGATATGTCATCCAAAAGTATATCAAGCTTCCCGTTCCAGACGGGAAGCTGCGTTGTCGTAAATGAAATAAGGTCCTTTACGGGTATGTCAAAGCTGCCTCTTGCGAAGTTATCGAAATAAACTATCTTGTGTTTTTCATACTCTTTGAACAGCTCTGCAAGCGTTAGATAATATTTATCTAAACCGTTGCAAAGCACTCCGTCCTCAAACAGAGCTTTGATTTCCTCATTCATCAGCTTAACGCAGTTTGTCGCTCTTTCCTTGACATTTGCGCTGTCGCAAACAACCGTGAGATACCCCTCGTCGGCATAGTCGAATATCGTGCTGAACTCTCCGTAGGCGAGGGCAAGATATTTGTCCTCGGAGGTGAGTTTGACTCCCGAGTCAAGTCTTTCAATGTCGGCGAGCAAAGTTTCCTTTGCCTTTTTCGAGCCCTTGCCCTTGACCGTCTTTGAAAACTCTTCTATTTTTTGTTTTAATTCGTCGTCGCTTGAAAACAGGATTTCGGTTGACGGCATAACCGAAAACTCTTCAACCTTGTCCGCACGCCTCTGGGTGTCAACATCAAAGTGCGACATACTCTCCACCGTGTCGCCCCAGAAATCAATACGCACGGGCATTTCGCTGTCGGGGGAAAACAAATCGAGTATTCCGCCGCGCACCGAAAACTGACCCACGCCCTCTACCATATCGCAGCGGGTATAGCCCGAAGCCGTGAGCACTTCAAGCACTCTGTCAAGCGGTGTATCCTTGCCGACCTTTAGTGTAAGCGAATGCTTTTTCAGTTCGTCGCACGGAATTGTCCTCTGCATTGCTGCCTCGACCGAGCACACCGCAACATCAAGGTTGCCCTCAAGCATATTTGAAAGCACCTTCAGCCGCCTTTGCTCATATTCATGCGAACGGAACTCGGCGCCGTTGAACGCAAAATCACGCTCCGGATAAACCAATGCATTCAAGCCGAAAACCTTTAAATCCTCGCAAAATCTCGTCGCCGACGGCTCATCGGGCATGACAACAAGCGCCTTGCGCGATTTATCCGCACAAAGCGAGCTTATCAGATGAGCCTTGTGTATGGCGGTAAGCCCTAAAACACCGAGCGGAGTTTTGCCGTTCCTTACCGCTTTTTCAAGCTCCTTATATTCGGGCGATTTACTCAACGCCTCTTTGAAAGCAGACATAGTTAAAAATTATCTCCTATGAATTGAACTTGTTCATTGCTTCGTCAATATTTCCGTCAAGCATAAGCAAAAGTGCGTCGCAGGCGTTGTCTATCGCCTCTTTGAGCGGCTTTGCCTCATCCTTTTTGAATTCCGAGAGCACCCATGCTGCAAGGTCATAGTCGAGGTGCGGCTTTTTACCCACTCCGATTTTTATCCTCGGGAAATTCGTGCTTGAAATGCAGGAAATAATGCTTTTTATCCCGTTGTGACCGCCGTCCGTGCCCTTTCTTTTTATTCTGAGCTTTCCGACATCCAACGAAATATCGTCAAAAATAATTATTACATTTTCGGGCGGTATCTTATAAAAATTTACCGCCTCACGTACCGCTTCGCCGCTTAAATTCATATAGGTCTGCGGCTTCATTACGATAACACGGTGCGAGTTTATAACCGTGTCGGCAATAAGCGCCTTGAATTTCAGCTTATTTATCTTAAAGCCGTGCTTTTCCGCAAGCTCATCTACGCACAAAAAGCCCGAATTGTGCCTTGTGAGGGTGTATTTTTTCTCGGGATTTCCGAGTCCCACCACAAGGAATTCAGGCGTGCCGACAGTCTTGCCCTTTTTGTTAAGTCTGTCAAACATAATTTTCCTCTTGTTGTTTATTCGCTGTCTTTGCTTATTCTCCAACCGAGCTTGTTTACCTGTCTTGCCCTTGCAATTCCGAGTGAAGAATCGGGAACATCCTCGGTTATGGTCGAGCCTGCCGCCGTATATGCGCCTGCGCCCACGGTTACGGGAGCGACAAGGTTTGTATTACAGCCTATAAAGGCGTCATCCATAATTTTTGTTCTGAACTTTGCTTTCCCCGTGTAATTAACGGTTACCGTGCCGCAGCCGAAATTGACCCGCTTGCCGACATCGCTGTCGCCTACATAAGTCAGGTGCGAAACCTTTGTTCCCGTGTCAATATTCGAGTTCTTGACCTCAACAAAATTGCCGAGATGAACGCTGTCGCCGACAACCGAATTCGGTCTTATATGAACAAAAGGCCCTATGTTACAGCCGTTTTTAACCGTTGACTGATAGCACTGAACATTGTTAAGCGCCACATTGTCTCCGACCGTGCTGTTTTCAACAACGGTGTTCGGACCGATTTTGCAGGACTTGCCTATTTTGACATTGCCTCTCAGAATCGTACCCGGTAAAATCATTGTGTTAACTCCGATTTCAACATCCGGTTCAATCATAACGCCGTCAAAGCAGGGAATATCCACACCCGCCTCGATATGCTTTATAATCTCATTTCTCCTTGCAGTTTCGTTAAGACCGAAAAGGCGTTTTCTGCTGTTTGCACGCAGCACAATATCGGGCGAGTCGGCATAGAAGGTGTTTACCCGTCCGCCGAAGTTTATAATTTCCTTGACTGCGTCGTCAACCGCGTCCTTGTGATATTTTATACATGTTTCAAAGCTTTTGAGAAGCGTCTGTGCGTCAAACCAGTATGAACCTGAGCTCACCTCGTTTATCTTCTTCTCCTCGCTTGTCGCCGACCTTTCTTCAACTACGGAAAGAAAATTTCCCGCTCTGTCTCTGACAATCCTCGAATATCCGAACGGTATCTCCACCTGTGTGCTGACAACCGTAACCTTATTATCGTCGTTGATATGCTCAACCATTGCATTTCGAAGCACCACGGGATCAATAAACGGCGCGTCTCCTCTGACGACAAGAATGTTGCCCTCACCATGCTTTTTGATGAAATCGATTGACTCTTCCTCAATCTGTTTTCTCTTGTATGTTGTGCAGCCCGAAAGCTCGGCATACGGCGCAACAGCCACATCGTTATCGGAAACTACAACCGAAATATCATCAATTCCGCACTTTCTTACCGCATTTATTACCCATCCTATAATCGGCTTCGACAGCAAATTCATCATATAAATTGAACGATGGGACTTAATGCCGGGATTTTCTTCCGTTGCAAGGATAACCGCTGCGCATTTTTTCATCATAACAATGCCTCCCTATCAGTTTTCAACAAAGTATTTTTCATACCAAAGCAGGAACGAATAGACCGACCATATTTTTTTCATATTGTGCGCCGTTCCCGCCTTGTGCTCGTCAAGCAATTTGATTATATAATCACGGTTAAAGAACATAGCCGCTTCATCCGACTCGAACTTTTCTTTTATCATACCGTAGAACTCGTCTCTCTTGAGCCAGTCGTTCAACGGAGTGAGGAATCCCGTCTTTCTCATTGACGATGTCTCCTTAGGCAGCTCCTTTGCCGCTGCCCCTCTCAATGCAACCTTTGTGGTTTCGTCGTTTACCCTATATTTTGACGGAATTTGCAAAGCCACCTTGAGCATTTCTTTATCGAGGAACGGGACGCGCAGTTCAAGCGAATTCGCCATACTCATTCTGTCCGCCTTGACAAGTATGTCCTGAACAAGCCATGTTCTGATGTCGGCATACTGCATCTTTGTGATGTCGTCCTCGCCCTTTACCTCGTCAAAGAACTGCTTTGTATATGTCCAAGGCTCCTTTGACGGAATTTTCTTTGAAAGCACCTTGTCAAGCTCCGAATGATTGTAGACATAGTTGCATCTGATAAATCTCTGCTCAATCGGATACCTACCCCTCGTCAAAAATCTCTTTCCGTGGAAAGCGGGCATTTTTTCCGCAATATCGCCGAGTACATTTCTGATACCCTGCGGAACTTTCATATATTTTTCAAAATCAAGCGGCTCTCTGTAATAGTGATAACCGCCGAACAGCTCGTCTGCGCCCTCGCCCGAAAGCACAACCTTTACCTGCTCGGAAGCGAGCTTTGCAAGGAAATAAAGCGCGAGCGCCGAGGGATTGGGAAGCGGTTCGTCCATATAATACTGAACCATGGGCGCAACGCCGAAATACTCTTCAGCCGTAATCTTTTTGGTAAAGTTCGGAACATCCTCATGCTCGGCAAACTTGACAGCCCTGTCGAGTTCGGAATACTTTTCCTCGGCATAGCCTACGGAAAAAGTCTTTACCTTGTTCCTCTTTGCCATCTCGTGAACGACATAGCTTGAATCGACGCCGCTTGAAAGGAAGCAGCCGACCTCAACATCGGCGATTCCGTGTGCCACGGTTGAGCCCTTGAAGGTCTCGTCGATAAGATTTTCCCAATACTCTATGCTCTTTGTATCGTCAATATCATATTCGGGAGTGAAGTATCTCTGTGTGTTGAACACACCGTTCTCATATTCAAAATAACTGCCGGGTTCAAGCTTATAAACATTCCTGAACAAGGTCTCTGTGGTGGGAATGTACTCAAAGCAGAGATAGTCGGGAATTCTCTCCTCGTTAAGCTCTTTTTTGAAAAGCGGATTTGAAAGGAAAGACTTTATCTCCGAGCCGAAAAGGAAATTGCCCTCGTTGAGATAATAGAAAAACGGCTTTATACCAAAAATATCCCTTGCACCGAAAATCTTCTTCGTGTTCTTATCCCAAATAACAAAAGCGAACATACCTCTGAGCCTTGTAAGAATATCCTTACCGTATTCCTCAAAACCGTGAAGTATAACCTCCGTATCGGTCTTTGTCTTAAAAATATGACCTTTTTCGACAAGCTCTTTTCTTATTTCCTGATAATTATAAATCTCGCCGTTGAAAACGATTACCCTTGTGCCGTCCTCGTTGGTAATCGGCTGACTTCCGCCGTCAAGGTCGATAATAGAAAGCCTGCGGAAGCCCAAGGACACCTCTGAATCGACATAATAGTCATCCTGGTCGGGTCCTCTGTGGACAATTCTGTCCGCCATGGCCTTGATTATTTTCTGATTTGTTTCTTTGTCATTTTCGGCGTTTACATAGCCTACAAATCCGCACATAAATTTACCTCTTAAAAAATATTACGCTTTAAGTTTCTTGCCGCAGGCAAGTATGCTTGCCCTTGCAAGGCATTCCATTGAATCGACAACATCGGGTCGGTCAATCTTAAAGTCCTTTTTGATAACCGACAGCTCAGTACAGCCGAGCACTACAGCGTCGCAGCCCTGTTTTTTCATCTCGCCGATTATCCTCTGAAATTCAAATATATCAACCTCTTCGCCCGCCTTGACCTGATTGTAGATGATATTCATCAGCGACTTCTGGTCATATTCCGACGGAACGACGCATTCCAAATTATGCTTTTCGATAATGTTCTGATAAGCCTTTGATTTAAGCGTGCCGACCGTCGCAAGAACGCCTATCTTTTTAAGATTCGGTATTGTTCTTTCGCAGTAGCATACCGTCTCTTCAAGGATATTGATTATCGGAATGTTTATGCTCTTTTGAATTTCGTCATAGAAATAGTGCGCCGTGTTGCAGGGAATGACGATAAAATCACAGTTGTCGTCCTCTAACAGCTTTGCGTCCTTAATCATAACGGGCAAAGGGTTTGGCTTTGTCTTGTCAAGGATATAATCCGTTCTGTCGGGGATTGACGAATGGTTCAAAATTACCATCGCAATGTGCTCCTGGTCCGTTTTTGCGTCGGTCATTTTAACGACAAGGTCGGCAAAATATATCGTCGCAAGCGGACCTACGCCGCCGAGAACTCCTAAAATCTTTTCTTTCATATTTTCACATTCTTATTAAAAATATTTTTTGAACTTCCTGTACTGATTAAGCAGTGCCGCCCTCGCATAGAAGTTGTGCTTGAGGTTTTTATCCTCCTTGTAAAGCAGGGGATAGGTAACCTTTCCCTCTTTGAAGAGCTTCCTCGCAAGGTCCTTGAAATCGCTTTCGGGAACATATTTCATAATTACGCCCTTGGGCACTACCGAATAAAGGTTTATGTTGTCTGCCACGGTGTAGTCGTCGAGCTTGTCATAGATATAGTCGTCAACAATCCACTTAACCGTATTGAAGCCGCTGCCCGTAACATAGAAATTGCTTCTTCCGAGGCGGACATTGATTTCAAAGAACTTGTACTTTCCGTCCCTCTCGTCGTATTTTATGTCGAAATTCGCAAATCCGACATAGCCGATGTGTTCAAGGAACTTTGTCGCCGCCGCAACAATATCGGGGTTTACCTCGTTGATAATCGCAACGGGGTTACCGATAGCGGTCGGTGTGTGGTCCTCGAGCAGGGTCCTGCCGAGAGCCGCAAAACGCACCTTTGAGTTTTTGTCGCAATAGCAGGTGAGCACCCTCATATAGGTGTCGTCGCCGGGGATTTTATCCTGAATAAGGAATTTATAGTTATAGCTCGACTTTTCGAGGTTTGCAAGCATTTTGCGCAAATCCTCCTCGTTGTCGAACGAAAAGACCTTTTTCTTGCCCTCAAATTTTGCGTAGTGGTACATTGCGGAGTTTGCGGGCTTCGCAATTACGGGATATTTGAAATTGAATTTAAGGTCGTTTTCCTTTCCGCACTCATAGACATAAGTTTCGGGATAGTCAAGACCGAGCTCTTCGAAAATCTCATAAAATTTATCTTTAAGAACTATCTTATTGAGCAAATCCTCATCGATATACGGAACTATATAATACGGTTCAAGCACCTTTTTCGACTCGATAAGAGCCCTGACATACCAGTCGCCGCAGCCGAGGACAATAAGCTTCTTTTTGCCCTCAAACTCCTTGCCTATTTCAAGAAGCTTTTCAACAAGAACCTCTTTCTTTTCAAGTCCGGGGAAAATTCTGTTTTCGATTATATCGGAATTGGCGATATATCCGCCCTCCGACATACTCAGCACAAGGGATTTGATATGATATTCCTCGTGGAAGCTCCTTGCGAGCGAATATGCCGTTATGTCGGCGCCGAGTATTACCGGTAGAAATTCTCTCTCTTCAAAATGCATAAAACACTACCTCTTTACACTGTTATATGTATCATTTAATTATAGAATATTACAATATCGGTGTCAAGCAAATCAAGGGTAAAAACAAGCCTAAAAAACGCCGCAATATCGCTTTATTGTTGTCACAACTCATCAATATATACTGTTTACATTTGGCAAAAATTGATTTATAATGTTTTTTAAGAAATTACTTTTGTTCAGGAGGTCACAGAAATGAAAAAACTCAACAGATTTACAGCGTTTATGGGAGCGAAATTCTCCCCGATTTTCAGCAAGGCCGTCTATAAAAGTATGCGAAAAAAGCCGATTTCCCCGATGACGCTCAAAAAGGCAAGCGAGCTTAGCGACATTGACTTTGAAAAGACAAAATTTGTCGCTCACAGAGGTCTTTCGGGCGTAAATCCCGAGAACACCGCTCCGTCCTTTGAAGCGGCGGGTATGCACGGCAATTTTTACGGTATAGAGTGCGACACGCATATGGCGACCGACGGCGTCTGGATGGTTGCGCACGACCCCAACCTCGAAACGCTTTTCAGCGGCGAGGGCGATATAAAGGAACATTCGAGCGAAGAGCTCTTAAAGCTTAAAATGCTCCGAGGCGCAAACATCGGCAAACACCTCAATGTTAAGATGTGCACGCTTCAGGAATATATCGACATCTGCAAAAAGTACAACTGCCGTCCGATTATCGAAATAAAGGACCCGAGAACCGATAAAATGCAGAGCTTTTACGATATGCTCAAAAAGAACGGAATTGAAAAAACCTGCGTTGTAATCTCGTTCATTCTGGCAGACCTTCAGACACTCGGAAAGATAGATAAAGACATCGAAATGTGGTATCTTGTAAATTATCTTACCGACAAAAACATTCAGCAGGCGGTTGACAGCGGCTGTAAGGGTATGGACTTTTCGTCCGACTTCAACGCACCCCGTCCCGATATGATTAAAAAGCTGCTTGACAAAGGGCTTGCCGCGGCGTGCTGGACCGTTGACGACAAATACCATCTTGACGCAATGGTAAATGCAGGCGTTACCTACATCACAACAAATTCTATTTTACCCGAATAACCGAGGAGAAATTATGGCAAAATTCTGTCCGCTGTTTTCGTCATCAAGCGGAAATTCAATTTATATAGGCTGCGGCGAAAACGGCGTGCTTGTCGATGTCGGCGTGAGCGCAAAGAAAACCGATACGGCGCTTTACGACATCGGCGTTGACCCGGATACAGTGAGCGCAATATTCGTAACTCATGAGCACTCCGACCACATCAAAGGCTTGAGGGTTTTCGCCTCCAAGCACAACATCAAGGTCATCGCTCTTGAAAAGACCTTGGAATATCTCGAAGAGAATACCTTTCAGGGCAAAAAAATCGACACTGCTGTAATAGACGAAACCGGATATGACGCAAACGGAATATTCGTAAAACCGTTCCGCACCTCACACGATGCGGCGGAGAGCTGCGGATATGTAATTGAGACACCGGACGGAAGAAAAATCTCCGTTGCAACCGATCTCGGGGTTATGACAAGCACCGTACACAATGCAATTTGCGGCTCAGACCTTGTATTGCTCGAATCAAATCACGACATCCGTATGCTTGAAAACGGTCCGTATCCTTATCCGCTGAAAAAAAGAATACTCAGCGAAAAAGGACATCTGTCAAACGACTCCTGCGCCAACGAAGCGGTCAAGCTTATCGAGAGCGGAACAACAAGGCTTATTCTCGGTCATCTGAGCAAGGAAAACAACTTCCCGGAGCTTGCGTATCAGACCACCTATGCCTCTCTTACCTGTGCAGGCGCAAAGGAGGACAGCGACTATATTCTTAAAGTTGCAAAGCCGGCATGGGATGCAAAGGCGGTGATGCTTTGATAAGCGTAACCGTAATAGCCTTAGGAAAGCTCAAGGAAAAATATATGCGCGAATTTTCCGAAGAATACCAAAAGCGGCTCTCGGCTTACTGTAAGCTGAACATCGTTGAGCTAACGCCTAAGCCCTTGTCCGACAACCCGTCGGAAAACGAAATAAAAAACGCCCTTGCGGCAGAAGCACAGCAAATAAAGCAGAAAATCCCGTCAAATTCGTATGTTTTTTCAATGTGCATTGAGGGCAAGCAAAGCCCGAGCGAGGCGTTTAGTCGAAAACTGTCTGAAATCACCGTAAACGGAAAAAGCAATATAGTTTTTGTAATAGGAAGCTCATTCGGCTTGAGCGATGAGATTAAAAATATGTCTGATTTCAAGTTTTCAATGTCCGAAATGACCTTTCCGCACCAGATGGCAAGAATAATGCTGTTGGAGCAGATATACAGAGCATTCCAAATCTCAAACGGCGGCAAATACCACAAATAAATTACAGAGGCGATAGGATAGTATGAGCGTATATGTTATTGATTATGAAAACACATCGGTAGCAGGCTTAACGGGTATCGAAAAGCTTTTGGACACCGATGTCGTGGTTGTCTTTTTCAGCACAAATGCGCCGAAAATCGACATCAAGGCTGTCGAAAAAATCCAAAAGTCCAACGCAAAGACCGTTTTCAAAGAGGCAAATGTCAAAATTGCGGACACGGGTAAGATTTTCCACGACGCCCTTGACGCACAGCTTGACACATATATCGGCTACCTGATGGGCAAATATAACGACAAGGAAACAACCTATTATATTGTTTCCAAGGATCAGGGGTTCTCGTTTGTTTGCCAATACTGGTGCAACCGAGGCTACAGCGTCAAACAAATTCAGGAAATCTGCGAGGGTAACAATTTAGAGGAAATCGAAAAGATTGAAAACAGCGTTCTCGAAATAATCGGCGACCGCACAATTTCAAAAACAATATCAAAAATAACCATAACCTGTAAAACAAAAGAGGGCATACACAACGCCCTTGTCAAAAAGTTCGGCGAAACGGACGGTAACGCATATTTTTCAAAAATAAAGCCGTTGCTGAAAGGCAAAAAATAAGGATATAATACATACTTTAATCGCCACGGGATAAAATATTATCGGTGATTGAATGAAAAACAAAGACAGTTCTTATCAGCGGCTTGAGGAAAGCTCGACTTACATTCCAGACTCTCCGGAGACGGATTATGAAATGTTGAACAAATACGGCACTTATGAAATTCAGCCGACCTCCGAAACCGAAAACTTTTTCCCGGCTATATCTCAGGGAATGCCTGAAAAAGGGCTGAAACCCACAAATAAAAACCACGGAATAAAAAAGAACGGCAGCTCGCATTGAGTTGCCGTTTTTGCTTGCAATAAAATAATGATTGCTGCCGCTATCGACTTTTGCCGCTGTCCTATGATAAAGCGCCCTTGCGGGCGAGGTAATAGGTAATAGTGAAGAGTGAAGGGGTGTGGGTGCTTCGCACGGCGTCGTTTGCTCCGTATCGCTCGCAACAGCCTTTGGCTGTCTCTCACTCGCTGTGCAACTCCTCCTTTTCCGCAAAAATCACGCTCGGCTCGCCTGCTCGGTTGTAAACGCCCTCCCGACGGCTCGCTGTCGCTACCGACTTTTGCGGATTTCGGACAGCCGCAAGGGCTGTCCCTACGGAGTGTGCACTGATTTATCACGATTTTTTGCTAATATGAAATTAAAATTAACGCACGACCCGTAGGGGCGACCTTCGGTCGCCCGTAAAGTTCAAAGCAAATTAAAGCGGGCGAACTCAGTTCGCCCCTACGATATGATATGAAATATAATTTTGATTGTAGCGACCAATTTTGTGCGGCACTACAAGCCGCATAAATAGCAATGGCTCCCTCTGACGAGGGAGCTGTCAAACGCTCTGCGTTTGACTGAGGGAGAGATAACGAAAATTTGATATTTATTGCTTTCTCTCCCTCAGTCATTTTTCTACACGAATTATAATTTATACCGTACCGTAGGGACAGCCCTTGCGACTGTCCACAGTGGGATATACAACAAATTTGGACAGGGGAGAGCCTGTCCCTACGGCAATTCGATGTTTATTAACGGCGGGAGCAAGCCCCGCCCTACCTATCATAATCAATGCAAAGCATTGTATATTATCAACGCTATGCGTTGTATTTTTCTCTCCCTCAGTCATTTTTTGTTTCCCAAAAATGACAGTTCCATTTACAAGGGAGCCTGTGACGGACAGCCGCAAGGGCTGTCCCTACGGTTGTATATAAAAATTATATGTTTTATAATTGTTTCGGTGATATAGATGAAGTTCCTACGAATACAAAACCTGAGAGAGGACAATGATTTGACCCAAAAGGAGCTCGGAGAAAAGCTCAATATACCTCAGCGCACCTACGCCTACTGCGAAAGCGGTCAGCGCACCATTCCGCCCGAAGTTCTCATTAAGCTTGCGGATTTTTATGATGTGTCGGTCGATTACATCTTAGGCAGAACCAACATTCCGAAGCACTGAACAATTTCAAAAATTACGGGCGGCTCATACGAACCGCCCTGTTTTTACGCGCAAAAAAGGCACCCTTTTTGAAGGTGCCTTAATCCGATTTCAGGTTCTTATGCCTTCATTGCTTCTTCAACAGCAACTGCAACGGCAACGGTAGCGCCAACCATCGGGTTGTTGCCCATACCGATAAGTCCCATCATCTCAACATGAGCCGGAACAGAGGAGGAGCCTGCGAACTGAGCGTCCGAGTGCATACGACCCATTGTGTCAGTCATACCGTATGAAGAGGGGCCTGCAGCCATGTTGTCGGGGTGAAGCGTACGGCCTGTGCCGCCGCCCGATGCAACCGAGAAGTACTTAACGCCGTTTTCAACGCACCATTTCTTGTATGTGCCTGCAACGGGATGCTGGAATCTTGTCGGGTTGGTTGAGTTACCTGTGATTGAAACGCCGACATTTTCAAGCTTCATTATAGCAACGCCCTCGGGAACATTGTCAGCGCCGTAGCACTTAACATCCGCTCTCGGACCGTTTGAGAAAGCTCTCTGCTCCGTAACCTTAACGGTTTCGGTGTAGGGGTCAAACTCTGTTTCGCAATATGTGAAGCCGTTGATTCTTGAAATGATATAAGCTGCGTCCTTACCGAGACCGTTCAGAATAACTCTGAGGTTCTTCTGACGAACCTTGTTTGCGTTAAGAGCGATTTTGATTGCGCCTTCAGCGGCAGCAAAGCTCTCGTGACCTGCAAGGAAGCAGAAACACTCTGTCTCTTCGGAAAGGAGCATCTTACCGAGGTTTCCGTGACCGAGACCGACCTTACGGTTTTCAGCAACGGAACCGGGGATGCAGAAGCTCTGAAGTCCTACGCCGATAGCAGCCGCAGCGTCTGCAGCCTTTGTGCAGCCCGACTTAATCGCAATTGCCGCACCTACGGTGTAAGCCCATTTAGCGTTCTCAAAGCAGATAGGCTGTGTCTCCTGTACGATTGTATAGGGGTCAATGCCTTTTTCCGCACAAATTTCTTTACATTCGTCGATTGACGAAATGCCGTATTCTTTAAGAGTTGCGAGGATTTTAGCCTCACGTCTTTCGTAACCTTCAAACTGTGCCATTGTTAAATCCTCCCTCTCTTATTCTTTTCTCGGATCGATATACTTAGCGGCTTCGTCAAATCTGCCGTAAGTTCCGATTGATTTCTTGTATGCTTCGTTGGGTTCCATACCCTGCTTGATGAAGTCTGTCATCTTGCCGAGTGAAACGAACTCATAGCCGATAACTTCGTCGTTTTCGTCAAGAGCCATTCTTGTGCAGTAGCCCTCTGTCATTTCAAGATAACGAACGCCCTTTGACTTTGTGCCGTACATTGTGCCGACCATTGAACGGAAGCCCTTACCGAGGTCCTCCATACCTGCGCCGATAACAAGTCCGTCATCTGAGAAAGCGGACTGTGTACGACCGTAAACAATCTGAAGGAACAGCTCTCTCATTGCGGTGTTGATAGCGTCGCAGACAAGGTCTGTATTAAGAGCCTCGAGAACTGTTTTGCCCGGAAGAATTTCAGCTGCCATAGCTGCAGAATGGGTCATACCTGAGCAACCTACGGTCTCAACAAGAGCCTCTTCGATAATTCCGTTTTTAACGTTAAGTGAGAGCTTGCAGCAGCCCTGCTGGGGAGCACACCAACCAATGCCGTGTGTGTAACCCGAAATGTCTGTGATCTGCTTTGCTGCAACCCATTTTCCTTCTTCGGGAATGGGAGCCGGATCGTGGTGCGGTCCTTTGGCAACACAGCACATTGTTTCAACTTCATGTGAATAGTTAATCATTGTAACATGAACTCCTTTCCTGTTTTACCATAAAGAACCGTAACGCAATAAGCAAGCTTGTCCGAAAGCGGTTTGTAAAATACATATCGCATTCGTCGGCTTTATGGCGATGTACGATAGTATTATACATTTTTGTTATCGATTTATCAATAGAAAATTTAAGATTGCGAGTGTAAAATGTCGCTTTTTTTGTGATAAAGTCTCGTTGCCGACTTTTCACCGTAATAGTTTTCGAGAGTTTTTGCGGTGTTTGCCGCCTCTCTTTTCATTTCGTAAAGGCAAAGCAGATTTCTGTTCGCCGTATGCTTTTGCGCGCCCTTGTAGCTTTTGGAGCGTTCACGCAGCGCCGCGATCTGCTTTTCGAGCCTTTTTTCGTCTTCTCTGTAAGTCTTTGCAAGTTCGTTCAAAGTCATAATTTTGTTTCCTTTCGTAACATTTTGTAACCTTGATTATAGAGATTTTTTGTTACGAAAGCAAACAATTTTGTTACGAAAAGTACCATTATTTGTACTTTGATAGTGTTATAATGCGCCGACTTGTGACAAAAAAGGACACGGAATATCCGCGTCCTTTGTCAATTTGTTTTTCCTGTATACTTAAAAGGTCTTTACAAGCTCTTTAAGATAAGCCTTGAAATCCTCGCCTATCTCGTCGTGATTGAGCGCAACCTCACAGTTGGCTTTCATAATTCCGAGCTTGTTGCCCATATCGTAGCGCACGCCGTCAAAATCTACCGCATTGAGCTTGCCCTGCTTTGCAAGCATAAGCATTGAATCGGTAAAATAAACCTCGCCGCTCTTTTTGTCCGGAGGAGTCTGCTCAATCAAATCAAAAATCTCCGGCGGCATAACGACCCTGCCGAGTATTGAATAACACGATACAATTTCCTCGGGAGTAGGCTTTTCGATTATATTGTGAACCGCCATAACATTGCCGTCAAGCGGCGTAACATCAAGCGAGCAGTATTTTGGAACATCATTTCTCGGAACCTCCTTGACGCCGACGCAGCCTGCGCCGTACTTGTCGTATGCGTCTATGAGCTGACCGATAACGGGTCTTCCCTCGGGCGATACGATAACATCGTCGCCGTAAAGGATTGCAAAGGGCTCGTTGCCGATAAAGCTTCTTGCACAGGAAATTGCGTGAGCAAGACCCTTTGTCTCTTTCTGCCTGATATAGTACATATTCGCAAGGCTTGACGCATGAAGAACATCGTCATAAATCCTCTTCTTTGACGGATTGTCTTTAAGCGAAGCCTCCAGCTCAAACGAATGGTCGAAATGATCCTCGATTACGCCCTTGCCCCTGTTTGTGATGATGAGGATATCCGTAATTCCCGCAGCGGCAGCCTCTTCGACAATATACTGAATTGCGGGCTTGTCAACAATGTTGAGCATTTCTTTCGGCACGGATTTCGATGCGGGCAAGACCCTTGTTCCGAGACCTGCCGCAGGTATAATCGCCTTTGTAATTTTCATTTTCAGTTCCCCCTTGTGATAAACGAGAGCAATAATTGCTCCGCGCAGTAATATCCGAACACGGCAAGCACCGCCATCGCCGTTGAAATTCCTCCTCGTTTCATAATCCGCAGTCGGTACTCATCGTCAGTCTTGGCTTCGGCTTTGAAATCCGTAAGGTCTTTTTCGATTTTCCTCTTATACAGGGTGTTTCCGAAAACTCCGCCGAACAGTCTTACCGCAAGCTCTATACCTACAAGTGCAATCACCTCAGGGGTTTTCATAAAGTCCTTGCTGACCTCACTCATTTCCTCAACCGTAATTTCGCCGTTTTGGTACTGTTCAACCGAGGTTTCATATGCCTGCGCCCTCTCAATAAGCCGCGGCGTTGTGCAAATTCCTGTCGTAAACAGCGATACAAGCAGTAACGCAAAGCCTATAATATTCATTTTTCTGAAAAAGAACCAATAGGGCGAAAAGAAAAACGCCGCCCAGTTAAAGGTGTGTTTTTTGCCCGTCTTTTCCGCAACATAAAACTTAGGGATATATCTGTTTGCGTTTACCTGCACATATGCGGCAACATCCGAAACCTTGTGCGTACCTATCGTGTCATCGGGAGAAATTTCCACAATCCTTGTTCCGTAAGGCAAATTCGGCGCAGGTGGGAACGGCGTCTGAATATTGTAAAGCCTTGCCGAACAGTAAAGGCAGTTTGGCTCCTCTGCCGGATTTTCCCTGCCGCAGTTCGGGCAGACAACAGTTTTACCGCCGGCTTTTTCGTGCTTCTCGAAAGCTTTCGGCGTCTGCGGCTGTGCTTCGGGCTTCCACTCAAAATCGGCAGAGTGCAGGCTTTCGTTTGCACAGGTATTATGAAGATTGTAACATTCTCTGTGATGCGGAGTTCCGCAAACGGGACAAACTACAACATCGTCGTCCTGCGTAAACTTTTTACCGCACACAGGGCATGTTTCACCAATATAATTCACTTAATCAGCCTCTTTTTAAGATATTTGACCCTCATCAAACATTTATCTCAACATTTATTCCCAATTCGTCCTTGTACCTTTCAAGTATCGGCTTAACCTCGGCGTCGATAAACTCGACAACCTGCTCGGGCGCTCTGCCGACAAACTTTTCAGGCTTCATCTCCGCAAGGATTTCCTCCTTTGTAAGAGAGAACATACTGTCCGCCGCAATACGGTCAACCAAATCGTTTTCGCCGCCGTCAACCTTGACAACCTTGCCCGCTTCCATTGAAAGCTCACGGATTCTCTCGTGAAGCTCCTGACGGTCGCCACCCTTCTTGACAGCCGCCATCATAATGTTCTCCGTTGCCATAAACGGAAGCTCCTCGTTGAGATGCTTTTCAATCATCTTGGGATATACCACAAGTCCGTCAACAACATTGATGTAAAGCTCAAGCACTGCATCCGTCGCAAGGAACGCCTCGGGAACGCTTATTCTCTTGTTTGCCGAGTCGTCGAGCGTTCTCTCAAACCACTGTGTAGCCGCTGTAATCGCAGGGTTGAGTGCGTCGCAGATAACATATCTTGAAAGCGAAGAAATTCTCTCGCTTCTCATCGGATTTCTCTTGTATGCCATAGCGGAAGAGCCTATCTGATTCTTTTCAAACGGTTCTTCGAGCTCTTTTTTGTGCTGTAAAAGTCTGAGGTCTCCCGAAAACTTGTACGCCGACTGCGCAATTTCCGAAAGCACGCTGAGAACATTGTAATCAAGCTTTCTCGAATAGGTCTGACCCGATACCATATAGCACTGCTCAAAACCCATCTTTTCGGCAATTTTTCTGTCGAGAGCCTTGATTTTTTCAGAGTCTCCGTCAAAAATTTCAACAAACGAAGCCTGTGTACCCGTTGTTCCCTTTGAGCCGAGAAGCTTCATCTGCGAAATCTGGAACTCCAACGCCGCAAAGTCAAGCACAA
Source organism: Anaerovoracaceae bacterium (assembly GCA_963590415.1). GTDB lineage: Bacteria > Bacillota > Clostridia > Oscillospirales > Acutalibacteraceae > Fimenecus. Next base: position 72,984 of record CAVAPB010000001.1, on the reverse strand, counting down.
GGTCGTTGAGCCAAAGCGACGCTCTTTTACCGACGGTTGTCGGCTGAGCCGCCTGGAAATGTGTAAACGCAAGGCAGGGCATATCCTTATATTTCAACGCAAACTTTGAAAGCTCATTTATAAGGTTCACAAGCTTTTTTCTGATAAGCTTCAGAGCCTCGGTCATTATGATGACATCCGTATTGTCGCCGACATAACAGGAGGTAGCGCCCCAATGGATAATGCCCTTTGCTTTCGGGCACTGTACTCCGTAAGCGTAAACATGGCTCATAACATCGTGGCGGACTTCCTTTTCACGCGCTTCGGCAACCTCATAGTTTATATCGTCGGCGTGTGCTTTAAGCTCCGCTATCTGCTCATCGGTAATATCCAAGCCGAGCTCTTTTTCGCTCTCCGCAAGGGCGATCCAAAGCTTTCTCCAGGTTTTGAACTTGAAGTCGGGAGAGAAGATATACTTCATCTCCTTGCTTGAGTATCTTGAATTGAGCGGACTCTCGTAAATGTCTTTCATTATAATTCCCCTTTGTTATTCGGCAAAATGCTTTCTGATTCTTTCAACTGCTTTTTCGGTGTTTTCGGTGGTTCCGAATGCCGTAAGGCGGAAATAGCCCTCGCCTGCGGGACCGAAGCCCTCGCCCGGAGTACCTACAACCTGCAATTCGTTGAGAAGAAGGTCAAAGAATTCCCAGCTTCCCATATTGTCGGGAGTTTTGAGCCATACATAAGGCGAGTTTACCGCGCCGTAAACCTCGAATCCGCATGACTTCAAGCCGTCATATATAATTTTAGCATTTTTCTGATAATAAGCAATGATTTCTCTGATTTCTTTCTTTCCCTGTTCGGAATAAACAGCCTCGGCAGCTCTCTGGGTTATATATGAAACGCCGTTGAACTTTGTAGCCTGTCTGCGAGCCCACATTGAATTGAGCTCCGTGCCGTTCACTTTGAGGTCGTGCGGAACAACGGTGTAGCCGCAACGAACGCCCGTAAAGCCTGCGGTCTTTGAGAATGATTTGAACTCGATAGCACAGGTCTTTGCGCCCTCAATCTCATAAATCGTATGCGGTACATCGTCCTCTGTGATAAACGCCTCATAAGCTGCGTCATAAAGAATTACCGCACCGTTTTCGTTTGCGTAATCCACCCACTTTTTGAGCTCGTCTTTTGTGATTGCCATTCCGGTGGGATTGTTCGGGAAGCAAAGATAAATTATGTCAACCTTTTCCGTCGGAAGCTGCGGGAGGAAATTATTCTCTGCAAGGCAGGGCATATAGTAAATGTTCGACCACTTACCCTCTGCGTTCTTTTCGCCCGAACGGCCCGACATTACATTTGTGTCAACATATACGGGATAAACGGGGTCGCATATTGCAACCTTGTTGTCAAGCGAGAAAATATCGCCGATATTTCCCGTGTCGCTCTTTGCGCCGTCGGAAACAAAAATTTCGGAATTGTCAATTTCAACGCCGTGAGCCTTATAGTCGTTCTCGTTTATGGCGTCAAGCAAAAAGTCATAGCCGTACTCGGGCGGGTATCCTCTGAAGGTCTCCGCATGCGACATCTCGTCAACCGCCTTGTGCATAGCGTCGATGCAAGCGGGAGCGAGCGGGCGTGTAACATCGCCGATACCGAGTCTTATAATGTTCTTTGCCTTTTCGGGATTTGCGGCAGTGTACTCTCTGACCTTTTTCGCAATGTTAGAGAAAAGGTAGCTGCTTTCGATTTTCAAAAAGTTTTCGTTGATTTTCACACTAATCACCATAGCCTTTCAGGCAACAAATATTTTATTTAAAACCACCTAATTAAACCTGCGTTGCCTGAACAGGCGTGGATGGTGATTTCTGCCATCTCAAAATTGTGCCAAAGGCAAATTTTGAAGGCAATATAATTATGATAGTGTGATTTTTCACACTATATATTCCTTTCGATTATTCTTCAATTTCTCCCGTGCACACCGTTGCGGCAGGGCCCGTCATATAGACATCTCCGCCGTCCGTCCAGTTGTCGGTAAGTGTGCCGCCGAGAAGATTTATTTTTATATCCGTGTTCCTCTTGCAGTGTCCGCAAAGCACGGAAGCCACCGTAACAGCACACGAACCCGTACCGCAGGCAAGCGTCTCGCCCGAGCCTCTTTCCCATACTCTCATATCAAGCTCGGTGTCGCTTACGATATGCACAAATTCCGTGTTCACACGCTCCGGGAACATTTCATTGTTTTCAAATTTCGGACCTATCTTTTCAAGGTCGAGATTTTTTACATCGTCGACATAGATTATGCAGTGCGGATTACCCATTGAAACGCAGGTAACCTCGTAATCTTTGCTTTCAATAGTTAATTTTCGTCTGACAACGCTGTCGCCGTCGAATTTTGTCGGTATTTTTTCGGCTTCCAATATCGGTGCGCCCATATTTACCCTTGCGGAAGTAACCTTGCCGTTTTCGGTAAACACCTTGATATACTTTATTCCGCTCCTTGTTTCAACCGATATTTCGTCCTTGTCCGTCATACCGTTGTCATAAACATATTTTGCAACGCACCTTATGCCGTTTCCGCACATCATACCCTCGGAACCGTCGGCATTGTAGATGTTCATCCTGAAATCCGCCTTGTCGCTCGGAGAAATAAGTATAAGACCGTCCGAGCCTATGCCGAAGTGCCTGTCGCTTACTTTAATCGAAAACTTTTCCGGGTCCCTGACCGTCTCTTCAAAGCAGTTTATGTAGATATAATCGTTTCCTGCTCCTTGCATTTTAGTAAATTTCAATCTATTCATCTCCAATCATCCGTGCAACCTCAAGTATCTTCATTCCGCTCTCCATGCTTCTGCGTTGAAGTATCTTGTGCGCCTCCCGTTCTGAGACATGATGCCTGTTCATTATTATACGCTTTGCAATATTAAGTATTTCCTCTGTCTCACAGCTCTTTTCGCGCCTTGTAAAAGTCTCGTTCTCCGTTGCCGACATCACTCTGACTGTTTTCAGAAAATCCACTCTGTCCAGCGGCATATACAGCGTAACCATATTGCTGACAAAAACCGTTTGCGGTTCTCCCGAGGGCAGGAGATGTATCATATCGCAGCCCTGCGGAAGCATATTTGCAAGAGAGACCGCTGTCATATCGCTTAGCCTGCCGCACACTATCAGCGCTCCGGGATAGATGCTCGCATAGGCGAGGACCTCATTTCCCGAGCCGAAAAGAGAGCGTACGAAAACCCCGCCGCTTTGCAATATTGTTTTAATATGCTCTGCGGCGCGATTATTGGCGCTTGCAATAATAATGTCTCTCATAAACCAACCTTTTTTCGATTATTTGTAAAGCGGGTGCTTGGCGCAAATTTCATTTACGCCGTTACGGATATATTCCTTGCTGTTTTCAAAATCGTTTACCGCAAGAGCAATGTATTCCGCAATCTTATCCATATCGTCGGCGTCAAGACCTCTTGTTGTAACCGCAGGAGTTCCAAGACGAAGACCGCTTGTGATAAACGGACTTCTGGGCTCGTTGGGTACGGTGTTCTTATTCGCCGTGATATAGACCTCGTCAAGCCTGTGTTCGAGTTCCTTACCGGTAACCTCGCTGCCGCGGAGGTCAACAAGGCAAAGATGGTTGTCACTGCCGCCCGAAACGAGCTTGATATCTCTCGCAAGCAAGCCCTTTACGAGAGCCTGACAGTTTTCGATAACATTTTTCTGATATTCCTTAAACTCCGGTTTGAGTGCTTCGCCGAAGCAAACCGCCTTACCTGCGATAACGTGCATAAGCGGACCGCCCTGTGTGCCGGGGAAGATAGCCTTGTTGAACGCCTTGCCGAGCTCCTCTTCGTTGCAGAGGATAAGACCGCCTCTCGGACCTCTTAAAGTCTTATGAGTTGTGGTCGTTACGACATCCGCATACGGAACGGGCGAGGGATGAAGTCCTGCGGCGATAAGACCTGCAATGTGAGCCATATCGACCATAAAGTAAGCGCCGACTTCCTTTGCTATCTGTGAAATTCTCTCAAAATCAATAATTCTCGGATATGCCGAAGCGCCTGCAACAATAAGCTTAGGTTTACACTCCTTGGCTTTTTTCTCAAATTCGTCATAATCGATAAAGCCGTCCGAATTTACGCCGTAGGGTACGAAGTTGAAGTATTTACCCGACATATTGACGGGAGAACCGTGAGTAAGATGTCCGCCTTCGGCAAGGTTCATTCCCATTACCGTGTCGCCGGGAGTGAGAAGTGCGAAGTAAACCGCCATATTTGCCTGTGCGCCCGAATGAGGCTGAACATTTGCGTATTTTGCGCCGAAGAGCTCTTTTACTCTGTCTCTCGCAATGTCCTCGACAATATCCACGCATTCACAGCCGCCGTAATATCTTTTTCCCGGATAGCCCTCTGCGTATTTGTTTGTCAGTATGCTTCCCATTGCCGCCATAACCGCAGGGGAAACGATGTTTTCGCTTGCGATAAGCTCAATATTTCTTTGTTGACGCTCAAGCTCCTTCTGCATTGCCGCACCGACCTGCTCGTCATACTTGGAAACAAGACCGATTGAATCTAAAAGATCGTTATACATATCCTTAACCTCAATTCCTTAACAAATTATAAATTAACCGAATAGTTCGGAGCCTCTTTTGTGATGAATACATCGTGAGGATGGCTCTCTTTAAGACCCGCGTTCGTAATTCTTATAAACTTAGTCTTTTTCTGAAGCTCGGGCACATTTCTGCATCCGCAGTAGCCCATGCCGGATTTAAGACCGCCCATCATCTGATATACGGTGTCCGAAAGAATTCCCTTGTAAGGAACACGACCCTCAATTCCCTCGGGAACAAGCTTCTTGTTGTCCTCCTGGAAATATCTGTCTCTTGAACCCTTGTTCATAGCGGCGATCGAGCCCATGCCTCTGTAAACCTTGAACTGTCTGCCCTGGAAAATCTCACTGCTTCCGGGAGACTCCTCGCAGCCCGCTACAAGCGAACCGACCATAATTGCCGAAGCTCCTGCCGCAATAGCCTTTACAATTTCACCCGAATACTTGATACCGCCGTCTGCGATAACCGAAATACCGTGCTTTGAAGCCTCGTTTGCCGAGTCGTAAACCGCTGTAATCTGCGGTACGCCGATACCCGCAACCACACGGGTGGTACAGATGGAACCCGGTCCGATACCGACCTTAACGCAATCTGCACCGGCGTCAATAAGAGCCTTGGTGCCCTCTGCCGTAGCAACATTGCCTGCGATAAGCGAAACATCGGGGAACGCCGCCTTGACTCTTGTTACCGAATTGAGAATATTTTTCGAATGTCCGTGAGCCGAGTCAAGAGTGAGCACATCAACGCCTGCTTCTACAAGAGCCGCCGCTCTGTCAAGCACATCGGAGGTTACGCCTATAGCCGCACCGCAAAGAAGTCTGCCTCTTGCGTCTCTTGCGGAATTGGGATACTGAACGCTCTTTTCAATATCCTTTATCGTGATAAGTCCCTTGAGATAACCCTGTTCGTCGACAAGCGGAAGCTTTTCGATTTTATGCTTCATAAGGATATCTTTTGCCTGCTCAAGCGTAGTGCCTATATGGGAGGTAACGAGATTTTCTTTTGTCATAACATCGCCGATTTTAACGGTGTAATCCGTCATAAATCTCATATCGCGGTTTGTGATGATACCGACGAGCCTTCCGTCGCCGTCGCAAATCGGAACGCCCGAGATTTTATAGTGATGCATAAGGTTATTTGCCTCTTCGACAGTGTTGTCTGCATGGAGGAAAAACGGATTTACTATAACGCCGTTTTCGCTTCTCTTAACCTTATCAACCTCAGCCTTCTGTGCGTCGATAGACATATTTTTATGTATGATGCCTATACCGCCTTCACGGGCAATCGCAATAGCCATTTTCGACTCTGTGACCGTATCCATAGCCGCTGTAAGCATAGGTATGTTAAGCCTGATATTTTTGGTCAGCTGCGTTGAAACATCAATATCCTTGGGCAAAATGTCGCTCTCTGCCGGTATAAGCAACACATCGTCAAAGGTAAGACCCTCTTTTTCAAATTTTTCGTTGAGCATTTTAATATCCTCCCATTTTACATTATTTTTATAATTATACATTTCATTGAAATTTAATTCAATAGATAAATAAGAAAAAACACCCGTTGTTTTACAGGTGTTTTTGTATCTTTTGTCTTATAAGGCAAGGCGCTCTATCACCTCGGACATAGCCGAAGCGTCTGCAAGCTCAATTGTGCCGTTGTCTACATACGCCGCCGCGGCAGGGTCAATCGGGAGCTTTGCAAGCACGGGTATGTCAAGCTCCTTTGCAACCTCGTCAATTTTGCTTTCGCCGAAAATGTAATGCTTTTTATGACAGTCCGGACACTCGAAACAACTCATATTCTCAACAATACCGAGAATCGGGACATTCATCATCTTAGCCATATTGTAGGCTTTTTTGACAATCATCGTAACAAGGTCCTGCGGAGTTGTGACAATGATTATTCCGTCAACAGGCATACTCTGGAACACCGTAAGCGGCACATCGCCCGTTCCGGGGGGCATATCTACAAACATACAGTCGACATCGCCCCACTGAACCTCCTGCCAGAACTGATTGATAACGCCCGAAATCACGGGACCTCTCCAAATAACGGGAGCGTCCTCTTTTTCAAGCAAAAGATTGATACTCATAATTTTAATTCCGAGCTTTGTCTCCGCAGGCAGAATTCCGTCGTCGTTTCCGAGCGCTCTGCCGTGAATACCGAACGCTTTGGGGATGGACGGACCTGTAATATCGGCGTCAAGTATCGCCGTGCTATAACCGTGAAGCTGTGAAGCGAGCGCAAGCGTAGATGTAACAAAGCTTTTTCCGACTCCGCCCTTACCGCTGACAACGCCGATAACCTTTTTTACATTGCTGTGTGCGTTCTGCGGCAAACGAAAATCCTTTTTCTCGTCCGCACATTTTGAGCCACAGCTTGAGCAATCATGATTGCAATTTTCACTCATAATATCACCTTAAAATATCGTTTATTATTTATCATTTACTGTTTATTATCTGTTTTTTTCTCTCTTAAATTCTTAAAAAACCGTGTAAGTATGCCCGAGCATTCTTCTTCAAGAACTCCGCTCTCTGTTTCGGGCTTATGTGTAAATGGGAGAGAAAACAGTTGCGTTACCGACTCAACAGCCCCGTTTTTATAATCCCTTGCTCCGTAGGTTACCTTTTTCAACCGTGAATTTATAATCGCTCCGGCACACATGGGACACGGCTCCAATGTAACGAACATTTCGCATTCCCAGAGCCGCCAGCCGCCGAGTGCTTTGCAGGCGTTGTTTATTGCCTCTGTTTCGGCGTGGCAGAGGGCGTTTTTTTCTTTTTCTCTGCGGTTCCTGCCATATGATACAACCTCACCGTTTCGGACAATTACCGCACCTACGGGAACCTCGCCCTCATCTGACGAGAGCTTTGCCTGTTCGAGCGCAAGGCGCATAAAATCAAATTTATCCATATCAGTTTATGTAGAGACTTGTCTCAACAATAAGCAGCACTTCCGCTATAACCATCGGCGCACTGAAAATAAAGCTCATTGCTTTTTCTCCGCTTGTGAGCACGGATGTGCAGCCCCTTGAAAGCTTGTTTGAAAAAACTCCGCCGAGAGCCTTTTGTTTTTTGTCGTTTGCATAAGCGATAAGACAGAGAATTCCGACTGTAAAAATTACGGCGTACAAAAACATAAAGAAAGTGTTCTGAACCTGCTCGGTGAAGTTTTCGGTTACAACCATTGAAACAATTGCTATAGAATTGTTTATAAAATGTATCAGAATTCCCGTCCACATAGTGCCCGTCTTTATAACGGCGTAGCCTATTCCTATGCCGGCAATAAACGCAAACGGAATCTGTATCATATTTCCGTGCATAAGAGCAAACACAAATGAAGACATAATTATCGCAAACCAATCGCCGTATTTGCGAAGAGACTGCATAACAACGCCTCTTATCGCAAATTCTTCAACAAAAGCGGGAATTATCGCCGTTGAGAAAAATGACATTGCAACCGACGCCAAAGTGTTATAGGTTGAACCGTCTTCAGGCTGTGAAAATTCCACTCCGAAAAACGCCTCTGTAAAGGTTGCAAAAATCCCCGTCGCAATGCTTCCGAAAATGCAGACCATTACGCCGATAGGAATTATAAGCGCAAACTCCTTGTTGTCATAAGGCTTGCCCAACGGCAATTCGTGAGCAAGATTTTTCTTTTTCAGCGAACTATACGCAATAAAAAACGGGAGACCCAAGGTAAAGATTGACATCAATGCCGTCAGTGCCGAAACAAAAATTTCATTCTCGGTGTAGAGCTTATAAAAGCCGTCAACTCTTGCAAGAAGAAGCCCCAACACCGTTCCGAGTACGATAAATGCCGTTACCGACGCCCCGCATGCCTTGCTGACGGTTGAAATGTTCACCTTGTGCCTGTTTTTCAATAAAAAATATTCATTATTATAACTGTACTGATTGTTCTGTCCGAAAGGAGAGAAAGGCTGTTGATAATTCATATACTACCTGCCGATTTTGTATTTTCTGTTATGGTAACATCAAAAAATTAACAGATTGTTACGCAAAATACACAGATTTATAAATTATTCTTCCGCGTCGGTTACTTCCGTTTCATTATCCTCTGCGTCGTCCTCGCTCTTTTCAAGCTCGTCCGTTTTTTCCTCGGCGTCGTGTGCGGTAATTGAGAAAGCGGAAACCTTTTCGCCCTGCGATACCTTCATAACACGAACGCCCTTTGATGTTCTCGAGAAGGTGCTGATGTCGGAAGCCTTGATTCTTATAATAATTCCGTCCGAGGATATGATGATAATATCCTCATCGTCATCAATCATCGAAACAGCGGCAACATCGCCGTAAAGCTCGGTCTTATAGTTCGTAAGGCCCTTACCGCCTCTTGACTGAACACGGTAATTGTCAATTTCCGAGCGCCTGCCGTAGCCCGTTTCTGAAATAGTAAGAACCTTCTTGCCCTCTTCAAGAATACACATACCCGTTACCTCGTCGCCGTCTCGAAGCGAAATCGCCTTTACTCCTCGCGCGGTTCTGCCGATAACTCTTGCATCATTTTCCTCAAAGCTTATTGCAAAGCCCTTCTTTGTGGCAACCATAATCTTCTTTGTGCCGTCCGTGAGCGCAACCCAGTCAAGCTCGTCACCCTCGTCAAGATTTATTGCGAGAATACCCGATTTGCGGATGTTTTTATATGCGTTAAGCGGTGTACGCTTTATAATACCCTGCTTTGTGAGCATACAGAGATAGAAATTATCCTCATCGCTGAAATTCGGAACCCTTATCATTGAGGTAATCTTTTCGTCCGAAGTGATGGGAAGAATGTTTACAACATTCATACCCTTGCTTGAACGGCTTCCCTCGGGAATTTCATAGCCCTTGAGCCTGTAGGCCTTACCAAGCGAGGTAAAGAACATAATATAGTCGTGAGAAGAGCAGGTGAACATGGTCTTTGCGTAATCCTCTTCACGCCTTGACATACCCTTGATACCCTTGCCGCCTCTGCGCTGGCTCTGATATGTGTCAACGGGCTGACGCTTGATATAGCCCATATTTGTAAGGGTGTAAACGCAATCCTCTTCGGGAATGAGATCCTCAATGTCAACCTCGCCCGCAACATTTGAAATTTCAGTTCTTCTGTCATCGCCGTATTTATCGGAAATTGCAAGAAGCTCTGTTTTAACGGTGTGCTTGATGTTTTCTTCCGATGACAAAATTTCAAGCAAGGCTCTGATTTTTTCCTGAAGCTCTTTGCGCTCGGAAACAATCTTCTGAATTTCAAGACCTGCCAACTGACCGAGTCTGAACGCAACTATTGCGTCTGCCTGCGGCTCGTCAAAGTCGAATTTTTCTATAATAGCCTGCTTTGCCTCGGGCTGACCGCCCTTACATGCACGGATTGCGGCGATAATCTCGTCAACAATGTCGACCGCTCTTTCAAGACCTTCGAGAATATGCTCTCTGTCCTGCGCTTTTTTAAGGTCAAATTCAGTTCTTCTCGTGATAATCTCACACTGGAATTTGATATATTCTTCGATAATGTCTTTAAGAGTAAGTATTTTCGGAACGCCGTCAACAAGGGCAAGCTGAATAATACCGTAGGAAATCTGCAGCTGCGTCATCTGATAAAGCTGATTGAGAATTACCTGCGGATTTGCATCTCTCTTTAAGTCGATAACGATTCTAATACCGCCGCCGCGCTTTGAAGAATAGTCGTTAATACCCGACATACCCTCAATTTTCTTATCCTTGTGCAGCTCGGCAATCGACTCGATAAGTCTTGCCTTGTTTACCTGATACGGAAGCTCCGTAACAACTATCTGAAACCTGCCCGTTTTTTCGTTTTCGACAATTTCCGCACGACCGCGAAGGGTTATTTTTCCTCTTCCCGTTGCATAAGCGGCACGGATGCCTGCTCTGCCCATAACTATTCCCTCTGTGGGGAAGTCTGGTCCCTTGATGTGCTCCATTATATCCTCAAGCGAAGCGTCGGGATTGTCGATAACACAGCAAACGCCGTCAATGACCTCACGAAGATTGTGCGGAGGAATATTTGTAGCCATACCGACTGCTATACCTGTTGAACCGTTTACAAGCAGGTTCGGGTATCTGGACGGAAGAACCGTGGGCTCTTTAAGTCTGTCGTCGTAGTTCGGAATGTAGTCAACTGTTTTCTTGTCAATATCGGTCAGGAGCTCGAGCGCGATTTTGCTCATTCTCGACTCCGTATAACGGTATGCCGCAGGCGGGTCTCCATCGATTGAGCCAAAGTTACCGTGTCCGTCAACAAGCGGATATCTCATTGAGAAATCCTGCGCAAGTCTTACCATTGCGTCATAAACCGAAGCGTCGCCGTGGGGATGATAAGAGCCGAGCACCGCACCGACGGTGTCCGCACACTTACGGTATGCGACATTCGGATACAGATGCTTTTCATACATCGTGTAAAGTATTCTTCTGTGAACGGGCTTCAAGCCGTCTCTGACATCGGGAAGAGCACGGGAAGTGATAACCGACATTGAATAATCAAGGAACGAATTTCTCATTTCCTGATTTATTTCTCTGTTTATAATATTCTGTTGCTCAAGCGGAACATAATCACCGAGATTGTGATTATGACTTGTGCTTGAATTGTTGTTTTTTGCCATCGTCTTACCTCTTTATCTTAAATGTCAAGGTTTTGAACATATTTTGCGTTCTTCTCAATAAATTCTCTTCTCGGCTCAACCTTATCGCCCATCAGAATTGAGAAGGTCTCGTCTGCTTCCATAGCGTCCTCAAGGGTAACACGAAGCATAATTCTTGTTGCGGGATCCATTGTGGTCTCCCAAAGCTGCTCGGGATCCATCTCACCGAGACCTTTGTATCGCTGAACATCAACCTTTTCTCCGCCGAATTCCGCCGTGTATCTGTCTCTCTCTTCCTCGGTGTATGCGTATTTGAACGACTTACCCTTTGAAACCTTGAAAAGAGGCGGCTGAGCGATATAAATATATCCCTCGTCGATAAGCGGGCGCATATATCTGAAGAAAAATGTCAGAAGAAGCGTTCTGATATGCTGACCGTCGACATCGGCATCCGCCATAATTACTATTTTGTGGTATCTGATTTTTGTTATATCGAACTCGTCGCCGATACCTGTTCCGAGTGCAAGAACAACGGGTGTGAGCTTATCATTTCCGATAACCTTGTCAATTCTTGCCTTTTCGACATTGAGCATTTTACCCCAAAGAGGAAGTATTGCCTGAATACGGTTGTCTCTTCCTTCTTTTGCCGAGCCACCCGCCGAATCTCCCTCGACGATAAACAGTTCTGTGTTTTCGGGGTCCTTGTCTATACAGTCGGCAAGCTTACCTGGGAGTGAGTTGCCCTCAAACGCCGATTTTCTTCTTGCCGTATCTCTTGCCTTTCTTGCCGCCTCTCTTGCTCTTGAAGCGTCAAGCGCTTTTGAGAAAATCGTCTTTGCAACCGTGGGATTTTCCTCAAAATATGTCATCATCTTCTCATAGAGCATTTTGTTGACAAGCGACTTCATCTCGGTGTTACCGAGCTTACCCTTTGTCTGTCCCTCAAATTCCGCTTCGGTAAGCTTAACACTGATAACAACCGTAAGACCCTCACGGACATCGTCACCCGAAAGGTTCTTGTCGTTATCCTTGAGCAGCTTGAATTTTCTGCCGTAATCGTTGAATACCTTTGTTAAAGCAGTCTTAAAACCGTCCTCGTGAGTACCGCCGTCAATGGTGCGGACATTGTTCGCAAAAGAGAGAATAATTTCATTGTAGCCGTCATTATAAGAAATGGCGACCTCTGCGCTTCTGTCGTCCTGAACGGTCGAAAAATGAAGTATTTCATCGTGAACGGGGGTAAGACCTCTTGATTTGTTTATAAAATCAACAAACGAACGGATACCGCCCTCATAGCAGTAAACCTCTTCGACAATGTTTTCTTCGTCTCTTTTATCGGTAAGCGTTATTTTAAGACCTGCATTAAGAAAAGCCTGCTCACGGAGTCTGCGCTGCAATACATCAAATTCGTAAACCGTGGTTTCCGTGAATATTTCTGAGTCTGCCTTAAATCTTATCAGAGTGCCGGTTTCGTCCGTATCGCCGATTGTTTCAAGGTCGGTAACAATGTCGCCTCTTTCAAATCTCTGCTTATAGATATGTCCGTTCTGGCTGACTTCAACCTCAAACCATTCCGAAAGGGCATTAACGACCGACGAACCTACGCCGTGCAAGCCGCCCGAAACCTTATAACCGCTGCCGCCGAATTTACCGCCTGCATGAAGAACAGTAAGAACAACCGTAACCGCAGGGAGACCCTCCTCCTCGTTGATGCCTACGGGAATTCCTCGTCCGTTATCCTTTACGGTAATTATGTTATCGGGTAAAATTTCAACCTCAATATGTGTGCAGTAGCCTGCCAACGCCTCGTCTATGGAGTTATCGACAATTTCATATACAAGATGGTGCAATCCCTTGGGACCCGTTGAACCGATATACATACCGGGGCGTTTTCTTACCGCCTCAAGTCCTTTGAGAACCTGAATGGCGTCCGCACCGTATTCTTCGGTAACGGCAGTATCCATCTCTTCGTCTTCCATTACATTTTTTATTTCTTCGCTCATTTTTTCCTCCGTTACACTCTTATTTAATCTATTCGCTTAAATAACGTATTTGTCGAGTACGGCGAAATATATACCGTCCTCCTGCCTTTTTCCTCGGTTACAATAAAAGATTTAGGCAAATCGTACGAAACCGTTTTTGACAGCTTTTCCTTCTCGGCAAAATTGAGATAATCCCTTGACGCCTTTGAAACCGTTGTATTATCAAGGTCAAATATGCCGATTATATCCTCGGTCTTTATAAATTCCTCTGTTCCTATTTGCAGATACATTAAATTAACCTGCCTTTTTCTATGTGAAATGTTTTTCCCTCGCACATTCTCAAAACGGTTGCCGGATCGCAGCAGGTTATGAAAACCTGTCTTGAATTGAGATGATTGAGAATGTAATCCTGCCGCTTTACATCAAGCTCGCTCATAACATCGTCAAGCAGAATAACAGGCTCTTCTCCGGTAATATCCTTTATTATGTTTGCCTCGCTCAATTTCATAGCAAGAGCACACGAACGCTGTTGACCCTGTGAACCGTATTTTCTTGCCGAAAGAGAATTTATTTTTATGTCAATATCATCTCTTTGCGGTCCTATGCTTGTTATTTTATTAAAAATATCCTCACGCCTTGTCTGCCTGAGTCTCTCAAAAAGAAAATCCTTGATTTCATAAATATCTTCGCTGTAAAGACCCGTATTATTTATATATTGTATTTCAAGGCTTTCCCGTCCGTCGGCCAGTCCCGAATATATTTTTTCTGAATTTTCGCTTAACAGCTTTGTATATTTTATTCTTTCGGATACGATTGCCGAGGCATAGGAAGATAGTCTGTCATCCCACACATCAAGCGTGTCGTAAAGCTCCGAATGAAACTGAATATCCTTTAACAGCGCGTTTCTCTGTTCAAGTGTTCTGTTATATTTTGCAAGAACCCTCGCATAACTCGGTTTTAACTGACATAAAGCCGTATCTAAGAATTTTCTTCTGTTTACGGGTCCCTCTTTAATAAGAGCAAGATGCGACGGAGAAAAAATTACAGCATTAAACTCGCCTATCATTTCCGCAGGACTTTTTAATTCAACTCCGTTCTTTGTAATTGAACGCTTTTTTTCGATTATCATGGTTGCGGTCTGTTCTCTGCCTTTTGCAAAAAAATCCATTTCGTTTTTTGCAAAATCCTTTTGAAAGCCTAAAAGCTCGCTGTCTCTTTTTGTTCGGAAGCTTTTACATCCGGTAAAAAGCCATATACTCTCAAGTAAATTGGTTTTACCCTGTGCGTTCTCGCCGAAAATTATATTGACATTCTCCGACGGAACAATTTCTATATAATCTATGTTTCTGTAATCAATTACCGAGAGCCTGTTTACCGTCATAATTTTACCTATATAATCTCGTAAATTTTTCTGTCAAATTCAAAGCTGTCTCCGCTCCTGAGCTTTTTACCCCTCATTGTGCAGGGCTCGCCGCCGATTTTAATTTGACCGTCTCCGATTATTATTTTTGCCTGACCGCCCGTTACCGCAATATTTGCAAGCTTCAAAGCTGCGTCAAGTCTTATAAAATCGGTGTCTATTTTTAACTGAACTTTTTCTTTTTCGGCAATTTTAGCCTTAATTTTAACTGTTTTCATCTTATTTCAACTTAACGGGGAGAACAAGGAACAGGAAGTTCTCTCCCTCTTTCGGAACAATGATAATAGGCTGAATGGGACTGCTGAGCTTAATTATAACCTCATCCGTGTCGCAAACCTTCAATGCGTCAAGTAAAAATCTGTTATTAAAGCCGATTTCTAATTTTTCACCTTCAATTTTTGCGGGAAGCCTGTCGTTCGCCGCACCTAAAGAAGTGATTGACGAAATTTTAATCATATTCTCGTCAAAAATACATCTTATCGGACTCTTAGCTCTGTCTGTTATCATAAGCGAGGTTCTTTCAATACTGCTTATGAGCATTCTTGTATTTACCTCAACCTTTGTATTTTCATTTATTGCGATAGCCGATTTATAATTCAAAAATTCTCCGTCAAGGAGTCTTGAAACAACAAGATAGCTGCCGATTTCAAAAACAATATGTCTTTTTCCGATATTGAGTGAAACCGCAACATCGTCGTTTACTATAAGCTTTATAATTTCGTTAAGAGTTTTTTTAGGAACAACAAATACCTGCTCGTCCCCTTGATAATCTATTGCCTCATTTCTTATAGCAAGCCTGAAGCCGTCCACTGCAACAAGACGGATAAGAGAATTTCCTATTTCAAATCTTACTCCCGTATGAACAACCTTTGCGTCGTTTTCCGCTGTGGCAAAAATTGTTTTTCTTATCATATCCTTAAGAATACCGCCCTTTACAACAATGGGGAAGCTGCTGTTTACAGACGGCAGCTCGGGATATTCCTGTGCGTTTATTCCTATAAGAGAAAACTCTGCGTCTCCGCTTTTTATTTTGGTTGTCATTCTTTCGTCCGATTCTATTCTTACTGTCTGAGCCGGAAGATTTCTTAAAATATCACAAAGAATTTTAGCGTTGAGAATAATACTTCCCTGTTCTTCTACCTTTGCTTCAACAGAAGTTATAACGCCGACCTCCAAATCATAGCCGGTTACCGTTATTGAATTTTCCGTTGTGGTGAGCAAAATACCTTCTATTGCCGGGATTGTAGATTTGCTTGAAACCGAACGCTGGATATTTGAACATATTTCCGAGAATTTTTGTGTATCGCAAACAAATTTCATATATTTTTTTCCTTTCCTAACATAAGATATATTTTAATAAATTAGTATTATCAGTAGGGGGTGTCGAAATTTACCAAAACCGATAAATTTATTGAAATATCAATCATTTTGTCTGAATTTTCAATGTCAAAAAATTTTCTAAATCAAAGAAGTATTAAACATAAATTTTAAGACGATTTTTAACTGTTCAAAACAAGAGTGTTCAAAACAAAAACATGTCGAAAACTTTATCAGTAATCTTTGACATTTTTTATTATGTCTTCAACGGTTTTTTTGAACTGAAAATCTTCATCCATCATATTTCTGACCTTGTCAATCGAATGTTTTACGGTTGAATGTGTCTTTCCGCCGAAATATTTTCCTATTTCATCAAGAGACATACCGGTAATTTCGCGAATGATATACATTGAAATTTGCCTTGCGTCCTTGATATTCTTATCACGCTTGTCCGACATAATATTTTCAACGGAAATTCCGTATGTATTTCCGACAGATTCAACAATTTTTGAATTTGTGACAGAAATCGGTTGATTGTAAGTCGTAAGCTCCTTTATAGCCTCTTTTGCCGTGTCAAGAGTCGGCTTGGTATCAGACAAAAGACAAAGTGACTTGATTTTTTTGACTGCGCTTTCAAGCTGACGCACATTGTTCTTTACTTCTTGTGCAAAGAACTCGACTATTTCGTCTGGAATTGCAAAGTTATACTGTTCGGCTTTATTTTTAATAATAGCCATTCTTGTTTCAAAATCCGGCGGCTGAATATCAGCCATAAGACCCCATTCAAATCTCGTTTTAAGTCTTTCCTGTAAAATCTGAATTTCATTCGGAGGTCTGTCCGAGGTCATAACAATCTGTTTTCCGTATTCCGTCAATGCGTTAAAGGTGTGGAAGAATTCCTCCTCCGTCTGTTCCTTTTGTGCTATAAACTGAATATCATCCATCAAAAGAGCGTCGCAGTTACGGTATTTATCGCGGAATTCATACATATTTTTATTTCTCAGATGATAAATAAGGTCGTTTGTAAAATTTTCACTTGTGATATAAATAATGTTTGAATCGGGATTTCTTTTTTTCATCTCATTTTCTATTGCTCTGAGAAGATGGGTTTTTCCGAGTCCTGATTTTCCGTAAATATAGAGCGGATTGTAAGATTTACCCGGATCCTCCGCAACCTTTTTTGCTGCGGCATAAGCATAATTATTTGATTTTCCTACGACGAAGTTATCAAAGTTATCTCCTATGGTTCTCAATGAAGTGCCGCTGTCTGCCGTCTTCTGTTCAACTTCATCATCTTTCAGCTGATCAAGCACAAATTCAATTTCAACATTGAAACCGATTACCTCATTAAAAGCATTATTTATGAGTTCTGAATATTTTTTTTCGATTATCGGAAATAAAAAATTATTATTTATGCTCAAAACAGCTTTTTGACCGTCAAAAGATTTAAGTGTTATCGGACTGAACCAAAGCTTAAAGGCTTCGGCATTGACATTATATTTTTCGACTGCACATTCGCAGACCGCCGTCCACATATCATTTAATGACTCCATAAATACTGTCTCCTGTAATAATTCAATTAAAACGCATTATTTTATGTTTTGTCCGTTTTTTAATAAAAGACTTAAAAAATATAAAAACTTAAATATAAGCCTAAAAAGACCATAATATAGCAAATATCATTTTAACATACCCTTTTCTTTTTTTCAATAGTTATAATGGTTTTAATTTTATATTAAATAATAATTATATATATAATATAGTTCAAACAAAAATTTTTAAGAAAAAATATTGCTGTTTTTAATGATTTTTTTATGTTTTTTTATTTTAGCATACAACATTTTGTATTTTTTAATCTTTTTAACACAGCGTATAGTTGAAAACAAGAAAAATATTATAAAATCAGCTTAAATCTTGACTTTTTTATACAATTTAGTATATAATATCTTTCCGCAGATTATTTTTGTAACGAAACGGAGGTATAACGATGAAAAGAACATATCAGCCGAAAAAGCGTCATCGTCAGATGGAACACGGTTTCCGTAAGAGAATGTCAACAAGAAACGGCAGAAAAGTACTTGCACGCCGCAGAGCTAAAGGCAGAAAGCAGTTGTCTTACTAATAGGTAAATAATTTGAGTACGGTAACCTTAAATCGTAATTGTGATTTCAGACGCCTCTATTACAGGGGCAGATCCTATACAAATCCTGCACTGGTTGTTTATTTAAAAAAAAGCGGTGCGGGAATTTGTCGTATAGGAATAACCGTAAGTAAAAAGATCGGATGTGCAGTTGAAAGAAATCGCTGTAAAAGAATTATCAGAGCCGCATGGCGCGGCGTTGAGCCCAAAATAAACGGTTCATACGATATTATTTTTGTTGCAAGAAGTAAAACAAAGTATCTTAAAAGCACCGATATTCAGAATATTATGCTTGATATTTTCGCACAGGCGGGTGCAATCGGATGAAAAAAGCCGTTATTAAAGCAATAAGGTTTTATCAGAGAAAAATTTCTCCGCTTTTTCCGCCGAGGTGCAGATATTATCCCACCTGCTCACAGTATGCGATTACGGCAATTGAGAGATTCGGAATTATCAAGGGCGGTTTGTTGGCGGTTGCCCGACTTATGCGGTGTAACCCTCTTTTTCCGGGCGGAGTCGATCCGGTTCCGGAGAAGAAAATAATAAATAATAAAGAAAAATAAAATGCCCGGCATTTTGTTCGGAGGAACATAAATGAGTAAATTATACGAAATACTGGGAATTCCTTTCGGATTCGTTATTTCAATATTTTATGCTTTAAGCGGCAACTATCTTATTTCGATATTCTGCCTTATGCTTATTGTTAAAATTTGTCTTCTTCCCTCTTCAATAAAGCAGCAGAAGGGTATTGCGATGCAGCAGCGTCTTCAGCCGAAGCTCAGAAGATTAAGGGAAAAATACGGTAACGATCAGCAGCGTCTACAGCAGGAAACGCAGGCTCTTTATCAGCGTGAGGGCTTCTCCGCAATGGGCGGCGGATGCTTGCCTATGCTTATTCAGTTCCCGGTAATGATAGGTCTTTATCAGGTAAACTACCATCCTTTTTCAATGGTTTTGAGGATTCCCTCAACCGTTGTCGCTTCTCTTAAAGAAGCTGTTTTGCCGCTTTTGACAGAAAGCGAAGCAAAATCGTCTTTCAGACTTGAGCTCTATGCTTTACAGCATTGGGATTCATTGGATAAGAGCGCAATTGAAGGTCTTACTCCCGAACTTATCAATAAAATTCAGGAGTTTATGGCAAAGTTCACTTTTATGGGTCTTGACCTTGCTTATACTCCGCAATTTAAGTCTTTTGACAAATATTGGGCAATCCCGATAATCACGGGTGTAATCGCACTCGGAATGAGCATTTATTCGCTTATCCGTCAGAGAAAGACAAATCCCGAAATGGCTAAAAACCCCTCAATGGGTTGTATGATGCTCTTTACGCCGGCAATGCAGATTTATTTTGCATTCCTTTTCCCGACAAGCGTAGGCATCTATATCATTATGTCTTCGGCAATTTCATTCTTGCAGATGATTGTTCTCAATCATTTGTATTCGCCGAAAAAGGTACTTGCCAAGGCGATGATTGACGAAACCGTTTATCGTCGTTCAAAAGAAAATAATACTAAAAAAATAAAAGAATTGAAAGATAAATAATTTGATTGTGTAAGGTGTTCTGTTATGATTAAAGAATGTGTTAAAAAGGCTTCCACCGTTGATGAGGCTAAGGCGGCGGCATTACTTGAATTGGGTCTTTCCGAATTTGACGATTACAAAATCGAAGTTCTCAAAATGCCCGAAAAGAAAATTCTCGGACTTTTCGGCGGCTCTCCCGCAGAGGTAAAGGTTACCGTTGAGGTTCCCGACGAGGCAAAACCCGAAAAGCCCGTTGTTAAAAAGGAAGAAAACAAAAAGCCCGTTGCGGAAAAAAAGCCTGTTGAAAAGCAGGAAAAGAGAGAAACCGTTGCGGAAATTCTTGCGGAAAAGAAAGCAACTCTCAAACCCACAACAGAATATGCTTTTGCTGCGGAATATCTTAAATCTATAATTCTCGGTCTCGGTATGGAAAAGTGCGAGGTTGAGGTTTATGCGGATGACGAAGAAATTTCATTTGAACTTGACTGCGGAGATGATTACGGTATTGTTATCGGAAGAAGAGGCGAAACTCTTGACGCTATCCAGTATCTTATAAGAATGGTTGCAAATAAGGGCGTTTCCGGTTACAAGAGAGTATCCGTTAATATCGGCAATTACCGCGAAAAGAGAGCAGAGGTTCTTGTTTCGCTTGCAAAGAAAAATGCGATTCGTGCGGTAAAGAGCGGCAGAAATATTACGCTTGAACCGATGAATCCTTACGAGAGAAGAATAATCCACACCGCTGTACAGGAAATTAAGGGTGCAACCTCATTTTCAACAGGCACGGACCTTGACAGGAGAGTTGTAATAGCTCCCGAAAACGGTGGCAGAGGAAATTACGGTTACCGTGACAGAAATGACAGAAGTCGTTCAAGGCGTCCGAGGAAGGAAACTTATGTTCCCGAAATTTCACAGAATCGTGAAAAGAAGAATGACTATTCGGGTGCGTCGGTTTACGGTAAAATCGAAGTTAAGAAAAACAACGAAGAATAAGAGGGTTTTCCCTCGTGTGAAAATCGGGCGAGGAGTTCCTCTCCCGATTTTATTATTTATAGGAAAAGCGGTGGAAATATGAGAACTATTGCGGCAATCTCAACCGGACAAGCCGCCGGAGGGATCGGAATTGTCAGAATTTCGGGCGAAAATGCCCTGTCTGTAGCCGATAGAATATTCAAAACCGTATCAGGTATCAAATTGGAAAAACTGAGTGGCTACAAAGCGGCGTTTGGAAAGGTGTTTTTTGACGAAAAATGCGTTGATGAGGCAGTGGCTCTTGTTTTCAAGGCACCGAAAAGCTATACCGGCGAGGATGTTGTGGAAATATCCTGTCACGGCGGCTTGCTTGTTACGAAGCAGGTGCTGCGTGCCGCTCTTGCAAACGGTGCTGTTCCCGCAGAACCCGGCGAATTTACAAAGCGCGCGTTTCTCAACGGTAAGATGGATTTGACAAGAGCGGAGTCGGTAATGAACATCATTTCCGCAAAATCGGAGCAGGCAAGGTCTGCTGCGCTCAACACTCTTGACGGTGCGCTTTTCAAAAAAATATCGGAAATATCGCTTTCGTTGAAAAGGACAGCAGCACAGATGGCTGCATGGGTCGATTATCCCGATGAAGAAATCGACGAGTTGTCCGACGATAACCTTAAAAATGTGTTTATCTCTGCCGAAAAGGAACTTGAAGCTTTAATCAAACGCTTTGATATCGGCAGAATTATAATTGAGGGCGTAGAAACCGTAATTGTGGGTAAACCCAATGTCGGAAAATCCACTCTTATGAACCTTATGTCGGGTTATGAAAAATCGATTGTCACCTCTGTTGCAGGCACAACGAGGGATATTGTCGAAGAAACAGTTACTTTAGGTAACAATGTGTTGCGACTTGCGGACACCGCAGGTCTTCACGACACCGAGGATACAGTTGAAAAAATCGGTGTTGACAGAACCAAGCAAAAGCTCGACAGAGCCGCGCTTGTACTCGCCGTATTCGATTCTTCAACGGAAATCGACGCCGAGGACAGGGAAATTATTAAAATGTGCAGCGGTAAAAATACCGTTGCTATCATAAATAAAACGGATTTGAAAGAAAAAATCAACACCAATATAATAAACAAAAATTTTAAAAATGTTGTTTATTTCTCTGCAAAATCTCAAAACGGAGTAACAGAACTTGAAAAATCAATTGAAAAATCACTCGGCACGGCTGATTTTGACACTTCGACGGCAACTCTTATGAATGAAAGACAGCTTTCCTGCTGTCAGGCCGCTCTGCAAAGCATAAAAGAAGCTCTTGCGGCGCTTGAAATCGGAATGACCCGTGACGCATTGAATGTCAACATTGATGTTGCGATTGAAAGTCTTGATACTTTGACGGGAGCAAAAGCAACGGAAAGCGTTGTTGATGAAATTTTTTCACAATTTTGTGTAGGTAAATGATGTTTCACGTGAAACAAAACTGGCTCAAACGGAGTTTTATATATGGAATATTTTGCAAAAGAATATGATGTTGCCGTAATCGGTGCAGGTCACGCAGGAATAGAAGCTGCCTTGGCATCGGCAAGACTCGGGGCAAAAACCGTTGTGTTTGCGATAAATCTTGACTCTGTAGGTAATATGCCTTGTAATCCGTCAATCGGCGGCACATCAAAGGGACACCTTGTGCGTGAAATTGACGCTCTCGGCGGCGAAATGGGCAAGGCGGCGGACAAAACGCAGATACAGACAAGAATGTTGAACCGAGGAAAAGGTCCGGCGGTTCATTCTCTGCGTGCGCAGATAGACAGGCGTGAGTATTCAAAATATATGAAGCATGTTGTCGAGTTACAGGAAAATCTTGACTTGAAGCAGGCTGAAATCATTGATATAAAGCAGACCTCTGACGGCTTATGGCAGTTAAAAACTAAGCTGGAGGCAATTTACACCGCAAAAAGCGTAGTACTTGCAACGGGAACTTTTCTCGGCGGCAGGATATATATCGGCGAGGTGTCATATGAGAGCGGACCTGACGGAATGTTCCCCGCGACAGAGCTATCCATTTCTCTTAAAAAGCTCGGAATTCCCCTGCGTAGGTTCAAGACGGGCACACCGTCAAGGGTAAACAGAAGAAGCATCGACTTTTCCGTTCTTGAAAAGCAGGAGGGAGACGAAACCGAAACTCCCTTTTCTTTTGAAACCGAAAAAGCGGCTGAAAACCGTTCGTTTTGCTATATTGCCTACACCAATGACGATACAAAGCAGGTAATTCTCGACAATCTGCACCGCTCACCGCTGTACAGCGGAAAAATAGAGGGCATAGGTCCGAGATATTGTCCGAGCTTTGAGGATAAAATTGTACGCTTCCCTGATAAGCTTCGCCATCAGTTCTTTATCGAACCCTGCGGACTTGATACCGAGGAACTTTATTTACAGGGAATGTCCTCGTCACTGCCCGAGGATGTTCAACTCAAGTTTTTAAGAACAATAAAGGGCTTGGAAAATGTAGAGGTTATGAGAACCGCATATGCCATAGAATATGACTGTGTGGACCCGTTGGCACTCAAACCAAGCCTTGAATTCCTTGATTTGTCGGGACTTTTCGGTGCGGGACAGTTCAACGGTTCTTCGGGATATGAGGAGGCGGCGGCACAGGGCTTGATTGCGGGCATAAACGCCGCACGCAAGGCACAGGGGAAGGAAGCGTTTATTCTCGACCGTGCGTCGTCATATATCGGAACGCTTATTGACGACCTTGTTACAAAGGGCTGTATGGACCCTTACAGAATGATGACTTCAAGAAGCGAATACCGACTTTTGCTCCGACAGGACAATGCAGATATTCGCCTTACGCCCTACGGACATGAAATAGGCCTTATCAGCGACGAAAGATACGGAAAATTTCTTCATAAAATGCAGCTTATCAAGGATGAAATGAACAGAACGGCTCAGACCACGATACATATGTCCGATGAGCTGCAAAAGCTGCTTGTTTCACGTGAAACAGCACCTATGAACAAGGGAATGAAGCTTATCGAGCTTATAAAGAGGCCGCAGATAAGCTATGCGGACTTAACCCCGTTTGACCCCGAGCGCCCCGATTTACCGCCGGAAATATTCGAACAGGTGGAAATTGAGCTTAAATACGAGGGTTACATCAAACGCCAACAGGCACAGATAAATGAAATGCGCCGTCTTGAGGTCAAGGTTTTGCCGAAAGACATCGATTACAATTCAATCGAAGGCTTACGGCTTGAAGCAAGGGAAAAGCTTACAAAAATAAGGCCACACTCTGTCGGTCAAGCGTCGAGAATATCGGGCGTGTCTCCGTCGGATATATCGGTATTGCTTATATATTTGGCGAAAATGGGGAAATAAACTATGTTAAACAAAGAATTGCTTTATATTACAATTCAAAAATTCGGAGTAAGCATTGACGGCAACGCTTTTGAAAGGCTTGACAAATATGCCGAAATGCTTGTCGAAACCAACAAAAGCTTTAATCTGACGGCTATCACGGAGCCCGACGATGTTACAGTAAAGCATTTTGCGGACTGTCTTGCCCTGTTCGGCAATGTCAACATACCCGAAAACGCAAGAATTATCGATGTCGGAACGGGCGCAGGCTTCCCGGGCTTGGTGCTTTTACTTACAAGACCCGATATAAAAATGACTTTTCTAGATTCCACAAAGAAAAAGCTCGGCTTTATTCAAAATGTGCTTAACGAAACGGGTGTAAGCGCAGAAGTCGTCCATGCAAGGGCGGAGGAGGCGGGTCAAAATCCGCAATACCGCGAGAAATTTGATTTTGCAACCGCAAGGGCTGTCGCAAATCTAACAAATCTTTCGGAATACTGCCTGCCGTTTGTAAAGGTAGGCGGCGAGTTCGTTTCAATGAAAGCGGCGGCGTCTGATGAGGAAATTGCCTCTGCGAAAAAGGCGATAGGCATACTCGGCGGAAAGATTGAAAACGATATTATTTTTGACCTGACGGACGGTATGCCGAGAAGAATTGTCGAAATAAAGAAGTTATCGCAAACTCCGACAAAGTATCCGAGACCTTCGGCAAAAATTGCGAAAAATCCGATAAAATAATGGCGAAAGCCTTGAAACAGCGTTGGTTTTTGACGAACGCTTTTTCTTTACAAAACCACCTCTGCGGTGCTATCCTTTAGACAAGGACAAGCGTTGCGGAGGTTTTTTTATGAAGCAGCAAAAAGTGAAATGCACGGCGGAAATATACAGCATACCGCAGGATATGATTGTTCCGAACCCTAATCAGCCGAGAAAAAGATTCGATTACGATGAGCTTGAAAACTTGGCGCAGAGCATAAGGGAAAACGGAATACTTCAGCCGATAACCGTAAGAAAGAGGGAAGACAAGAAATATGAACTCGTTTCCGGCGAGAGGAGACTCCGAGCAGCAAGACTTGTCGGACTTGTCAAGGTTCCGTCGGTAGTGATAAACATAGATGAAAAAGAGTCGGCAATGTTTTCGGTAATTGAAAATCTTCAAAGACAAAGCCTTGATTTTTTTGAGGTGGCGGAAGCGATTGAAAAGCTTGTTGGAGAATATGCCATGAGCCGTGAGGAGGTGGCACAAAAGTTAGGCGTAGCTCTGTCCACCGTTTCGAACAAGCTTAGAATTCTGCGCTTACCGGAGGAAATGCGCTTTAAGCTTGCAAAGGCGGGACTTACCGAAAGTCATGCAAGAGCGTTGCTTATGCTGGAGGACGACAATCAGCGTGCACGGGCGCTCTCGATAATTGTTGACAGACATCTGAATGTTGCCGAGAGCGAACGAATGATAAATCAGATGATAAACAAAAACAACCGCTCACGAAATCCTTTAAGAGGAATAAGAGATGTAAGGTTGTTTATAAATACACTCAATCATGCGGTTGACACGATACGCCGTGCAGGCGTAGACGCCGACGCCGCAAGAAGCGAGACCGAAGAATACATTGAATATATAGTCCGTATTCCAAAGGTCGAACAGCTTCGCATTGCCTTGCCGGGCGAGACCGACGAGGCAGTATAACCGATAAAACGGGCGTTTGTAATAATACCCCTGTTACACTCGCCGTTTTATATATACCCATATCCTTCTCTTTCACACCCCACATCCACAAGCAGAGCGGCGGAGTTCTTCGGAATTTCGCCGCTTTGCGTTGCTTTGTTTCACGTGAAACAAATATTTATAAAAATCTTGTGTTTTTGACAAAAAGTGTTTAATTTTGCGCGCGGGTATGATATAATAATACGGCATAATTATTTCGGTTGCGAAACGGACGGAAAACAGCTTCGTTTCGGGATTTTTATATACACGGAGTGAAAAAATTGTCAAAAATCATTTCAATTATCAACCAAAAAGGCGGAGTCGGCAAAACCACGACCGCCGTCAACCTTTCAGCGGCGATAGGCGCTTTGGGCAAAAAGGTGCTGCTTGTCGATATTGATCCGCAGGGCAACTCAACAAGCGGTTACGGTATAAATAAAAGGGAAATAAAAAATTCAACCTATGATATACTTATAAATACCGTAAAGGCATCGGAGGTAATAATCAACACAAAATTCAAAAATGTTGATTTGCTGCCGTCGGATATGAACCTTGCGGGTGCAGAGGTTGAAATGATAGGCATGGAAAGGCGTGAAAGTCTTGTTAAAATGGCTCTTGCGGAAATATGGGACAATTACGATTATATCTTCCTTGACTGCCCGCCATCACTCGGACTTATCACGATTAACGCACTTTGTGCAAGCGACACATTCCTTGTTCCGATACAGTGCGAATACTATGCGCTTGAAGGTCTTGCACAGCTTATGGCAACCGTAAGGCAGATAAAAAGGCTTTACAATCCGCATATTGAAATCGAGGGTGTTTTGCTCACGATGTACGACGGCAGGCTTAACCTTACAAATCAGGTTGTCGACGAGGTTAAAAAGTTCTTCCCTCAAAAGGTTTATTCCTCCACGATTCCGAGGAATGTCAGACTTTCCGAGGCTCCGAGCTTCGGCGAGCCGATTATGTATTATGACAAAAGCTCCAAGGGCTCTTTGGCGTATGCCTCTCTTGCGGAAGAGTTTTTGAAAAAACAGTAACAAAGGAGCAGGAAAATGAAAAAAGTAGCACCTGTTGCAATTTTGCTGGTTCTTGTGTCGGTATTTCTCACTTCGTGCGGTCAGCCCGAGGAATTCAAGCCGGCGCCGATAATCACGACCACCGAAACCACCACGGAAGAGGTAACATATACATACAGCAAGCTTGAAGTGCTCGGTACCAAAATGGGTATGAGCGTCGAGGAAACGCAGAACGCCTTGGGCATTAAGGCAAGTCTTTATCTCAACGACAGCTCTGTTGCATATTTTGTTGTAAACAAAAAGGGCTTACCGTTCGTTTCGGACGGCTGTGAGAGCTCGGTATATTATATATATGATTCCGATATGCGCCTTTGTGAGGTGCAGTATCTTTCGACCGTAAACACCGGCTTTGTGCTTAAAGACGCGCTTTCAACCTATGACAGACAGTACGGAAAGCACGCCGTATTAAAGGTTGACGAAAGCAAGACCAATTATATCTGGTACAAAGACGGCGTTTATATTCTTATAACGACGGTTTCAACCGGGCAGAACGCCATGTCTTTCTTCGGGGAGGAGTATTTCAACAAGACAAACCCCGAAGAGGCAAAGGCTTATGCGAGCTTGTAGAGGAGGATAAATATATGGCAGCTAAAAAAAGCGGCTTGGGCAAGGGTATGAGCGCCCTTATTTATGACAATGCAATGGAAAACGCTTCGGGCGAGAGCGTTACACTTTCAATCAACGAAATAGAGCCCAACCGTGAACAACCGAGAAAAATATTTGAAGAGCAGGCGTTATCGGAGCTTTCCGAGTCGATAAAGGAGCACGGAATTTTACAGCCGTTGCTTGTAAGACCCATGGCGGACGGCAGTTACCGTCTTGTAGCGGGAGAGAGAAGATACCGTGCGGCAAGAATGGCGGGGCTTACGGAGGTTCCCGTTACGGTTCGTGAAATGACGGACGAAGAGGAGAGTATATTTGCCCTTATCGAGAATTTGCACAGGGAGGACCTTAACGCAATCGAAGAGGCGCAGGGAATAAAAACTCTTATAGACACCTTCGGTTTTACACAGGAGGAAGCGGCGCAGAAGGTCGGCAAATCGAGAACTGCGGTCACAAACAGCCTGAGATTGCTCAACCTTCCGTCCGATATATCGGACCTTGTAAGAGACGGTAAAATTTCAATGGGACACGCAAGGGCGCTGCTCTCGTTTGAGGACACCTCGGAGGCTTCAAGGGTCGCACAGCTCGTCGTAAAAGACGGCATTTCCGTTCGTGATGTCGAACGCCTTGCAAAGAGCGCGCAAAAGACTAAAAAAGCTCCCGAAAAGCGTGAGAAAAAGCGTGATATTTTCTACGACGAGGTGGAAATCGCACTCTCAAAGGTGCTCGGAAGAAAGGTTAAGGTTTTCGTTTCAAAAGGCGGAAGCGGCACGCTTGAGGTTGAGTTCTTCTCAAAGACTGATCTTGAAAAGCTTTCAAAGCAGTTTGAAAATCTTGAATAAATAAATGATAATAAATATCGGAGGATATAAAAATGCTTGATATTAAATTTGTCAGGGAAAATCCCGACGCAGTAAAGGAAAACATCAAAAAGAAATTTCAGGACGAGAAGCTTCCGTTGGTTGACGAAGTAATTAAGCTCGACCTTGAATACAGAGAGTCCAAAACAAAGGGCGACGCTTTGAGAGGCGACCGTAACCGTATCAGCAAGGAAATCGGTATGTTTATGGGTAAGGGACTCAAGGACGACGCAGAAAAGGCAAAGGCTAAGGTTAAGGAAATCAACGCTGAGCTTGAAGCACTCGAAGTCAAGGAGCAGGAGCTTGCGGCTGAGATAAAGAAGAGAATGATGGTTATCCCGAACATTATCGGTAAGGATGTACCCATCGGTAAAGACGACAGCGAAAATGTCGAGCTTGAAAAGTTCGGCGAGCCCGTTGTTCCGGATTACGAAATTCCCTACCATGTTGACATTATGGAGTCCTTTGACGGTATAGACCTTGATGCGGCAAGAAAGACAAGCGGCAACGGCTTCTATTATCTTTCGGGCGATATTGCAAGACTTCATTCGGCAATTCTTTCCTATGCGAGAGACTTTATGATAGACAGAGGCTTTACCTACTATGTTCCGCCGTTTATGATAAGAAGCGATGTTGTGACGGGTGTTATGAGCTTTGCCGAAATGGAAAATATGATGTACAAGATTGAGGGCGAGGATCTTTATCTTATCGGCACAAGCGAGCATTCGATGATAGGCAAGTTCATTGATACGATTATCCCCGAAGCAGAGCTTCCCAAGGCGCTCACTTCGTATTCTCCGTGCTTCCGCAAGGAGGTGGGCGCACACGGAATCGAGGAGAGGGGCGTTTACAGAATACATCAGTTTGAAAAACAGGAAATGGTTGTTGTATGTAAGCCTGAGGAGAGCGACGAGTGGTACGATAAGCTCTGGAACAACACCGTTGACTTCTTCCGCAGCCTCGATATTCCTGTAAGAACACTTGAATGCTGCTCGGGCGACCTTGCAGACCTTAAAGTTAAAAGTCTTGATGTTGAGGCGTGGAGTCCCAGGCAGAAGAAATATTTCGAGGTCGGCTCGTGCTCAAATCTCGGAGACGCACAGGCAAGGCGTCTCGGAATCAGAATCAAGGGAAAGGACGGCAATTATTTTGCCCACACTCTTAACAATACGGTTGTCGCACCCCCGAGAATGTTGATTGCATACCTTGAAAACAACCTCAACGAGGACGGAACCGTAAGAATTCCCGAACCGCTCAGAATGTATATGGGCGGCAAGAGCCTTATTGAAAAGAAAAAATAATAGTTATTACCTTAAACAACCGACTTGAGCGAAAGGTTCAAGTCGGTTGTTCTTTTTGTGCAAGCTTAGATGCGGCTGAAAAAATTTTTAAGAAAAACCAAAAAGGTGTTGACAAACAAAATTAAATTGTGTACAATTTAATTACATTAAATCAAACACGATTTAATTTTGCAAAATCTTTAGGAGGCTTTAATATGAGTATTTATGATTTCAAGGTAAAAAAACAGAACGGGGAGGAAGTATCACTTGAAGATTTTCGGGGAAAGGTGCTTCTTGTTGTCAATACGGCAACCGGCTGCGGCTTCACACCGCAATATTCGGAGCTTCAGGAGATGTATGACGAGTATGCACAGCAGGGCTTGGAAATTCTTGATTTTCCGTGTAATCAGTTTGCTAACCAAGCGCCCGGTGACGACGATGAAATCCATGACTTTTGCACCGGTCGCTACGGCATCACATTTCCACAGTATCACAAGGTGGATGTCAACGGCGAAAACGCAATACCCTTGTATAAATGGTTGACGGCAAGCACGAAATTTCAGGGCTTTAACGGTCCGGCTAAATTATTCCTTACTCCGATTGTAAAGAAAATGGATTCCGATTACAAAAACAACGGCAATATCAAGTGGAATTTTACGAAGTTCTTAATCGACAGGAACGGCAATATAGTTCAGCGTTATGAGCCGACGGCAAAAACAGAAGATATCAAAGAAAAAATTAAGGAGATTTTATAATATGTTTCATTACGATTATTTGACGGCAAACACCTGCTCTAATGTTATCAGCTTGGACCTTGACGGGAATGTGGTACACAACATTCAATTTATGGGAGGCTGTAACGGAAATCTTAAAGCGATTTCATTGCTTCTTGAGGGAAAAACGGTTGAAGAAATTGAAAATAAGCTTACCGGCGTTTTGTGCGGTAAGCGTCCGACCTCCTGTTCCGATCAGCTTGCCAAGGCTGTCCGTGCCGCTTATAACGCGTCAACGGATCCGGATTACAAGCCTGAGGATGAGGAAGAATAACCCCTGTGATTTTTATATTTACTGGATTTTCTCCGCGAATTGTGTTATATTTAATTGTGTAAAATCAACAAGAAACGGAGAAGCCCATGGATAAAAATTTTGACGCTTTGAAGCTCAGCAATCAGCTTTGCTTTCCCTTATATGTTTGCTCAAAGGAAATTGTAAAAAAATACAAGCCTTTTTTGGATGAAATAGGCTTAACATATACTCAATATATCACGATGATGGCTATGTGGGAGCATGAGGAGCTTTCGGTTAAGGAGTTGGGAGAGCTTTTGTTCCTCGATTCCGGAACCTTAACGCCTGTCTTGAAAACTCTGGAAAAAAAGGGGCTTGTCTCACGCAGGCGTTCATCGGAGGACGAGAGAGTGCTTATTGTAACGCTTACCGAGGACGGAGCAAGCCTTAAAGAGAGGGCTGTCGATGTGCCGTATAAAATGCAAGGCTGTGCTTCGATAGACGAAAAGGATGCGGCAGATCTTTACCGTATTCTTCATAAAATGATGAATGATGCCGGCAGATAAGCGTTTATTTTTCAGAGAACATAGCGATAGCGCATAAAAATATACCCTCCTTACCGATTTACACGGTGAGGAGGGTATATATCGTTTTACGCTCAAAGTCGCTTTATATTACGGCGTGCCGACGGATTTATTCCTTTTCAAGGACTACCGCCGTTCCGCTTACGGAAACCATAAGCATATTTCCGCCCTGCCCGAGCACCTCGTAATCGACATCCACTCCGACAACAGCGTTAGCGCCCATTTCCGAGGCGCGATCCTCAAGCTCCGAGAGAGCCTGCTGTCTTGCTTTGATGAGTTCGTCCTCATACGAGCCGGAGCGACCGCCGAAGAAGTTTGTAAGCCCTGCGGCGAAATCCTTAACGAAATTTACGCCGGAAATAACCTCTCCGCATACAACTCCGAGATATCGTGTGATTTTTGCTCCGTCAACCGACGGCGTTGTTGTGATAATCATGGCTCTGCTCCTTGTTTGAAATTTGTTGTTTTTTCATTATCGCTTTGATTTTACAATATGATAATACCATAGGCTGTATTGAATATCAAGCGTTGTTTTACCGTACAGGATATGATTGGTGGGATAATTGAAGTTTCTGTATAAATACTCATATTCGGTTTATTTATTGCGGCGAATGTGATATACTTTATAAGAATATGATAAAACAGGAATACGGCAACAGGTGTACGGTTAATGGTAATAACAGCTTATAATTCGGAAGATAAATATTACAAAAGCGTAAAAGGCGGTCTCATAGCGGGAGAGAGCGTGAGGCTCAGGATAATTGTTCCCCGTTCGTTCGGAGCGAATTCCGCACGGCTGTCTTTGAGGGCGGACTCACAGGACGAATATTCGTCAAGAGGTATGTACTGGGCGGGAATGTACGGCGATGAGCACGAGGTGTGGGATATAGAAACTCAAATTCCCGACTCGGGTCTTTACTGGTATCATTTTGACATCTCTTCTCCGTGGGGGGAGACAAGGCTTTGTAAGACGGCGGATTTTACGGGGGCATTTTCGCCTTTCGGCGCAGAAATTACGGACTGGCAGCTTACAGTCTGCGCTCCGGACTTTACAACGCCCGATTGGCTTAAAGGCGGAGTGATTTATCAGATTTTCCCCGACCGCTTTTATAATTCGGGAGAAAAAAAGGAAAATGTGCCGTCCGACAGGATTTTACGCACGGATACGGAAAATCAACCCTATTGGCGCCCGGACGAAAACGGCAAGGTACTTAACAACGACTATTTCGGCGGAGATTTGAGAGGTATCGAGGAAAAGCTTCCGTACCTGTCCGAGCTCGGCGTTACCTGTATTTATCTCAATCCCATATTCGAAGCGCACTCAAATCACAGATACAATACTGCCGATTACACAAGAATCGACCCCTTGCTCGGAACCGAAGCGGATTTTGTCTCGCTGTGCAAGTCGGCTCACAAAAGGGGTATAAAGATAATTCTCGACGGTGTTTTCTCTCATACGGGCGATGACAGCGTATATTTCAACAGATATAAGCGTTACGGCGACGGCGGAGCATATAACTCAAAACAGTCACCGTATTTCAAGTGGTATAAATTTCAGCACTATCCCGACGAATATACCTCGTGGTGGGGCTTTGACACTCTTCCCGAAGTTGTTGAGGAGAGCGAGGATTACCTTGAATTCATCACGGGCGAAAACGGAGTGGTGGAAAAATGGCTGAAGCTCGGAGCAGACGGCTGGCGACTTGATGTTGCGGACGAGCTGCCCGATGTTTTCCTCGATGCGGTAAGGCGTGCGGTAAAGCGTGCCGACCCGAACGCTCTTCTGCTCGGCGAGGTGTGGGAGGATGCGACAAACAAATTCTCATACGGTCAAAGGCGCAAATTTCTGCTCGGTGAACAGTTCGACAGCGTAATGAACTATCCCTTTGCAAATGCCGTGCTTGATTTTGCAAGATACGGCGTTGCCGAGGACTTTATGAAAAGCGTTATGTCGATTGTCGGCAACTATCCCAAGCAGGCGCTTGATGTTATGATGAACCATATCGGAACGCACGATACGGAACGGGCGATAACCCGCATTGTCGGCGAGAACTGTGAGTATAGGGACAGACAGTGGCAAAGCGAACATTTTTTATCTCCCGAGCAAAAGGAAAAGGGAATATGCCTTATGAAGCTTGCTGCAACGCTCCAGTTTATGCTGCCGGGCGTACCGAGTGTGTATTACGGCGATGAAATCGCAATGCAGGGATATAAGGACCCGTTCAACAGAGCGTATTTTGAGTGGGATAATATTCAGTGCGGGCTGCGGGAATATTATGTTGCGCTCGGAAAGCTGAGACGGGACAACGAATGTCTTAAAGACGGAGAGCTTGAAAGCGTTTCAGCGGCTCTCGGCTGCGTTGCGTTTTCACGGTGCGGCAAAAAAGAAAGCCTGTTGGTTATTGCCAACAGGAATGAAAACGGTATAACCTACAATTTGCCGCGGAATTGGTATGACGCCGAAAACGCTCTCAACGGAGAGGAATACGGCGAGTCCGTGTTTGTCGACGGTATGAGCGCCGTTGTTTTGAAAAAACGCACCGAATTATCTTAACAGCAGAGATACGCCTGCACCCGCCACGGCGGCAAAAAGCAGATATATTATTTTAAGTACAACGGTTTTCAGCTTTGCACGCTTTGTTACGGGGACCTTTGCATCGCCCGAAAGAGCACGGAGAGCTTTTTCATTAAGCCTTTTTTCGCTCAGCGTGGAATATTCGGGTCTTACAAAAAACAATGCCTTTTCAAAGTATTTTGTACCAGTTTCGTGAATCTCGAGAACCTGCCTGTTTACACCTTTAATCATATCGTTGTGTCCTTTGTGCTTGATGCTTTTAGTATGGTGCTTTTTGGCTGAAAATATACTCGTTTTCGGCAACGGATTTGTGTCAATATGGGATTTTCCACAAATTTTTTATCCCGCAAAATATTACAATGAGTATATTCGGTCTTTGCACAAAAATGTTCAAAACAATGTTCAAAATGTTAATAAGTGCCGCCGAAAACTGTGCAAAACTCGGTTTTTGCTGAGGTTTCAGCCCAATGTTTATAACTTTTCAATATTCAAAGGTAAATACTGTAAGTTATTATGACTTTACAAAATATTACGGTCGGTAGTTATTTTTTGAGTAAATCGGCAAATTGCTTTTGTGCAATTTAACAATGTGTGTTTTTATATAAAATTTACGATTTTTTTGCAGATCTTTCGGGAGTGAAGATATGGACGGATTTCAGTTTGAAATTGAAGTGCCGAAGATGTTTGACCTTGACTTGTCGCTTGATTGCGGACAGGCTTTCCGTTGGGAAAAGGACGAACACGGAAATATGCGCGGTGTGGTGTCGGGCAAAAGATACATATTAAGGCAGGACGGCGGCGTGCTTTATTGCAGCTGTAACGAGGCAGATTTCAACGCCGTGCTTCGCAGATACCTTGATTTTGACAGGGATTATAAGGCAATAACCGACGGGTTTTTCTCCGATGCAAACCTGAAAGCGGCATGTGAGGAGTATGCCGGTATCAGAATCCTGCGCCAGGAACCGTGGGAAACGCTTTGTTCGTTCATCATTTCACAGAACAACAACATACCTCGTATAAAGGGGATAATTTCTCGTCTTTGCGAGAGCTTCGGCGAGGAGATAGAAAGCGGCGTTTATTCTTTTCCGTCAGCGGAGCGCTTATGCGGACTCTCAGTTGACGATCTGTCTGCGCTTCGAGCGGGCTTCCGCTCAAAGTATATTCTTGACGCGGCGCAAAAAGTGAGCTCGGGCGAGATCGATTTCGACAAAATCGACAAACAGCCGATAGACTTCGGCCGCGAGGAGCTCATTAAAATAAAGGGCGTCGGCAAAAAGGTTGCGGAGTGTACGCTTCTGTACGGCTTCGGCAAGCTTGAGGCGTTTCCCGTCGATGTCTGGGTCAAGAGAATTACCGAGGAGATGTACCCGAACGGACTGCCGGAATGTATGAAAAATTATGAGGGGATTGCCCAACAGTACCTTTTCCATTGGCGCAGAAATTCGGAACGCTTCAAAAATGTATAAATTCACAAAATTTTAATAAGTTTTTGCGTTATAGAGGTTGAGTATTTGAATTTCAGAGGTTATAATATTAGTTGATAAAATGGGTGTAAAACTGATTAAACGAATCGAAAGGAAGTAGAAAGAAATGTTATTCTCGCAGGATATCGGTATCGACCTCGGTACGGCGAACACATTGGTTTTTGTTAAAGGTAAAGGAATTGTTATCAGAGAGCCATCGGTCGTTGCCGTAAATGTCAGCGCTTATCCGCAAAAGGTTGTTGCGGTCGGCGACAAGGCAAAGCAGATGATAGGCAGAACTCCGGGTTCAATTACGGCGGTAAGACCTCTTAAAGACGGCGTTATCGCAGATTTCGACATTACATCGGATATGCTTAAAGAATTTATAAAAATGGCAATAAGCACATCTCCTTTTTCAAGGGCAAGGGTGCTTATCTGTATTCCCTCGGGCGTTACCGAGGTTGAAAGAAAGGCTGTTCACGACGCGGCGCGTTCGGCAGGCGCAAAGCTTGTAAACCTCATTGACGAGCCTATGGCGGCGGCAATCGGCGCAGGACTTCCCGTTTCGGACGCAGTCGGAAGCATGGTTGTCGACATCGGCGGCGGTACCTCCGAGGTTGCGGTCATTTCGTATGGCGATATCGTTACCGCTCAGTCGGCAAGAGTTGCGGGCGACAATTTCGACGAAGCAATCATAGCTTACATTAGAAAGAAGCATAACCTGCTCATAGGCGAGAGAACTGCCGAGGATATAAAGATCAAGATAGGCTCGGCTTATCCTTATGACGGCGAGGGTGCAATGGATGTCAAGGGCAGAAACCTGCTTGACGGTCTCCCCAAGAACATAGAAATCACCTCCGAAGAGGTAAGAGAGGCTCTTTCCGATCCGGTAAATCAGATTCTTGACACAATTCATTCAACGCTCGAAAAAACTCCCCCTGAGCTTTCGGCGGACATTATCGACAGAGGAATAATGCTCACGGGCGGCGGCGCGTTACTCAGAGGTCTTGATAAGCTCATTTCAATTGAGACGAAAATCCCCGTTCACATTGCCGAAAATCCGCTTGACTGCGTTGTTGACGGCACAGGTATGTGTCTTGAAAATCCCAAGTTTATGGAAAAGGGATATTACGACTGATATTTTTTACGGCGGGTGTTATGCCCGCCTTGTTGCGCTTTTACAAGCGCTTGACTCTATAACGGAAGGCAGGTGTTACAGTTGAAGAATTTTGTCAGAAGCGGAACCTTCAGAGCCTTGCTTTTGCTTGTCGTTGTGCTCCTTGCGGGAATAATTGCGGGCGTTTCGTCAAGCGGTGCTTCTTCTCCGTTGACCTCCGCAGTCAGTACGGTATTTTCTCCGCTGTCTCGCCTTTCGACCGCAATATCCGAAAAATTCAGTTCGGTAAAGGGCGGGTTTATTTCATCCGCTTCTTATATGGAAAGAGTTTCGGAGCTTGAAGAACAGGTTGCGGAATATCAGAAAAAACTTGTCGAATATGAAAAGATGAAAAAACAGATAGAAGCGTATGAAAACTTTCTTGGTGTTAAGGAAAAAAATCCGGATTTCAAGTTTACGGCAGGTACGGTAATCGGCAGAAATTCGGCCGATGCTTTTGATTCGTTCGAGCTCAACTGCGGAAGCAATGACGGCGTAAGTGTGAACGACCCCGTTATAAGCGGCGAATATCTCATCGGAATTGTAAGCGAGGTAACGCCGACTACTTGTACCGTCCTTTCTGTCTATGACCCCAAGGTAAACGCTGCGGCGTATGAGATACGAACGGGGGAAATAGGTTATACCGATACAACGGTTAAAATGAGTCTTGACTCGACCGTGAAATTTGCGGGGCTTACAAAGGATACGGCGATTGCCGAGGGCGGAATTGTCTGCACATCCGGCGTCGGCGGTGTATTCCCGAGAGGGCTTATTATCGGTACGGTTAAGTCCGTAAAGCAGGAGGAGGGCGATGTTTCCTACTATGCGGAGGTTGCGCCACAGATTGATTTGGGCGAGGTTCAGGACGCTTTTGTTATAACGGATTTTGAGGGCAAGGGAAATGCGTAATAACACAAAACTTATAATCTTCAGAAGAACCGTATTTGTGTTGTTGATATTGCTTACCCATATTTTGCAGAACACAAAGGGCTGGTTTCCGGAAATATTTTCCGCAAGGGCGTTTTTACTCATACCGCTTACGGTTTGCCTCGGAATGTTTGAGCGCGAGTTCACCGGTGCAGTGCTCGGCGCGTTTGCCGGGGCACTGTGGGACAGCGTTTTCGGGCTTGCGGACGGATATAATGCGCTGTTTCTGATGTTAATCGGCGGCGGCTGCGGCTTGCTTATAAATGTGTTTATGAGAAATCATCTTTTAACGGCGCTGATACTCTCGGGCTCGGCTACGCTTCTTTATACCGTGCTTTATGTGCTTTTCTTTGTTACGGCGCAGGGCATGGACTCGGCAGGTTGGCTGTTTTTGAGATTCTATCTGCCGTCGGCTGTTTATACGGTAGTGTTTACGCCGATATACTATATGATAGTCAGGTCTCTTATGAGGCTTACAAGGACAACGCAGGAATTTTAGCTTATGAAAGGAGAGCCGCAAATGAAGGATAAGACCAAAAGCACAAAATTCAGGACTGTTGCGTTTACCGTAGCGGTGCTTTTTGTTTTTTCGCTGTTTGTTGCGGATCTTTTCAGAATACAGATAGCAAATGCCGACGAGGCTACGGTGGAAAAGGTTGCGTTGAAACAGACTGACACTACCATAAAGGCGGCAAGAGGAGAAATACTTGACTGTAACGGAAAACCGCTTGTTACAAACAAACAGGTGAATTCGATTATTTTTAACGGCTCGTATTTTCCGAGAACCGACGAACAGCAGCAGAGAAACGAAATTATAATTTCACTTATTCGTCTGCTTGAAAGCAACTCGACCGAATGGAACAATGACATTCCGATGTATTTTGATCAAAACGGAAACATTCAGTTTGCCGCAGACCGTGATGCGGATATAAAATATCTCAAATCCAAGGATGTGCTTTATCTTAACGAGTACGCAACGGCGCAGAATTGCTTTGATGAATTAAAAACAAAATTCGAGCTTGAAAATTATTCGGACGAGGAAGCTTTGAAAATTGCTTCGGTGTGCTATTCTCTGAAGAAAAACGCTTTCACTACCTCAAACCCTTATACCTTTGCGGATGATGTTTCGGTTGAGCTCGCTTCAAAGATAAAGGAAAACAGCGGCTTCTATGTCGGAGTTGAAATTCAGGTCACAACGGAGAGGGAATACCTTAACGGCACACTCGCTCCGCATATAATCGGTATTACGGGTTCGCTTAACGCAGAGGAATACAGTAAGAGAACCGAAGAATACAACGAAGCGATAAAAAACGAAAATCTTACCACCGAAGAAAAAACGAACCTGAAGCTCCGTGCTTACGCTATGGATGACACCATCGGCAAATTCGGACTTGAAAGCGCGATGGAGGAGTATCTTCGTGGAACAAACGGCGTTGAAAGCACAATTACGGACGCTGACGGAAACAAAACCACGGAAATTACAACCGAGCCGATTCAGGGCGATACGGTTATACTTACGCTCGACTCCGATTTGCAGCTTGCCGTTCAGGAGGCGCTTGCAAACTTTATCGCACAGTACAGGGACAAGGCGTCGCTGCCTGCCGTCGGTTCGGCTGTTGTGATGGATGTAAACAGCGGTGCGGTGCTCGCATGCGCTACATATCCGAGCTATGACCTTACGACATATTACGACAACTACTCGGCTCTTGCAAGCGATAAATCCTCGCCGCTTTGGAACAGAGCTCTCCAGAGTACATACGAGCCCGGTTCTACATTTAAGGTAGCCATTGCACTTGCCGGACTTGAAGAGGGCGTCATCACAAAGGACACAAGAATTACCTGTACCAGGATTTACACATATTTTCAGGACACACAGTTCAAATGCCTGCAAGCGCACGGAGCGATTACCGTTGCCGAGGCGCTTAATCAGTCGTGTAATATCTTTTTCTATGAAACAGGTCGTCAGCTCGGCATCGAAAGAATGAACGATTATTGCACAAGGCTCGGCTTGGGACAGAAAACTGGAGTTGAGATAACCGAATCAACCGGTGTGCTTGCAAGTATAGAGTACCGAGAGGCACACGGCGGAACCTGGTACCCCGGCGATACGGTTCAGGCGGCAATCGGTCAGTCCGACAACCTGTTCACACCCATTCAGCTGTGTAATTATGTTGCAACCGTTGCAAACGGCGGAACAAGATATAAGGCGCATTTTGTAAAAAGCGTAAAATCCGCCGATTATTCACAGACGGTAATCGACAGTACTCCCGTGGTGCTTAACGAAACGGGAATTTCACAAAACAGTATCAGCATTGTCAAAGAGGGAATGAAGCGGCTCGGCGCAAGGCTTACGGCGTTTAAGGATTTACCCGTTGCGGTTGCGGCAAAGACGGGAACGGCAGAGTCCAAGGCAAAGGTCGGCGGAAAAATCGAATCCGGTCTTAACGGCTTTATGATTTCCTTTGCACCTGCCGACAATCCGCAGATAGCTGTCTGCGTTGCGATTGAAAACCTGAACAGCGGTTCTGCCACGGCGGTGCTGGTTTCCGATATTTACAAGGCTTATTTCGGAACGGTCAGCGAGGTTGATACGGTCGAAAGTCAAAACACTGTGTTAAATTGATTTGGGGTGAGGAAAATGGCTGAAAAAATTCTTGTCATATCCGGCAAGGGCGGCGTAGGCAAGTCGTCTGTGTCGGTCGGGCTTGCAAACGCCCTGTGTTCAATGGGCAAAAGCGTTTTGCTCGTTGATGCAGATGTGGGCTTTCGCAGCCTTGACCTCATTATGAATATCGGCTCGCAGGTCGTATATAACTGGCTCGACATTATCGAAAACAGATGCTCGTTTTCACAGGCTGTTGTCAGCGGAGACGGCGCACCTGACTTGCTTTCGGCTCCGTCTGATTTTTCGGAAAGCATAACAAAAAAGTCTGTGTCGGATTTGCTTTCCCGTTCGGATAATGATTATGATTATGTTTTGGTCGATTCTGCGGCAGGCGCCGATTCGTTCCACGAAATATTGGCTGAGGTTTGCGACAGAGCGTTAGCGGTCGTTACCTGTGACCCCGTTTGCGTCAGAAGCGTTGACGCGGCGGTCGGCAAGGTCTTAAAAGCCGACAAAAACATTGATATAAGAATGATAGTAAACCGTTTTGACAAGTATGAGGTCGAAACGGGAAAGCAGATGAAGCTTGACGATGTTGTTGATGCGGCAAAGGTAGGGCTTATCGGCGTTATCCCCGAGGATGACAGTGTAAGACTGCTTTCGGGCGGAAGCAAAATTTCAAAATACGCCTTCAATGCATTTTTAAGAACGGCAAAGCGCATTTCGGGCGAAAGCGTTTTGTTCAATCCGAAGGATTTTTATTGATAAACAGTTGAAAACCGAGTGAAAATTTGGTATCATACTGTTTGAGGAGTTTCATAGGGAGGAAGATATATGAACATAGCTCTTATAGCACATGACGAGAAAAAAGAACTTATGACTCAGTTCTGCATTGCATATTGCGGAATTCTTTCAAAGCACAACCTTTGCGCTACGGGAACTACGGGCAAGCTTGTCGCTGAGGCAACCGGTCTTAAAATAACTCAGTTTTTAAGCGGCGCTCAGGGCGGCGACCAGCAGATAGGCTCAATGATTGCGTGCAATGAAATTGACCTTTTGCTTATGTTCAGAGACCCTCTTAACCCCAAGCCTCACGAGCCTAACGAAGCAAATCTTTTAAGGCTCTGCGACGTTCACAATATACCCGTCGCTACAAACATCGCTACCGCAGAGGCACTTATTCACAGCCTGGCGAGGGGCGACCTTGACTGGAGAGATATTGTAAACCCGAAGAACGGCGAACAACACTGAATAAAATCGCCCCTTCCTTTTCGGAGGGGGCAATTCTGTATAAATAAAGGATGAAAACTTATGGCGCTTATAACCAATGCAATTAAAGGAACGCTCGACACATTACCGTCGGGCAGCTATAAAATTCAATATATCGAAGAGGCTGTTCGTGAAATTGCCGAAAACTACGGCTTTTACGAAATGCGTACGCCCGTGTTTGAGCACACCGAGCTTTTTCAGCGTTCGGTAGGCGAGACTACGGATGTTGTTCAAAAGGAAATGTACACCTTTAAGGACAAGGGTGACAGGTCAATAACCTTAAAGCCCGAGGGAACGGCAGGCGCAGTGCGCGCTTTCCTTGAACACGGACTTTTCAACGAGGCTATGCCGCAGAAGATTTATTATCTTACCCCATGCTACCGTTATGAAAAGCCGCAGGCGGGCAGACTTCGTGAGTTTCATCAGTTTGGTGTTGAGTGCTTCGGCTCAGGCGGTGCGGCGCAGGATGCGGAGATTATTCTGCTTGCAAACGAGGTGTTCAATTACCTCGGCGTAAACAATATATCGCTTGAAATAAATTCAATCGGCTGCCCCGAGTGCCGCAAAAAGTATCAGGAGGCGCTCAAGGACAATTTCAGAGCGCACTATGACGATTTGTGCGATACATGCAAGGGCAGACTCGAGAAAAATCCGATGAGAATACTTGATTGCAAGAGCCCGGTATGCTCGGAAATCGCAAAGTATGCACCGAAAATTCTCGACTATCTCTGCGATGACTGCAATGAGCATTTTGAGTTAGTAAAAAAATATCTAACAGCAAACAATATTGATTTTACGGTTAATCCGACGATTGTCAGAGGCCTTGATTATTACACAAGAACGGTGTTTGAATTCGTTTCGAACGAGATAGGAGCTCAGGGCACGGTTTGCGGCGGCGGCCGTTACGACGGACTTGTCGAGGAAATGGGCGGTAAGCCCACTCCCGCCTGTGGCTTCGGTCTCGGGCTTGAAAGGCTCATGCTTTTGATGGACACACAGAAAACCGAATTTCCTGAAAGGAGAAGATGCGACCTCTATATCGCTTCGATGGGAGCAGAGGCAAACATCAAGGCGTCGGCTCTCGCAACCGATTTAAGAAACGAGGGGCTTTCCGCTCAGTTTGACACGGTCGGCAGGTCCGTTAAGGCGCAGATGAAGTACGCCGACAAGATAGGCGCGCTTTACACCGCGGTTCTCGGAGACAGCGAGCTTGAAAGCGGCAAGGCTGTGCTTAAAAACATGTCGGACGGAACGCAGACTGAAATTGAGCTTGAGGAATTTACGGATAATTTCCAGTCGGTCGTTATAAAGCAGGCGATGGACTCGCTTGACGGCTACGGCATCGAGGGACTTGAAATTACAGATATACTTGGAGGACAAAACTGATGGAAACAATGCAGGGTATTAAAAGAACGGACTATTGCGGCACGCTTACCGCAAAGGATATAGGCAGAGAGGTTACTCTTTGCGGCTGGGTTCAGCGTCAGCGAGACCTCGGCGCATTGATTTTCGTCGATTTGAGAGACAGAACGGGTGTTGTTCAGTTGGCGTTTACCGAAAACACCGACAAGGAAGTTTTCGACAAGGCTTTTTCGGTAAGAAGCGAATATGTCCTTGCGGCTGTCGGTACGGTTCGTGAGAGAAGCGCCAAAAACCCCGACATTCCCACGGGCGAGATTGAAATTGAGGTTAAGGAATTAAGAGTTCTCGCAAAAAGCGAAACGACACCGTTTGAAATTCAGGAAAATTCGCAGACGGGTGAGCTTACCCGACTTAAATACCGGTATCTTGACCTTCGCCGTCCCGACTTGCAGAAAAATATTATTTTCAGACACAAGGTTGCGAAGATTACAAGAGATTATTTTGACGAAAACGGCTTTATCGAAATAGAAACTCCCATGCTTATCCGTTCCACGCCCGAGGGGGCAAGAGACTTCCTTGTTCCGTCGAGAATTCATAACGGAAGCTTCTATGCTTTGCCGCAGTCGCCGCAGCTTTACAAACAGCTTTCGATGGTTGCAGGCTTTGACAGGTATATGCAGATTGCACGCTGCTTCAGAGATGAGGATTTGAGAGCGGACCGTCAGCCCGAGTTTACACAAATTGATATTGAGATGTCCTTTGTTGAGATGGAGGATGTCCTCGAAATGGGCGAGGGATATATAAAGCGTGTGTTCAAAGATGCACTCGGCGTGGATATTCCCACTCCGTTGCCTCGTCTGACATATAAAGAGGCTATGGAGAGATACGGTTCGGACAAGCCGGATACAAGATACGGTATGGAGCTTATCGACCTTACCGATATTGTTAAAAATTCGGAATTCGTTGTCTTTAAGAGCGCAATCGAGGCAGGCGGAAGCGTAAGGGCGATAAAAGCTGAAAATGCCGCATCCGTTCTCACAAGAAAAGAGATAGACAAGCTTACCGAGCAGGCTAAGGGCAGCGGCGCAAAGGGTATGGCTTGGATAAGAATGAATCCCGACGGTATGGCTTCCTCATTTGCCAAATTTATGACGGAAGACGAACTTAGTCAAATTTCATCTAAAGCTGATTTGAAGCAGGGCGATGTGCTTCTTGTCATTGCGGATGCAAACAACAGCCATGTCCTTTCAATTCTCGGCGCACTGCGTCAGACAGTTGCAAAGAAGCTCGACATTATCCCTGAGGGCAAATACAATCTTCTCTGGATTACCGAGTTCCCGTTCTTTGAATATGACGAGGAGAGCGGAGAGTGGCTTGCAATGCACCATCCGTTTACCGCACCTATGGACGATTGTCTTGAATATCTTGAAACCGACAAGGGCAAGGTAAGAGCAAAATGCTATGACCTTGTACTTAACGGAATTGAACTCTCTTCCGGCTCAATAAGAATTACAGACCCGCAGCTTCAGTCAAGGATTTTTGATTTGCTGGGACTTACAAAGGAAGAGGCATACGAAAAGTTCGGCTACCTGCTCGACGCTTTCCGTTTCGGCGCACCGCCTCACGGTGGTATGGGTATCGGACTTGACAGACTTTGCATGCAGATGCTCGGTTGCGAAAGCCTCAGAGATGTAGTGGCTTACCCCAAGGTTCAGAACGCTTCGGAGCCTATGACAGAGTGTCCCGCACCTGTCGACAAGCTTCAGCTTGACGACCTCGGAATTGCGGTTACAAGGACAGAGGAAAAAGAATAATGACAAGCAATGAAAAGACCCCGTTCACAGAACGGGGTCTTTTGCACTTCCTCTAAAGCTAAAAGTGCAAAAATTGCACTTTTGATAATTCAAGGTGCAATTCTTGTCTGTTTTTATTTAAGCTTATCGAGCGGCAATTCGTAGGCGGGGAGATATTCATTTACAAAAATGTCTGCTTCCTCGCAGTTGAGCGAATCAATTAACGCTCTTGTCGAGCTTTCGGCGTCTGAGAACTCGGAATTTCCGGCTTTCCTTTCCTCGATGCACTTGATATATGCGCTCAGCTTGTCCGCCGCCTTGACAAGCCGCCAAAGCTCCGCGTCTTTTTCGTCTTTGAAAAACAGAGAGGTGTATTCTCCCTTTATATCATCGTCAAGCATATCAAGAAGCGTTGAACAGGCGTTGTTTTCAATTTGCTCAAAGGTGTTGCGCATGCTTTTGCTGTAATACTTGACGGGGGTGGGCATATCGCCCGTTATTATCTCGGGTACATCGTGGTAAAGCCCCAGGAGAGCGGCTCTTTCGGCGTTGTAGCTTTTGCCGAGCTTTTTGTTGCCGATAACTGCGAGGGCGTGCGACAGGACCGCTACCTCGTGCGAGTGCTGACTCAAGGTCTCATATGTCGTGTTACGCATAAGCGCCCAACGGTTGATATATTTAATTCTGCCCGTAAAGGCAAAAAATCCTT
Source organism: Anaerovoracaceae bacterium (assembly GCA_963590415.1). Classification (GTDB taxonomy): domain Bacteria; phylum Bacillota; class Clostridia; order Oscillospirales; family Acutalibacteraceae; genus Fimenecus. The sequence goes on along the minus strand of CAVAPB010000001.1, from coordinate 28,135 downwards.
TTTTCATAATAATCACCATCCACGCCTGTTCAGGCAACATAAATTGAAAAGTATGGTTTTCGCACTTTTCTCCTATCATAAAAGCCCACCGTAGTGGGCTTTCTTTTTAATTAACGGCGTAGTTTAATTCGCCTACGCTGTCCCAGACTATGTAAATATCATTGAGGCTTCTGCAGAAGGTGTCATATGTCAAGTTCTTTTGATTCTTAACCTGTGTAAAGCCCGCGGTTTCAAGAGCTGAGACAAACTGTGTTGCCATTTTTGAGGATGTGCAGCGAATACGCATTGTCATAATAAGCGAAGCGGGATTGACGATACCTGCCTTGAAGCCGGTAAGCCACCAATGCGCCTGCCACTCTCTTGTAAAGTATACCTTGCCGCTTTCGTAATCGCTTTTGCTGAGATAAAGAGCAGACTCCATATAAAGGAGGTGGTCGTCGTCAGCACAGTGATAAAGCATTGCGTTCTGCTTCGGGTCCTTGGTATAAACACCGATTTCACTTCCGCCGAATGCGCCGTACTGACCTTTCCAAAGCTGAATTCTCCAGTCAAGACCGTCAATAGGTCCGAAATCAATTCGCACGGTGCGATAGTTCATATTGGCATAGTGAGCCGCCGTGTCATAGTGTGAAACGAAGTTTGCCTGTCTCTGCCAGTTGTCAAGACTTGTGTAGAAAATGCCCTGATTGGGGTCGTAATCGTAGCCCATTATCTGAATAAACTGGGCAATTTGCTCGGCGCTCAAGCCACTTGCGTTTGCGGCGTCGTTGATAGCGTCATTTATTTGCGGGTCGCTGCTGTATGTAGTGCTTTCGGCAGCTTGCGTCGTTGTTTTTGCGGTGGTGGTACGAGAATCCGCCATGGTTGCGGCAGGGTCTGTTGTAACTTCACCGTCAACCTGCGTTTCATCGGCGTAGGTCGGTCTTTCTATCTGAGCGTCGCCCCGTGTTATTTCCTCTTCCTGATTATCCTTTTTGCATGAGGAAAAAACGCACACAGTAAGCGTAATAACAAGAACAACAGAGATTATTCTTCTGATAATATTGTTACTGTTTTCCATAAAAACATGAGCCTCCAAATACCGCCTTTTAGTTAGCTTAATTATCGCATAATTATTAACTTATGTCAATATTTATTGCTTTTTGGCAGGGAATATGTTATTTTATTATGGTTAATAAAATTTACGGAAGGTGTATTTAATGAGCGATATAAGAGAGTTGTCCCTTTATGAATCAGGAGAGAGAAAAATACAGTGGGTAAAGGCAAATATGCCGCTTTTGTCCTCGCTTGAAAAGGAGTTTACGCATGAGAAACCGTTTGTGGGGCTTAAAATTGCGCTTTCCGTTCATCTTGAAGCAAAGACCGCATATCTTTGCAGGGTTCTTGCGGCAGGCGGTGCGGAAATGTTCGTTACGGGAAGCAATCCGCTTTCAACCCAGGACGATGTTGCGGCGGCTCTCGCAAAGGGCGGACTTAATGTTTTTGCTTATCACGGCGCAACTGCCGAGGAATACGGCGAGCATCTTAAAAGGGTTATTGAAATCGGTCCGAATATCATTATCGACGACGGCGGAGATTTGGTGAACCTCATTCACAATGAGTATCCCGAGCTTATCAAGGGCGTTATCGGCGGCTGTGAGGAGACCACAACGGGAATAATAAGGCTTAAAGCTATGGAAAAAGAGGGCAAGCTTCTTTTTCCGATGATGGCGGTAAACAATGCGCAGTGTAAATATCTTTTCGACAACCGCTACGGCACGGGTCAGAGCGTGTGGGACGGCATAAACAGAACAACAAATCTGGTCGTTGCAGGAAAAAAGGTTGTCGTTGCCGGCTACGGCTGGTGCGGTAAGGGTGTTGCAATGAGGGCGAAGGGCTTCGGTGCGGATGTTATCGTTACGGAAATTGACCCGATAAAGGCTATGGAAGCCAAAATGGAGGGCTTTACCGTCCTGCCTATGGTTGAGGCGGCAAAAATCGGCGATTTCTTCGTTACGGTTACGGGCTGCAAGGATGTTATTGCGGAAGAGGCAATGCTCAATATGAAGGACGGCGCAATAGTATGCAACGCAGGTCACTTCAATGTTGAAATAAACATAGGCGACCTCGAAAAGAACGCCGTTGAAATTGCCGAAAAGAGAAATAATATTATGGGCTATAAAATGCCCAACGGACATTGGATAAATCTGCTTGCCGAGGGCAGGCTTGTAAACCTTGCCGCAGGTGACGGACACCCTGCCGAGATTATGGATATGAGCTTTGCGATTCAGGCTCTTTCCGCAAAGTATATGGCGCAGCACCGTGACAGGGTAAAGGTCGGCGTAAACTATGTTCCACAGGAGATTGACCGCAATGTTGCAATGAGGAAGCTTGCGGCGTGGGGCATTTCGATAGATACTCTTTCGGCGGAGCAGGAGAAGTATATTAACAGCTGGAATGTCTGATTTGTGAAAATTAAATAAAAATTCATAAAATATCTTTATTTTATTATAAAATTGTGCTATACTGAAGACGAAAACAAAAGCAAACAGCTTTTGAATATATAAACAAGGGGATGTCATAATGAACATTACCATCGTCGGCAGAAAATGCACACCGAGAGACTCTTTCAAAGAAAGGGCAGAGTTAAAGCTTCGCAAGGTTGAAAAATTTTTCGGACCGGATTCGACAGCAAAGATAACTGCAACGGTTGAAAAAAACATCAAAATTGTTGAGATAACGCTGACCAAAGGCGGTTTTATATTCAGAGCACAGGAACGCTCACAGGATCTTGAGGACGCACTTGACGCTTGTGTTGATTCTCTTATCAGGCAGATAAGAAAAAACAAGACGAAGCTCGAAAAGAAAATTCACGAGGCTTCGTTTGACGAAGTATTCAATGCGGAGGCTGATGAAGAAACCGATTTTGATATCGTGAGAACGAAGTCGGTAATTTTGAAGCCCGAAACGGTTGATGAAGCGGTTTTGCAGATGAATATGCTCGGACATCAGTTCTATATGTTCCGAAACGCCGAAACAGACGATATAAATGTCGTTTATAAGAGAAAAGACGGCGGCTACGGACTTATTGAGCCGACCGAAGAGTAACTGAAAAAAATACGGACAAATAACAGCGGCGGCAGAGACGAAAATCTCTGCCGCCGTTTTTGCGCATAAAAATAACGGGACAGCGTTTGCCGCCCCGTTAAGTCTGACTGTTTATCTTCTGTGGAAGTTATTTCTTCTTCCGTCTCTTCTGTTGTCTCTTCTCGGAGCTCTTTCGGTAAGCTCGTTTTCGGGAGTAAGACCCTCAACCTCTATAAGAGCCTCGCGGCGTGAGAAGTTAAGTCTGCCTTGTTCGTCCTTGGGAAGAACCTTTACGATGATTTCGTCGCCGACATTGACAACATCCTCAACCTTCTCGGTTCTCTTGACATCAAGGTGGCTGATGTGAACCATGCCCTCAACGCCGGGAACAATTTCAACGAATGCGCCGAAGCTCATAAGACGGGTAACAACACCCTTGTATATTGCGCCCTCCTCCGGACCGTTAGCGATTGTCTCAACAATGAAGATTGCTTTCTTTGCGTTGTCAAGGTCAATAGCAGAAACAAATACCTGACCTTCATCGTTGACATCAACCTTACAGTCGCACTCGGCACATATCTTCTGAATAACTTTACCCTGCTTACCGATAACCTCGCCGATCTTTTCGGGGTCAATCTTTGTTGTAAGCATCTTCGGAGCCCACTTTGAAAGCTCTGCTCTCGGCTCTGAAATAACGGGAAGCATAATGTCGTCAAGTATATAATCTCTTGCCTTGTGCGTCTTTGCAAAGGCTTCTTTTATGATTGCGGGAGTAAGTCCGTGAACCTTGAGATCCATCTGGATAGCTGTGATACCCTTCTTTGTACCTGCAACCTTGAAGTCCATGTCGCCGTAGAAGTCCTCAAGACCCTGGATGTCTACCATTGTCATAAAGTCGCCGTAAACGCCGTCGTCTCCTGTGATAAGACCGCAGGAAATACCTGCAACAGGTGCTTTAATCGGAACGCCGGCAGCCATAAGAGCAAGCGTTGAGCCGCAGATTGAGCCCTGTGATGTCGAGCCGTTTGAAGAGAGAACCTCGGAAACAACACGGATCGTGTAGGGGAATTCTTCGACTGACGGAAGTACGGGAATGAGAGCCTTTTCCGCAAGAGCACCGTGTCCGATTTCTCTTCTGCCGGGACCTCTTGAGGGCTTTGTTTCGCCTACGGAGTATGACGGGAAGTTGTAGTGGTGGATATATCTCTTTTCCTTCTGTTCATCGAGACCGTCAAGCTGCTGAGCGTCGCCCATTGAACCGAGCGTTGCAACGGAAAGAACCTGCGTCTGACCTCTTGTGAACATACCCGAGCCGTGAGCTCTTGCAAGGAGATCAATTTCAGCGTTAAGCGGACGGATTTCGTCAATTCCTCTGCCGTCAACTCTCTTGTGCTCGTCTTTAAGCCATGAGCGTACAACATGCTTCTGAACAAGATACATAATCTCGTCAAGCTTTGCTTCGTTGCCCTCAAACTGCTCGTCGTACTTTTCGTGAACAGCCGCATAGATGGGGAGGAGAGCCTCGTCGCGGACAAGCTTGTCGTCCGTATCAAGTGCTTTCTTGACATCTTCAACGCAGAAGTCTTCGATTTCCTTGAATATAACGGGATCTGGGTCGGAGGACTCGTAAGCAAACTTGGGCTTGCCTACCTCGTCAACGATGCCCTGAATGAATTTAACGATTTTTTTGTTTTCCTCGTGACCTGCCATGATGCAGTCGAACATAAGGTCGTCGGGGATTTCGTTACCGCCTGCCTCAATCATAGCGACAAGGTCTGCCGTAGAAGCAACGGTAAGGTTAAGGTCTGTCTTTGCTCTCTGCTCGAGAGTGGGGTTGATAACGATTTCGCCGTCAACAAGACCTACATTTACGCCCGAGATAGGGCCGTCCCACGGAATATCTGAAATTGCGATAGCTGCGGAAACACCGATCATAGCTGCGATTTCGGGGCTGCAATCGGGGTCAACCGACATAACGGTGGCAACAACGGTGCAGTCGTTACGGAGATCCTTGGGGAAAAGGGGACGGATAGGTCTGTCGATACATCTTGAAGTAAGGATAGCCTTTTCGCTTGCCTTGCCCTCTCTTCTCTGGAATGAGCCGGGAATTTTGCCTACCGAGTACATCTTCTCCTCGTAGTCAACTGAAAGCGGGAAGAAGTCAACGCCCTCACGGGGTTTCGCCGAAGCGGTTACGGTACAAAGTACATTTGTGTCGCCGTAACGAACCATAACAGCGGCGTTTGCAAGTCCTGCCATTTTACCGGTTTCGATTGAAAGCTTTCTGCCGGCGAGTTCGGTTTCCCAAACCTTAAAGTTTTTGAAAAACATGATTTTTAACCTCTCTTTTTATTTTTTTCAAGGCCGAAATCTGTTTAGCAATAAACACAACATTTGGTGCCAAATGCTCTGTTTACCGCTAAATGCAAGGATTTCGCCTTGATAATTTACATCTCTTAAAAGCAATTCAAGGCAAGCAGGAAACCTGCTTGCCCGAAAAGTGTCTTATTTACGAAGACCAAGCTTCTTGACGATAGCACGGTATCTTTCGATATCGACTTTCTGAAGGTAAGCAAGAAGGTTTCTTCTGTGACCTACCATCTTGTGAAGGCCTCTTCTTGAGTGATGGTCCTTCTGGTTTGTTCTGAGATGCTCTGTAAGATCCTGAATTCTCTTTGTAAGAACAGCGATCTGAACCTCGGGAGAACCTGTGTCGCCCTCGTGGATGGCATACTCAGCCATAATAGCCTGCTTCTCTGCCTGTGTCATTTGTTTCACCTCATTAAAATTTATTTTGCCCCGCACACCACAGGATAAGGTCAGGTGAACACTTGAAAAACAAGTTTACGCCATATTCCGTGATGCCGAAATGCTAAAGTAGTATAACACATAGTGATTTATTTTGCAAGAGTTTTTTGACTTTTACCGCCGACAAGTTTAAGACAATTTGTTTATTTGTGGCTTGTTTTTTAGTTAAATAGCCGAAATTTTCCGTTTTGACGGGCGCAAGGTTGAATTTGCATTAAAAATAGTATAATATATATGAGTTGAAATTTAATTGTTTATAAACTTTTGGAGGAATATAATGAACTATTCGCTTACTAAAAAGAAAGCGAAAGAGCTTGTTGAGGCAAAGCTCTCTCACTTTATGGGAGTTAATCCCGAGGAGGCAACGGACGAACAGTACTACAAGGCAATCGCTCTTATCGTCCGTGATATGATGAGCGCAGGCAGAGCTGAATTTACCGCAGACGCAGAGAAAAAGGGAACAAAAAGAGTTTACTATCTTTGCATGGAGTTCCTTATGGGCCGTTCGCTCAAAAACAATCTTTACAATCTTAATCTTACGGATGTTTTTGAAAGCGTCCTCAACGATTACGGCGTAAAGCTCGAAAACATATACGAATGTGAACCCGACGCAGGTCTCGGCAACGGCGGACTCGGCAGACTTGCCGCTTGCTATCTTGACGGTCTTGCAACACAGGGCTATCCCGCAAGAGGATATTCAATTCTTTACGAGGCGGGTATCTTCAAGCAGAAGCTTGTTGACGGTTGGCAGACAGAGCTCCCCGACTTCTGGCTTCCCGGCGGCGAGGTGTGGCTTGTACCTCACGAGGAGAGCGCGCTTGAGGTTCGTTTTGACGGCGAGGTTGTTGACTCATGGGAAGATCAGTTCCATCATGTTGAAATCGTAAATTACAATCCCGTCAAGGCTGTGCCTTACGATATGTATGTTTCGGGCAAGGACGGCAAGGGCATTTCGGTGCTTCGTCTTTGGGCTGCAAAGGCTCCCGCACTTGATATGACGCTCTTTAACCAGGGCGATTATATGAGAGCCATGGAAAGAAACGCTATGGCAGAGGTCATCTCAAAGGTTCTCTATCCTGCCGACAATCATCCCGAGGGCAAGTCGTTGAGACTCCGTCAGCAGTATTTCCTGGTTTCGGCATCAATTCAGGATATTGTCCACAAGCATCTCCGCACATACGGAACGCTTGACAATCTTCCCGAAAAGGTTGCAATCCACATCAACGATACACACCCGACCCTTGCAATTCCCGAGCTTATGAGAATTATGCTTGACGAGTGCGGCTACGGCTGGGACGACGCTTGGAACATCGTTACAAAGACCGTCGCTTATACAAACCACACCGTTATGAAAGAAGCTCTTGAGTGTTGGCCCGAGGACCTTTATAAGCGTCTTATGCCGAGAATTTGGCAGATTACAAAGGAAATCGACAACCGTTTCAGGAACTTTGTATGGCAGGCAACAAACAATGCGGACCAGGTTGAGAGAATGGCTGTTATGTCAAACGGCGTAGTCAGAATGGCTAACCTTTGCGTTGTCGGCTCTCACTCGGTAAACGGCGTTTCGGCTCTCCATTCGGAGATACTCAAGGAAACCGTATTCAGCGATTTCTATGCGCTCACACCGAGCAAGTTCAAGAATGTAACAAACGGTATCGCTCACAGGCGTTGGCTCTGCCAGTCGAACCCGAGGCTTACCGCTTATGCTCAGTCGCTTATCGGAGACGGCTTTGTAAAGAATGCCGACGAGCTTATCAATTTGCGTAAGCTTGCGGACGATAAAAAGGTTCTTGCAAAAATCGGCGAGATAAAGCATGACAATAAAAAGCAGTTTGCGGCTCATGTTAAGAAAACAACGGGAATCGAGCTTGACCCCGATTCGATTTTCGATGTACAGGTTAAGCGTCTGCACGAATATAAGAGACAGAACCTCAATGCGTTGAATATCCTTGCGGATTACCTCGAAATTAAGGATAACCCCGACGGCGAGTTTACGCCTCACACATACATTTTCGGCGCAAAGGCGGCTTCGGGCTACTTTATGGCGAAGAAGATAATTTCCTTTATCTGCGCTCTCGGCGACCTTATCAACAACGACCCCGATGTCAAGGGCAGATTAAAGGTTGTATATCTTGAGGATTACAATGTAACAATGGCTGAAAAGCTTATGCCGGCGGCTGATGTTTCCGAGCAGATTTCTCTTGCCGGAACAGAGGCGAGCGGTACGGGCAATATGAAGCTTATGATAAACGGCGCAGTTACCCTCGGAACAATGGACGGCGCAAATGTTGAGATTCACGACGCTGTCGGCGACGATAACATTATTATCTTCGGTATGAGCACGCCCGAGGTTGACGAGCTTAAACGCCGCGGCTACAATCCGATGAGCTATTATAACAACAATGCGGACATCAAGCGTGTTGTGGATTATATTTCGCAGAACGGAATTGCAGGCAAGCAGTTCCCCGAAATCGCAAACATTATAAATTACGACCCGTATATGGTTCTTGCGGACTTTGCCGATTACAGAAGAGCGCAGAAGCATATGGTTGAGCTTTATAACGACAGAGAAAAGTGGAACAGAATGTCGCTTATGAACATTTCGGGCGCAGGCAGATTTGCCGCAGACCGTGCTATCAACGATTACGCAAGGGACATCTGGCACACAAAGTCGGCTTTTGAAAAGGAAACCAATCCCGAAAAGCCCGTTGCCGAAAAAGCAGCTGCCAAAAAGCCCGCAGCAAAAAAGACCGCGGAAAAGAAGCCTGCGGAGAAAAAGACGGCTGACAAGAAAACAACCGATAGGAAAGCTTCCGCTAAAAAACCGGCTAAGAAGTAATCGAATAAAAGTTACCGAATAACACAAAAAGCAAAGCACTCCTGTAAAAGGGGTGCTTTGTTGTAAGTAATAGATGTGTGGCGTGAATGCTTGTGCAGAGTAGCGGTCGATTTTGTACGGCACTCCAAGCCGAAATTGCAAACATTGGCTCCCTCTGACGGGCAACATATGCGACCGCCGCCGGTGGCGGATAAAGGGAGCATCTGTTGGCGTAGCGGTCGATTTTGTGCGGCGCTCCAAGACGCATTAACAAAATCGGGCACCGCAAGAGGGCAAAGCTGTCAAACGCATTGCGTTTGACTGAGGGAGAGATAACGAAAAATTGATATTAACACCGACAGCGTAGGGCGGGGGCTTGCCCCCGCCGTTAGGTTGTAATGATTTATAATAATTTACGGTTAATATGTAATTAAAATCAACGCACGACCCGTAGGGGCGACCTGCGGTCGCCCGTCAATTTCTGCTGACATTAAAAGCGGGCGAACACAGTTCGCCCCTACGGTATGATATGATTTTTAATATGATTATAACGGTAAATTTGTAATAAAGAAAAACTCCCTCAGTCATTTTTTTCTGCGAAAAAATGACTGCCTTGCCTTCTTGCGGTGCCCGATTTTGCTTGTGTCAGCATATGCTTCCTTTATCTGCCACAGGCGACGGTCGCATATGTTGCCCGTCAGAGGAAGGCTTGGTTCTGCGAACATTTTAATTTGATAAAAGCCGTAGGGACAGCCCTTGCGGCTGTCCGGCATAGCGTAGGGCAGGGGTTATTCCCCTGATAGGGGAAATGTCTGCGTAAGCAGACAAAAGGGTGCCTGAATTCGGGAGAATTTGCTCCTGCCGTTAGATTATTGTTGCTTTATCATAATTTACGGTTAATATGTAATTAAAATCAACGCACGACCCGTAGGGGCGACCTGCGGTCGCCCGTCAATTTCTGCTGACATTAAAAAACGGGCGAACACAGTTCGCCCCTACGATGTGATGTAAATTGTAATTTGATTGTATCTGTTGATTTATAATGATATTTCGGTGGGAGCAAGCCCCGCACTACGGTGATGTGCAAATTGGAAATTACGCATAAACATAGGCTCCCTTGTAAAAGGATCAGTCATTTTTACAAAATCATATAAAAACAATCTTACAATCCCTTCGTTTAGCTCCGCTCAACACCTCCCTTTACACAAGGGAGGCTTAGTTCTGCAAATTTCAATTTGATAAAACCCGTAGGGACAGGGCTTGCCCCTGTCCGCAACAAATTACATATAAATCGCATTAACGGACAGCCGCAAGGGCTGTCCCTACGGTTGCATATAAAAATTCTACGCCCCGAACGAAAAGTGTTCGGAGCGTGGGTGAAGGAGTTTAATAAAACACACATATTGTATTAAATATGCTGAATGTTAAACATATAAATATATCAAGTATACAGGGCATTAAGCACATTGAAATCAAGTTTCAAATAAAGAATTTCAAGCGCAGAAAGCATCAAACATACCGAATACTAAGCATACTGAAATCAAATGTCAAACACATAGAATATCAAAAATTCAAAGTATCGAGCATATGAATATTAGATATACATTATTTGTATTATTCTTTCAATCATCTTAGCGACTTCGGCTCTGTTTGTATTGCCGGCAGGATTGATAGTTCCGTTATTGCCGACAACACGCTCAGACGCCATCCAAGCGACCGAGGATCTCGCCCAATCGCTTACATTATTTCCGTCTGGATACTTTGCAAGAACATCAGCGATTTTACTCGGTGTATCGTCATCGGAGTAGTTTCTGGAATACTGCAAAAACTTAAACAAAAGCACGCACATCTGTTCTCTTGTTATCGGATCTGCGACGCCGAATCTGCCGTCAGCATAGCCGGAAAGTATACCCTTATCCTTTGCCCATGCTATAGCCGCAGAATAATATGAATCGGTCGGCACATCAGGGAAGCCGCCGTTTTGTCCTTCGTATGCGGAAATGTCTTCGAGTGAAAGTCTTGAAAGAATAACAACGAAGTCCTGTCTTTGAATGTTGTCCGCAGGGCCGAAATTACCGTTGCCGTAGCCCGTTATATAGCCTTTTCTCGCATTGAACAAAGCAGGAGCATAATACCACTCGCTCGGCGAAACATCGGGGAATGAAATAAATGTTCCCGTTGAAACGAAGTTAAATCCGTGTTCAATCGCATAAAGCTCTGCCGCCGAACCCGATTTTGCCATAATGGTAAAATTCTCAACTTTTTCGGTCAAAAACCTATCATTCACTTTATCGTAACCAAAGCAATAGCCAAGTGACATTCCGCCAATTTCATCAACCGATTCGGGAATATAGATTGTTTTAAGCTTCTCGCAATTGACAAATGCGTCATATTTAATTTCTACCACTGTATCCGGAATTGTTACGCTTTCAAGATTGTGACAGCCGGAAAACGAAGCCGAGGTTATATCTTCAATGCTCGGCAAAACAACGCTCTTTAATGAATCAACACCGTGAAATGCCGAGTAACCAAATGTCATTACCTTTTTTCCGTCAATAGTTTCAGGAATAACAAGGTCTGTATCATTACCCAAATAGCCGGTTATTATAATTCCTTCATCATAATCTCCGTCTTTATAGTCTTTCAAATCATTATAACAAAATCTTCTGCTATCTTCCGAACGAGAAGTTATTGTTATATTATATGTAGTTTTAACTGTTCCGAGTGTATATGTTACCTCGTAAGTGTTGCCGGCAGTCCAAGTTGACGGGTCAACAGCCGCCTCGCTTTTCTCACCGTACCAACTGTAGTTAAAATCAGAATCTTTAAGAAACTCTGAAGTTCCGTCTTTATAATTTACCTTAATAGCCAAAGGTTCAATATAATATCTTTCAAATGTCCGACTATCGGGATTATATTCTCCGTTTGTATACTCACCGTTCTCTCTATCGGCAATTTCAAGGCTTTCAATGGGAGTTTCAATGATTGTATATTTGTAAGGAACAGAAATCGAGCCTATTTTACACACGGCATCATAAGAGTTGCCGACAGTCCACTGATTGTAATAATCCTGTGCGGCAGTCGCAAATTCACAATTAAGGCCATAGTCCCTCAACAGTTTTTCAGTCTCATTACCACCTGTGACAACAGTGCCGTCCTCAAGATAAACCGTCATATAGCTATAAGGCGTATATGTATTATAGTAAAAGTAATACGGCGTTATTTCAGGCACATCTTCAAAACGTTCAATTATATCTCTCTTTTCCTGTCCGCGTGTACGCTCGATAAGTTCAACGTCGCTTATTTCGATTCTGTCAATCTTAACGCTCGTACCATAAGCATACGCCATAAACGGTACGCTTGTTATTATTATCAGCACGGACAATAACAACGAGATAATTATTTTGCTCTTTTTCATAAAATCCTCTCCTAGCATTTGATATAATAATTGTATCAAATAAACTTCCACAATTTGTATTTTAGAGCGTATTGTTCTACAAGTCAACAAAATTCGCAATTAATTTTAAAGATTAGGAGAATGTGTATAAATCGAATACGAATAATTGTGCAAAATTAACAAGTGATAATGTGATTTTATAAAAATCGGCTTTGCCATCTTGCGGCGGTGATATACAAATTGAAAATTACGCATAAACATAGGCTCCCTTGTGTAAAGGGAGGATTAGTTCTGCAAATTTCAATTTGATAAAACCCGTAGGGACAGGGCTTGCCCCTGTCCGCAACAAATTACATATAAATCGCATTAACGGACAGCCGCAAGGGCTGTCCCTACGGTTGCATATAAAAATTTCACGCCCCGAACGGGTTCCGTTCGGGGCGTGGGTTTGTATAACTTATAATTTGTTATAAGCGTTCTTATCAATTACCGAGAATTTCTTTTTTCTTTATATCAAATTCTTCCTGTGTGATTGTGCCGTTATCAAGTAATTCTTTATACATCATAATTTTGTCGGCGTCGCCTATTGTAATGGGACTGGATAGCGTTGCTTGTGGGGTAACGTCTTCTTCAGCTGTATAAAAATCCACCTTAAGCCACAATCCAGTTAAAAAAAGTGCGATAGTTTCTACTGGAAGTTGTAAAAATTCCGTCAAATTTCTATTAATAAAAAAGTAAATTGTAGTTCCTAAAAGAAACAATATGCCGGGGATATACCACAACTTTTTTAATGTTTGGATCTTTTTAAACGGGACAACGATAATGATAATTAGTGCTATGTAAGCAAACAATTTAAACAAATAAAATAAAACATATAGCAAAGTCCACATATTAAATGATGTAATACGGGGATAGCTAAAGAATATGTTATAAATTCCGAGAGCAAAGCCGATGATACAAAACAATGCATTTGCTCCTGCCGCAAAAGCGACAGCTTTTTTATTTTTTATAAACAATGTTACTGCCATACCGACAAGCAGTACGGGTCCAATTAGAACTTGGAAATCAGAGTGATAATAATCCGCCATCCACCAATCTATAAAATTATACATTGCAAGTATAATATATATAACTCCGGCGATTATAGCATATGTTTCTTGCTTCTGTTTTGATTTTGTCATTTTGTTTAGCCTCCCTCACATCAATTTAAGAAGCTGATCTTTTTTTACTTGAAATTCTGCTTCGGTAATTACACCTTGGTCAAACAGTTCCTTGTATTTTTTAAGTTCCTCTATTGCGCTTTGTTCAATACTTGACGGCGGATAATTTGAAATGCTGTTTGAGCGAATATACGGTTGCTGTGCGTTTTTGTCGGGAATTAAATTTACATGAATGATAGCGACAATAAAAAGCATCCATCCGTAAAACCACCACAAAGCGAAGCTATAGCCTTTCTTTTTGGCGATGTTACCCGGAATCAGCCCCAATAACGCCGCAACAACAAGAATAAAAAATAAATACATAATCTCCATTTTATAATCACCTCATATAATAATTTGTTAGTTTTTTGTTCTCTTGACAAGCGCTTATATCCGTGTTTTAGTTTTTAATTTTATACAATATTTCCAAACCATGACTTGGATGATATGACCACGAAACCTCGTATTTATCGCAGGAAGCACTCTGACGACCGTCAAGAGCTCTTGTGTCAAGCATTTCTTGATAAACTGATGAGGAGAAACCAAGAGTTGAATTGATTGATTGTACTTCCAATATTGCTTGTGAATAATCTAAACCGTCAATGTCTAAAGGGTTTGTATCAATTTTCATCCATGTTCCATCATAAGCTATCTCACACCAGGGTTTATCTGCAATATCAGAATACATTGTGTTGAAATTTTTTGTTGCTACACCGCCTTTCGGAAGTAGTACTAAAACGATAATAGCAGCAGAAATAATGAATCCGATAATAAGTGGTATTTTGCTTTTCTTTTTATTCGATTTATTTATGCTTGAATTAAGCTGTGAAACAGTGGGAGTGATATTTGAATCAATTTGTACTCCTACTTGTTGCACACAATTTGGGCAATATGTCTGCCTGTCATCTAATGTTTCTCCACAATTTAGGTATACATTACCCGTATTCGTTTCTTGTGTTTCATAATGTTGTTCTGGGCAACCAAAAGTTGTACACCCTTTGTTTTCTTCCCAACAACTTGCGTGATGTAATGTCTGACATGTAGGACAGGAAATTGCTTCGTCTCCTTTCTTAAATTGTATTTTGCAGTAGGGGCATGTGAATTTTTCTGCCCCCTCACCAAGTCTGAACTTTGTTGCCACAATATACCCTCCTCATAAAATTAATTTATTATCATATGTTTACAATTAGCAGAGAACATTTTCTTCGTCTTTCCCAAGTAGCAGGGTCTTTAACGCTTATGTTTTCATAATGTCTAATAGCGGTTAGATCATCTGAAGTTCCTCTTGCGTTACGCACAGCCTGTGATAAAGTTTTTTAGTTCATTAGATAGAAACAGTGCCGGCAACTTCTACAGTGCCTTTTACCATCATTTTTTGCTTCTTCAACGATATACTTCACTCCACAGGATTGACATACAAATATGCCATCCTGCTTGATAAGGGGAATTATACCGCACTGTTCACAAGTTAATTGTTTCGTGATTAATTATTTCTTATCTTTTGATATTGTGCAGAGTTGTTTTCTGCTTTTCCAATATATACAACATCGGGAAATTTTTCATCTAAAACGGCATTTTTAAATTGCTTTCCAAAATTTAGTTTCTCGCCTTTTTGAAGTTGATTCCACTCTGTTCCAGAAAACAAATCCTTTGCTAGAAAAACTTGACCATAGGGGATAGTAGATATACGAGCATTTGCTTTTTTTAGCAATTCAGAATAATCCATTTAGCTACCTCATTTCAATAATTCGCATTTTCGATTTCGTTCGTCAAGAAGTGAATTGAGTTTAACGATACAAGTGGTCTTGTCCGGAATATTTTTAATTCAAAGATTTTTGTAGTGATTCGATCTTCAATATCCGCAATTTGCTTGTTACTCATAGGGGCGAAATAGCAGATCATTTCCGACAATTGCATCAATGCTGTTTTTGTGTTGTGACGATAACAGAAACAATCGGTGTCATTGAACTCTCTCCTGCATTTTGCTTCAAGTGCAACATAATCGGCATTATGTTGTATACAGGAACATATCAATCAAATAAACGCTCTTGAAATTTGTTCAAACGCAGAAAAAAGGGTATGAAAAAACAAGCCTTATGAAAATTGTCAAAGCTGACAATAACAAAGGTTTTGGCGTTATGGTTATAAATACATTTTTTGACTTGATTCTTGACTTTTTACGCTTTATATGATATGTTAATTTTGATAAAAGGCGTTATGTTTTGATTGTTCGGTTTTGACTTTACAACATAATGCCGATTATGTTGTTACCGCCTATTGTGGCGGATTTTTTGTTTTTTAGGCTACATTATCAAGCGCATATTTTCCATTTTCTTGCGATGCTCCGTTCCTGTTGAAATTATATAAATTCTTGTGGTGTTGATACTTGAATGACCGAGAATATCGGCGAGCTTTGCAATGTCTTTTTCAATGCCGTAAAACACACGGGCGAACAGGTGGCGCAGATTATGCGGAAAAACCTTTTGCGGATTGACATTTGCCTCTTTGCACAAGGCTTTCATCTCACGCCAAATGTTTGTGCGGCTTATCGGCTTGCCCGTTCGTGTTACAAAAATCATACCGCTTTTAATTCCTTGCTCCGAAGAATATCGGAGCAATTTTTGTTTCAGCTCCTTTACGATAAACACCGAGCGAGTTTTCGCTTTGCAGTTCACAACCGCTTCACCGCGTCTTACCGCCTCAACGGTTATATATTGCAATTCGCTGACCCGTATCCCCGTACCGCAAATCGTTTGCAAAATGAGGTTCAGCCTTTCGTTGTGCTTTCTTTTTGCCGTCATGCAAAGCCGTGAATATTCCGCTTTGGTCAACTCCTTTTCTTCGGGGCAGAATACCTGTTGTTGAAGCTTCAGAGACTTCACTCGCAAATCGTGCCAACCTAAAAAAGAAAATAAACTGTTGACACTTGCAAGCATTGAATTAACGCTACGCACGGCGTAATTCTCTTGCAAATGCTTTTTGTATGCAATAACCGTTTCTTTTGTTATTTCCGAATTTTTAGTGAAAACCGCAAACGCTCTGACATCACGGATATATTTTTCAATTGTCGAGGGGCTTTTCTCTTGCTCCGACAAATACTTTTCAAAGCTCAGAATTACATTTTCTGTTATTTTCCGTCCGCTCATTTAATTTCCCTCCGAGTATTTTTTATTATTTTACCCGAAAGGCGGAAAACAAAAAAATCCCCGTCGGACAGCAGTAATTCTGCATCTCAACAGGGATTTGCTTTAGTATAACTTTATCCTATTATACTCTTTCGTAATCTTTTCTTACAAAAATCTTGATTGCAAGCATAACGCCGATAAACATTGCCGTGCCGCCGACGAGGACATCGGAGAAGAAGTGAGCGCCGCAGACAATTCTGCTGACGGCTACGGTTGCGGTTACGGCTACCGAAACGAAGTACAGGAGGGCTTTCATTTTAACCGTATTGTACTTCTTGAAAAGGTGCGGGAGCGCAAGCAGGGTATAGGTTGTTGCCGCCGCACAGGTATGACCCGACGGGAACGAGCGGTATGCGTCTTTGCCTACCTTGTGTCCGTTTGCCGAGGCAATATAGAGCGGCGAGTCCTCCGAGGGCATGGAGAATTTCTGATACCAGCGGTGGAAATTCGTGTGTTCGGTGTCGCCGAGGAAGTTCATTGTTCTGTATCTCGGGCGGCACATAATGTTTTTGATTATGTTTACGATTATGTTTGCAAAAGCCGCCGCAAAAAGAATGATAAACGAATATTTAAGCAGTGCCTTTGCTGTTTTGTCGTCAACCTTTGAAAAGGCGTTGCAGATAAGCTCGCCGAACGCTGCGGAGACGAATACGAAAACGATTTTCGCAAAAACCGTAGAGGTAAAGCTTTCAATATCGGCGTGCCTTTCGGCATAACCCACGGTGTCGGTTACCAATATGTACATACAGACGACCGAAGCGATATTTGAGGCGACAGAACCCAAAATGCGAAGCGGCTTGTTTTTACTGCGCTTTGTGTTCGTGTAAATACAGGCGAACGCAATACTCAGAAACAGGTAAACGGGCCATGAGCCGATACATTCAAAAACTGCGCCGAAAATGCTGTTTGTAAAGTAAGCGCCCGGGTCAAGGCGAACGAGTATTTCGCTTACACGCAGGTCAAAAACCGTAGCAAGCGCAAGAAGTGCGCCGAAAATAACCGTAAAAATGCATACGCATATGACGGTATTTCTTTTTGTGTTTGACTTTTCCATAATCTCACCCTTTTTATTATATTTGAGATAATTTGATTTTAACATACAAATAAAAATAAAACAATAGCGTCTTTCATTGACAAAGCACCGTATTTTTGGTACAATTATCACGCTCGTTTGAGTGAAAGCGGTTGATGATGCGTCGGCGGCTGACAATTTAACACGAACATATGCCTCCTTAGTTAAATGGATATAAGAACCTGAACGCAGAAGCGTTCAGAACCTTGTTACTCGCAGGCTCGTTATAAGAACCTGAATGTTTCACATTCAGAACCTTGTTACTCGCTTTGCTCGTAATAATAAACCCTTTAAGAGGTAATGCAACATTGCCGTTGTAAGAAAGATTACAATTTAATACTAATTATGCCTCCTTAGTTAAATGGATATAATAAACCCCTCCTAAGGGTTAGTTGTGAGTTCGATTCTCGCAGGGGGTGCCAGAAAAGCCAAGTCGTAAGACTTGGCTTTTCTATGTTGCGACAGCCGTTTTCGTTTTAATCTTCAAACAGACCGAAACCCTCAACAGAGGTTATGGGTAGGGAAAAAAGCACGGTTCGAGCGTCGGTGTTCGGGCCGGCCTTTTCAAGAACGGAACGCATTATTTCCGACTTTTGCTCTTTTCTCGCAACAATGAAAATCATTTCCTTTTCGCTTGCTATCGAGATGTTGAGGAAGTGCGCCGCTTCTTCGGAGGCTGTACCTTTTCCGTGTATTACCGTTCCGCCGGTCGCACCCGCAGCCCTTGCGGCATTCATAACCTTATCCGTCCTGCCCTCGTTCGCAACGGCGACAATCAATTCATAGGCTGCATTTGTTTTGGGAAGTTCCTTTTTCGGCATTTCGCCCTGTGCTAAAATATTCACGCTTTTTCCGCCTCCTATACTTTTTATCGGCACTGAAATTATGATTCCGTGTCCCGGCACACCTATATAAAGGCATCGCTTTATTTCTTTTATCAGCTTTTCTGCTTTCTCCGAGCTTGCAACGGCTATTACGATACGCCGCTCATTTGAATCGATGCCCAGTAGGTCGAGCATACTTTGAACCGCTGTTCCGTGTCCGAATACGGTCATGAAAATCGGAATCTCCTGCTCCTTGTGAATTCTGACAAGCTCTTTTATATCATCCGGAGCAACTACGGATATTATATATTCCATAATCAGGCCTCCTCCCAAAATTCGATAATATCAAGGTCGTCGTAGACCTCCTGTTCGGACTCGGCTTCCTTTTTCTTCCTTCGTTCGGAAACAAAACCGATTGCCTGTATTGTCAGAAGCGGCATCATTGCAACCAGCGCCACAAGTCCGAAAGCGTCACGCAGAATGTTTCCGCCGAAAGCGTGGCATATGCCGATTATAAACTGAAGCATAAATGTCGCCGTCATAGGGCCCGAGGCAACGCCGCCGGAGTCAAAGGCGATAGCCGTGTAAATGTCGGGAACAAAGAATGAGAGTACAAGGGAAATCACATATCCCGGGACGAGGAACCACATAAGTGAAATTCCCGTTACAACGCGAAGTGCCGAAATAGCCATCGCCGCCGAAATCGCCACGGAAAGTCCGAGCTTTATGCTCTTGCCGGATATTGCTCCTGCGCTGACCTCTTCTATCTGCTTTTCGAGCACGGCTACGGCAGGTTCTGCGGAAATTACAAACCAGCCGAGCAGTGCGGCAATGGGGATAACAAGATATTTGTGTCTGCCCCCGCCGAGTGTAACTCCGAGGACCGCTCCGAGTGAGGAAAAGCCGACATTTACACCCGTGAGGAACAGAACGAGCCCGATATATGTGTAGAATATTCCGATTGTTATTTTAGCAAATTTTCGTTTTGAAAGGCGGAGCGAAAATATTTGGAACAGTAAAAATATGACGAAAATCGGCATTAAAGCCAGAGCGACTTCCGAGAAATAACTCGGAACAGCCGACAGGTAGGTTTTGCCTATTTGAACCGTGCTGTCATATACCGCTGTTGAAATCTCCGCCGTTGCATCGCCTCCCGAGCTGAACAGACCGAGCAAAAGGACAGAAAGGATAGGACCTATCGAGCAAAGCGCAACAAGGCCGAAGCTGTCAGCCTCCGCGTCTTTGTCGCTTCGGGAATGTGCGACACCTACCCCGAAAGCAAGGATAAACGGAACGGTCATGGGACCTGTTGTAACGCCGCCCGAGTCAAAGGCGATACCGAGAAAATCAGTATCCGTAAAAGCTGCAAGGGCGAATACGACGGAATAGCAGGCGATTAAAAACCATCTCAGCTTTGCGCCCGTAAGAATTCTGAGCATACAAAGCGCAAGGAAGAAGCCGACGCCTGCACCTACGGTCATAATCAGAACCTTGTTCGGAATATGCGGAACGGTTTGGGCGAGCACCTGCAAATCGGGTTCGGCAACAGTTACCGCAAAGCCGAGGGCGAAGCTGACAAGCAAAATAAGCGGCAGATTTTTAGTGGCTGTAAGCGATGTTCCGATTTTGCTTCCTATCGGGGTCATTGACATTTCCGCTCCGAGCGAAAAAAGACCCATGCCGATGACCAGAAACAGTGTGCCGAGAAGAAAACTCAGCATCAGGTCCGTCGGTATGGGCGCTATTGTAAGCGAAAGGGCAATGACAACGGCTACGATGGGTAACACGCTTTTTGCCGATTCGGAAAGCTTTTCGGTAATAAGGGCATATTTGTGTTTAAGACGGCGAGATGCCATTGGGTCACCTCTTTATTCGGATTTTTATCTTAATATGAAAATAATTATACGGCAGAAAAATGAACTTGTAATGAACAACTGTAAAATAATAGAAAAAAATTCAGAAAAAGCTGCAAAAATCGACGAAAATAACGATATTGCTCATTTCAGCTTTATTTTCGCAAGCCCTGCCTCGGAGGTTTCCTTGTATTCCGACGACAGGTCGAGCCCCGTTTCTTTCATTGCCTGAATTACATTATCGAGAGATATTTTTCTTGTATCCCACAGGAAATTGGCAAGGTTTACGGCGTTTATTGCTCTCATGGCGGCAACCGCATTGCGCTCAATACACGGAATTTGCACAAGACCGCAAATCGGGTCGCAGGTAAGACCGAGATGGTGCTCGATTGCGATTTCCGCCGCATATTCGGTTTTGTCAATGCTTAATTCAAACAACTCCGACAGAGCCGCCGCGGCCATGGCGCAGGCGCTGCCGATTTCAGCCTGACAGCCGCACTCGGCACCCGAAATCGAGGCGTTGGTCTTGATAAGATTTCCGATAAGTCCTGCGGTCATAAGCGCTTTTATTATCTGTGCGTCGCCGAAGCCGTTTTTCCTTTGCTGATAGTATAAAACCGCAGGTACAACTCCAGCCGCACCGCAGGTCGGAGCGGTAACGATGGTCTCGCCCGAGGCGTTTTGTTCGCCGACCGCAAAAGCGTAGGAGCAGACAATTCTGTTTTCCTTTGTTTCGGCTTTTTCGTCTATGTGCTGACTGTTATAGAGAGCCTTTGCCTTTTTTTGAATATTCAGTCCGCCGGGCAGTATGCCCTCGTCATTGAGCCCGTTGTGTATGGATAGCTTCATAGTTTCCCATACATTTTTCATATATTCTTCAAAACTGTCGTTTTCGTTTTCCTCGACATATTCCCACAGCCTTATTTGCCTGCTGCGGCAGTATTCGGCTATTTCATTGAATTTGGTGTGTCGGTAAATCACATCTTTGGACGATACCTCTTCTCCCTCAAAAACAATATCTCCGCCGCCTACGCTGAAAACATGAACGGAGCTTGTTTCCAGTCCGTCCCTGTATGCCGACAAAAGCATTGTGTTGGGGTGCGGAAGCTCCTCACGGGTAAAATCAAATTCCACATCGCATTTTACGGGGGATAGGGTCTTGCGTATTACGGTGTCGGTTCCGTGGCCCTTGCCCGTCTTGGCAAGCGAGCCGTAAAGCACGGCTTTGAAATAATCGGCTTGTCTGTTTCTCGCTTTGAAAATTTCACAAGCCCTTTCGGGGCCGATTGTGTGAGAGCTTGACGGGCCTCTGCCGATTTTATATATATCGGTAACCGAAAGCATACCCGAAGCGACAGGCTTTACGGATACGGTACTTACACTCTCATAAAAGGAGTTCATCGGAACATTGAAAATCTCCGACAATTTGAAAATGTGCAAGGCTGACGGCTGGGAAAGACCGTTTTCCCATTTTGAAACCGCGCGATTGCTTATACCGAGCCTTTTGCTCAGCTCCTTTTGAGACATTCCTGTTTTTAACCTGAGTTCCTTTATTGTTTGTGAACAAAACCTTTCCGTAAAATCAACCCCTTTTCCATTTATATTACCACAGGAAACATCAACTATAAAGTAAAAATGCAAAAAAATTCCGCATAAAGTCAACTTTAGGTTGATTTTATGCGGGACACATATATTCAATGAGGACAAATTTGTGAAAATTCCGTTATTCACATTCGCATATATTTTTTCTTGTTTGCAAAATTGAGGATGGGGTTACCGAGAATTCGTCAAGCCCCCATTCGCAAAGCTTGGGGATAAGGCGTATATCGGCTGCCGCTTCTCCGCACATACCGACGGGTATGCCCGCCTTCTTTGCGTTTTTAACAGTCCTTTCGATAAGCCGCAGAACCGCAGGCTGAGTCGGGTCGTACAGCTCGGAAACAGAGGCATTTCCTCTGTCAACCGCCATGGTGTAGCCGGTAAGGTCGTTTGTGCCTATGGAAAAGAACGCAACCTCTTTTGCGAGCAGGTCGGAAATTATTGCCGCCGACGGCGTCTCAATCATAACGCCTACGGGAATGTCGGCAAACCTGAGACCCTCGTCTTTAAGCTCATTTTTGCATTCCTCGATAAGTGCCTTTGTCTTTCGAACCTCGTCGAGCGTTGTGACAAGCGGAAGCATGACCTTTATGTCGCCGAAAACCGCTGCACGGAGGATTGCACGAAGCTGAGTCTTAAAAATCTTCGGATTGTCAAGGCAGTATCTCACCGCACGGTGACCGAGGAACGGGTTGTCCTCTTTTTCGATTTTTAGATAATCTATCGCCTTGTCTCCGCCGATGTCAAGCGTGCGGATTATAACTTCCTTGCCGTCCATCGTCTTTGCGACTGTCGAATAAGCTTCGTACTGCTCTTGCTCGGTCGGGAGAGAGGTCCTGTCCATAAACAGGAATTCGGTTCTGAAAAGACCGATACCCTCGCCGCCGTTCTGTATTACATTTTGTGCGTCCTCCGCCTTGCCGATGTTGCCGTACACACGCTTTTTGACGCCCGATTTTGTAACGGTCTCTTTTGAAAAATACTCATTAAGACTTTCTTTTTCCTTGAGATATGCGGCTTGCTTGTCCCTGTATTCTTTAAGCTCCGCTTCGGTGGGGTCGGTAAACACCTTGCCCTTGAAGCCGTCGGCAATGAGCATATCGCCGTCCGAAATTTTTTCAACAGCGTTGACAACCGATAAAACGGCGGGTATGCCCATTGCACGGGCGAGGATTGCGCTGTGGCTTGTAACTCCGCCGACCTCTGTGATGATTGCCGAGACATTGTCCTTGTTTATCTGCGAGGTCATAGACGGGGTAAAGTCCTTGGCAATGAGGACCGAGCCCTTGGGCACGGCTGAAATGTCCACACTTTTAACACCCAAAAGCAGGCGCAAAAGGCTATCCCTTATGTCCTTGACATCCGAAGCACGCTGACGGGTAAGCTCATCGTCAACTCCCGAAAACATATCAATGAACATTGTGCATATGCTGTCCGCCGCCGCTTCGGCAACGGAGCCGTTGTCGATAGCTTCCTCCATTTGAGAGAGCATAAACGGGTCCTCGAGCATAACGAGGTGTCCTTCGAGTATCTCCGCCTCTTTTTCGCCTGCGTTCTTTTTAAGCTCCGCAACAAGCGCTTTTGTTTCGTCGGAAAAGTCGGCAACCGCCGAACGCAGACGCTTTTTCTGATCTTCCGAATCGGTATATTTTACGGATGAATAGTCAAGGTTTATGTCTTTTATGACAACTGCTTTACCGATTCCGAAGCCCTGTGACGCGCCGATTCCTTTAAGCATTGAACTCATCCTTTCTTTAAGCCGTAAGCGATATTATTCTTCGCCGAAGCCCGATGTGATAAGCTCCTCGGCTTTTTGAAGCATTTCGTTTTCGTCTGCGCCGCTGCACTCAACGGTAATTTCGCTGCCGCATTTGATACAGCCTGCCATTATGTTCATAATGCTTTTGCCGTTGATTTTTTTGCCGCCGAAAAGAATTTCGATGTCCGAGGAAAATTTTGACATTTCCGTTACAAAGACATTTGCCGGACGCATGTGAAGTCCCATTTTGTTAGTAATTGTAAAAGTTTTCTGTACCATAATTATTCTCCTTTGCACGTGCCGAGGGGCGGCTTGCCCCTCGGTGTTGTTTTATTGTTATGCCGCCTGCGAGCTGTTCTTTTTGAGAAGTCCGAGCATCAGCGCTCCGACTATCGAGCCTGCGATAAGGGCTACGATATAGAGAAGCGGATGATCGCAGACTATAAATGTGAATATTCCGCCGTGAGGTGCGGGGCAGGCCACATTGAACAGCGAGGTAAGAGCACCCGCAACAGCCGAACCTACCATACAAGAGGGGATAACTCTCAACGGGTCGGAAGCTGCGTAGGGGATAGCGCCCTCGGTGATGAAGCAGAGACCCATAAGATAGTTGACGGGCCCTGATTTGATTTCTTCCGATGTCCATTTCTTTTTATTAAAGGTTGTTGAAAGTGCGATTGCAATCGGGGGAACCATACCGCCTATCATAACAGCCGCCATAATCCAGGTGTTGCCGTCCGCTATTGCCGCCGTGCCGAAAACATAAGCCGCTTTGTTGAACGGTCCGCCCATATCCACTGCCATCATTGCCGCGAGTACGATTGAAAGAAGTATTCTGCTTGTTTCGCCGAGCGATGAGAGGAAAGAGGAAAGGCCTGTGTTGATAACGCCGATTACGGGGTTTACAAGACACATAAGCAAGCCCATAATGAGCGTGCCGAAAAGCGGGTAAATAAATACGGGCTTAATTCCGTCCATCGACTTCGGCAACCACGAGAACGCCTTTTTGAGGAGATTTACGATAACGCCTGCGAGGAAGCCTGCGAGCAGTGCGCCGAGGAAGCCCGATACAGCTTTGTCGTCTCCGACAAGATTCTGATTTTCAATCAATGAACTGAAGGTGTAGCCGTTTGCGGCAAACACGCCGCCGACCATACCGGGTAAAAGACCGGGTCTGTCCGCAATGGACGATGCGATGTAAGCCGAAAGGATGGGAAGCATAAGCGCAAATGCCGCTTTACCTATCCAGAACACGATTGCCGCAACGGGGTTTGTGAAGCCGAAGGTTCCGCCGACATCCGCATTGCCCGCAACAGTGTCGAACAGGAAGCCGAGCGCTATGAGGACGCCGCCGCCGACAACGAACGGGAGCATATGCGATACGCCGTTCATAAGATGCTTGTATACTCTGTGCCAGCCGCTTTCTTTTTCGTCATCGTCAACGGCCTGCTTTTCGCTTTCGTCTGCGTGATACACTGAGGCTTTTCCGTCAACGATTTTTTTGATGAGCTCTTCGGGCTTGTTTATTCCGTTTGAAACCGAGGTCTTTATAACGGGCTTGCCGTCAAAGCGAGCCATTTCGACATTTTTGTCTGCGGCAACGATAATTCCGTCACATTCTGCGATTTCATTTTTTGTGAGCACATTTTT
This sequence comes from Anaerovoracaceae bacterium, assembly GCA_963590415.1. Lineage (GTDB taxonomy): Bacteria > Bacillota > Clostridia > Oscillospirales > Acutalibacteraceae > Fimenecus. The sequence goes on along the minus strand of CAVAPB010000001.1, from coordinate 2,905 downwards.
AGCGCCGCCCGAACCGTTTGTTTCGGCTTTAAGCGGATAGCCAAGCTTTTCGCCCGCCTTTTCAAGCGCTTCCGCCGCCATATAGGTGTGCGCTATGCCTGTCGGACAAGCGGTAACGGCAAGTATTCTGTAACCGTCGGGCTTTGCTTCGGGCTTTGCCGCCTCTTCGGGATATTTCTCTGCTTCTTTTTTATCGATTATGTCTAAAAATTCGTCCGCCGATTTTGCGTTGCGCAGAGCCGTGCAGAATTCGGGCTCCATAAGCATTACCATAAGACGGGAGAGGATTTCAAGGTGCAGGTCGCCGTCAACGGGAGCGGCAATCATAAACAGAATGTCCGAGGGCTTGGAGTCGGGTGCGCCGTAATCAACGCCATCCGGAACCGTTATTGCCGAAAGACCGGGAACCTTTACGCTGTCCGATTTTGCGTGCGGAACGGCAATTCCCTCGCCTATGGCTGTCGAGCCCTGATCCTCTCTTGCAAGGATAGCCTCTTTATAAGCTGCCCTGTCTGCAAGGTTTCCTGCTTTCTCATGCAGGGAAATCAACTTGTCAATCGCTTCTTCCTTACTTCCGAGAGAAACATTAAGAGCGATTGCGTCTTTTTTCAACAAGTCGATGATTTTCATAAGTATTCCTCCTTATTTATATTCTGCGTCAAAGACGCGTTCGATTTCTTCTTTTGTTGCAAGCTTTTCCGAAAACGCCGTTGCATTTCCGCAAGCCGAGCCGAGCCTTAACGCGTAGGAGTAGTCGGCGGTTTTGATATATCCTGCGGTAAAGCCTGCCACCATACTGTCGCCGCAGCCTACGGAGTTTACGAGCTTGCCCTTTGCGTTGCCTATCTTGTGAACATTTCCGTTTTCGTCCGTGAGCATTGCGCCGTCCTTTGCCATTGAAACAAGTACATTTCTTGCACCCATCTCACGGAGCTTGTTTGAGTATTTAACTATATCCCCGTCGTTCTTGATTTCAATCGAGAACAGGTCGCCGAGCTCGTGATGATTGGGCTTTATCAGAAACGGCTTGTATTTGAGCACATTTTTAAGCAGGGCGCCCGTGGCGTCAACCACGCAGTTTACATTTCTGTCACTGACCCGTTCAAGCATTCGTTCGTAAATGTCGTCGGGTAGAGTTTTCGGTATTGAGCCTGCGAGGATAAGATAATCGCCGTCCTTTATGCCGTCAAGCTTTTTGAGAAAGCTCTGCATATCCTCTTTTGTAATTTCGGGACCGCAGGCGTTGAGGTCGATTTCCTTGTCGGCTTTGATTTTGACATTTATCCTTGTGTCGCCGTTTTTAAGGTAGTTGAAATCGCAGTTGATACCGTCCGCTTTGAGCATTTCTTCAAGTTTTTTTCCCGTAAATCCGCCGAGAAACCCGAGCGCCGTATTGGGAATTCCGAGCTGTGTGAGAATGACGGATACATTTATACCCTTTCCGCCGTAATAAATCTCCTCGCCGTCAGTACGGTTTATGTCGTCGGTTCGGAGATTGCCGAGCTTCATCACATAGTCGAGAGCCGGATTGAGAGTAACGGTGTAAACCATTATGCAGTCACCTCTTTCACTACCGTTTTTGATTTAAGCTGTTCGTCGTCGCATTTGTCGCAGACTATACACGCTGCCGCAATCGGAGAGAATGTAACCGCCGAGACCTTACCGAACTTTGTATGGTCACAAAGCACATAGGTTACAAAGCTTCGCTCAATAGCAACCGCCTTGAGCATTGCCTCCTCGGTGTCAGGGGTTGTAAAGCCTTGCTTTTCGCTGACGCCGTTTGTTCCGATAAACGCTTTTGAAAAATTATATTTCTGAAGATTTGAAGCAGCTACTAAACCTATGATTGCCTCAGTTGTGCTTTTTAATTCGCCGCCGATAACAAAAACTTTACAGCCTTTAGCTGTCAGCTCCTTTGCATGGGCAATTCCGTTTGTTACGAATGTAGCCTTGTGAGCGGTTATATATTTTGTCATAAGAAAGGTTGTTGTGCCTGCGTCGATAAAAACAAAATCGTCGTCGTTTATCTGCGAAGCGGCATATTTTGCAATGGCTTCCTTTTCATTGATATTCATCAGCGATTTTTCGTTGAAATCCTCTTCGTTATGGAGAAATTCCTGACCGAGAGCGGTCGCTCCGCCGTGAACCTTGTTTATTTTTCCGAGCTGGGAAAGAGCCAAAAGGTCACGCCTTATCGTAGATTCGCTCGTTTCAAATTTTTCGGCAAGCTTTGAAACGGTAACCGAGCCGTTCTGACGCAGAATTTCAAGAATTTGCGCTCTTCTGTCGGTCGTAAGCATATTCACACCTCCGAATCTCTTGTTGTGCCTTAATTATACAAAAATGCTCAAATACCGTCAATAGTACGCAAATAAAATCGGCGTTTATACCTATAACCTGCCAGATTCATTGTTAAATATGCAATAATATCAAACTCAAAATGCACGATTTTGCTCACTTAGACTTTTTCAATCATAAAAATGCGCAGCGGAATAAACAAAAATCCCCCGTTCAATTTCAGAATTAAACGGGGGATAAAAGAAAATATGCTTACCTGTGTTTTTACCGATTGCATAATCGAAGAGTAGGGGACAGCGCCCTTGCGGGCGAGGTAATATGTAACAGTGAATAGTGAAGAGCTGTGCGTTTCAATATCGGGTAGGGCGGGGGCTTGCTCCAGCCGCTAATAAACATCAAATTAAAATGTTCGCAGAACTAAGCTTTCCACTGACGGGCAACATATGCGACCGCCGCCTGTGGCGGATAAAGGAAGCATCTATTGGCGCAGCGGTCGATTTTGTGCGGCGCTCCAAGCCGCATAAACAAAATCGGGCACCGCAAGAGGGCAAGGCTGTCATTTTTCTTCTGAAAAATGACTGAGGGAGAGATACCGAAAATTTGTTAT